>JACFOH010000003.1:75403-112114 GCA_019454405.1 Promineifilum sp.
CCCGGTCTGACTTGCTGGCCCGGTATCGCGTGGATGGCCGACATATGGTAGTAGCCGGTGTAAACGCCCAACCCGTGATCGATGATCACTGTCCCGCCCCTGACGTATAATGGCTCGGCCAGTGCGACCGTGCCGGCCGCGGCCGCTAACACTGGTGTCCCACCATACGCGCTTAGATCGACCCCTTCATGGTAGGTCAAATAAGGACCGCCGTTGTAGGATCGTCGTGCTCCGTAATGGGCCGACACCTCGAGATAGCTCTTGACGGGGGTTTGGAATGGTTCGTCCCACAGGACGTTCGGGCTGACGATAGTCCATATCTCTTGCAATCGGGCGCGCTCTTCGTCGCGGGCTTGCTGGTCGATCTGAGCCGCCTCGCCCGTTAGCGTCAACTCCTGGTATTCCCACTCCCGTTGCCCGAAGGCCCAGGGTTGAATCCAGACCGGCGTATCGGCGATCTGTACGACCATCTCTGGTTCGCCGCCGCGATAGAAAGCTCCTGTTCCCACAACGCCAATGAAACGACCATCAACCGTCTCAAATGAGATCGGCAGCCCGTCCAACGCGGCCGAAATACGGACATCTTCCATACGGGTTGTTCCCCGTAAGCCGAGAGCCATGCCCGGCATCGCCGGCACGGCCGATAATTCCAGTGACTCTATGTTCGCCGGCAGATCTCTGACGCGTCCGTCACCCGGGATGTATAGCGCCCGGTAGAAATTTGGCCGGTAGGGAGAATCGACGTTGTTCGCGATAGCGAGCGACCATACAGGTACATGATACTCGGCTGATACTACCGCTAGGCTGCTGCTCGACCGCGTGAGACGCCCGAATCGCTCGCTCACGCCCTCCGGCAATGAAACCATGCGGCCGATCGCCGGCTCGCGCATTGTGTTCATGTGCGGATTGAGCGCCTTCAATTCAGCGATGCTAATACTATAACGCATAGCCATCCCTGCCCATGTATCACCAGCTTGTGCGATGTAGACTGTTTCCTGAGCCGCTACCGAGGTATGCTGCACGGGAGCTAACAATACGATGAACAACAAACAGAGGAGAACGTACGGCCGTCTCATGAGGCTATTGTAGCGGGCTAATCCAACAGAGCCGAGTTTTCCTCCTCTCGATTTAACCCCTGCTCGTTGACACTCATGACGCAGTGTGTTATAAATATGTATAATAATGCAGTGCGTCATATCGGACATCCTTAACAGGAAAGACGTAAAAATACCGGCAGGTGATGTGTATGAGCTTAATCTATCTAAGTCTGGGATCGAACCTTAACGATCGTTTTGCCAACCTGCGACGGGCTATCAATGAGCTACAGCAATTCGTCACCGTCACTGCCATATCGCCTGTATTCGCTACCGAACCCTGGGGGGATACGGACCAACCCCCTTTCCTCAATATCTGCGTCGCGGTCGCCGGCGACCTCTCGCCTCACGAGATGCTCCATCGGATCAAGGAAGTCGAATGTCGAATGGGGCGCGAAAAGACCCGCCATTGGGGTCCACGCCTGATCGATATCGATATTCTATTTTACGATAAGCTAATCCTGAAAGATGATGAACTGACCATTCCGCATCCTTTCATGGCTGAGAGAGCTTTCGTTCTCGCCCCATTGGCGGTGATCATACCTGATTTTATCCATCCCCAGACCGGCCTTTCTGTACAGGAAATGCTGGAAAAGGTTGATATGTCCGGCGTGGAGCGCCTTGTAGAAATGCCTTTCCCGGCCAGTCACTACCAGACGGCCGCCGAGTCTGTCTAACAACCTGATGCATCCCGGAAATCGCACCACAATGTTTGAGTGGGGTCGTCGTACTTATGTCATGGGGATACTTAACGTCACACCGGATAGTTTTTCCGGCGATGGACTGGCTGTGGATGGCGATCCGGCTATCACCCTTGAGCAGACTGTAGGACAGGCAGTCCGCTTTGTTGATGAGGGAGCCGATATATTGGACATTGGCGGCGAGAGCACGCGGCCGGGTAGCTCCCCAATAACGGCTGAGGAGGAACTCGCTCGTGTCGTCCCTGTCGTGCGGGCTGTTCGCGCAGCCGCTCCGGACACGATCATCTCCATCGACACTTATCGGGCCAGTGTGGCTTCGGCGGCGCTGGATGCTGGCGCGAATTGGGTTAATGACGTGTGGGGGCTGCGAATGGATCCGGCTATGGCCGGTCTGATCGCCGAACGCAACTGCCCGGTGATCATCATGCACAATCGCAGCAAGCCCAAGGATGTGAACCAGGAGGCTCGTTTGGGCGGCCGCTACGTCGGCGTTCATTACACTGATCTGCTGGGTGACATCCGGGCTGAATTATTGGCCCAGGTTGATATAGCTCTGGCGGCTGGGGTTCAGCGCGATCTGATTATCCTTGATCCCGGCATTGGGTTCGGCAAGACGGTGGAGCAAAATCTGGAATTGCTTGACCGATTAGGGGAGATAAAAGCGCTGGGTTTTCCGGTCTTGCTAGGCCCCTCGCGCAAATCGTTCATCGGTTATGCGCTGGACTTGCCCCCTGACCAGCGACTGGAAGGCACGGCCGCTGCCGTCGCGATCGGCATCGATCGGGGGGCTGATATTGTTCGTGTTCATGATGTAATGATGATGGCACGCGTCGCTCGGATGACTGACGCCATCGTTCGTCGCGAGGCTAATACTTAATCGTTTGTGGAGGAGTTTCCCATGTTGGATTTTCGTCCGGATGAAGAGCAAAAGATGCTGACGGATACTATCGCACGCTTCGCTCGCGAACGCGTTCGCAAAGTCTATCGCGACGCTGAGGAAGAGGGCGAGGTTCCTGAGCAACTGGCGCGTGCCGGTTGGGAGATTGGGCTGTTATCGACGGCTATACCAGAAGCTTATGGTGGATTCGGCGAGTACTCGGTCGTCACTGGGGCGCTTGCTCTGGAGGAATTCACCTGGGGCGATCTGGCGATTACGTTTAACGTCATGACTCCTAACCTGGTCGCTATTCCTGTGATGTTATGTGGCACTGAGGAACAGAAAGCTGAATACTTGCCGCTGTTCACTACCGAAGTGCCCCCGAAATTCACGGCTGGACTGACGGAGCCGGTCGTGCAATTCAACCCTTATAAGCTCAAGACTTCGGCCGTTCGCGAGGGCGACGTCTATGTCTTGAACGGCAGCAAAACGGTTGTCCCGCTGGCGGATGAGGCCGAAGTTATCCTTGTCTATGCGGCTGAGGATGGCGTAACCCAGGCGTTTCTTGTACCGATCGATACAGAGGGCCTAAAGATCGATGCTCGTGACAAACTCATGGGCGTGAAAGCCTTGACCACGAACCTGGTTACTTTGTCCGATGTTCGTGTTTCGATTGCCAATAAGTTGGGCGGCGATGCAGGAATTGATTTTAGCCTGCTTCTCAATCATAGTCGCGTGGCTTTGGCCGCGGCCGCTGTCGGGGTGGCCCGCGCCGGGTTCGAGTATGCCCGTGATTATGCCAAACAACGTGTGCAATTTGGCGAGCCGATCGCTCACCGGCAGTCTATCGCTTTCATGCTGGCTGACATGGCCACAGAGATCGACGAGGCGCGCTTGTTGGTATGGGAAGCGGCCTGGCTGCTGGATCAGGGAAAGAACGCCACCCGAGAGGTGACGATTATGAAACAACAGGTTGATCGCGCTGTCATGCAGGTGGCCGATCGCGCCGTCCAAGTCCTGGGCGGCTATGGCTACATCCGCGAGTTTCCAGTCGAGCTGTGGTTGCGCAACGCGCGCGGCTTCACCACATTCGATGGGTTGGCGATTATCTAAGAGGCGATACGAACGCATATAGGGGTGGATTCCATGATTAGTTTTGAAATACCTCCATTCATTGAGAATCAAATGCAGTTGATTCGCATGGTTGCCGAACAGGCGATGCGGCCGTATTCGCGCCAGCTGGATGAAAATGAGCACGAACGGCCGGACGCCTTCGTCCAGATGACCTGGCCGTTCACGCAGGAGATGGTCAAGCGCACCCTCAAACCGCTTATGGCGCAGACCAACGGCAACGGAAACGGAACGAACGGCAGCGCCAAACCCAAACGGGAAGGCCCAGACTACAGTATGCTGTCTTTCATCTTTATGATCGAGCAGATGAGCTGGGGCGACGCCGGACAGTACCTTTGTTTGCCACACCCGATGTTGGGTGGCGCGGCCGTTGATTCAGCCGGCACGCCCGAACAACGTGTGCGCTTCCTGAAGAGGTTCACCGAGGGCGAGCCGAAGTGGGGGGCGATGGCCATTACTGAGCCAGGGGCCGGGTCTGATAACAGCGCCATGCGTACGACCGCCGTGCTGGATCCTGATACGAACGAATGGATTCTTAACGGAGAGAAGATCTTCATTACCAACGGCGCGCTGGCTCTTCGCGACTCGAATGGCTTGTGCGTTGTCTGGGCAACTGTCGATCCGAAAGCGGGGCGGGCGGGGATCAAATCGTTCGTCGTTGAGGGAAAAACGCCGGGCGTCACGATCGCCAAACAGGAGAACAAGCTGGGTATCCGTGCCAGCGATACCGTTGCCTTGCACTTCGATAATGTTCGCATCCCCTACGAAAACGTGCTGGGAGATCAAGAGGTTCGACAAGTCGAGAGCCGTAAGGGATTCCAGGGAGCGATGAAGACGTTCGACGCCTCGCGTCCCGCTGTGGCGGCCAGTGCCATTGGCATTGCTCGCGCCGCCCTGGAATTTACGGTGGCCAAGCTGGCTGAAGAAGGCATTGTCGTTGACTACACCAAGTCTCTCCATGAGATGACCGCCGTTGAGCGTGATATCATTGAAATGGAAGCCCGCTATAAGGGCGCGTGGTTATTGACCTTGCGAGCGACCGCCCAGATGGCTCATGGTGAAAGTAATCGTCTTGAGGCCAGCATGTGTAAATATCGTGCCGGTGACGCCGTGACGTGGATTACCCAGAAGGCGGTGGAACTTCTCGGTCCTAAGGGGTACTCTCGCGAATGGTTGGCTGAGAAATGGATGCGTGACGCCAAGATCAACGATATCTATGAGGGCACAAAGCAGATCAATCAACTTATCGTCGCCCGAAGCATCTTGGGTTATTCTCGTCGGGAACTGAAATAAGCGACCGAGCGCGGATGGTATCTGAATAGAGTGGATCGATTGGCCGGCCAGGCCGATCGATCCATCTTGTCCATTGTCTGTCCGTTCTTGAAATATCTCTTTAAACAGGAGCGCGTATATGACCTATCGAATCGACAAGGTGGGTATTGTCGGCGCGGGAACAATGGGCGGCGGCATCGCGGCCCATCTGGCCAATATCGGCATCCCTGTCGTCCTGCTCGACATCGTCCCGCCCAATCTTAGTGACGCTGAAAAGGGGGATCCAGCCGCCCGTAACAGGATCATCAACTCCCTCTACGATCGCATGACCAAGGCACGTCCGGCAAACCTGGCCCGCGCCGACCGTGGTGACCTCATCACCCTTGGCAACCTGGAAGATGATTTCGACAAGCTAGCTGATTGCGACTGGATCATTGAGGTGATCATAGAGCAATTGGCCCCCAAGCAAGCGTTGATGGAGCGAATCGAGGCTATTCGCAAGCCCGATACCATCGTTAGTAGCAACACTTCCGGCATACCCATCGGCCAAATTGCCGCGGGACGCTCGGCTGAATTTCGCGCTCATTTCTTGGGTACACATTTCTTCAATCCGCCACGCTATCTGAAACTCCTGGAGATTATCCCCACGGCCGATACATCCCCCGAAGTGACTGATTTCATGAAGCAATTCGGCTCCGATGTGTTGGGGAAGGGGGTCGTTGTATGCAAGGACACCCCGAACTTCATCGGCAATCGATTCTTTGCTGTAGCGTCCTCTTATGGCCTGGAACATGCCCTACAAAATGGCTATTCCATTGCTGAGGTGGACGCTATCACCGGCCCAACGATTGGTCGCCCCAAGACCGCGACATATCGCCTTCTTGATCTGGTGGGCCTTGATGTTATGGCCCATGTGAACGCCAACCTCTATGAAGCCGTGCCCCATGACGCATATCGGGAGATGTTGCATCCGGAGAGGGCGTCGGCTCTGATGTCCGCCATGCTCGAGAAAAAGTGGCTGGGTAACAAGGTCGGTCAGGGGTTCTATAAGCAGGAGCGGGTCAACGGCGCGCGCGAGTTTTGGACGCTCAATCCCGACACGATGGAGTACGAGCCATCGCCCAAGGTTCGGTTCGAGTCTATCGGGGCAGTACGCAAAATAGAGGATTTAGGCCAGCGCTTGCGGACACTCCTCGAGTTCGACGATCGCGCTGCGAATTATGCTCGCGATCTGCTCTATTACGGCTTTGCCTACGCCGCTTACGTCACCCCTGAGATAGCTTATAGCTTATCCGATGTGGATGACGCCATGCGCTGGGGTTTTAGTCACGAAGCCGGCCCGTTCGAGATATGGGATATGCTTGGCGTGGCGGAAACGGCCGAGAAGATGGAAGCGGCCGGCCTCACCGTCGCTCCCTGGGTGAAGGAGATGTTAGCCTCCGGCCACGACTCTTTCTATCGCCGGGATGGGGGCTTGCAGGTTTATGACTTTGAGTCCGGGAACTACCGCACCGTCGTACCGGACAAGAACATTATCCTGGTGAGCGATCTGCATGCCGCCGGTAAAACGGTCGCCACTAACGACGGCGCGAGTATCCTTGACATGGGTGATGGTGTGGCTCTGCTTGAGTTTCACACCAAGATGAACGCCATCGATCAAGATATTATCGATATGGCTTTCAAGGCATTGGAACGGCTCGATACCGATTTTGATGCGTTGGTCATCGGCAACAATGGCGAGCACTTCTGCGCCGGCGCCAATCTGTTTGCTATCGGCGTGGCTGCGGCCTCCGGTCATTTCGATGAACTTGACAAAATGATCAAGGCTCTCCAGACGGTGACTTTCAAGCTGCGTCACGCGCCGAAGCCGGTCGTCGCTGCGCCACATCAGATGGCGCTTGGTGGCGGTGTGGAGATGTCTATGGCCGGTTGGGAAGCCGTTGCCGACCACGAGACCTATATGGGTTTGGTGGAGTTCGGCGTCGGGCTGATACCGGCCGGTGGCGGCTGCAAGGAAGTCGTACGTCGCAAGGTTAACCCAACCATGCGTGCCGCCAACGCCGATGTATTGCCGCCATTGCAAGAAGCTTTCGAGCAGATCGCCATGGCCAAGGTGGGCACGAGCGCCTGGGAGGCCCGTACTTTTGGTTACTTAACGTCCCAGGATACGATCGTCATGAATAGTGACCACCGGCTGGCGCGCGCCAAGCAACGCGCTCTCCAGCTCGTCGCCTCTGGCGCTCGGCCGCCCGAAGTGGAGAAGATCTATGCTGCTGGTCGCGATGCGCTCTATGCTCTAAGGCTTGGCGTCAAGTCTCTTCTGTGGGGCGGCTACGCCTCCGAGCATGATGCCAAGATCGCCGGCAAATTGGCGTATGTCTTGACGGGTGGCGATATCAGCGCTCCCACCTGGGTTGATCCGTGGTACATTCTGGATTTGGAACGCGAAGCATTCTTGTCTCTGTTAGGGGAAGAAAAGACTCGCGAACGAATGATGCATATGTTGCAGACGGGCAAGCCGCTGCGGAACTAGAGGGAAGAACACTATGACACGAGAAGCTGTAATTGTGGCCGGTTCCCGGACGGCTGTCGGTAAATCAAAACGCGGCACGACGCGTAACTGGCGCTCAGATGAGATGGCGGCGGCTGTCATCCAGGACCTGTTGCGGAAGGCCCCCGCGCTTGACCCAGCTGAAATTGACGATGTGATCATCGGATGCGCTATGCCTGAAGGCGCTCAGGGCCTGAACTTCGCTCGAACGATCGCTTTGCGGGCTGGATTGCCGGTCGATATACCAGGGCAAACTGTCAACCGCTTCTGCTCCAGCGGCTTGCAGACCATCGCTATGGCTGCCGAGCGTATCATCGCTGACGGGGCTGATATCATCATTGCCGGTGGCGCTGAGACGATGAGCCTCGTGCCCATGACTGGCTTCCGGGTAAACCCTAACCCGTACATGGTTGAGAATATGCCCGAAGTTTATATGGGAATGGGATTAACCGCCGAGCGAGTGGCCGATGAGTACGAAGTCACGCGCCAGGTTCAGGACGAATTTGCGCTCAATAGCCATCGCAAAGCGGCCGCGGCTTATGAGCGGGGCGTTTTCAAGGATGAGATCGTTCCCATAGAGATCGAAGAGGTTACCGCGGGGCCGGATGGTCCTGTGCGTGTGACCACGGTTTTTGACCGTGACGAACATTTGCGCGCGGATACAACCCTGGAGGGCTTGGCTAAACTCAAGCCGGTATTCAAGCAAGGCGGCTCAGTGACGGCGGGTAATTCCTCTCCATTAAGCGATGGGGCGGCCGCGGTGATTGTCATGGAACGAAGCAAGGCTGAGGCGCTTGGCCTGACGCCCATCCTGCGCTTTGCAGGTTTCAATGTCGCTGGCGTGCGCCCCGAGGTCATGGGCATTGGCCCGATCGCGGCTGTGCCGCGCGTCCTGAAACGTACCGGTATGGCCTTGAGCGACATCGGCCTCATTGAGTTGAACGAGGCTTTTGCCTCTCAGTCTGTAGCTGTGATTCGTGAGCTAGGGCTGGATGAGTCTCGGGTCAACGTGAACGGCGGTGCGATTGCCTTGGGGCATCCGCTGGGATGTACCGGGGCCAAACTGACCGTCCAGATCATGCACGAAATGCAGCGGCGCGATGTGCAGTTCGGTATGGTGACCATGTGTATCGGCGGTGGTATGGGAGCTGCCGGTATCTTTGAACGATTGAACTAACGAATGAGAGTTGGACAACGGCATAGTCCCCGGCTATTCAGGCTGGAGGGCTATGCCGTTGTTATTAGCTGATCAATCTTCCTCGCCCTCGTACTTAAACGAAATCATCACACGGGCACGATATTCCACGATTTCCCCGTCGTCGAGGCGAACGTCCAGCTTGGTGATTTCTGCCACGCGAAGATCCCGTAAGGAATCACTGGCGGTTTCGATCGCCGTGCGAGCCGCATCCTCCCATGATGTGGGGCTAGTTCCAACCAATTCGATCATTTTATAGACGCTCATGGTTTTGCTCCTTTCCGGAGTGTTTCCCCGGAAGATAATGATTGGCATGGTCGCCGGAAAACCGGACACCATGCTGATACCTGTTTGAGGCAATGCAATTACTGTTCCAGAGCCAGATAGTCTCGTCCGTGTAGCCGATCCGAAATTCTCGCCCAGATTTGCTCTAAGTGTTCTTCATGTTGAACATAGTCCAGATTGTCGGTATCGACTGTCAAGACGGGACTTAGAGTGAATCTTTCGGCCCATTCGTCATAGAGTTGATTTAGATCCTGCAAGTAGCTATCGGCAATGCCATGCTCATAGGCGCGACCACGGCCAGCGATGCGACGACGCAAAGTCGCTACCGAGGCTCGCAGGTAGATCACCAGGTCCGGCGGCTTAAGCATGTGTGTCAGGGTCTGGTATAGCTCAAAGTAGGTTTGCCAGTCGCGTTCGCTTAGATGGCCCTGGTGATACAGATTGCGGGCGAATATCTCGGCGTCTTCATATACGCTACGGTCTTGTAAAATCGGGCCAATGCGCTGTACCAATTCGCGATGCTGCTGTAATCGCCGTACCAGAAAGAACATCTGGGAATGGAAACCCCAGCGATCCATGTCGTTATAGAAGTCCACCAGATATGGGTTCTCAGCTACTGCTTCATATACGGGTTCCCACCCGAGATGTTGGGCAAGCAATGATACGAGAGTGGATTTACCGACGCCGATATTACCGGCTATCGCAATAAAATAAGTTGGCACAGTTAAATTTCGCTCCTGAGACGGTGAATACTTCGAGAGGGATATGACAAATCGTACGGCAAAACCTGACATTTGTCACTATCTACCGACGACCAAAATGCTAGAGTATTTCTGAAGAGCTATCGATCATTATTATGGAATGTGGTCGATAAGGTTTGTTTGATTGGACTAGAGATGGAGATTCTATCATGCGAGTTATAATGGATCGGGACCTGTGTGACGCCAGTTTGCCCTATTGCTCGCGCTGCTCGGCGGCGTTTATTCGTTACCCCGAGGGCGTTGACCGCCACTGCATCCGCGAAGTTATCGACGATGGCAGCGACCTGTTAACGATCGAAATGAAGACAGACGGCCGCGAATTTGTTATTGAGCTGAGCGATGAAGAGCGGGAACTCGCTTCGGTGGAGGGTTGGGAAGCGCTTGCTGATTTTGACCCGGCGTTGTTCCGTACCGGCGCTATGGAGCGTTGGCGTGAATTAAGCAAACTGCCGGTTAATTGACGGCGCCCCCTGTTCTGATTGGCCGGCAGCTGCTACTGAGCCTATTGGCTGTGTTCACCACCCAATAGGAGTGCTGATGCTTGCGAGGATCGCGTCTATCCCCGGAAGCGGAGCCAATAAATGATGAACCCCCATAACGCCCCGCTCAAGATAATCAGCGGCAGGAAGAGCGGATGGGCACGAAAATTGCTTTTGTGACGGAACGCCAACATCCCCAATAGCGCACCTGCGAACCCACCGGCAAACGACAGCAGGTGAAGCAACAACTCAGGCACACGACCTGCGCCGGCTTTTGCTGATACCTTGTCGTATCCGTACAGGGCACAGGTAACGATACTGGCCGCGACGAGCCATCCCCAGTACCAGGGCCACGAGGTGGTCGATATGAGCGCCAGGAAGACGGCGACGGCCGCGATGAACGCTATTACCCCAAAGACAGTCAAGCTCCGGTTCTTCATTTTTTAGAACTGTTTATTCTACGCTAGATTATTCCATCGAGAGGATATGGAGTTTGGCGTGTGGCACGGTCTCGTATGCTCCGAGATGGAATTTTATCGTGAAGCCGTTGTGTAGCGCCGGGTAGCTTTCAGCCTGGGCTTTCGTTTCGTTGACAGCGAATTCGAGCAAGGCCAGGAATCGTTCACCTTCTTTTTGCTTCATTTCCTCGGTGCTAAAACCTGGTTCGAAAGGGACGGCCAGCCAATGTATGGCAGCCTCCGGTTCCAGACTAGCTATGATAGCGAACCGCTGGCGATCATCCCGGACAATTACAGTACCAGGTTGGTCCCCTCGCAAGATGGCTGAAAATGGGCTGTCGGAATAATCGCTGTCCATAACTCTTAACCTCCTTACTGGCTTTATAAGGGTTTCAGCACTGCTCGCTGGTTGTTTCCTGATGTTGATTAAGAATTGGCGACGATCGCCTGGTCGTCTATTGCATATGCGTGGGGCATCCGTCGCGTGTTGAAGGCTACCCCTACCTTGCCACGCGCATCGACAGCGATAAGGCCGCCTTCGCCGCCGGTCCTCTCTTCCAGCACGCGAATGGCAGATTCACACGCGGCTTGTGCGGATAACCCCAGCCCTACAAAATCACAGGTTTGCTTGCTAATAACGACACGCATGAGGGCTTCGCCATAACCCGTGGCGCTGACGGCCGCCGTCCAGTTATCAGCATAGGCCCCGCTGCCCACGAGCGGGCTATCACCAACGCGGCCCGGCCGCTTGTTGGCCGTGCCGCCGGTTGAAGTCGCCGCCGCCAGATTCCCATTTTCATCCAGGGCCACTGCTCCGACTGTGTCGCCGATTGTTGATTCAGACGGCTCATTGACAAGAAGTTCCTCGACGTCGCATCGGGGGAACCCGATCTCGTCGGCGAAGGCGTCTGCCCCCTGACCGACAAGGAAATTATGGCCACTGTCGCGCATGATCTTCCGAGCCAGGCTGATCGGATGTCGGACGCGTTGAATCGCAGCGATGGCTCCCATTGAGAGGTCGCCCCCATCCATAATGAGCGCATCCATCTCGACTTCCCCTTCTGTGTTAGGATAACTCCCGCGGCCGGCGTCGAGGACCGGGCAATCTTCCAGGATATTGACGGCCGCCTCAACGGCATCCAGCGCTGAACCACCCGTTAAAAGGATGGCTCGACCTCTCTCGGCCGCTTCAATACATGCTTGGAGCGCGATCTCGCGGTGTTCCTCGGACTTATTCCAGCCGCCTGCCCCGCCATGCACAACAATCGCTATTGACATGCTTATACACTTCCTGTGAGCTTATGATGACCCCATTATAAACGGTTGGCTGTCGATTTGTCGAAATTACAGGAGAGATTTTGCGATTTATTTCCCACAACCTGTTTATGTGCAGAACGCCTCTGGGGAACTATCAGGGTAGAAACGACGTCTTAAATATGTCAGCCATTGAGGAGATGGAAAGTGATTAAACTTCGTGTAGCGAGTGCCATACTCGCAACCTTTCTAATACTTGCGGTGGGATGTGTCTCGCCCAGGCCCGGACCTGATCTGAGCGTAACGCCTGTTATAACCGAACCCCCAAGTCAAATGACCCCGGCTTCGGGAGATGAAGACCCTGAAGTGATAGACGACTTCGGATTCTCTAGCGGTGAAATCCCGCAAGAACTATTCGAATCTGTATTGACCGATCTTTTATCTCGCATCGGGGAAGGCCGGTCATCTGTGACACTGGTTAGCGCGCAGGCGATCACCTGGAACGACGGGTCGCTAGGATGCCCGCAGCCGGGCGCCATGTACACTCAGGCGTTGGTTAATGGTTTTCAGGTCATCTTTGATGTCGCAGGCGAAACCTACGATTATCACCTGAGCGATGGCGGCTATTTTACTTTGTGCTCTAATCCACTCCCCAACTCGCCGGTTGAACGGAGCCGGTGATATATCGCTTCATCAGGCTGGCCCAAAGAGGCGGGGGACGCCAGCCGTTATGACCTTGAAAAGGCTCTATAATTCTTGACATTAGACCCCGTTTGGCTATAATCAGCCCTTGATGTTCCTCAGTAGCTCAATGGCAGAGCGTGCGGCTGTTAACCGCAATGTTGTTGGTTCGAGTCCAACCTGAGGAGCCAATAACATTACTAAAAAGCGGCGGCCCCTTTGGTCAGCCGCTTTTTTGTTTCACCAAGCCTGACATCTTGCTTGAAGGAGAATTTATACATGAAACCCTATCGCCCGGTCGCACTTATTATCCTTGACGGCTGGGGTATTCGTGAGATGGAACACGGCAATGCCGTCGTTCAAGCTCGTACACCCAACTACGATCGCTGGATGCGTGAAGGAGAGCGGTCGGTCGTCGATGCCTCCGGGGAGGCGGTAGGCTTGCCCGACGGCCAAATGGGGAATTCCGAAGTCGGTCACCTCAACCTCGGCTCGGGCCGCATTGTCTATCAGGATCTCACGCGCATTAATTTAGCCATCGATCGCGGCGAGTTCTTCAAGAATGAGGTCCTCCTCTCGACACTCGACGGTGTGAAATCTCGCGGTGGGAAACTGCACCTCATCGGCCTTATGGGTGAGGGTGGGGTCCACAGCCATAATAAACATTTATACGCACTGCTTGCGGCGGCCGAAAGCCACGGTATCGCGCCTATTATCCACGTCATTACTGACGGTCGGGATACGCCTCCGGAAAGCGGGTTAGGCTATGCTCGCGAGCTTGAGGCGTACCTCGCCGATAATCATCCGGGTGTTATCGCGTCCGTGGTTGGCCGCTACTACATTATGGATCGTGACAAACGTTGGCCCCGCACCGAGCTGGGTTATCGAGATGTGGCCCTTCATGAGGGCCATCACAAAGAGGATGGTTCGGTACTTACCGCCAAAACCCTAACAGACGCGCTTCAGGCCTCGTATCGTGCGGGCACTACCGATGAATTTGTCCTACCTGTGGCTATTGATACGGGAGAGCATGACGTCCTCATTGAGCCTGGCGATGCGATCATCTTCTACAACTTCCGCGCCGATCGCATGCGCCAGATTGTTTCTGTCTTTGTCCAGCCTGACCACGAGGGTTTTCCGCATGACTTCATCCCCGATCTGGATATCGTCACGATGACCAGCTATGATGCTGGTTTCCCGGTCAAGGTGCTTTACCCGGATGTTGACATTACTAACCCCCTGGCCGAGGTGTTGAGCGATAAAGGGTTGCGGCAATTCCATGCTGCGGAGACGGAAAAATACGCTCATGTGACCTACTTCTTCAATGGGGGGCGTGAAGCCGCGTTTCCCGGGGAGGATCGCCATCTGGAGCCGTCGCCCAAAGTCGCGACTTATGACCTTCAACCTGAGATGAGTGCGCGTCCCTTGGTCGACACTGTCATTGAGCGCGTTAGAACGGGGAATGACGATTTTGTCCTGGTCAACTTCGCTAACCCGGATATGGTCGGCCATACGGGTGTGTTGTCGGCCGCGATTAAAGCTGTCGAGACTGTCGATGAGTGTGCTGGACGGTTGGTGGAAGCTATCAATGCCAAGGGTGGAGTCGCCATTGTCACAGCCGATCATGGAAACTGCGAGCGTATGGTCAACGAGGTGACGGGGGAACCGCACACATATCATACGACACAGCCTGTATCGTTGTTCGTTATTGGTGACCGATATTTTAATCTGCGGCCGCGAGGTATTCTGGCTGATGTGTCACCCACTATTCTGCATCTTATGGGCATCCCCCAGCCACCGGAGATGACAGGGCGCAGCCTTATTGACGAATGATCGATGAGAGTACCGGACAGTAAGTTTCGTTATTGTCGTGTTTCTTAAATTGTAATAAGCCTTATGAATGGTGATGTTTCCCTATCGGCCAACGGCCACGCCTATCGCGCCTATTTGGAAGGTGCGCAGACTGTCCTGTCTGGCCTGTCTGCGATAGATTATTATTCGGCGCCTCTCCCGTCCCCGATCGATGAAGCATTGGCGGAGATCGTCAGTGCTTACACGGGATGGCCGCCTCATGTGCGCGAGCGTTTTGTGGATTCGGTTCCATCTGACAAGCTGGGTCTGCTGGCTATTTTCGGCCATCGAGCGGCGACGCTGGCTATTCGCAATGCCGACGTCGATCAGCTCAGATTGGGCCTCATCGGCAATGTCATCGCCAACTATCATATTCCCGACAGTCGAAACGTGGATACCGCGCTAGCTGTGTTTTACCATTGCGCCCGTAAATTAGAGATCGACCCAGCAGACCTGTTCGATGATGTCGCCCAGTTCACGGGCGAAGAGACGGCCAACCACCTGCGTACATTTGGCCGGCGGCCGGATGTGACGCTCAAACAATTTGGTTGGCGCGAGATCAAAACACCCGAAGGTGTGCGCTATAAATTCGAGTGGTGAGAGCCTGGGGCTGTCGGTCCTGGGTCATTCGGTCCCCCTGTATCGTGTGGCTTCTTGACGCGCTATGGGCGTTCTGCTAGACTGACTCTATAACTGAATAGGCGAACCCGTCTCAGGTTGCCCTAGCCCCGGAAGGCAGGGCGTAATCGCGAAACCGGTGGCCTCGTTAAGACGAGCGAGACCGGTGCTGTTCCCGCAACTGTAATTCGGCTCGAAGTAGTTTCGAACCGATAAGCCAGGTCGACGTCCTGAGGTGAGTTTTCTGCCCTCGCGGATAAGGGTTGGGAACTGTGCGGCAAATTGTGTTATTGTCGAACTTCTCAACTCGATGCTTAGGCATCGAGTTTTTGTTACCGGTTTCCCGTCCTCGTTATCCCGAATAAATTGATCAAGTAAAACTAAAACGAGGAGATCATGCGCTCAAAACGAATTATTATCACCGTTGCCCTGATTATTGTTGTGGCGATTCTTGCCGTATTCGCGCTTCAGGCGAGGAAGAATCAGACTAAATCTGCGGCGCCGAAGGTGGCGGCTATATCCTTCGCAGGCCAGGATGAAGTTGTCCGCGGGGCCGTCGATTGGATGGTGAGCGAATTCCAGAATGATGATGGCGGCTACGCCTCTTTTAGTGGCGGGGCTAACCAGGCGCCATCGGCGATTGCAGAAACGCTTGATGTCGTCCTGGCTCTCGCTGCTGCGGGGCATGATCCTGCGATGACCTTCGATGGTCAGGAGAGTTCCCCTCTTGTATTTCTCCGGGCGAATGGCGAAGCGTTAGCTTCTTATGCCCAGGTTGATGGAGGACAGGCGGGCAAGGTGGTGCTCGCATTAACGGCCGCGTCCGTCGATCCACGTGATTTTGCTGGTCAAGACTACGTCGCTCTGATCACAAAGCAATATGACCAGGCGGGTGGCTTTGGGGCAGGAGACACTTTCAAGCAGGCAAACGCGATGCTCGGCCTCGCGGCCGCCGGCGAGCCGATTCCCGCCCCGGCAATTGATTGGCTTGAGAGTAAGCAGGCGGCCGATGGGTCTTGGGATGATGGTTTCGGCACGGCATCCAACGCTGATGCGACGGCTATAGCGATCATGGCGCTATTGGCTGCCGGCCGTACGTCGGCTGATGCGCCTATTCAGTCGGCTAAAGCATTTCTGTCCTCGAGCCAACAACCTGCGGGCTGGGAATACGGACCCGGGTTTGGGCCTAACGCAAATTCAACCAGCCTTGTTATCCAGGCTCTCAGCGGTCTGGGCGAGGATTGGTATTCGGATGCGAGCCCCTGGACTAAAGATGGACAGACCGCCTTGCAAGCTCTCCTCGCATTCCGAGGGACGAGTGGGGCATTCCAGTCTGATTTTGGACAAGGGCCTTTTGATGATTTCTACGCAACCGTCCAGGCGATCCCGACGGTGGCGGGCCAATGGCTTCCGTTGTCTGTGAAGTTCGATACTGCTCACCTTATCTTGTTCTGGCCTGGAATATGAGACAAAACTTGTCGGCTATACGCCGGTTGCTGCCGCTCTTCATATTTATGACGTTGGTGCCGGTACTTCTGACTCGTCTCCCGGCGAGAGCGGCTGGGGACAATCATGCCGCTGTTGTGGTTGATTTTGGGGATGGCCAGGTCGCGACGCGATGTGTTAGCTTCGCGGAAGACGGCATATCGGGTTATGAAGCATTGCTGCAGACCGACCTGGCCATCGGGATCGACTTGCAAACCGGGGGCGCGGCGGTTTGCAGTATTAATGATCAGGGTTGCCCCTCGGATGATTGTTTTTGTTCATGCCCCGGCGGTAACAATTGCCTGTACTGGTCTTACTGGATTCAGAACGACGGCGCATGGAGCTATTCGGCAGTTGGCGCCGGCCTTCATAAGTTGCATGATGGCGAGATGAGCGGCTGGGTTTGGGGGCAAGGCTCTGTCACTCAGGCCACCCCGCCGCCGGCCATTTCGTTTGATGATGTTTGTACGGAGGCCGTTGCCGGTGTGTCGACGAGCCTTCCGCCTGACTCTGTTGCCGCGAGCGCCTCTGAGACGAACGAGGACGTTAGAACGAGTACGGCCGCTCCGTCCAATCACGAGCGACCGTATGATAAGGGATGGAGATCTTATATTGGTTATGGCGTGTTGCTGCTATTTCTGGGTGTGCTGACGGCGGTTATTTATCGTCGTCGCGGTAGAACTCAGAATAAATAGATATGAGTCAAAAAATATTAACGGGAGCGCTGTTTGTGCTGGCTATTGTGATCGGCCTGGTTGCTCTGGCTTACCCGTTTATCATGCGAATGATAGCCTCGTCTAGAGCCGATGCCGCGATGTTAGGCTCTAGCGAGGTCCCCTTCTTGACCGGGGTGCTCATTTCTCTCTGCCTGGCCGTATTGCTCGTGGAACTCCAGGGACACGTTGCTGGCGCCAAGACCGTTGCCGCGCTCGGTATCATGATCGCAGTAACGTCCACGTTGCGCTTCATCGAGGTTGGCATCCCCGGCCCCGGCGGATTTTCGCCCATCTTCGCCCCCATCATCCTCGGCGGCTACGTTTTCGGGCCACGCTTCGGCTTCCTTCTGGGGGCGATGACTCTGCTTGTCTCGGCCGTCATCACCGCCGGGGTGGGGCCGTGGCTGCCTTATCAGATGTTCACTGCCGGGTGGATCGGCCTGGTAGCCGGGGGATTACCCCATCCGCGGCGGCCGAGGGTTGAAATCGCGCTGCTCATCGGCTTCGGCTTTCTATGGGGTTTCGTCTATGGCTTTATTATGAATCTCTACACCTGGCCCTATCTTACCGGCGACCCTCTCATAACGTGGACACCTGGCGCCGGGGTGGCCGAAGCGGTGCGCCGTTATGTCGCCTTTTATCTGACGACTTCATTTTTGTGGGATGCGGCCGCTGCGGTAGGGAACGTCGTCTTACTGGCTGCCCTCGGTTTGCCGACTATCCGTGCACTGACCCGCTTCCGTGGGCGGATGCAGTTCCAGGTTTTTCATCAGGTGCCGAACCCTTGATGACCTTTGACGCTCGCGCCTGGTTGATCTGGCTGTTTGTCGGAGGTTTGATGGCCATTTTGACCAGTAATCCACTATATCTCGCGCTATTGCTCTTCATTTCTCGTATGGTTGAGGGAGCCTGCGCGCCAATAGACGCGAACGGATGGCGATTACCGTTCTGGCGGATCAGCCTTGCGGTTCTGGTCTTCTCTACATTATTCAATATGCTCATGGCCCATGTCGGGCATACGACGTTATTTTCCTTGCCCACAAGTTGGCCGCTCGTTGGGGGGCCTTTAACGCTGGAGGCGGCCGTCTATGGTTTCCTGAGCGGCTTGCGACTGGTCACATTGCTCTCTTTCTTTCTCGCGTTCAATACTATTGTCCCGACTCACGAAATGGCGGGATTGACCCCTCGTGCTTTGCATGAGCTTGGACTCATCATGCTGATCGCCATCACGTACGTTCCGGAAACAATGCACCAGTTCCGGCGTATACGAGATGCTCAGGCCATTCGCGGCCATCAGTTTGATAGCTTGCGCGCGTGGCGACCCGTCATTATCCCATTGCTCATCGCCGGCCTGGAACGCGCCCTTAATTTGTCCGAGACGATGGTAGCTCGCGGCTATGGCTCAACGACTCAAGTGAAGACGCCCCCTCGCGCTCGACTGTTAATGTTTGCCGGGCTTCTATTGGCTCTTGGCGGGGCGATACGCCTGGCTTGGGGTGGGGTTGATGGCTGGTTGATTATGGTGATAGGGATGTTGGCTATTGTCCTGGCCTATCGCGAGCTGAGTAGGCTCTTCGTTCATACCCGATATCGACCTCGTCGCTGGATGCTCTTTGATACATTGATAGCCTTGGGAGCGTTATTGGTCATGTTCCCTTTACTGCCTGTGCCCGGCTTTGACCGGCTGTCTTTAGCCTTTTCACCTTATCCTGAGTTGGGACTTCCCCCCTTTGATTTATGGATTGGTGTCATGTTCCTGGGACTTGCTATGCCGGCGCTCATTGTCGCGATATATAGTTCAGGGGTGGAGGCGTCCAGTTGATTGCCGTTCGCAATTTCACATTTTCTTATCCTCAGGCCCGAGAACCTGCCTTGAAGGATATCGACTGGGTCATTCCTGACGGCCAATTTGTGCTGGTGGCTGGGCCTTCCGGCTCAGGAAAGTCCACTTTGTTACGCAGCCTAAACGGGCTTATTCCCCATTTCAGTGGCGGCTCGTTATCCGGGAATATAACCGTTGATGACGTTGACACGGTTCTTGCCGGCCCGCGTTTGCTCAGCCGCATAGTCGGTTTCGTGGCTCAGGATCCGGAGGCTCAGGCCGTTCTGGATCAGGTTGAAGGCGAGATCGCTTTCGCGCTGGAGAACGCTGCTATTTCCCCAACCGAGATGCGCGTCCGTGTGGAGGAAACGCTGGATTTGCTCGGCCTCACACCTCTTCGTAGCCGCTCCCTTTCGACTCTCTCCGGAGGGGAACGGCAGCGATTGGCCATTGCTGCCGCGCTGGCGTTGCGGCCGCATATTCTCGTCCTCGATGAGCCGACCAGCCAGCTGGATCCCCAATCGGCCGAAGATGTTCTTCGGGCTCTTGTTCGCCTCAACGAAGACCTGGGCTTGACAATCGTTCTGGCTGAGCATCGCCTTGAGCGTATCGCCCGCTATGCTGACAGGCTCACATGGCTCGAAGATGGGCGTATCGTGGCCGATGGCCCAGTGCGCACAGTACTCGCTCAAATCAATGCCGGCCCGCCGATCGTCCAACTCGGCCGCGCCCTGGGTTGGCAACCATTGCCGCTTACCGTTAAGGAAGGCAAGTCGTTTGCCGAAGACATCCCGGTGCCACAAACACTTGAGGTGGAAACTTCGGCTGTTCCCGGCCCTCCTTTGTTGGAAGTGAACGGATTGCGTTTTGCTTATAATGGCCAGCAGACCTTGAGAGATATCGATCTGTCAATTGGCGCGGGCGAGGCCGTGGCCCTTGTCGGCCGCAATGGTGCGGGCAAGTCGACGTTGCTTAAGTGTATCGTCGGCCTGCTGCGTCCGCAATCCGGCGATATTCAGGTCTCTGGGCAGTCGGTTCGTAATCGCCCTGTTGCAGATATTTGCCGTGATGTTGGCTATTTGCCGCAGAATCCTGACGATCTTCTTTTTGCTGAGACGGTGATCGATGAGTTGCGCGTTACTTTGCAAAACCACCATTTACCGGAATCATCGGCTGATCTTGACAGCTTATTGCGTCGGCTGAAACTTACCGGAGTTGACGCAAGCTACCCCCGTGACCTTTCAGTAGGCCAGCGCCAGCGTGTTGCCCTGGGAGCGGTGACGGTTACGCGGCCGCGGCTCCTGCTCCTTGATGAGCCGACACGTGGTCTGGATGCCGCGACGAAAGCTTCTTTGGTCGCTGTCTGGCGGGATTGGCTGGCGGAGGGCGCGGCCATCTTGCTCGTCACACATGATGTTGAATTGGTAGCTATGATTGCCGATCGGACGATCATGCTCAGTGGCGGAGAGATTATCGCCGCGGGAACTACCCGTGATGTTTTAACGAGTTCGCCCCATTTCGCGCCTCAGATCGCCCGACTTTTCCCCAATAGCGGCTGGATTACCCCGGCCGATGTGCTAAAACATATCCAACCGTGAGTTTGTTAGGAGAACACCATGCCCCGTTTAACCAGGATATACACGCGTAAAGGTGACACCGGTTTCACCAGGCTATCCGGAGGTCAGCGCGTCCCGAAGGAGTCGCTACGTGTCTCGGCCTATGGCACCGTTGATGAACTCAATTCGTTCATTGGCGTCGCCCTTGCTTCTGGTCTCTGCGAACGCTTGGCTGAACTGTTGCCCACCATCCAGAATGAATTGTTTCATCTTGGCTCTGACCTCAGCTTCCTCGAAGAAGACAAAGCGAAATATGCTATTCCCCAGATAGAAGCGCGTCATGTTGAACGCCTGGAAGCCCTAATTGATGAGCTGAACGCCATTGTTGGCCCATTGCGCAATTTTATTCTCCCGGGAGGGTCTATCGGTTCTGCCCACCTGCATGTCGCTCGTACGGTCTGCCGCCGCGCTGAGCGTGATGTGATCACGTTGTCGCGTGAAGAGTCCGTCGGAGCCCATGTCATCCCATATTTGAACCGATTATCTGATGCTTTGTTTGTCATGGCTCGATTCGAAAACCATTCGCGCAGTATTCCCGAGCCATTGTGGGATAGCTTGGCCTGATCCGGCTTATCGGATTACAATTTGCTGATTATCTTAACCTGAATAAGTGTACGGGGATGATGATGTCGTCGATCCGATTAGGTCTCCCCTGCCACGTGAAGAGACAGGAGCATCAGTGAGTACTTTCTGGATTGCGGCGATTATCGTTGTTGTACTGTGGGTTATTATCCTGGGCCTTTATCTGGCCACTATGCGTCGTCAGCCCGAGCTCAGGTCTCAAATGGAAGCGTTGGATGAGCAACTGAACAAGCTTGATAGTGAATCCGGCAAAGGGTAAGATCATGCTTGGCTCGAGAAGCTACCTGGATTTTGCGTGTAAACCCTGTCAGCGGTGGCCGGTGCTATTGATGATCCTGCTCTTGCTGCCGCTATTGGCCGCCTGTGGCTTACGAGGCAGTGAACCGAGTGCCTGTGATTCCCCCGTTAGTTTGTTCAACGACGACTTCAATGGCGCCCAGGATTGCGGCTGGGCCACTTATTCACGTGGAGGAGGCGCGGCTTCGATTGAGAACGCGTCGATGCGGATTACCGCCAACCAGCCGGGCCAATTATGGTGGACTAACCCTGGTCGGATGTTTGACGACGTCATCATAACCGCCGAAGCTCGGCAGGTATCTGGCCCGAATGACAATGCTTACGGTCTGATTTGCCGCTATCAGAATGAAGCTAACTTCTACGTCTTTCTGATTAGTGGTGATGGTTATTACACCATCGGGAAATATCAGAGCGGAACTGAGAACGTTACGTACCTTACGGAAAACGGTCAATTCCAACCGTCCGATGCCATACATACTGGCGTAGCCACGAACGAAATGCGCGTTTCGTGCGTTGGCAACCAGCTTAGCCTGGAAGTCAACGGCACTCCGCTGGTCTCGGTGACGGATCCGACATTCGTTACGGGTGATATCGGGGTGGCTGCAGGGACGCTTGTGGCCGGAACAGTCGTGGTTGAGTTTGATAATGTCAAGGTCATCGCGCCTTAGTCAAGTCGTCACGCTTTGTCTGCCGATTTTGCTCTTGTTATCGTCCGCCTGTAGCTTGCGGCCGATACAGCCCTCCAGCGGTGGAACGAGCCAGCAAGCAGTTGACGGCCCCATCAGTGATGCCTTTGTCCCGAACCAGACGGGTAATTGGTCGCTTGAGCGGGACGAGCGAGCTGCAACGGAGATAGTGAACGAGCAGCTCGTTATCACCGTTACCGGCCCTAATACGATTCAATATGCCACGCTTGAGGATCGAATATTCAGCGATTTCGTGCTGGAGGTCGATACTTGGCAACGTTCTGGTTCGCCAGAGAGTAGTTATGGCGTCCTGTTCCGTATGCAGGATGACGGTCAGTTTCTGCGGTTCGATATTACCGGCAATGGCATGTACATCATTGAACGTCATAACGCCGATGGTTCCTGGACTCGCCTAATCCCCGACTGGCTTCCCGCCTCAGCCATTAATCAGGGGCTTAACGAACTCAACCGGCTAAAAGTTATTGCTGCCGGCTCGAGCCTCACTTTTTACATCAACGATGTCCTTCTGGCGCAGTTAATCGATGAGACTTTTGCCAGTGGGACTATAGCCCTCGATGCAGGTACCTTCAATAACGGCAATCTCCAGGTATCCTTCGATAATCTGATTATCACCCCAGGATCGTAGGAGGTTGTTGTGGATCTATTCTCCGAGATTGGCGCGATCACTGGGCAAGTGGTGACCGATATTGAGCCTTTAGGAGGTGGGTGTGTCAGCTCAGTCTATCGCGTAAGCCTTCGGGACGGATCGATCGTCGTTGCAAAAGCGGACGAGGACGGATTAGCGAACCTGCCGGTCGAGGCCGGGATGCTTGGCTATCTGGCCGCAAACACCGCCCTTCCTGTCCCCGGCGTTTTATTTAGTTCTGATCGACTCTTGTTGATGAGCTTTATCCCGGGCGATAGCCGTATCACAGATCCTGTTGAACATCACGCCGCTGAGCTGCTGGCAGCCCTCCACGACATTACCGCTCCTGCTTACGGTTTCAAATGGGATACATTGATCGGCGGATTGGCGCAACCTAACCCGTCCACTGCGTCCTGGATCGAGTTCTTCGCCGAGCATCGCCTGTATTATATGGCTACGGAGGCCACCCGTGCGGGACGCTTGCCGTCTCGTGTAGCTTCTCGCGTCGAGGGCCTTTGCAGGCACCTCACTGATTTCTTGTTTGAGCCCGAGCGGCCGTCGCTCGTTCATGGGGATGTTTGGACGACCAATATCCTGGCCGCTGGGGGGCGTATCACAGGGTTTATCGATCCGGCCATTTATTTCGCCCACAATGAGGTCGAGCTGGCTTTCACGACATTATTTGGAACCTTCGGCCGCGCCTTCTTCAAACACTATAACGAGCTTCGACCCATTGCCGCCGGCTTTTTTGAAGAACGGCGCGATCTCTATAATTTATACCCGTTGCTCGTCCATGTTCGACTGTTCGGCGGTTCCTACGTGTCGTCGGTGACAACAGCCCTGGAACGATTCGGGTTTTAGGGCAGCCTAGATCATGGATGATACGATCGTACGCCGTTTGGTCGAGCTGAATGCACAGTTCTACGAACAACTCGCCGATCCATTTTCCGCCAGTCGTGCAGGGCCACAACCCGGTTATGAGCAGCTCCTGGCCTATCTTCCTTCGGTGGAACCTTTGGATGTCCTGGATGTTGGATGCGGCAACGGGCGGTTTGGCCGCTTTCTAGTAGAACGCGTCGCCTCCATGAATTATACTGGCATCGACTTTTCTGATCGGTTGATGTCCACTGCCGATTTTGTGGCGGGCAATTTCTATCGGCGTGATCTGAGCCTTTCTGCCGCCTTATCCGGATTAGGTGCTTATGATCTGATAGTTTGCCTATCCACCCTCCAGCACATTCCCGGGTACACCAATCGTGAGCGCCTCTTACGCGAGATGCGTGATCATCTCCGTCCCCATGGCCGTCTTGTCCTGGCCAACTGGCAGTTCCTGGATAATCCACGCCAGCGTCGCAAATTACGACCGTGGCCTGAGATTGGCCTTCAGGAAAACCAGGTTGAGCAGGGCGACTATCTGCTATCATGGCAGAAGGGTGGTTTTGGCTTGCGCTATGTCGCGCTAATCGATGAAGGGGCAACACAATCACTGGCCCAATTCGCCGGCTTTCGCATAATAATTAATTTTCGTAGCGACGGCCGTGAAGGCGATTTAAACCTATATACCATACTAGCCTCTGAATAGGGGTTTCCATCCATTTTGCATGGCAGATCCTTCAGAGGCCCTTGTCGGGTGCGTTGCCCTGCTACTTTAGCA
Organism: Promineifilum sp.; assembly: GCA_019454405.1. Classification (GTDB taxonomy): domain Bacteria; phylum Chloroflexota; class Anaerolineae; order Promineifilales; family Promineifilaceae; genus Promineifilum. The sequence continues at coordinate 100,116 of JACFOH010000003.1, forward strand.
ATGCTACAATCAATTAGATTTCAATGAGCAACATGACACTAAAAGAGAAGCTTCGCGCGGATAGAGATGATGCGATGCGGTCCGGTGACGCCCAGCGTCGCGATATACTTCGCATGGTTATCGCCGCTATCAAACAGACAGAAGTTGACTCGCGCCAGGAACTGGATGATGCCGGCGTGCAGGATGTATTGCGCAAGCAGATTAAACAACGGCAAGAGAGCATCGCTGACTTCACCAAAGCCGGGCGGCCGCAAGATGTTGAGCGGGAGAGCGCTGAAATCGTGGTGATTCAATCCTATCTTCCGCAGATGATGTCACGCGAAGAAATCGAGCGACTTGTCCGGACCGTAGTTGAAGAGTTGGGGGTGACTGACGCTAAAGGAACTGGTCAGGTAATGGCCCGACTCATGCCTCAGGTTAAAGGGAAGGCGGATGGCCGTCTCGTGAACGAGGTTGTTCGCGATCTGCTGCAGTGATTCTTTTGTTGAATCGATCGGTGATTCAATGATTGACCCTGTCGCCGGCGCGTTCGCTACAGGAGCAGGCGTTCTAAGTTTAAAATGAGCCATACTACCCTGAATGAGCGAACCGAAGACTTCCAATTATGGGTTCGCCGCTATGCTCTGCCGATCTTCGTGATCGTCTTAGCGGTCGGTATGACACTGATCCTGTCCTTCGAACTCCCTGGTTCCAGGCAGGTCAGCGCCACAATTGGTCAACCTGCCCCTAACGACATCTTCTCTCCGCGCTCCCTGACTTACACGAGCGACTTGTTGACGCAACAGGCGCGTGACCAAGCTAGCCGGAATGTGCCCGAGAGTTTCACTCCTCTCGATTTAGGTATTGGGCGTTCTCAATTATCAAAGGCGCGCGACGTCTTCTCCTTTATCGCGACTGTGCGCGCTGATTCGTCGGCGACGATCGAACGTAAGCTGGAATACCTCCAATCTATTGAAGAGATTGCGGTCAACGAGGAGGTCGCTCAAGCGCTCCTTGATCTTTCCCAAGCCGACTTCGAAGAGGTTCGCGGCAACGTTTTCTCTATCATCGAAGAGTTGATGCGTCAGGAGATACGACCGGCGCAGCTTGGTGATTTTCAGCGAACTGCCCGGCGACTGGCCAGCCTTGAATTAACTACCTCCCAGACGTTTATAGTTACGGAACTGGCTTATCAGTTCATTGTTCCCACCGTCTTCCCCAATGAAGAAGCTACCGCGGCGGCCCGTAGCGAGGCGGCAGCTGCCGTCCAGCCGATTACCCGGTCGATTGCCCGTGATCAGCGTATCCTCAGGGCTGGTGAGATTGTCACCGAGATCGACCATGAGACCTTGACCGAACTGGGTCTGCTTCAGCATGAAACCGATTGGCAGCGGATCGTCAGCTACGCGATCCTCTCTGTACTTGTCGCCGCGACAATTGCCATTTATTGGGCCAAATTTCAGAGTGCCAATTTTGCGAACAGTCGGTACCTTGGCGTTCTGGGTGGCCTGATTTTGATCTTTACACTCACGGCCAAGATTATGGCGGCTGATGAGACACTGAGTTATTGGTTTCCGCTGGCCGCGCTATCTCTGCTTCTCGCCGTTGTCTATGACACGCGGTTCTCAATTCTTGTCACAGTTCTCCTGGCCGGTACGACTGGATTCATTAGTATCGGCGCGTTGGAGACCACTATTTATTTGGCAGTAGGGGGAATCCTCAGCGTCTTAACTCTCAGAGATAGCACGCGTATCTCGTCGTTTTTCCGTGCGGGCCTTATGGCCGCGCTGGGCTATTTCATTGTTATCGCTATATTTTGGCTGCCCAGTGAGGGCGAGCTTGATCCGACCAAAATAATGCTCCCTACGCTTTTTGCATTAGGGAACGGATTACTGTCAACGGCTCTGACGTTGGCCGGGTTTTATATTTTGGGAGGCCTATTTGGCATCGTCACCATTCTGCAGCTCCAGGACCTTTCTCGACTTGATCATCCGCTCCTGCGCGAATTGTTAAGGCGCGCACCGGGAACATATCATCATAGCATTATGGTCGCCAACCTGGCAGAACAGGCGGCCGAGCGGATCGGCGCCAACAGCACCCTCGTTCGTGTGAGCGCCTTCTATCATGATGTGGGCAAGATGATTCGGCCGCCGTTCTTCATCGAGAATCAGGAGGGCATTGACCCTCATTCAACGCTGGATCCGCTGACCAGTGCGCGTATTATCATTAGTCATGTCGCCGACGGCGTTGTGCTCGCTCGCCAGTATCGCTTGCCGTTTCGTGTGCAGAATATTATTGCCGAACATCACGGCAATCGCGCTGTCAAGAGTTTCTACCGCAAAGCCCAGGAAGCCGCGGGCGAAGGGGTGGAAGTTGATATGCAGCCGTTTCGCTATCCCGGGCCATGTCCCAGTTCGCGAGAAGCGGCGATCGTTATGCTGGCTGATGCTGTTGACGCGACTTCGACCGCCTTGCGGCCGAACACAGAAAGGGCTATTGAAAAGCTAGTCAATACCATTGTCGAAGAGGATATGCTGGAAGGTCAATTGAACGACTCCCATTTGACCATGGGAGATATCGAACTGCTGCGGCTATCGTTCATTGAAACCTTGAAGGGGCGCTTCCATGTGCGTGTCCAATACCCCGGCAACGAGTCGATAACCGATGGTATTCCGGAGTTCGCCTTGCCTGTGTCCCAGCCTCAACTTCCTCGTGTCGAGCCCCAGCTACAGTCCACGACTTCCCGGACCGCCGGCTCCGTCTAATCATAACACCCAAAAAGGATTCCAATGCCTTATACAGTTGATTTGCAGTGCACAATACCATATCCCATGCCTTATCTGCGCGCTGTCGCAAAAGCGGCCAACATGGCTATGACTCACGAGTCTGTCTCGAATGGTGCAGCATGTACTATTTTGCTCACAGATGACGATTATATTCGTCAACTTAATATCCAGTATCGTGGCGAGGATCGTGCCACCGATGTGTTAAGTTTTCCTGGCGGCGATCCCATCCCCGGCAGCGAGGAGCTCCTCGAATACCTGGGCGATATCGCTATCTCGGTTGATATGGCCAAATTACAGGCGGCGTCCAAGGGGCACGAAACCACCGCCGAATTACAATTGTTGGCTGTTCACGGCGTCTTGCATTTATTAGGCTATGACCATTATGATGAGGCAGAAAGAGCGGCTATGTGGGCCGTTCAGACTGCAATCCTGGAACGTCTGGGTCTAAGCGGGATTCAGCCCACAGAGGACGAGTACGATGACTGAAGTCAGGGAGGGATTAACCTTCCGCCGGCGTATCAGAAGTTTCGTCTATGCCCTCGAGGGCTGGTGGCACGTCATTCGCACTCAGCCAAACGCCTGGATTCATGCCGTCATTAGTTTGGCTGTTATCGTCCTGGCATTCTGGTTGCGGCTTGGTCGGATGGAGTGGGCCATCCTCGTGTTAACGATGGCGCTTGTCTGGATGGCCGAGTTCTTCAATACGGCCCTGGAGTCGGCCGTGGATATGGCTATGCCGGATGTCCATCCGTTGGCCAAGGCAGCCAAGGATGTCGCTGCCGCGGCTGTTTTGGTGGGGGCTATCGGCGCGGTTGTTGTCGGCCTTCTTGTCATGGGGCCGCCTCTTTGGATTCGCTTATTCGGCTAACCCCGATTCCGAACGTGGTAGTCTATCATTAGGTATATCCTTGAAGAAAGGATTCGCCGCATCTCGCCCTGAAACAATGGGGGTTATTTCTGCTCCCCAGGGCACGAAAATATCCGGATCATCCCAGGCCAATCCGTATTCATCTGAACCGTCGTAGTAATTATCGACCGTGTAAAACAAAGTTACATCGGAAAGCGCCAGGAACCCGTGCGCGATACCGACCGGGATATACAGACCTCGGTTATCAGCTGCATCAAGGTCGATTGTCTCAGTTTTTCGATAGCTGGGAGACGAAGGGCGCAAGTCGGCCAGGCCAACCCGGATCTGCCCACTGAGTAAGTACCAGTAATCTACCTGGTTGAAATGGTAATGTAGCCCACGCAAGACCCCGGCTCGCGAATCTGAGCGGTTGGTCTGGATACGACTCCACTCTCGTTGCGGAAACCATTCCTTGCGAAACGTTTCTGTGAAGCGGCCGCGTTCGTCAGCAAATGGTTGTAGCGCGACGATTAGAACGCCGGGGATTCTTTTCGATTCAATAAATGTAGGCATCCACCATACCGTTGCAAAGCCTTTATGACTGGTGATGAGCAGTCTGGAATCCGGGACGGCTCAGGCGCGAAAGAAGTTGCTGATGAAGAACCATAGGTTGGCGGGACGTTCCGCCAGCCGGCGAACAAAGTAAGGGTACCAGGCCGTGCCATAAGGAACGTAGATTCGCACCCGATATCCTTCTTTGACCAATGACTCCTGCAGATCTCTACGAATCCCATAGAGCATCTGGAATTCAAATTTGTCGCTGGGGATGTTGTTGGTTTTCGTATAGATTTTTATCTCATCGATCATCCTTGGGTCGTGGGTTGCAAATGCCGGGTAGACGCCGTTGGCTAGTGCATTCCGACTCAGGGTCATGCGTGAGAGATTCAAGTAATTCCCATCAACATCGATCTTCTTTGGAAAAGCGACCTCGGCCGGCTCGGCATAGGCGCCTTTGCATAAACGCATTGACGCGCCTTCTTCGATCAGCTTCTCTACGTCCTTCTCGCTACGATATAGATAAGATTGGATAACAACACCGACGTTATCTAGTCCGATGTTATGACGCAGATGGCGGTAAATGGCTAATGTCGCATCTGTCGTCGGGTGATCTTCCATATCGATTCGAATGAAATTGCCATACTGCTTGGCTTTTTGAACGATTGCGCCGATATTCTCTTGAGCCAGCGCCGGATCGATCTTCAGTCCAAGTTGGCTTGGCTTGATCGAAACGTTGGCTTTCAACTGATGACGATTGATATCTTCGAGGATTCGCATAATCTCGTCACGTGCGGTGGAAGCTTCGGCCTCAGAGGTACAACTCTCGCCTAAATAGTCTAAGGTCAGCATCATGCCGTTCTCGTTCAGCGCTTGCCCTACGTCGACGGCTGCTTGCCGGTCTTCTCCGGCCACGAAGCGTGACGCGACTAGCCAGGCGATACTCCAATTACTGATGATTTGCCTGGCCCATGCAGCTTGTGATAAATAGACCAGAATGTTGCGTAACCATTTCTCACCATTCCGGTAGAATAAGATCCCGGACATGGCCACAATGATGATCGGAAGTAGAAGCGGGAATCGGGATTTAGTGGGGTAGGTAGGCTCGTCCATGCCTCACATTTTACTCCCCCAATAACAATATGTCATGCTAGTTGGTGCTTTTCGTTCGGTGACGAAACGTACCTTTCGATGGTGAGCAGGGTTACTTATTACAATGTGTTTAGCCTAGATTAGGAGAGAAGAGCGGATGAATTTACTTTCCGGCAAGAAGGCGCTGATTTTCGGCGTCGCCAACAAACACTCCATCGCCTGGGCCATTGCCGAGGCGTTTAAGCAGCAAGGCGCGGACGTCGGCCTAAGCTACGGTATTCCCCAACTTGAGAAGCGCGTATTTCCGTTAGCGGAAAGCATCGGCGCGACCTTTGTTGAAAAATGTGATGTTACATCTGATAGCGAGATTGACGAAGTGTTTAGCAAAGCCAAAGACCATTTCGGCACACTCGATATCCTCGTTCATTCTATCGGGTATGCGCCATCAGAAGAGCTGGAGGGGCGCTTTTATAGTACCAGTCGGGAGGGCTTCCGTATTGCCATGGATATCAGCGTCTATAGCTTTGTCGCCCTGGCTCAGCGTGCCCAGGAACTAATGCCCGATGGCGGCAGCATGATGACGATGACCTACTATGGTTCAGAGAAGGTGGTGCCTCATTATAACGTGATGGGCGTTGCCAAGGCCGCGCTGGAAGCCAGCACTCGATATCTTGCGGCAGACCTGGGGCCGCATAACATTCGCGTTAATGCTATCTCGGCTGGGCCGATCAAGACATTGGCTGCTTCGGGGATTGCCGGGTTCCGCAAGATGCTCGGCTATGTGAATGAACGCGCTCCGCTGCGGCGCAATATCGATCAAGCCGAGGTCGCAGGAACAGCGCTTTGGCTTTGCAGCGATTTGGGGAGCGGGGTAACGGGAGAAGTGGTCTACGTTGACGCGGGTTATCATATTCTAGGCATGCCTGAACCTCCTGAACAATGGGAATAGTTGACCTTAATCTCAGTCGTAAGCAATTGACTCTATGATCTTGACAAATCGCCATGGGCGATTAATAATCTTTTGTTAGGCGAGAACCTTACGATACAGAGCAATCGCGCTTATCTAGAGCAGTCTAGGGACCCGGCCCGATGAAACTGCAGCAACCATCCATATGGAAAGGTGCTAACTCCGGCAGCGAAAGCTGGAAGATAAGAGGTAAAAGTGAATCCACACCAGACGCCTCTTGACCTGCTCAGGAGGCGTTTTTGTTATATCACCAGGTATCCGCGACTAATTTTGGAGGTACCAAATAAATGTCTACAACTTTCATGTCGTCACCAAGCATCCTCTTCACCTCGGAATCCGTGACCGAGGGGCATCCGGATAAAATGTGTGACCAAATCAGTGACGGCGTTCTGGACGCGCTACTGGCCCAGGACCCCAACTCTCGCGTAGCTCTGGAAACAGCCGCTAAGACCGGTTTTGTCTTGCTCCTGGGTGAAATTACAACCACCGCATTTGTTGACTTTGACAAGCTCGTGCGAGAGATCATAACCTCTATTGGTTTTGATGATAGCAGCAAAGGCTTCGACGGTAATACTTGTGGCGTTCAATCCGCCATAGCTGCCCAGAGTCCCGATATTGCTCAGGGTGTCGATCAAGCCCTGGAGGTGCGCAAGAACGGTGATGCCGATGCGTCCTTGAACTCCGTCGGCGCCGGCGACCAAGGGATGATGTTCGGCTTTGCATGTAATGAGACCGATGTCTTCATGCCCATGCCTATTTATCTGGCGCATCAGTTGACTCGTCGTCTCTCTGAGGTTCGCCGTAATGGAACGTTGCCCTGGGTTCGTCCCGACGGCAAATCCCAGGTGACTGTCGAGTATGCCTATGGTAAACCAAAGCGTATTCGTACGGTCCTTATCAGCACCCAACATGCGCCTGATGTTGATAACGCGGCCATCAAGAACGGTATCGTTGAGCATGTCATCAAACCGGTCTTGCCAAAGGAACTCGTTGGCGATAATCGTAATATCGTCGTCAACCCGAAAAGTCAGGCTGATTACGATTCAGAGGATCTGGTAATCTACGTCAATCCGACCGGCCGCTTTGTTGTGGGAGGCCCGATGGGTGACGCCGGCCTCACCGGTCGCAAGATCATCGTCGATACCTATGGCGGTATGGGCCGTCATGGTGGCGGTGCGTTCAGCGGCAAGGATCCGACGAAAGTTGATCGCAGCGCCGCCTATGCTGCTCGTTGGGTGGCCAAGAATCTCGTCGCTGCCGGCCTGGCCGAACGGTGTGAAGTACAACTAGCTTATGCCATCGGGGTGGCTCATCCTCTTAGCGTCAACGTTGAGACCTTTGGCACCAGTGAGTTCACCAGTGACCAGTTGGTTGAGTTGATCTACGAGCATTTCGACCTGCGACCAGCGGCGATTATCCGCGACCTGAACTTGCGCCGGCCGATTTATCGTGCGACGGCCGCCTATGGTCACTTTGGTCGCCACGATATCGACGCGCCATGGGAAAATACTGATAGAGCTGAGGCCTTACGCGCGGCAGCTGCGGCGCTCCAACCCGTGATGGCCTAGCTTCTTACGCGGTTTGAGAGTAGAATCTGCTTACTAGAGACCCATTCGCTATTGGCGGATGGGTCTAGTTGCATGTTTGCGTCTTGACGCAGTATATTGGCTGCGTTAGAATCTCAACCTTGCAAACTTTCTGTTGCATGATGGTGATTTAGTGTTTGAGACTCTTGGCTCGCGGTTACAGTCCGTTTTCGACAACCTGCAAAGACGCGGCAAACTGACGGAAGCTGATGTAGATCTCGCTATGCGCGAGGTTCGCCTTGCTTTGCTCGAGGCCGACGTCAACTTCAAAGTAGTGAAGAACTTCGTCGGCCGTGTTCGGGAACGGGCTATCGGTCAGGAAGTCATGCGCAGTCTGACCCCGGGGCAGCAAGTGGTCAAGATCGTTCACGACGAGCTTGTCCAGACTCTTGGCGAACCGGGTCGTCTCAACCTCGGCGCTCAATCGCCGGCTGTTATCATGCTGGTTGGACTACAAGGTGCCGGCAAGACGACCATGGCCGGTAAACTGGCGCTTCACCTGCGCAAGCAAGGGCGACGTCCATTGCTTGTCGCGGCTGATGTTTATCGCCCGGCCGCCATTAATCAACTTGAGACGTTGGGTAAGCAACTGGATATTCCGGTCTATAGCGAAGGTGTCCAGGGCAAACCTGTTGAAGTCGCCGCTAACGGCGTTAAGCAAGCGATTTCTACAGGAGCGACGACCGTCATCATCGATACCGCCGGTCGCCTTAACATCGACGAAATGATGATGGATGAGATTAAGGGCATCAAGGCTCGCGTCCATCCTGTCGAGACCCTTTTGGTAGCTGATGCCATGACCGGCCAGGAAGCCGTCCGCGTCGCCACTGACTTCCATCAGGCGGTCACGTTGACTGGTCTGATTATGACCAAGATCGACGGCGACGCTCGCGGCGGCGCGGCGATATCGATGCGCGAAGTTACCGGCGTCCCGATTAAATTCCTGGGCACGGGCGAGAAGCTTAACGCGATCGAGCTGTTCCATCCCGATCGTCTGGCCGGTCGAATTCTCGGCATGGGCGACATGATGACGCTTATTGAGCAGGCCCAGTCCGAGATGGATATGGAGGAGGCTCAGCGTGCCGGCGAGCGCCTTGTTGCAGGAGAGTTCGATCTTGATGATTTTCTCAAGCAACTGCAACAAGTAAAGAGAATGGGGCCAATCGGCAAGATATTGGAAATGGTTCCCGGCATGAACAAGCTGGCCGGCGATATCGACATGACCGCGGCCGAAAAAGATTTCAAGCGCATTGAGGCTATCATCCAATCGATGACGGCCGAGGAACGCCGTAATCCGCGCATTTTAAAGGCCAGCCGCAAGCGTCGTGTCGCTGCCGGCTCCGGCACATCAGTACAGGATATCAACGTGCTCCTGAAGCAACATCGCGAAATGCAGGACATGATGAAACAGTTCCAGAAGGGCGGACGAGGTAAAAATGCGCTCGCCTCCCTTCTGGGTGGACGAATGTAATTATTTGTGAAGGAACCCCTTCATCAACGGAGTGATAAACTAGAACATGCTAAGAATTCGTTTGAGTCGAACCGGAAAGATCCGTCAGCCTAGCTATCGCGTTGTCGTAGCCGAGAAGGAAAGCAAACGCGACGGCCGCATTGTCGAAAACATCGGCCATTATAACCCGCTGCCCGATCCAATACAGTTCAAGATCAAGGAAGATCGTGCTCTCTATTGGCTCAGCGTTGGCGCCCAGCCGTCTGATGCCGTTCGTATCTTGCTGGAAAAGCAGGGCACTATGGGACGTCTGGCTCGCCTGCATGGCGGGGAGTCCCTGGAAGCTCTTGTTGCTGAATATACCGGCGTTGAACCTGCCACGGCCAAGACTGTCGAGGCTGAAGAGGTTGCCGAGGCTAAGAGCGTCGTCGAGGCGATAGTTGAAGAAGCCGAGGCCGTTGCTGAAACGGTGACGGAAGCGATTGAGGATGCTGTAGCGGCTGTCATCGGCGCCGATGAGGAAGAGTAATCTTCATGAAAGACCTCGTCTCGTTCATTGTCGAATCGCTGGTTGACCATCCCGAAGAAGTTGTGGTGACCGAGGTTCGCGACCGGGCGACGACGGTGATCGAACTTGCCGTGGCCGCCCCCGATATGGGGCGCATCATCGGCAAAAACGGCCGCGTCATCGACTCAATCCGCACCTTGATGCTGGTTCGAGCCGCCAAGGAAGGTCGGCGGTTTGAACTTGACCTCCTGGAAGCAGACGAGCTTCGTTGAGAATGATCCATTGACCGAAGATAGCTCGCTTTCTGCGAAACGACCGGGCCACACCCCCGCAAGAGGCTCTGTAGATCAATCTGCCGAGCCTCATTTTTTGGCGGTCGGGCGTATCTCCAAGCCACACGGCGTTAGGGGAGAAGTCCGCGTCGAATTGATGACGGATACTCCGGAACGCTTCAAGTGGCTGGACACCATCTATATCGGTGAGGTGAACCCGCGTCAAGTAGCCATTGATAGCGTTCGTGTACATCAAGGCGGCGTTCTACTCAGATTGGCTGGTTACCCTACGCGTACTGAAGCCGAGCAACTGCGTGGTGAATTACTTCTAGTGCCTAAAGCAGAGGCCGTTCCACTTGAGGAGGGGGAGTACTTCCTTTATCAACTGGATGGCCTGGCTGTCTATACCGTTAGTGGGACTTATATCGGCCGCCTGGTGGAAGTGTTGGAAACCGGAGCCAATAATGTCTTCGTAGTCGATGGGCCGCTTGGCCAACACCTGCTGCCGGACATACCTGACGTGATTAAGGAGATCGATATTGAAGGCGGCCGGATCGTCATTATGCCGTTGCCGGGCTTGATAGATGGTCTTGACGAATAGTTGTCGGGATCGATATAAAATTCAACACGCAACATTTTCGGCGCTCTTGAGGCCTTGGTGGTGCTGAGATTGGGGATTAATAATGTCCGAGCTTAAATACTGGCTGGGATTCAATTACGTCAGCGGCATAGGACCTGCTAAAGTACAGGCTTTGCTCGGCGCGTTTGGATCGCTTGAGTCAGCCTGGAAAGCGTCGGATTATGAGCTGAGTCGCCTGGGAATAGATAGCCGTACTCTCCAGAGTTTCAACGAAACACGGAATAACTTCGATCTCGATGGCTATACTCAACGAGTTGAAGAGGGTGGGGTCAGTGTTCTGACCTGGGAGGACGAAGCTTATCCCGAACTATTACGTGAGATCCCGGCCGCGCCCCCGCTGATATTTGTGCGTGGAGGGTTCGAACCCGTCGATCGCTGGTCGGTGGCCGTTGTCGGCACACGTCGCTTGACGGCATATGGTCGCCAGGTTACACGTGACCTGGTCGCAGGATTAGTCCGTAATGGTGTTACTGTTATTAGCGGCCTTGCCAGAGGGATCGATGCCGTGGCTCACCGCACGGCGCTTGAAGAGGGTGGGCGCACGATAGCTGTTATGGCGTGCGGCATAGATAAGATATATCCGCCCGAGCACCGCGATCTGGCACGCGAGATCATTGATGGCCACGGAGCTATCATCAGCGACTACCCATTTGGTTCTGAACCCGAGAGTGCCCATTTCCCGGCGCGGAATCGCTTGATCAGCGGTTTATCGCTCGGCGTCCTGGTCGTCGAGGCCGGAGAGAAGAGCGGCGCGCTGATAACCTCTCGCTTCGCATTGGAGCAAAATCGCGAGGTGTTTGCTGTTCCCGGCAATATCAATAGCCCCGCCAGCATAGGTACAAATCGGCTGATACAGCAAGGCGGGAAATTGGTTACGCGTGTTGAGGATATTCTCGAGGAACTGAACTTGAAGATGGTAGCCGAGCAGGCCGTTGCCAATGTTGTACTGCCAGAAACGGCCGAGGAAGCGGCGCTGATTTCCCAGCTATCATCTCAGCCGGTACATATCGATGAATTAGCGCGTCTGACTGGGCTACCCAGTAGCCTGGTAAGCGGCACGCTGACGATAATGGAATTGAAGGGGATGGTTCAGCAAGTTGGCGGGATGAATTACGTGCGACTTCGTGAAGCTGATCCAACCTACAATGTTGGTCCTATTGAGGAGTAGCATACAGGAATGCGCATTGTAATATTCGCCGGGGGATCGGGAAGGCGGTTGTGGCCGATCAGTCGCAAGGCATCCCCTAAACAATTTGAGCCGATCGTCGGCGAGGCGTCTACCTTGCAACTGGCGATGGCTCGCGTGGCGCCTCTATA
>JACFOH010000003.1:112214-125418 GCA_019454405.1 Promineifilum sp.
GAAGGCGGAGATTATATTCATTGGGGAGACCCCTCGATTTCCTAATGAGAATCTGGGATGGATTGGGCTTGGCCAGCAAGTGGGAACTGTGGGTGATACACCCTACTATGGCTTCGAATCGTTGACCTATAGGCCATCACTCAGTCAGTGCCGGACGATCTTTGATCGTGGGACCCATGTCTGGAATACAGGCTTCTTTGTTACAACACCAGCCTATATCCGTCGTGTCTATCAGCGCTTCTCGCCCGTTATGTGGGCGCAACTGGCGGAGATTGAGGCGACTCTCGATACGACTGATTACGAGGCTACCTTGGCACAGGTCTACCCTGAGATGGAAGCCATTAGTTTTGATGATGCCATTCTCACGCATCTGGACGCGCAAGATGCTCTCGTGTTACACAGTGAGATGGGATGGAGCGATCCCGGCACTCTGTATGCTTTGAAAGAAGCTATTAACCCTGACCCCGACGATAATGTGACGAAAGGGAAAGTCGTTGACACCGCGTCAAGGGACAGTTTGATCTATAATTATGAACCGGGCAAACTTGTTGTCGCTGTTGGACTGGAGGGCATGATCGTCGTCAACACGGACGATGCTATCCTTGTCGTCCATAAGGATAATATCCCCCTGGTTAAAGAAGTCATCGAAAATCTGCAGGATACCGATCTGGAATCCTACAGTTAAGTTGGTAGATTTACTGAATGGAAAGTGAAGAGATCATAGGCTATTGCCTGAAATGCAAAGAAAAGCGGCCGATGCAGGACCCAACCCCCGAATGGGCCGCTAATGGTTCGCCCGGTACCCGTGGCAAATGTCCTGTATGTGGGGGCACGATCTATAAGCAAGGCCGTACCCCGGCTCATGAGAACCTGCCCAAGCCGGATTTGCCCGCCCGTGCCGTTACAACCAAAAAAACTACGGCGAAGAAAGCCACAACCGCTAAGGGTTCCAGGAAGACTGCCAAGAGTGCGAAAAGTGCAAATGGTCGGGGCGATAAATTAGTCATCGTTGAGTCTCCCGCTAAAGCTAAAACAATCGGCCGATATTTAGGCAAAGGATATATTGTTAAGTCTAGCCTTGGCCATGTCCGCGATTTACTGAAATCCCGTCTTAGTGTAGATGTTGATAATAATTTCACGCCCGAATATCGGGTGCCGAATGAAAAGCGTCCTCTTGTCAAGGAGCTACGGACGATTGCTTCAAATGCCAGCGAAATATTCCTGGCGACAGACCCTGATCGCGAAGGGGAGGCGATTGCCTGGCACGTGATGGAAGCGGCCGAAATGGATCCTGCGCGAACGAAACGCGTTGTCTTCCAGGAGATCACTCAGCCCGCTATCCGCGCCGCTTTTGAGCACCCGCGTGATATCGATATGGACCGGGTCGAGGCTCAGCAAGCCCGACGTGTCCTCGATCGTTTGGTCGGTTATCAGTTGAGTCCGCTATTATGGCGAAAGATCCATGGCCGCCTCTCCGCCGGTCGGGTTCAGTCCGTTGCGGTTCGTCTCGTCGTTGAGCGCGAGCGCGAGATTGAGGAATTCGAGTCCGTCGAATACTGGACTATCGAAGCTGAATTAAGCCAAACAAAATTCCGCGTTAGCCCCGGCGGCAATCAAACACGCCGGCCGTTCTTTATTGGGCGGCTTCACCGCATCAACGGAGAGGATCCCCAGTTAAGCAGCGAGGATGTTGTGCGCCCCCATGTTGAGGCACTGGAAAATGCCCACTGGCAGGTCGGAGAGGTAACCCTGGGAACCAGAACTCGTCGTCCCTCGGCGCCGTTCACGACTAGTACGCTGCAACAGGACTCCTCGCGCCGCCTGGGTTTGGGCACGACCAAGACGATGCGCATCGCTCAGGAACTCTATGAAGGCGTCAATATTGGTGATGGGGATACCGGCCTTATCACCTACATGCGTACGGACAGTGTGACTGTTTCTACGATCGCGCAGGAAGAGGCTCGCGACTTTATCGGTGCAACTTTCGGTCCCCAGTATTTGCCTGAGAAGCCGCCGGTCTACAAGACGCGTTCGAAAACGGCACAGGAGGCACATGAGGCCATCCGACCCACTTCGGTCGAGCGCACGCCGGCGTCCTTGAAACCTCATTTGTCCAAGGATCAATTCCGTCTATATAAATTGATATGGGAACGATTTGTGGCTAGCCAGATGGCTCCAGCTCTTTATGATACGGTATCAGCTGATGTCTGGGCTGGCGCGGTTAGTATCCCGGTGTCGGAGCGACCTTATCTCTTCCGCGCTTCCGGCTCTACCTTGACATTCCGAGGTTTCTTGGCCGTCTATGGCGCTGATGATCCCGGCGACGAGAACGGCGATGATCCTGATGCGCCACAGATTCCTTCAGACTTGCAAACCGGAGAGCCGATCGATCTCCTGAAACTGCTGCCGGACCAACACTTCACCCAACCGCCGCCACGCTATTCAGAGGCGTCTTTGGTGAAAGCCCTGGAGGAACATAACATCGGCCGCCCCTCCACTTATGCATCGATCATCTCCACGATTCAGAATCGAGGCTATGTAGAGCAGGAACAGAAACGCCTGCGGCCCACGGAAATCGGGCGCGTCGTGAATGATATGTTGGTGGAATATTTTCCTAATGTATTATCGGTTGACTTTACCGCCCGGATGGAAGATGAATTGGATGAGATCGCTGAGGGCAAGCCCTGGGTCCCGGTTATTGATGAGTTTTATCAACAGTTTTCCAAATCTCTGGCTGTAGCTGATGAAGCTTTGCCCAAGCTTGACCTAAAGAAAGAGCCCGAATTCGTCGGACGTGATTGCCCTCTCTGTGGCCACCCCCTTGTCTATCGCGAGGGACGGTTCGGCCGATTTATCGGATGTAGCGACTTTCCAAAATGTCGCTATACAGAGCAGATCCTTGTCAAGGTGGGCGTGACGTGTCCGAAATGCGGCGGCGATCTCATCGAAAAGCGCACGAAACGCGGCCGGATTTTTTATGGCTGTAGTAACTATCCCGATTGTGATTGGACCAGTTGGAAACGACCGCTGCCCCAACCGTGTCCCGTTTGCAACGGTTTATTAGTACAGGAAAATAAGGATACGGCTAAATGTATGGACTGTGGGAATACGTTTCCTTTGTCTGAAGTGGAGACTCTGCCGGAGGCCAATACCGCTTCCTAGCGCTTTGACCTCGGTCGTGATCCTAGATAAAAATCCGCGTTATATTTTCCTATAACGCGGATTTTTATTTTTGGGATGAACCTTAACTTGCTAGCTGACTCGCACGCCAAGCGTTTCGAGCTCCGCGGCCAGGTTGATCGACGGCTTGAACAGGATTGTTTTCATCCCTAACGATGCCGCTGCAGAAATATTTGCCGGGGCATCGTCTATGAACACGGTTTCTTCCGGCCGGCGCCCGAGCCGCGCCAGCGTAATCTCATAGATAGCTGGATCCGGCTTTAGCAACCCTTCGTAAGCTGAGCCGACAATCAGATCGAACTCCGGTACTATCCCGTAATTCTCCAGTGAGTCTAACAGAGCATCTGTTGCGTTACTGATGATCGCCGTTTGATAATGGCTGTTGAGCCGTTTGATGAGTTCCATCAAATCGCTGTCTACCGCATCACCGCGCCAGAAGTCTTGCTGAAACGTCTCTAGCTCGTCGCCTAGGCCCAGATATTCCCCTGCCCACGCCCACAACTCATCTGTTGTGATTTCACCTCGTTGGGCGCGCGTGCCCATCTCGCCTGTAAGTACGATGGCTTCTGCGGCCCCTTCCGGTAGATTTAACCGTTTCTCCCAAAACCTTCGGCCGGAGTGGTCGAACGTTCGTATTAGCACGCCACCGACATCGAAAATGATCGCTTTTATTTGTTCGTTGTTTTCTTGGGTCATATGACGAGGCCTCCGAGTGGATTATTCATCGAGCAGGACAACCGGCTCCTGATAGACACGCAGACGGCTGCGGGATAGCTTTCCCGCCAGGAAATCGTCAAACCAGGCTCTCTTTTCGACAAGTGACTCGTCTCGTTTTAGTCGCTCCAGATCCGCATTCAGGCGTAATATGCGGCCCGGTATAACAAAACGTGTCAATCCAGCAGGCAGCAGATTTCCCTCGGCCGCCGCGTCAAATACTTCCTCAGGGGCGAACTGGGGATAGATGGCGATCGCCACCAGATCCGGGAATTGAGTCACCAGCCGGTCAATATCAGTCAACAGGGTTCTCTCGACAATTCCCCATGCGTTGTAAGCATCAACAAGCGCGTTCATGACTGTTAGCTTGGGCGCGCCCGGCGCCACCTCTGCCAGTGTCAGATTGCCTTCGCTATCGGAGAAATAGCAGAGGGAAGAGGCACGTTGGAGAGCGGCCTGGGCTTCTTCCGGCAATAATGGGCTGAGTTGCAGACCATCGATTTTTTGCAGCTGTTCAGCCAACTCAGCAAAGGTCTTGCCTGCGCCCGGCTCGTGCTCGGCCGAAATCGCATGGTACCACGTGTGCAGCTGGAACCCCGCTTGATCCTTATCGACTACCTGGACAATGGCGTAAGGATATTCAAGGTTCTTGAGCGAGCTATAGCGGGTCGCGCCGTCCAGGATTACATATCGTTCTTTCCAATAAGTGGTGATCGGCGGATTAACCAGGCGACCGTCTTCTTCCAATCGCCCCATCAGTCGGGAGACGCGTTTCATATCGATGTGCTCGTGCGGTACAACGAGGTCGATCGGCACAACCTTCAGATCGAGTGTTTCGCTGGCTCGCCGTGCGGACAATGCTCCTATAACTTGTCGGATGACGTAGAGCGACATGTCGAAAAACCGGTTTTCCAATACGGCCGTTACATGTGGTTGGACGAGCACTTTTGGGTGATTACGAAGGGAGAGTGATTCAGCCGATGGATTTGCGACCACGGCCGGTAGCGCTGAAAGCGCTGCCCCCGCCAATCTGCCCGAATCCAGGGCACGTAACAACGCAGCTTCATCGATCAGGCCGGTGTGACCCATATTCACCAGCATCGCTCTAGGTGGTAATAGGCGTAGTTCCTCCTCGCCGATGATCGCTTCTGTTTCCTCGCTGAACGGCACGTGGAGGCTGATAAAGTCGGATTGTTGCAACAGGTCAACAAGATCGGCGACCTCAATGGCTGGGTCGAGCGCTAACTCGGGCGTCAATCGAGGTTGGTTAACGAGCACATGCATGTCGAAGGCGGCCGCGCGCTGGGCGACAAGGCGGCCGCTTAACCCAAACCCAATCAATCCAATCGTCTTGCCCGCCAGGCGACCATCAGAAAAACGATCAGCCAAGGCCAACAATCGGCCGACTGTATGCTCGGCGATGGCTACGGCTCGGCTGTCTGGCGCGTAGCATATCTGGATGCCCAAAGCGCGAGCCATACTGACGTCGATATTGTCGATGTGGCTCTCGAATGAGCCGATGGCTTTCAGGTTGTAACCGTACTTGATGACGTGAGAGCTAATCCGCTGCTTGGGGCTGACGATCAGGGCGTGAAAATCACCGACGCTTGATATTAACTCTTCTTCGTCGGCGTCCTCCATGATCACCACTTCTCCGGCCGAGCGCAATAAATCCATCGCTTCGTTCGGAAGGGGTGTACATACCAATATGCGCGATGGCCGGTGCCCTTTTTTCCCATTCGTTGTCTGTTTAGCGGGTTGTGACGGCTGGGCTTGGATAATAGCAGCCTGTTTTTGGTCAACCGGCTTAATCAACGAAGCTATCGCACTTGGCTCGACATTGCCGCCACTGAGTAATACTCCGATCCGTGAGCCGGTTGGCACTGGATAGCTACCTGATAACAATGCCGCTAAAGCCACAGCCGCGCTTGGCTCAACGATTATCTTCAATCGCGTCCAAATAAATTCCAGCGCCTCCAGAATCTCCGATTCGCTGACGGTCGTCATATCGTTGACGTATCGCCGCATGATCTCAAGGTTGCGATGGCCGATAGCTCGCGTCCGCAATCCGTCAGCGATCGTCTCCGGCACAGTGTCCAGTTTGATTATTCGGCCTTCTCGCCACGAACGACCCGCATCCTGGCCTAATTCCGGTTCCACACCCACTACACGGCAATCAGGCGAACGCAGTTGGGCCGCCAGCGCACTGCCGCTGATTAAACCGCCACCGCCTACAGGCACAAACAGGTAATCCAGTTGGCCGACCTCATCGAATAGTTCCAGTGCGGCTGTGCCCTGCCCGGCGATGATATGGTCGTTATCGAAAGGGTGGATCAGGGTATATCCGTGTTCTTCGACGAGCTGTGCGGTGATCTCTTCGCGATGGAAGGCGTCGCACGATACGACCTGCGCCCCGTAGCCTTCGGTAGCTGCCCGCTTGCTTGACGGCGCATCCTTTGGCATCACCACGATAGCCTGGACTCCCAGGAGCTTCGCCGCCAAGGCCACGCCTTGTGCGTGGTTGCCGCTGGAATGCGTAATAACGCCCGCAGCTTTTTCCTCTTCGCTCAGGCGGCTAATTGCATTGTAGGCGCCGCGAAATTTGAACGCTCCTACACGTTGAAAATTTTCGCACTTAAAATAGACGTGGTACCCTGTTTGTTCGTCGAGCGTCCGGGAAGACAATACCGGTGTATGGTGGGCTTGACCGGCTATACGATTCGCCGCTTCTAGAACTGCTTCTGGAGCGATCATCTGTACCCCTTTGAAAAACTTTGATGGTCGTTGTTAGGCTTTAAATAGATCGGCTATGAATATCAATGCGCCGGCGGTGGAATGGGCAAATCGGACTCAGCTACCTCGCGCCATTTTAGGCCCTCTTCGATTAACATGATTGGTATTCCATTCCGGATTGGATATTTCATACCTGACTCATCGCAGACAAGCCAGGAGTTGCTGACTATCCTCAAGTGCCCTGGGTCTTCAGCTTGCTTGTTTTCACGTCTTGCTAGCGGGCATCGCAATAGTTCAACGAATAGAGGATTGAGGGGGGAGACCAAATCATTTTCGCTCATAGCTGTAATCAGAAAATCAGGCTCAGGTTATCCAATGCTTACGCAATAACCCGGGTTTTTTCGACAGGATTGCCTGCGCGTCTTCCGTGACGACGAATAGAAGACGACGGTGATGATAACAGAGCACATCTATTGGGGCCAATGGCGGGTGGGCGTGTAGAATCGTCTTTGCCCTCGTTTCAGAACGTTTCAGACCAAGCCGCGGATACGATTGCCGGAAGGACGGCTCCCGATGGGCCGCGAAATGTATAGGTCATCCAATGTGTTAGCGGGGTGTCCTCTGGATTAACTTCCACTACCATACCGCCGGCTTCGACTGCTTCCATAGGGAGTGAAGCTGCGGGATAGACGATCCCCGATGTGCCCACGGTGAAGAAAACATCGGCCGTACGCGATGCTGCCATCGCACGATGCAAAGCAAGTGGAGGTAGCGCTTCTCCGAACCAAACTACATCAGGTCGCAAGTATCCTCCGCAATGAGGGCAGCGGGGCGGCCGTTCGCCGGTTTCTTCCCATTGTTCAACGATTCGGTCTTCATTCAGACATTTGGTTCGTGACAGATTGCCGTGCAATTCGATAACGTCGGTGCTGCCGGCTTGTTGGTGCAGGCCATCGATATTTTGCGTGATCACGGTTAGCCGTGGGACAAGACGTTCCATTTGAGCCAGGGCGCGATGTCCGTGGTTTGGCCCGACACCGGATATGAGATTGCGTCGCCAGGTGTACCAATCCCAGACGAGTTGAGGATTGCGCTGGAAGGCTTCAGGCGTTGCTAATTCTTGTGGATCATACTTTGCCCAAAGACCTGTCTGCGCATCGCGGAAAGTTGGTACGCCACTCTCAGCCGATATGCCGGCCCCGCTCAGGACGACAACATGCTTGGCTTCGCGTAACCGCCTGATGAACTCATCCGGCAAACTCATCATGTCGAAGCTCATGCTTATTCTCCCTCTCTCACTGCGAGCAGGAAATTATCGATGAGACGCGTTTGGCCGATGAATACAGCCATCGATAGCAGGACACCGCTGCCAGCCGGCACAGTGCTTCCGTATTCAACTAACGTTGCCGGATCGGCCGCGCTGACATAATCAACCCTCGCTAATGGCTCGGCCGATAGAACGTCCATCATTTTTTGCCGTAGAACATTTCCATCGCGAACTCCGCTCTCCCACAACCCCTCTGCGGCTTTCAACGATCGATAGAGCGTCGTCGCTGCCGCGCGTTGCTCCGTATCCAAGTATTTATTGCGCGAACTCAGGGCCAGCCCATCTGGCTCGCGTACTGTCGGGCCTATAACGATCTCCAGATTGAAATTCAAGTCGCGAACCATTTGCTGAATGACGGCCGCTTGCTGAGCGTCTTTCTGCCCGAAGTAAGCTCGCGTTGGCTGGACGATGTTAAATAATTTGGCGACTACCGTTGTGACGCCGGCGAAATGTGTCGGTCGGTGTGCCCCCTCTAATGTTTGGGTGATCCGCGATACCTCTACGACGGTCTGGAAGTCGGCGGGATATATCGTCTCAATATCGGGCACGAATACGAGATCGACTCCGCTGGTGTGTAGTAGAGCGAAGTCTCGCTCCATATCCCTTGGGTAACGACTTAGATCCTCAGTCGGGCCAAATTGTTTGGGGTTGACGAATATGCTGACAATTACCCGTTCGTTATCTCGTTTCGCCTGTTTGACCAGCGCCAGGTGCCCTTCATGCAAATAGCCCATGGTCGCCACAAAACCGACGCTTTGTGGACTATAACCGCTTCGAACCGCCCGAATTCCTTCTATGCTATGAATAATTTTCATGGCTCTTTTACACGAATTCTTGTTCCATCAGTCTTATCAAGCCAGCGACATCGCCCGTCTCTAGTAAAGGCAGCTTCCCTCCTTCGATCTGCCTGACCAAATGGTATAGGCGAGTATTGACAGGGACGGCCATATCTAACTCGCGTGCAATGCGTACTACGGCGCCACAGATAGCATCGATCTCCGTTGGAGCGCCCCTCAGGATATCTTGCAGCATAGAAGACTGATTAGCGGCCGTCGCCCTGGCTACCGACTTGGCTCGCTCCGCCGGATCTGTAAATGGCAAGACGATCCCCTGCGCTTCAGCGATGGACACTACTTCGTATGCTGCCTTAGACATGATTAACGTAAGCTCTTCGTGCTCTACCAGGAAGCCGTTTGGTACGCGCAGCAGAGCCGTCAGAGGGTTAATGGCCGCGTTAACGGCTAGTTTTCCCCATGCTAATCCTTCTGTACTCTCAGCCAGGTGCGTATCGAATCCAGCCCGATTGAACAGTTCGACGACCGCCGGTATTTTTGCTGATTGGGCGTCGCCAAGCAGTTCGTCACGGCTGAAATAGGTCGTACCATGTCCGGCATGCCGGACTTTGGCTACACCGGCGACGGTTGCGCCTTCTGATGTAACCCCTAGTGTAGCACGGTGGTCACCCAGGATATCGCGTAGGGTCTTGCGGTTATTCAGTCCATTCTGAAGTGTGATGGCCACGCCGTCCGGTTTGAGGAACTTGATGATCGCCTTGGCGGCTTCAGCCGTTTGGCGACTCTTCACCACCACGAGCGCTAGATCAATCTGGCTTAGACTGGAAGGATCGCTGGTGATTTT
Source organism: Promineifilum sp. (assembly GCA_019454405.1). Lineage (GTDB taxonomy): Bacteria > Chloroflexota > Anaerolineae > Promineifilales > Promineifilaceae > Promineifilum. Next base: position 121,807 of record JACFOH010000003.1, read on the forward strand.
TAGCCAATGATGTGTTTTGTGGCCGTCAGGATGCTCCAGCGACAGACCGTGCGCGCTCACGGCAGCCACCTGTTCGGGCCAATGGCCGAACAGGGTAACATCTTCCTCTTTTCCCAAATAGGCACCCAACAGGCAGCCCATCGCACCGACGCCTACGACCGCAATTTTCATTTCGGCCTATTCTTCCAGGCTCTTTTGGAAGGTTTCCAGTTCTTCAGCGTTCATTGAAAATGAATGCTCCTGTGCCGGGAAGTCTCGCTTGAGCACGTCATCCCGATAGGAGGAGAATGCTTCCTTGATGATTGGGCTGAGTGTCGCGTACTGCTTGACGAACTTCGGCTGTATCTTGTCATACAGCCCCAGAATGTCATGGTAGACCAGGACCTGGCCGTCGCAATCCGGCCCAGCGCCGATGCCGATCGTCGGCACCTTCAAACGTTCGGTAATAACCTTGGCGACAGGTGCGGGTACAGCTTCGAGTACGATGGCATAGCAGCCGGCTTCCTCGAGGGCTAACGCGTCGTCTAACAGTTGTCGAGCCGCGGCTGCGGTTCGCCCCTGCGTTCGGTATCCGCCCAACTTGCTAACTGATTGTGGCGTTAGCCCGATATGCCCCATCACCGGGATGCCGGCGGCTACAATAGCGCGCACGGTTTCGACCATTTCGTGGCCGCCCTCTAATTTCACGCTATCGACGTTTCCTTCTTTTAGGAGTCGCCCGGCGTTTTGTACCGCCTCGCTGACACTCACCTGATAGGACAAGAAGGGTAAATCGCCTATCAGATACGCATATTTTGCCCCCCGTGCGACGGCGCGACAATGATGCAGCATCTCCTCCATGGTGACTGGGACTGTGCTCTCCAGCCCCATCATGACCATTCCCAGTGAATCTCCTATGAGGATGGTATCGATCTCCGCTGCGTCCACTAATAACGCCCCAGTGTAATCATAAGCCGTCAACATGGTGATCGGCTCACTGTTCCGCTTTTTCGCCGCCAGGTCGAGAATCGTTACTTTTTTTCGGTTGAGATTTGAATCCATATCTTATGCCTCAATGAGACTCCTTAATCCCCATCGATGAGGCGAGCCAGGTGCTATTGAGCTTTTCCGGAGCCTGGTAGTGACCCGCCTCGATATAATCCTAATACCCTGTTTAACTCCAGCACGATCAAGGCGGCTTGCTCTGGCGTCAGGTAGATGCTGGTTTCGTCTACTTTGAATATCTTTTCATCTTCCGGACAGTCTTCCATGAAGCAGAGGCAGATGTTGTCCTCGAACTCGCTATCAGACTCTTCCTGAAAGATCGATAGCTTCAAGCTTCCGTCGAGTAATGTGATTGCGGCCATATTTATTTTCCCCATTCTATTGTTTCACCATCATTGGTGATATCGCGCCCGTGAGCGTCTTTATCGGTCAAGGTGCGTACTTTCTGATCGTGATGAATACAGTGAGTTCGGCCGCTTCGGCGATCTCGTAAATGGGGATATCGATGGAGAACATGAGAACTCCGGGGCAGCTCGCTCACCGCTAGTACGCATGATGTCTCCAATTGTAATGCGACCTGCACCAAAAACAAAAAAGCCTCCCCAATCCAACGACTGAGGAGGCTTGATCGATACGATTGTAGACTAGTTATTGACCACCGGTAGACTGCTGACCGGAACGCCTATGCTCATGTAGGATACGTTGACCCATCCCTGTCGGCCATCACGTAAGATGATCTTGACCCATGTTGATGCTGCGTTGCGTCCGACCAAAGTGACGGTTGTTCCGTTGACAATTTGGGTAAACGCTACATGATTGACCCCAGGCCCAACGCGAACATTGAGCGCCCCAGTGATCACCACGCCAGTTGCCCCTGTAGGTGGTGGGGACGGCGGGAACGTGCCTGCCACCGGGATCAGGCTACTAATGGGGATGGATGTTCTGACATACAGCGCGCTAACCCAACCGATCGAACCATTAGGCAAGGCAATATGGACCCACGTGGCGTCACCGTTACGGTATCCGGTTAGATTAACCGTGTCGCCGTTACTCAGGCGTGTAAGAACGGCCGAATTCGTACTTGGACTTTGCCGAACGTTAAGCCTGTATGCAGTTACGACGGCTGTCCCCGGGAAGGGACCCCCCGTGCCAGGCTGGCCGGAAATCTGAGTATAGGAGAACCTCATCTCCGCCAGATTGGTATTCTCATAGTATTCGATTCGCACCGGTACCGTACCGCTGACGTCAGCGTCGGCGGTAAAAGTTTGAACTGGTCGATCCCACCAGGCATCGATGATGAGCCGGTTGTTAACCCACACGCGCACGCCATCGTCACTGGATGCTGAGAAACGATATCGTCCCGGAGCGAAATTCAGATTGGCGGTCCATCGAACTGAGAACCGATCGACCGGGATTTGTGGCGATGGAGAACCGTGCCCCCAGTTGAAGTTCACCGCCGCATCGTTCCGTACCATAACGGGCGAGCCGGAAAGGTTGGGATTGTTGAAGTATTCACCGGTGAAGCCCGTCGGCGCCGGCGGCTGCGGTGGCGGAGCCGAGATTCGCGTCCAGCTCAAGGCAATCAGGGCGCGCTCAGTATTCTCGAAATACTCGACCTTCATTGGTATCTGGCCACCGGGTAGGTCTATCTCTGCCTGGAAGGTCGTCGGCGCTTGAACTCGCCACTGATCGATGATCAGATTGTTGTTGACCCAGAGGCGAACCCCATCATCAGCTGTGACAGTGAACCGATAGCGGCCTTGTTCAAGCGGAACGTTACGTATCCAGCGCACTGAGAAGTAATCGGCCGGAAATCCCGGAGCAGGTGAGCCAAAACCCCAGTTAAAATTGACGGCCGATGTCGTACCGGTGAGTGTCGGAGGTCCGCTGAGTGAAGTATTGGTGAAATACTCGTTGTACCACTGGTCGCTGGGTGTTGGTGGAGTAGGTGGGGTCCCGCCGCTGATCAACACATAGTTCATTTTTGCTACAGCAACTCCGCCGGCTTCATAGTACTGGACGGTGATTTGGTGGCTACCTGCGCTCAAATAGACATCGACGGTGATCGTCCGTACCTGGTTGTCCATCCAGGAATCGACAAGCAGGACGTTGTCGATCCAGAGGCGCATGCCATCGTCCATCGTCGCCGTGAACCGGTAGGTTCCGGCCGCGAGGGCGGCCGTTTGTGTCCATTGGGCCGAGAAATTGTCCGGCTGAATCGCCGGATCTGGAGAACCACTGCCCCAGTCAAAATTGATGCTCGCATCTTGACGGGTCAGCGCTGGTGCGCCGGAGAGGTTCCGGTTATTCCAATATCTGCCTTCCCACGTTCCGCCTTGCGCGCTTAGATTCAGCGAACTGCTGCTCAATACGCCGGCCATGAAGAGCGTTAGAAGGATCACAATGAGGATGAATCGTGTTCTACCGTTCGCTAGCCACCGGTCCATGATTGTCTACTCCTGTTACTTCCAGATTCCCTCAGAAGAGGAGGCGAGGGAACACCGGCAACCAACGCAAATCAATGTGGTGGTTGCCACATGACATAATGATAATCTGGCGGCCACAATATGTCAAGCGCCGTAGAATACAGATGGAGTGTTAAATCGACTTCGAAAGAGGCTTCGCTGG
>JACFOH010000078.1 GCA_019454405.1 Promineifilum sp.
CTGTTCGGCGCGGCGATGGTTTGCCGGTGGCGTTCAACCGCCGGCCGTCGCGCCCTGGCTGCTCTGGCTCTTGTGGCGGGAGTGTTCTACGCTCTGGCCTTCATGACGATCTACACTCAGGAGCATCCCTGGAACGCTGCCTCGCGCTGGGTGTATGATAATATCCCGCCCGGAACCTTGATTCTCAGCGAGCAATTGGATGATTACCTACCGGTCACGATGGAAGTCGACGGACGCCGGCGCGCGCGCGGTGAATACCCTAATGCCGAATTGAGCTGGCTAACGGCTCCCGACGCGGCCGATAATGAGGACAAGCTCATGGCTAACTTGACTCTATTAGCCAAAGCCGACTACCTGACCGTACTATCCAATCGGATCTACGGCGTCGTTCCGCGCCTGCCTGAGCGTTTCCCCATCTCGGGGCAATATCACCAACTACTCTTCGATGGCGCGCTAGGCTACGAGTTGGTCTGGGTCGGAGAGCGTTCGCCGGCGCTTTTAGGCGTGACGATAAGAGCCGATACCTTCGGCTGGCCCGGCCTTAGACCTCCCGTGGCCGTGGGGGAATATTTCGCTCGACAGCCCGCATTTTCTTTCGGTCGCGCCGATGAAAGCTTTATCGTGTATGATCAACCGTTGACCATGATCTTCCACAATACAGGTAAGTTGACGGTTGAGCAAATGCGTGCCGCTTTTGAATGGCCCCGCGAATGATGTGGTTTAGCTGGTAAGAGGTGTCCTATTACGCAATCCATCGGTGATCGCCGCTATCTCTTCCTGACCGTCTTCGTGGCTGGTATGAGTACCCTGGCTATCGAGTTCGTCGCCAGCCGCCTGGTCCAGACCGTCTACGGCACATCCAATATCGTTTGGGCCAACGTCATCGGGCTGGTTCTTTTGTCGTTGACGGCCGGCTACTTCATTGGCGGCCGCCTCGCCGACAAGCACCCGCGCGAATCGGTGTTCTATGTGTTGGTCAGTCTGGCCGGATTCTGCGCTGTCTTTTTCCTGTTACTGACCGGCGCGGTCTTGCGGCAAGCGGCGTCGGCCCTGGCGGTGATGGACGTCAATGCGCTGGTTGGCTCTCTGGTGTTGGTTGTTTTGGCGCTGGTTGTGCCCGTTACGTTGCTCGGCTGCCTCTCGCCGTTTGCTATCCGTCTAGCCGTTCGTGATGTGGCCGAGGCGGGGCGCATTAGCGGCCGGATTTACGCCATCTCCACACTGGGCAGTCTGCTCGGCACTTACTTACCGGTGCTAATCGTTATCCCTCTGGCCGGCTCACGTGCAGCCGCTGTCTTGTTCGGCTCGCTGCTGCTACTCGTGGGCTTGATCGGGATGTGGCGATCTGCAACGCCCAGGCAAACCCTGTTGACCACGCTTTTGTTCGTATTGCTCCTGGTTCCAGCTATTACCTTCTGGCTTCGCGGCGGGATCAAGGCTTATGCTGGACAGGTCTACGAGGCCGAGTCAGCCTATAACTACATACAGGTTATTCGCCAGGGTGATTGCAATTATCTGTTGCTCAACGAGGGGCAAGCGTTCCACTCGTTCTATTGCGATGGCGACCGGGTGCCGGAGATTTCTGTCTGGAGCATCATGCTCGCTGCTCCTTATTTCAATGCGCAACCACGCCCGCCCCGGACGATGGCGGTTGTGGGTTTGGCTGCGGGCACCATTCCCAAGCAGTTCACTCGTGTATTTGGTCCATTGGCGATCGATGGGATCGAACTTGATCCGACGATCATCGCTGCCGGCCGCCGCTATTTTGATCTGACCGAGCCGAACATCAATGCCATTGCCGGTGACGGGCGCTATACCTTGTCCCGGCTATCCGGGCCGTATGACGTCATCACGATCGATGCCTACAAGGTGCCCTATATTCCCTGGCATCTCACCACGCGTGAGTTCTTCTCCGAAGTGAGCGACCGATTGAGCGCTGACGGCGTGATGGCCATCAATGTTGGCCGTACGCCTGGCGACCGGCGCCTTGTCGATGCGGTGAGTGCCACTCTTCTGGATGTATTCCCTACCGTACACGCTATCGACGTCCCCGGCACATTGAATACAATTCTGGTGGCGACGAAGCAGCCAACGACGGCCGGCGATCTTTACGCTAACCTGGCGCAGCTTGAGCCTGATGCGGCCCCATTGTTGCATGACGCGCTGGCGACGGCCGCGGCTAATCTGGCTCCATTGGGGGATCGCGGCCGGGTCATGACCGACGACCGGGCGCCGATCGAGTTCATCAGTGATTCTATTGTGATTCGTTACTTGCTGGAGGCCGGGCCGTCCGGCCTCGGCACTCTGGACCAATAACGGATCGACAGTGCAGTAATCGAGGTAGCATGTTGGAAAACAAAGCATTAATGGCAATCATCCGCTGGCTGGTTATACTGGTCATGCCTTTCTTCCTCGGCCTCGGCACGATACGGGCCATTATCGCCTGGGA
>JACFOH010000025.1 GCA_019454405.1 Promineifilum sp.
TGTGGCAACGGCGAGACAAGACGGCTATGAATGACGATGACGGCTACGTCGTTACCACATCTCTGCACTCCAGCAGATTGCAATGCTAAGCCAGTTTTCGGTTTCCTCTATAATCACGACCAGTAGCTACCGATCGCGCGGCTCGATCACTGCGGGCCGTGGACACGCGACGCAGGAGTTGTTCGGATCAAACTCCAGACAGTAGATCTCCCCGATAAAATTCATGCCCTCATGTGGCAAGCAGCCCAAATAGAAGGTTTGTCCCCCCGGCGCGAAATCGTGCGACGCACTGGTAATCAGAATATCCAGTGGGGTGTTATCACAATAGGTATTGAAGAGATCGACGCCACTTTCACGCCCCTGACGAACCCGCAACCTGTGGCGGACGTCAACCTTTTCCAGGCTGAATACCCTCTGGGGAACATGGACCTGATTGGAAATGCCCCAATGCGCCTGGTGCACGCCGTCAAAGGTCTCTCTCAACTGGACTCCATATGCTTCATTTTGCGGGAAGAAAAACACCGGGTAATCTCTCAAGGAGCCCCCCTCCCCGAGCGAAATGTCGGCTCGGATATAGATATTCTCGCCGCCTATGAATTCCGAAGTTGTTCCAAGTTCTTCCGGAGACGGGAGGCCTGCGTTGCTGATCAGGGCCCGTATATCCTGATCCAGATCCGTTTGATATTCGATGAAGCCGTCGATCAACTGGACATAGTCCGGCCCGAACGCGACCCCATTCATATTGGTCGGGGCAAGCGTCTTGATCTGATAGGCCAGGCGCTGAAAAGGTCCGGACGTCGGGGTATTTGTTTGCCAGATAGTGATCTCCTGCTGCATACGCGGCACACTACAGATCACATCAAACATCAATCGCCAATGCGCCCGCCAAATGACCTCATCGTTCTGATAGTCCATGGTGATCCTCCTCCGCAGGTAATGAAACACTCACAAAATCTACCCCCATTTGCTCACCATTATAGGCGGAGCAACTCGTGTCCAAATCCCGTTTTTTCTCTTCATATTCCGTCTCCCGGTACGATTAGCAGCAAACCGGTATACACACGGCTGATTTTCCTTTATACTGGACTCACGTAGAGAGGTACGGATAGATTTTGTAACACACAGGAGGCCGGCCTGTGGCGCGACAGAAACAACGCACTCCCGCGACCATCTTCACGGCGACAGTTCGCTCAGTTCTGGAACATTTCGACGATCCCGCATGGCTTGGGCATCATTCGCCGCTCGCGTCACCGTACTTCCTGGGCGAGTCGGGAGTGATTGGGATGGGCGCTCCCACCGACCGCGGCCGCGCCCTGCAGGATGTCGTGCGGCAAGCGGCCGATAGAATGTGGGACGGTCCGTTGCCGGCTACGAGAGTCGAGCTGGCCGCGGCCGTGGACGAAAGCCGCGCCACGCAAGGCAGCAAATCCTCCCGCTACCATTTCTACTTGCTTGAATTGCGCTATCTGCGCCGCTACTACCCGCCCAGCACCTTCCCTACCTCAGCCGAGGCGATCCCCGGCTTTGTCAACACCAGCCCGACTCGCTTCTTTATCCACCTGGAAGAAGCTATCGACGAGCTAGGCCGGTATATCATCGACCGGCTCAACCCCGCCTTGCGCCTGGAAAGCCCTGGTCTTGCTCGCGAACTGATCGGCCGCGACCCAACCGTCGCCGCCATCGAGGCCGATTTGTATGCCGGCCGTTCGGCGGCCATCACCGGCCCGGGCGGCGTCGGCAAGACCAGCATCGGGGCGGCGCTCATCGCCCGCTGGCTGGGGGTCGTCTTCTGGTATACGTTCCACCCCGGTCTCAACGACGACATAGGCAGCCTGCTGTTCAGTCTGGGCCATTTCATGCGCAACGCCGGCGCGCCGATGTTGTGGGCGCAATTGCTGGCCGGCACGGGCGAGATCGCGTCGCCGGCCCAGGCGCTGGGCATGCTGCGGATGGATCTGGAAACCATCGCCGACCGACAACCGTTGCTGGTGTTCGACGAAGTGGACCTATTGCAGACGGCCACCGGCGATCCACGCCGCAAACAGCATGCCCAGGTCCTTGAATTGCTGGAAAGCTTGCGCGGCGTCGCGCCCCTGTTGCTGATCGGTCAACGAGTCTACATCGACACCGACGTCCATCACGCACTGGAGCCTTTGACGGTAACCGAGAGCGACACACTCCTAAACACGCTGGGGATAGAGTCCGGCGCGCTTCTCACCCACCGGATCCATCAATTCACAGGTGGCAACCCCCGGCAACTCGAACTTTTCGCGGCGCTCGTCCGCCATGGCGATGAGGCGGCCAGCTTGCTGCGCCTGCCGCGCGACGCTTCGGCTCGCCCCCTGTTCAACCGCCTCTGGCGCCGTCTTGACGAGGTCGAGCACGAGGTCTTGGGCGCGCTGTCGGTCTACCGATCCTTCGCGCCACGTGACACCTGGTCGAAGTATGACGTGGTTCTGGGCGATCTTATCCAGCGAAGCCTCGTGAAAATCGACCTGGCCGGCGGTATCGCCCTGCTGCCGTTCATCCGTGAGCTGGTCCAGGCCGCTCTCCCGCCCGAAAAACGGCGGCGATACAACCTCGATGCCGCCATGGTCCGCTCGCAATTGAGCGACTACACCGCTGCGGCCCATCATTTTGTCGCCGGAGAACTCCCGGAGGCCGCCGTCGAAGTGTGGTTCACCCACCAGGAACAGGAGATTATGGCTGGGCAGGCCGCGACCGCCGATGAGATATTCAGCGCGGTCGACGCCGGCGCGCTTGATGATCCTGCCAGAGTCAAACTGCAGGTGATCCGTAACCGGCTGGCCATCTTGCGTGGCGAGGCGGAGCGCGTGCTGGCCGAGATGGATGCCTTCTCGTGGGATGTCGAGGACGAGCCGGCGGCCGAGGCGTTGGGGCAATTGGCCCATGCCTATATGCTGCGTGACCAGGCCGGCAAGTCGCTGTCCACCTATGACGATGCCATCAATATGCTGGCGCGGCTGGCGACGAAGATTACCGGCTGGCATTTCAAGCGCAGCCAGGCATTCATGCTCGAGAGCGATTCGCAGGGCGCGGAACGGGAAATATGGTTGGCGGAAAGCGACCTCGAATATATGCGCGGACTGATCGACTACAAGTCCAGTCGCTTCGCGCCGGCACAGGAGCATTTCCTGGCCTCGCAACAACTGGCCGAAAAAGCGGATGATCAGGCTCGCGTCGCCGGTCGCCATTATGGACTGGCCATGATCGCCGGGCGGAAAGGAGACATGCCCGCCGCGCGACACCACGCGGAGCTGGCTATGGCCCACTACGCCGAAATCGGCGACCGGCTACAGCTCGAGGGGCTACGGGCCGAGCTGGCGGGGATGTATCTGAACGTCGGACAGTTCGAGGAAGTGATCGCGCCGAGTGAAAAGGCGCTGGCGTTCTTCGAACGAACCAGGCACGACCTCTGGGTCTCCACCATTTCGACCAATCTGGCCGAAGCGTACATGGAAACCGGCCGGTTGGAGCAAGCGAAGGAGATGGTCTTCAAGACGTTGCGTATGGAGATCCCCAACGCGCGGCCGTACGCCCTCTACACGCTCGGCCATGTCTACGCACGCGAAGGAAACATCGCACACGCTCTCACCAGCTTCCGCGATGGCATCGAGGCCGCTTGCGCCACCGACGATCCCTTCATCGAAGCTTACCTGCAACGCGCGCTCGGCATATTGCTGGCCCGCAACCAGCGACCAGACGAAGCAACCGAGCCTCTGGAGCGAGCGCTATGCCTGTTCCGCGAGATGGGGCTGGAGCACGAGATCGAGGCGACGAACCGGGAGATCTCCGAGGCCTGACAGGCCGGCGGGCGAAGCCCGCTCGAAACCTGCCAGGCCTTACTGTCTTCGAGTAATAGGAAGCCCGTTAACGGATCGTGACCGGGAAGTAGAGATAGCTCGTCTTCACCTTCAGCTCGAGCCGGATCTGTTGTGTCACGATCAACGACTCGTTGCCGGCTCCGTCACGGAACTGACCATATACCACACACAAGTCGCCGTCGTCACAATGCAGCGTCCACTCCCTGGACGACGCCAGCGATTCCCATGGCGCACTGGCGACGGCGCTCTCGCTGTTGCCGAAGCGCATCTCTACCTGACCGCTGGCGGTGAACATGCCGGCGAACTCCGGTCCCACCAGACCATGCGGCACGCTATGAGAGCCAAATCCAGCCGCGCCCTCGTATTCGCTGTTGGTATCCAGCGCGTCGACCATCAGGGTGACCTGGCGCGAGGTGGCCACGCTGCCGCCCTCGGTCACATCGTGCCCGCTGATGTAGAACGCCCCCTGTGGCGGGATGGGATCCTCGGCCGGCACTACCTCCATCTGGTCGGAGTAGGCGCCCTCTGCACCGTCCGCCCCTTGACCATAGAGGGTGATGTAATACTTCCGGCCGTTGGCCAGGTCGCCGAGGATGAAGTCTCCCCGGGCGCCGATGCTCCGGCAATCGCCCAGGCTGCCGGGGACGGTGCTGATGCAGGCCATGACATTGGTGTGAGTATCCGTCCGCTGGGACCAGCCGATAGCCACCCGATGATTGAGCGGCCGGAGAGTGATGCCAGTGATCCTGAACGCCTTGTCGTCGGACGCCCATAGCGGGTTACGGCCGCCACGCACCTCGCTGCCGTCGCGCTCGCCGCCGCGATCGGTGTCGGGCAAGCAAGGCGAAGTGCCCAGTCGCAGCTCGTCGATGTTGATAAGCCCGTCGCGGTCGAGGTCGCCACGCGCGTCGTTCTGGCCTACGATCAAGCCGCAACGCATCTCCCATGCGTCGGGCATGCCATCGCCGTCCGAATCGCCATCGTATTTGTGCCCCTCTTGTGGTCCGTCGACCCAGAAACCGCCGTTCCATTCGCGGATCAGGTTTTCACCGGGGTTGGCTGGGTTGGGGAACAGAGCGACGATGCGCACGCCGTAAGATCCGCCGTGATCGGTGAGACTGTAGGGGAACCCGTAGATGCCGTCGCCGGCGGCTCCGTCGTTATGGTTGCCGTCATCCGGCAGCAACATGATGTCATCGCCGCCTTCATTGGTGACCAACGCGGCTACGGTAGCGCCGGGCAGAAGGCCCTCGTGGTCCATAAGCGCGGCCACGATGGGCACCGTGTCACCGGCCTTGGCCTGCCCGTTCGTCAGATTCAACAGGTTCCCTTCCAGGCGGATCGGCGACTGGACCGCCAGGTTCATGATGAAATCACCAGAGGTCTCGGCATATCGAACCCTGAAACCCCATACGCCGGGTTCGGGTTTATCGATGATGACGACATCCTGGAACGGATCGTTGCGAATCTGCCAATCCGCGGGAGTAACCGCCGGGTCGGGCGGGCTGACCGGAATCCACGAGCGTTGTGGGTCCATGCCGGGCATCAGCAACTCGACCATCCGGTAACCCTTGGCGTCTTCCTGCTTGCCCGCCGCCATGAATTGGAAGCTCTGAACCGATTTATCGATAACAGCCATATGGGTTTGATATTGCCCAATGGGTACGTTGCGGTGCAGGAAGTGGAACAAGCGGGCCGAATCCTGGGCAGCTACATCGATGTATTCGTTGGCATTGGCGATGCCCAGTTGGCCGGGGTAGTAGCCGGCCGCCGTCGTCGAATCGATCGCCTCGACCAGAGCCGGCGGCGCGCCCATAGCCATCAAAGTGGCGGACGCCTCAGACGCGCCGGCCGACGTGCGGTTCGTCCCCAGACCCGATGTCGGGACCGGCATGTAGGTGCCGCAATTCTCAGCCGCGATCCGGGCCAGCAGCGCGCCAGGCGCTTCCGGGCCAACGCCAATTGTATCGACACATACGCCGGCGGCCTGGAGCACGCCCCGAACGGCCGGCGTGGCGTAGAGCGGATTAACATTCTCTTCCCCGTCGCTGAGCAGGATGATGTGGTCGGGGTTGGTGTTGCCGGGGTTGGCCAGCAACATATCCTTGGCATCGAGCAAGCCCTGGCCCGTGTTGGTCCAGACAAGTCGCGCGGTGACGGAATCGACGCCCGCCTTGGCCACAGCGATGTCGCCGGGGACGTGGACATTATCGATCCGGGCCAGCCGGGTGATGTCGGCGTTGGGGCAATTCCCCGTGCCGACCGGCAAGCCGCAGCCCGGCGGCGTATCGAGCGCCCCGTGGCCGATAATGCCGAGCCGATCGCCATCGCGCAGCAAGTCGGGCAAGACGCGGCCGGCACGCTTGGCGTTCTGCATGCGGGTGCCTTCGCCTAACGTATCTTCAGTGTTCATCGAGTTCGATTCATCAAACAGATAAACCGTGTCGACATTGCCGGGATTGACATAAAGCAGGGCGTCGTTCTCGGAATCGCAGATCGAGCCGTTGAGGCAGACCTTGTAATCCACGAACGTCGTGCCGTTCGGCTTCACCGGCGGCACAATGGCCGCCCAGTATTCTCCGGGGCCGACTTCCTGGAACGAGCCTGCCACCAGCGTCGGCGCGGCGCCTTCGGCGTCGAAGCTGATAGCCGACGGAGCGATACCGCTGACGCCCAGACCGCTGCTGCTGGTGACTCTGAAGCGGGTCAACGTAGCGATCGGGTGACTGGGCGCGCCGACCATGGCGTGGCCGGGATTATGGAGCGGAGTCAGGATGTTGAGCGTCGGTGTGACACATGTCGCTTCAACCTTGTAGGTCATCTTGCTGTCAAAGCTGGTGACATTGGTCACCAACTCACTGTTGGCCGGAGAGCCAGCGAAGAGCCGGGTGGCTTTGTCGCCGATATGGGCCGAGCGCTGGACCTTCGTCCCGCCCGCGTTCACGGCCATGAAGTTGATACCTACTTCGCCCCCCGCCGGTTGGGTCTCGACATGCAACTCCACAAAAGAACAACCGGTCTGCGGCCGCACGCGATAATACCGGCCCGTCCAGGTATCCGGCGAAGTCTCGACCCAACTCTGACTGCCTGTGGACATGCTTACATCCTTGGCGTAGGCCGGCCGGCCGGTGGGTTTGTCGTCGTTGTCGGGAAAAACCAGATCCGGTTGAGTCGCCGGATCGGCATACGGGTAGGCGTAATAGGCCGCCTCGAAGTCGACGAAGGCCGATTTCTCAGTCTTGGTTCCACCGGTCAGCGCCATGATCGTCTCGTTCATCACGAAGATGTCATCATACTGGTCGCATTGGCGGTAATGCTCATAGACCGCCTTCACGCCGAACGCCGAGTCACCCGGCGCGCCATTGCCACCGAAATGCTCGATGAGATATTGCGCGTGGAGGTCGGTGTAGTCGAGCTTGTAATATGATGTATCGCTGTTATACGACGAGACGTTATAGCTGGCATCGGTGGCGGCGTTGGTAGCGTTCAGGCCGGCCAGGTTGGCCCAACCCTCGATCCAGGCGTTGCCTGCTGAATAGAGAGGCTGGAAGTCGGCGTAGCACCCATTATCATAGGAATACTGGGTGTAGTGCTGGACCTCATGGAAAACAACGCCGTCGTCGCCGGTGCCGACTCCGTCAGAGATCATCGGCGCGTCGATGCCAATCCGGCAATGGCCCGGCGCCCCCCAATAGGCGATGCCCGACCAGCCTTTGCCGTCGCGCAATTCGATATTGAGGACGCTGCTGCAACCGTTGATGTAAGGTTCGTGATGCGTGTTGCCGCCGATGGCGCTATGGTCATAGACCGTCTGCCAGGCTTCCACGACGGCGTCGGCGACGTCAGATGCCTGCGCTTCGCCGGCGATCCCGTGCACATAGGTTTCACCATCGACGGTGTAGGCCGTGGTATCGGTCGTATACCACACCCGCACGGTTCGAGGGTTGCCGCCAACGGTGAAGTCCCGCTGATAACACAGGTTTAGGGTCGTGCCCTCGACCGACGGCGCGGTGCCGCCCGTGCAGGCCGCATTGATGTTGCGTGGTTCCTGGGCCGCTTCAGGCGCGGCCTGATGGTCAGTAGCGAGCGCCGGGGCGGCAGATACCGGCCTGGCTCCAATAGGAGACTCTGTGGTTGCTCCACCGAAACCTAAAGAAAAGATCATATAGCCCATCAGCAGGCTGAGGACCAGCGCGACGATGGCCGCGCTCGTTCCCGAACGACGGTTCACTTCCATCTTTCTATCTCCTTGCCACAGACCATGCTCAACAATGGACGGCCATGGCGATTAAGACCAACGCTCGATCGTCTGTAAGCGATCAGACCTGTAAAGCTCCGGCAACGTGTGATGCAGGCTTCGATGTGGAACTGGCCATAGGCACGTCGGGGAGGTTATAGAAATAGGATAGAACGATTAGTTCGCCGGCGGGAGCCGGGCTATCGAGGCATGGGGGATGGATTAACGGCCGATTGGGCCGGCAATCCTGCCGAGCGATCATTTTGAGTTGCTTCAGCATTGCAGCTCTAGCTTGTTCGGACATATCCCGCCAGCAGAAGCGCCAAGAATCTTCAAAATGTCGCGGACCGGTTACATCATAGAAGAAAAATATCGTCGCTGTCAATATTGGGAAATGTTGCACAATAAGGCCTCGGGCCCGACCAGCTCCGGAAAATCCATCAGGTTTCCTTGCTCCCCGCGTCCACCTTAAAACCCCCAATTCTTTAAGCCGCTTGTCCAACGCCCAACCAAACAGTTGTGCTATACTCGCCCTCATGTTGGGGACCGTAACCAATCCGCCCGAAGCGAAGCATCAACCGTTTGTTCATCTGCACGTCCACAGCGAGTACTCCTTGCTCGACGGGCTGAGCCGCCTCGACCAGTTGGCCAAGCGAGCCAAGGCCCTGAACCAGCCCGCTCTGGCCCTGACTGACCACGGGGTCATGTTCGGCGTGATGCCTTTCTACCAGGCATGCAAAGACAACGGCATCAAGCCGATCATCGGCATGGAGTCGTACGTGGCCGCGCGCGGCATGACTGACCGCGACCCGCAATTCGACCGCGAGCGCACCCACCTGCTGTTGCTGGCCGAGAACCAGACCGGCTATCTGAATCTGCTGCAGATCGCCAGCGCGGCACAACTGGACGGCTATTATTATCGGCCGCGCATCGATCTCGACTTCCTGGCCGGCCACAGCGAAGGGTTGATCTGCACCACCGGCTGCATGGCCGCCGACGTGCCCCGCGCCATCGCCGCCGGCGACATGGACAAGGCCCACGCCCTGATGGGGCAATACATCGACATCTTCGGCCCGGAACGATTTTTCATCGAACTGCAGGAGCACAGCATCCCCGAACTGACGGCCATCAACAAGACGCTGATGCAGGAGATGCAACCCCGCTATAACCTGAAATTCCTGGCCACTAACGACGTGCATTACACCACGCCGGAGGAGGCCGTGCCCCACGACGTGTTGCTGTGCATCCAGACCGGTTCTACGATCAACCAGTCGAACCGTATGCGCTTCAGCGACACCGGCTACTATCTTAAGTCCTACGAGGAGATGCACCGGCTGTTCGGCCACATCCCCGGCGCGCTGGATAACAGCCTGCTCATCGCCGAGATGTGTAACGTAGACCTGGACCGCAAGGGATATCACCTGCCCATCTTCGACGTGCCCGAGGGCTATACCGCCGCCGGCTATCTACGGCAGTTGTGCGAGGTGGGCCTGGTCCGGCATTATGGCGAGGAACGGGCGCGGACGGACGAGAAGCTGCGCGCCCGGCTGGAGCATGAGCTGCGTATCATCGGCGCCATGGGCTTCGACGCCTACTTCCTGATCGTCTGGGACTTGTGCGAGTTCGCTCGACGCACCGATATCTGGTGGAACGTGCGCGGCTCCGGCGCGGGGTCGCTAGTGGCCTACACCCTGGGCATCACCGGCATCGATCCCATCGCCAACGGTCTCATCTTCGAACGCTTCCTGAATCCCGGCCGTATCTCCATGCCCGACATCGACCTCGACTATCCCGACGATCGCCGTTCAGAGATGGTCGAATACGCCGTACGCAAATATGGCCAGGACAAAGTAGCTCAGATCATCACCTTCGGGACGCTGGGCGCGCGGGCGGCCATCCGCGACGTGGGCCGCGCGCTGGATGTACCTCTAGCCGAGGTCGACGCTGTGGCTCGCCTCATCCCGGCCATCTCCGGCAAGCCGGCCAAGATCGCCAATGTGCTGGACAAAGAGCACGAGTTCTATTCGGCCGATCTGGAAGCCCGGGTCAGGAACGAACCGCAGGTCCGCGAACTGGTGGAGATGGCTCGCCAGGTGGAAGGCGTCGCCCGCCACGCCAGCAGCCATGCGGCAGGGGTCATTATCTCCGACAAGCCGCTCGTACAATATGTGCCGCTGCACCGGCCGACCAGCGGCGAGGCGGGGTTAGGCGGCATCCGCTCGATCAGCCAATGGCCGATGGAGATCATCGAA
The DNA here is from genome assembly GCA_019454405.1 of Promineifilum sp. GTDB lineage: Bacteria > Chloroflexota > Anaerolineae > Promineifilales > Promineifilaceae > Promineifilum. The sequence goes on from JACFOH010000025.1 coordinate 10,335, forward strand.
CAGATCGGCCTGCTGAAAGTCGATTTTCTGGGGCTGAGCACACTGACAGTTATGCGCAAAGCAGCTCAGTTGATCGAGCAGCGGCACGGCGTGCGCTACACCATGGACAATATCCCCTACGACATCGGCCAGCGCGGGCCGGGCAAAGACACGGACAAGGGGATGGAAGCGGCCTTCGACATGCTCGGCCGCGGCGACGTGCTGGGTGTCTTCCAGGTGGAAGGCTCCGGCATGCGCAAGCTGATGATGGAGATGAAGCCGCGCCGCTTCGACCATATCATCGCCGCCATCTCCCTCTTCCGGCCGGGGCCGATGGAGAACATCCCCGAATATATCAAACGGATGCACGCCGCCCTCAACGAGGGCAAGGATCTGGCCACCTATCATACGCCGGAACTCAAGCCCATCCTGGAAGATACTTACGGTATCCTGGTCTATCAGGAGCAGATCATCCGCATCGCGGCCGACCTGGCCGGCTACGAGCCGGGTGAGGCCGATATGATCCGCAAGGCGGTGTCGAAGAAAAAGCGCGACCTGATGGACGAGCACAAGGCCAAGTTCACCGAAGGAGCCATGGCGCGCGGTTTCTCGAAGCAGGTGTGCGACGCCATCTGGGGCGACATTGAGTTCTTTGCCCGCTATGGCTTCAACAAGGCTCACGCCGCCGATTACGCCGTCATCTGCTGCCAGACGGCCTACCTGAAGGCCCACTATCCGGTCGAATATATCGCCGCGCTGCTGACCGTCGACAGCCATGACACGGAGAAGGTGGCCAAGTATATCACCGACGCGCGGCGGCTGGGCATCGAAGTGGCTCCGCCTAGCCTGAATCAGGCCATGCTGGATTTCACGATTGAAGACGGGCGGAAAGCGCCGAGGGGCGCGGAGGCGGCCTCTCAACCGACCATTCGTTACGGCCTGGGGGCGATCAAGAACGCCGGCGAGGGCGCGGTACAGATCATCATCGACGAGCGCGAAACCAACGGCCCGTTCAAGGACCCGGTGGATTTCGCCGAGCGAATCGACCTGCGCCGGGTGGGCAAACGGGCGCTGGAGTCGATGGCCAAGGTCGGCGTCTTTGACGAATGGGGCACGCGGCCGCAGATCCTGGACGCGCTGGATCGGATGACCGGCCACAGCGGCAGCACCCATGCCGCGGCCGAGGCGGGTCAGATGACCCTGTTTGGCGGCAACGGCGGCGCGGCCAAGATCGACGTCTCTCTGTTGCGCCCGGCCAAGGAGATCAAAGCTGTCGACTCGCGGGAACTGCTCGACTGGGAAAAGGAGCTGATCGGCGTCTATCTGACTGAGCACCCACTGGAACGCAGACTGGCCGAGCTGAAGGACGTCGTCACCGCTCGTAGCAACGAGCTGGACAACACCTGGAACGGCAAGCCGATCACCCTGGCGGGCATGGTCGCCGGGTTACGAACAACCAACACCAAGAAGGGCCAGCCGATGGCCTTTGTGACGCTGGAAGACCTGGACGGCAAAGTCGACCTGGTCATGTTCCCCAAGGTGTGGGCAGCCCACCGCGAGAACGTACAGGTGAACCAAATCATCGTCGTGCGGGGCACGGTGCAGGCCGAGGGAGAGTCGATCTCTATCCTGGCTAACAGTGTGCAGACGCGACTGACCGTAGCCCAGGACGCCAGCCAGGCAAGGCAGATTCCCATGCCGCCCGACGATGACGGCTTCTGGCCGCCTGATGAGTTCGACTACGCGCCGGAGATGAACGGCGATTTCGCCGGTCCGGCCCGCGTCAAGCCCGCCTGGACACCCAGCGCGGCCGAAAGCGTTCCCCCGCCGCCCGACGATGAAGACGACTATCTGTCCCAGGAAGCGGTCGCGGAGGATACGCCAACCCGGCCCGACCCGGCGGCCATCGACGAAGCTCTGGAACCGCCACCGCCGCCGGTCGTGGCCATGCCTGCCGCGATACCCGGCAGGACAGCAAATGATGAGTTATCCATGACAAGTGAAGAGAACAAAGATCTGGTCGCGGACGTTGAACCACCGGCGCCCGTCAATGGCGCCCTCAAACTACTGGTCGTGGAGATCCGTCCGTCAGGCAACTGGAAAGAGGCTTGCCGGCAATCGTTTGCCCTGGCCCGGCGCTACGACGGCAACGCCATTTTGCGTCTGCAACTAGCCGGACAAAATCTGGTCATGGAGTTTCCTCACCACCTCATCGGCTGTGAGACGGAGCTTATCGAGGCTCTGGAGCGCCTGCCGGGCGTGGGGCGAGTGTTCGAGTGGTGAGGGCGGAGCGCCTGGCTACTTTGTCCGATTCGATCGGATCGATCAGAAAAGCCTTGGCTGCAGGGGGCTTGCCTGATCAGTCGCCGAATGTTCTTCCAGCCAGGCTTTTAATCGCAGGGGGCGTTCGGGGAACGGGTGCGGAAACCTGGCTGCCCCTTTCTCTATCAGTAGTCCGTTGCCTTGCGGCATTTTGGCGTGGTCCAGGGCGAAAACAGGGATCCACTTGGCTTTGAGCGCTTCCGTAGCGCCGGCCCACGTGCCTCCCTTCCCCGCATCGCTGGCAACGACGATAGCGAAATCAGCTAACGTGTAGATCAATTTGTTCCGTGCCATCGCTGTCCCTACTGTGAAGGGGGCGCTCGGAGAGTACGGAGTAGCAAGGCACAGATCCCCGCGACTAATCGCCGCCCGGCTTTCGGGATTGCGGATCGCTCGTTCGAGACTATCGGCCAATATACCCACCGCTGTCCCTCGGGCATCCAGCGCGGCAGTCATGCTCAAGGAATCTACCCCCTTGGCCCCACCGGAATACAGGACGAGACCTGACATCCCACAAGCGTTGCCAACAAACTGGGCGCAATCCTTGCCCGCTTCATCCAGGTGACGCGAGCCTACCACAGCGATCCCGGGCTGGCCCAACAGCGCTTTCTCGCCGGAATAGAAAAGGATAACCGGCGCGGATTCCTTAAGCCGGTCGCGGTACCGGGCAGGATAATCCGGCTCTGCCCGGGTCGTTACAGATATGCCGATCGATTCCAACCGTTCCAACTCGATTGCCAATGAGCCGCCCCGCTGTAGAAGGAACATAATCCGTTCCGACTCGCCATCGCTCGCTGCGAGCAATTCGGTCAACTCGGCCGTTTTAAAATTCAACAGGTCCCCGGGGCGCAAAGATGCCGACTGGAGCTTTCGGGCCAGAACATTCCACTCCCGCAGGGACAGCGGAGAGTGTTCCGAGGGCGATGGGAGGCCCACATGGGAACACAATAACAAGATGGCCTGAGAATCAGCAGAGATAATCATCCGTTACGATTTCCTCCCGGTGGCCTGGGCGAGGGCGAAGGGATAGACTATTCCACTTCCATTTTGGCGCAACAGATATCCAGCCACCGTCAGAGTCCAGCCCGAATCGACAATATCATCGACCAGCAATACTGGCCCATCCGGAATCGGGCCATCGACAGCCAGAGTGTTCATAACGTTTCGCGATTGCATGGCGCTGTTTTGCATCAACTTTTGCTCATCGGCATCGCGCACGCGGCGCAGCGCGGGAATGAAGGGAAGACCCAGCTTTTGGGCAATGCTCGATGCCAGCCTCGGAACCAGGACGGGATGGCGCTTCGAGGGAATCGCGCAAACCCAAGCCGGCCATGGATCGGGTTGCCAAACGGCCTCGATCAAACGGACAGAGGCATCGACGAGTTCCGCACGGAATTGACCGTCTACGTATTTCCCCGACCGGACCCATTCTCCCCACCCAGCGTCGCCATAATAGCACAACGAACGTCCTGGGGCATTGCGAAGCTCAACGGGGATCGTGCGTTTCTGGGCGGGGAACAAACTCGATGGCCATTGCCGGTACGACCGGATAAAAATTTGCGCGCTCTTTAGATAGTTCTCCGCTTCAATCACCAACTCCGGCGGTACGGATGTCGAGAACCCCTTTCCCTGGCAATTTGCGCATCGGCCGCAAGGGACAGGGTTGGGATCATCCAGCGCTTTCAGCAAGAACTGCATCAGGCAACCGGAATAGTCCACATAAGTTTGCATCTGAACCAATTCCAGCTTGCGCAGGCCGATGACACGGTCGATCCGCTCCCTGTCCGGGTTCCAGCGGTTGGGGGTGCGGAAATAGAGAGTTCTCCCGCTATAGGTCCGGCCGACAGCGCCGTCCACTTCCAATAATCCAAGCGCCTTCATCGCCATGGATAGCGAGGTATTGACTTCGGCCAATATCTCATAGATCGACATCGCCTCGCGGCCCTCAAGGGCGCGAAGGATGCCCCGGAATACGTCTATATTCGGGAAAGCGGATTCAATAAAGTAGTTCTGGATATCGTCATCTTCGGCGCCACAAAGCAGGATACCGTAGGATCGGTCGACTGCTCGCCCGGCACGACCAACCTGCTGATAGTAAGCCACCGCCGAGCCAGGTCGTTGAAAGTGGATGACGAAATCAATATCCGGTTTGTCGAAGCCCATTCCCAATGCCACTGTGGCGACCAGCACCTTGATCTCGTTATTAAGAAAGGCGCGTTCCAGTTCCGCTCGGTCAATTGTTTCATCGTCACCAGCATGATAGGCCTCGGCCGAAAGGCCTTTCATTTTGAGCCAGCCGGCCACTCGCTCCGTGTCCGCGACCGTCAGGCAATAGACGATTCCACTCCCTTTGAATTTTGGCAGATTCCGAGCCAGCCAGGCCAATCGTTCGCTTTGTTTCGGCAAGCGAAGGTTTTGCAGACGTAGGGAATCGCGCACGAGCGGCCCGCGCAGGACCGTCAATTCGGTGCCCATTTGCGCCTGAACATCAGCGATGACGCGATCGTTAGCCGTGGCCGTCGTCCCCAGCACAGGAACGCCTCTCGGCAACATCTGAATGATTCGCACGATTCGACGATAATCCGGGCGAAAGTCGTGGCCCCAATCGGAGATACAGTGCGCCTCATCCACGACAAACAAGCCTATCCGCCCGGATATCTGCGGCAGGACTCCCTCGAGGAAGTAGCGGTTATTGAGCCGCTCGGGAGAGATAAGCATTAGATCGCACGCATCCGACGCCAGTGATTCTTCAACCGCATCCCACTGGTCTCTATTAGCGCTGTTGATCGTGAGTGCGCGAATGCCAATCTTTTCGGCCGTTTCGATTTGATTACGCATGAGAGACAGCAAGGGGCTAATGAGGATGGTCGGCCCTGCCCCTTGCTCGCGTAACAGCTTTGTCGCCAGGAAGTAGACAAGGCTTTTGCCCCAACCCGTCCGCTGCACCACCAGAGCGCGCTGTTTCCTGATCGCCACAGCCTCGATGGCTTCCCATTGTCCGGGGCGGAAATCTTTATCCTTCCCTATCATCCGATGAAGGAGATGGAGCGTATGCGTCTTGCTATCCATCCCATATTCTCCGTAGTGTCCTCGCCTAATGACGATGCCAGTGGGCACTCCAGGCATCGCCGGAAGGAAAACCCTTTCCGCGCGATGTTATCCTATGTGATCCGGTAACGCACCCGATAATAAAGCGAAGTTCCACTTGCATCCTGAAGCATAACAAATCAGACCACTCCTCTTGACACTCGCCCATCCCTATGCTAGACTGCGGCCACATTCGAATAGAGATCGACGTCGATTCGGAAGAGTACCCCGCCAAGCGGGTCGCAGAGAGCCGGTCAATAGCTGGAAGACCGGCGTCAGCGCGGTGGGTGAATGGGCCGAGGAGTCGCCAGGGCGAAATCAGAGTAGCTTTGGCCGGGGTGGCCCCCGTTACAGGGCCTAGGCTTGCCGCCCAGAGTTGGGCGCGGGCCGACAAGAGTGAAGCTGGCTTCCACAAACGCGCTATCACCGGCGCGATTTTTGTTTCCGAAGCGGCTTAAGCAGGGTGGCACCACGGGAGATATCACGCTCTCGTCCCTAGTGGGGACGGGAGCGTTTTTATTTGGGTCGAGATTTTATTGATGAGGAGAGTAACGATGACCGAGCAAACGAAATATCTACTGGACGAGAGCAAACTGCCGAAGGCGTGGTACAACATCAATGCCGATTTACCCGTGCCGCCCGCGCCGGTGCTCCACCCGGGCACGCTGGAGCCGGTGACGCCCGACTTCCTGAGCGTGCTGTTCCCGATGTCGCTCATCCTGCAGGAGATTAGCACCGAACGTTATATCGAGATACCCGAGCCTGTACGCGAGATCTACAAACTATGGCGGCCGACCCCCTTCATCCGCGCCCGTCGCCTGGAACTGGCCCTCGATACTCCGGCCCACATCTACTTCAAGTATGAGGGCGCCAGTCCGGTCGGCAGCCACAAGCCCAACACGGCCGTGGCCCAGGCGTTCTACAACAAGCAGGAAGGCACCAAGGCGTTGACCACCGAGACCGGCGCGGGGCAATGGGGTTCCGCCCTGTCGATGGCTTGCAACTTCTTCGACATGGACCTGGAGGTCTACATGGTCAAGGAGTCGTATTATCAGAAGCCCTATCGCCGGATGATGATCGAAAGCTACGGCGCGCAAGTGTTCGCCAGCCCCAGCAACCGGACGCAATTCGGCCGCGCCCTGCTGGATGAGGATCCCGATGCGCCCGGTTCGCTGGGCATCGCCATCTCCGAGGCGGTCGAGGCGGCGGCCACATCGGGGGGAACGAAGAAATACAGTCTCGGCTCCGTCCTCAACCACGTGCTGATGCACCAGACGGTCATCGGGCTGGAGACGCTGCAACAATTCGAGATGGCCGGCGAGTACCCCGATGTCATCATCGGTTGCGCTGGCGGCGGGTCGAACTTCGCCGGATTCGCCTTCCCGTTTGTCCATCAGAACCTGACCGAGGGCAAGACAACGCAGGTCATCGCCGCCGAGCCGGCCGCTTCACCCAGTCTGACCAAGGGCGTCTACACCTTCGACTATGGCGACGCGGCCCGCATGGCGCCCATCGTCAAGATGCACACCCTGGGCCACTCCTTCATCCCGCCCAGCATCCACGCCGGCGGTCTGCGCTACCACGGCATGGCTCCCCAGGTCAGTGCGCTGGTCGACGCGGGCTACGTCGAGGCGCGCGCGGTCAAGCAACTGGACACGTTCAAGGCCGCGCTGACCTTCCTGCGCTCCGAGGGCATCATCCCCGCGCCGGAGTCGTCCCATGCCATCAAGGTGGCTATCGATGAGGCATTGCAGGCCAAGGAGAGCGGCGAGCGCAAGGTCATCGCTTTCAACCTGTCGGGGCACGGTCACTTTGACATGACCGCCTACGATGCCTACCTGCACGGCGAACTGGAGGATTACGAGTACCCAGCCGAGGCGGTGGCCGAGGCGTTGCATCAACTGCCACAGGCGATGGCAGTCTGACAAATGGCAAGTGGCGCGAGTGGCAAGTGGCGAACGGCGAATGAATGTTCGTCACTTGTCACCCGTTGCCGGTAAAATATCGTTATGGCTAAAAAGAAAATTGTTTTCAGCGGCATCCAGCCCACGGGCGATATCCACTTGGGCAACTACCTGGGCGCAGTGCGCAACTGGGTGCGGGGGCAGGCCGAAAAGGTCAACTATTTCTGCATCGTCGACCTGCACAGCCTGACCATTCCTCAAGACCCCGACAACTTGCGTCACCAGACACGGTCGCTGGCGGCTCTGCTCCTGGCTTGCGGCATCGACCCCAAGGTCAGCACTATCTTCATCCAGAGCCATGTGGCCGCCCACGCCGAGGGCTGTTGGCTGCTGAACTGCATCACGCCGCTCGGCTGGCTGCAGCGCATGACGCAATACAAGGACAAATCCGCCAAGCAGGAGAGCGTGCTGGCCGGGCTACTGGATTATCCCGTGCTCATGGCCGGAGACATCATCTTCTATGACACCGACGAGGTGCCCGTGGGCGAGGACCAGAAGCAGCATGTGGAGCTGGCCCGCGACATCGCCCAGCGCTTCAACGCGCTCTATGGCATTGATTTCTTCGTCGTGCCGCAGCCGGTCATCCCCAAGGTCGGGGCGCGCGTCATGGGGCTGGACGACCCAGCGGTCAAAATGTCCAAGAGCCTCAGCGACAAGCGCGGCCACGCCGTGCGCCTGCTCGACGAGCCGGATGAGATCATGCGTTCTTTCAAACGGGCTGTCACCGACAGCGGCCGCGAGATTCGTTTCTCCGACGATCCGGAAAAGGCAGGCGTTAATAACCTGTTGGGCATCTATCAGGCCATCACCGGCAAGGACGCCGCCGCTGTCGAATCCGATTTCGCCAATGCACGCGGCTACGGCGACCTGAAAGTGGGCGTGGCCGAACTGGTCATCGAAACCTTAAAGCCGATTCAGGCGCGCTATCGGGAATTGATGGACGACACCGCTGAGCTTGACCGGCTGCTGGCCACGGGGGCGGACAAGGCTCGCGCCGTCGCCCAACCCAAGGTGGATGAGACCAAGCACATCATGGGGCTGGTTCTGCCGGGCTGACGGCCGGTGGCGGAGCTTGGGCCGCAAGGTGATACCTTGCTGAATAGTTTCATCGATCTATTCCCAATCGGGTTACAATAGGGTTACGAAGGCCGTGTGACAGACGGCTGTTTTTGCGTCTCCTGACACAGGGGGAAGTTGATGAAGCGACTATTTGCTCTATTGTTTACGCTGGCGATTCTGGTGGCGGGCTGCGATGACAAGTCCGACCGGGGCGCCGCAACTCCTATACCGCCTCCGCCGGTTGCCCCGTCCCTTGAAACCAGCGCGTCCGGCAAGCTGCCGTCGCCCTCCGCTCCATCTAGTGAATCCGCTCTGCCGACAGTCGCCGTGTCTCCGACCTCTGAATCGCTCGTCGTGAACATACCCACAGTCGAGATTCAGCCCACCCAGGCGCCATCGCCCGAACCACCGACTCAGGTTGCTGCCACTGCCTCGCCGGATCCATCGACCGACGGACCGGTCGCCACGAGCGCGCCGCCGTTTGTGGAACCGGCTCCCGAACTGCTCACGACCGGTCTATTTGAACCGGGGCGGCGCGATGACGCATCACTCGTCGAGGGTGAGGCGATCGCCTATCTGGTGAACGGCCACGCCTACCAACCCTACATTCTGTTCGTCGAACCGTCCAACGAGTTGAATGTGGCCCTGGCCGCCTACATTGGCGATCATACCGACCAGACAACGCCCGAGGGCGTGACCCCGCCGGCCACGGCCGACAACGCGCTGGCCGGAAGGCCCGAGATATTGGTCTATAGTCCTGAATCCAACGGCCTGTTCACGCTGGTAGTTCGCGCCATAGCCGGGCAAGGATCGTTCGTCGCGCATTTCTTCGATCTGGTGACGCCGGCCCGAGGCGTGGTCGTACAGCAGGCGGCCGCGCTGGCGGCCGGAACCGAGCAGGTGTATGAGGTTACCTCCAACGGTGCCCGGCCCATCATCGTCGCCGCAGACCCGACCGACCAGTCCGATATCGCTCTGGATATCCTGAGCGAGGACGGCACGCTGTTGACCACGGCCAACTATAGCGGCCCGGGCGGCGTGGAGACGGCTTATGTATTACCGCTGGGCGCGACTTCCTACCTGGTGAAAGTACGCGAGGTTAACGGGGGAGAGGCAAACTACCAGGCTCTCATCATCGCCCTGGAGTAAACCCTTTGAGTCGGGGAATCGGCATTGTTCCGCTCCCTCGATGTATTATTATTGATGGGGTTGGCGGTTCCGGTCGTCGCCCCTGTGATTTGTTTCGTCCGCACGGAATTTTCTAAAACATTATGACAACTATTACCCACGGCTTCGAATTTGTTCGCGAGCAATCTATCCCTGAACTTAACACCCGCGCCCGCATCTGGCGCCACGTCAAGACCGGCGCGCAACTGCTTTCGCTGGAGAATGACGACGAGAACAAGGTTTTTGGCATTACCTTCCGCACCCCGCCGACCGACTCCACCGGCTTGCCCCACATTCTGGAGCACGTTGTCCTGGCCGGATCAAAAAAATATCCCCTGAAGGATCCCTTCTTTGAACTGGTGAAGGGTTCGCTGGCCACGTTCATCAACGCCATGACCTTCCCCGACAAGACCGTCTATCCAGCAGCCAGCACCAATTTGCAGGACTTCTACAACCTGCTCGACGTCTACGCCGACGCCACGTTCCACCCGCTGCTAACGCCTGAGAAGCTGGCCCAGGAAGGCTGGCATTACGAGCTGGAGTCGGCCGATTCGCCTATGGTGTTCAAGGGTGTGGTCTTCAACGAGATGAAGGGCGCCTACTCGTCGCCTGACAGCCTGCTCGGCCGCTACAGTCAGGAGGCCACCTTCCCCGACAATACCTATGGTGTGGATTCCGGCGGCGATCCGGCGGTCATCCCCAATCTGACTTACGAGCGATTCAAGCAGTTCTACGAAACCTACTACCACCCGTCCAACGCGCTGATTTTCTTCTACGGCAATGACGATCCCGAGGAACGGCTGCGCCGCATGGACGGCTATCTGTCACCCTTCGACGCCATCCAGCCGGACAGCGCGATCGCCCTGCAAACGCCCTTCGACGCGCCTCGAACGGCGCGGTTCGTCTATGGCGCCGGCGCGAGCGGCAGCCAGGACGAGGATGCGGACGACAACAAATCCTACGTCGAGCTGAACTGGATGCTGCCGGAATACAAGGATACCGCCCTGGCCATGGCCCTGGAAATTCTGTCCCATGCCCTGCTGGATACGCCTGCCTCGCCGCTGCGGAAGGCGCTCATCGATTCCGGCCTGGGCGAGGACGTGCTGGGCGGCCTGTCGGATCATACCCGGCAGATGACCTTCTCAGCCGGCCTGAAGGGGCTGGACGCCGATGCGGTAGCCAAGGTGGAGCCGCTCGTCCTGGAAACATTGGCCGCGCTGGCTCGCGACGGCATCGATCCGGAGATGATCGCCGCCTCGCTCAACACTATCGAATTTGCCTTGCGCGAGAACAATACCGGCAGCTACCCACGCGGCCTGGCTCTGCTCATCCGCTCGCTGGGCACATGGCTCCACGGCGGCGACCCGCTGGCTCCGTTGGCCTTCGAGGCCCCGCTGGCGGCGGTGAAAGCGCGCCTGGCGGCCGAGCCGGGCTATTTTCAATCGCTCATCCGCACCTATATGCTCGACAACCCCCATCGGGTCACGGTCATCCTGGAGCCGGATCCCGGCCTGAACCAGCGCCTGGAGCGCGAGGAACGCGAGCGACTCGAGCAGGCGCGGGTGGCGATGGACGAGGCGCGGGTGCAGGCGGTCATCGAGGAGACGCGGCTGCTGAAAGAGCGTCAAAGCATCCCCGACGCGCCCGAGGTGCTGGCCATGCTGCCCAGCCTGAAGCTCGGCGATCTGGACCCCAATCACAAGCCTATTCCCGTGGCCGTGACGGAGAAGAACGGCGCACGCGTACTCTACCACGACCTGTTCACCAACGGCATCGTCTATCTCGACCTGGGACTGGATTTGCGCGCCTTACCGGCGGAGTTGCTGCCTTATGCGGGGCTGTTCGGCCAGGCGCTGCTGGAGATGGGCACGGAATCTGAGGATTATGTCAAATTATCGCAACGCATCGGCCGCTTGACCGGCGGTATCGCCCCGCGGACGCTCATCGCTCCGGTGCGCGAGAGCGATGACACCGCCGCCTGGCTGATGTTGCGCGGCAAGGCGACCCGGGAGAACGCCGGCGAGCTACTGGCTATCCTGCGCGATGTGCTGCTGACGCCTCGCCTGGATAATCCCGAGCGCTTCCGCCAGATCGTGCTGGAGGCCAAGGCGAGTATGGAGGCCGGTCTGGTGCCGATGGGCCACCGGGTGACCAGCACGCGATTGCGCAGCCATTTCCACACGGCCTACCGACTGGACGAGATGACCGGTGGCATTGAGCAACTGTTGTTCCTGCGGCGTCTGGCCGAGCGAATCGACAGCGACTGGCCGGGCGTACTGGCCGATCTGGAGGCTGTGCGCTCGGCGCTGGTCAACCGGGCCGGGTTGCTGGCCAACGTGACGCTGGATGGAGCCAATTACGGCGCGTTCGAGCCGTCGCTGGCCGGTTTCATCGACGGGCTGCCGGGCCAATCCCGCGCTGCCGTCGCCTGGGATCTGCCCACCTTGCCGCGTCGCGAAGGGCTGGTCTTCCCGGCTCAGGTCAACTATGTCGGCAAGGGCGCCAATCTATACGAGCTAGGCTACCAACTGGACGGCTCCATCGCCGTGATCAACAACCTGCTGCGGACGGATCACCTCCTGAACAAGGTCCGTATCCAGGGCGGGGCTTATGGAGTCTTCGCCACGTTCAGCAGCGCGTCGGGCGTGTACACTTATCAATCCTATCGCGATCCGAACCTGACCAGTACGCTGGCGGCCTATGACAGCACGCCCGCCTTCCTCCGCGAGCTGAAGCTGAGCGACGACGCGCTGACCCGCGCGATCATCGGCGCGATTGGCAACATCGATACTTACCAGCTACCTGACGCCAAGGGGTATACGTCGCTGGCGCGTTACCTGACCGGCGAGACCGACGATTATCTGCAGGGAATACGCGATCAGGTGCTGGGCACAACCGAGGCCGATTTCCACGCCCTGGCCGACGTGCTGGAGCAACTCAACGCCGCCGGCGATGTCGCCGTGCTGGGCAGTCGTGAGGCGCTGGAGGCGGCCAACGCCGAGGGGCTGGGTTTGCAGTTGACGAAGGTTATGTAAATAACCCGATTGAATCGCTATCGAACCTGACAGGTCGGCCCGCTGCCCTGTCAGGTTTTTTGATCATAGGACGATCGCCTTCACCTCATCTACCGGGTCGTCGGTGACGAGGGTGTGGACGGCCACGCCCAGCGGCGCGAACTCGCGGGCGCAAGCACGGCTGAACGCGGGCAGGCCAACTTGCGTGGCGGCGTAAGCGGCCAAATCGCCCTCCTCCGGTTCCGGCACGGCGATGTTGATGATCATTCCGCCGGGGTCGCCCGCCTTGTTCTGATCGGCCAGGACGCGGCCGACCAACTGCGACATGTAAAACGGGCCCATCAGGTTGACATGGAGGCAGCGCTCCAGCTCCCACTCGTCCATCTTCATAACGGTCGCCGTGGGCCGGACGCCCGCGTAGTTGACGAGGATATCGAGCCGACCCCACTCGGCGCGGGTCGTTTCGATGAGGGTGACGCATTGGTAGCGATTGCTGACGTCGGCCATGACGTCGAGAGCCTCGCCGCCGGCCGCGCGGATCTCCTCGGCGACGCGACGGGCGCGGTCGGGGTTGATGTCGTTGACGGC
>JACFOH010000004.1:0-27464 GCA_019454405.1 Promineifilum sp.
AGCGGCATGGGTGTTGAGGTCACCTCTATGGGCGGCAAGGTTGGCCAGGTCGGCGGCGAAGTTGGAGTCTCAGCCGGCGGCGTGCGTCCCTCACTACCGGGATCGCCAGGGCTGACCGTCGGTTGAATCGCAGGGCTTGCCACTATGCTGGGCTTCGTCGGTTCAGGCGACGGCGTCGCGACAGGGGCGGCGGGCAACGTAGCCGCCACCGGTACGCTCGCGATAATCCCGGCGTTTTCTGCCTCCACGACGGCGGAGGCGATCCAGCCGATGCGCTGGTCGCTGGTGATCACCAGATACCAGGGATTTTCTCGGTCATTATTCCAGGCAACCACCTCCAGTATCTCCCCGCCTCTGACGCTACCCATTAATGCATAGGTAACGCCCGGCCCGCGCCGAAGGTTAACCAGATTGTATATTACTCGAACGCGCGGCGGTTCCGGCTCCGGAGTCGCCGCCGGCACAGAGGGTTGCTGCGCCGTGGGTTTGGGCGTCGATGAGGCTACCGGCGACGGTCGTTGGGTTGGTGTCTCGTTCAATTCGGTTGATGACGTCACCACGCGGGTAGTTGGCGTCGATTCCTCGTCTATCACCGTGACGCTGTGAGTGCGCTCCGCCGCAGCGATCGATTCGACAGGCGTTGGCGTCAAGGTTGCCGTCGCTTCGCCTGTCATGGCCACGGCCGCAACAGCGGGCGGCGATGTGATGGCGACCTGAGTGCGGCCGCCGCCCCCCCGCAAGGTATGCAGGGCGACCGCGCCGGCGGCCAGGAAAAGCGCCAATGCCAGGAACATCACGAGCCATGCCTGCGATTTTCGGCTTGCGGGAGCAGCCCCGGCAGCCGAACCCAGATGCAGGCCCTCAGCGGCCATGGCGCTATCCAAATCGGCGGCGAAGGCGTCGATGGTGGGATAGCGACCGCGAGGATCCTTTCTCAAACTACGGTCAACCAGTCGATAAGTCACCGGGACGAGGCCAGGGCGCTCTCGCTCCAGGGCAGTCGTACGGCCCAGTAATCGCTCGGCCGCCGTACTGCCCATGGTAACCGGCCGGCCGGGCAACTTGCCGGCCAGCAAGCGATACAATATCACACCAAGCGAGTAGACCTGGCTGGCGGCCGTGATCTCTCGGCCATGACGCTGTTCCGGCGAAAGATACGCCCGTCGAGAGGCCTCATCGCCGGCGGCCGCACGGGAGTCGCGTTCGGGCGGGATGAAAAGGTCGATTAAGACGACAGTATCATCCGTCGGGAGAGCTACATTCTTCAGCAGAATATTGTCCGGCTGAAGATCATAATGGAATATCTCCAGGCGTTCAGCAAGAAGCAAGGCATCCACCAGTTGGCGGACCAACTTGAGAACATAGATAGGGTTGGCGGGTGTTGAACGACGGGCGAGTTGTTCAAGCCTGTGAGTCAGCGGGTAACCATCGACGACGGCCTGGACCACATAAGGCGCGCCCTGGGATGTCCGGCCGGTGTGAAGAACCTGAGCGATATTCGGGTGTCGAATCTGGGTTAGCGCTCGCGCGCGGTTAATCAGGCGATCGACAAACAGGCCATCCGTGGCGTAGCTATCGCGAACGATATCGATCCAGACCGGCCGATCGTCATCGATATCATAAGCCAGGTACAGATCAGTATACCGCTTCTCGGCGATGTGTTGTTCTAGTTGGTATTGATCCAAAAGATCTTCGAACAAACTCGCTACAACCATTGATTATCCATGCAACAGGTGTGCTTCGGTTGCAGGGCCTCTTCTGACCCCGCCGGCTTCACCGGCTTCCAGGCTCTCGCTTGGGTTCGGTTCAAATCATTATAAAAAGTCTGGATGAAGTTTTGACTTAAGGTATCTTCGCTCGCACCAGAAGGCCGTAATACGTCTGCACATTAGATGGACCATCATTGACAATCTGGATGTAATAGCGCCCCGGCTGAAGCACCCCACCGCCGGCCGCCTGGAATACATGATTCGCCTGGGTGATGATGTGCTGGGAAATAGCCGGCACACACGGCGGGTTCTTGTCCGGGCTGTGACCTCTAACGATCAATTGCCCTTTGGCGACTTGCGGAGGCGCCGGAGCAAATTGCGGCAGGAAGTTAGTCAGTTCAATATCCACCCGCGCCGCCTGATCCAGCGTGAACGTGAAATAATCCTGATCTCTCTTGTCAGGGGGAAGGTTGCCGTCATATTTATGAGGCGGCAGGAAATAATATTGCCGGCCCACCGTCAGGGGATAGGCAAGGCCGCATTGATTATTTGGCTCGACCACATCGTCGGCCGTCATGGGAATATAAAAGAAGCGCTCCGCCTCTTTAGTGATCCCGACCGTCGCCACGGCCGATTCAATCAGTTCCTCGTCGTCATCACTGATCGCGTAAGCCGTGATCGTACGTGAATGCGTCTCGCCATCCTGACCGGTAACCTGACCGGAGAACTCACAGGTGTAGGTGCTGCCGGGGAGGAGATTTGCCACCGGCAGATCACAGGTCCCCACACCGTCCAAATCACCCAAAAACTCATCTTCCAGCTGGGTAATCGTAAGGGTATCGACCGGGCTTGTATTCAGGATTTGAATACTAAAAGTCACCAGCCGGCCGGGCGGACTGATAAACGACGGATCAGCTCCCAGAACCAGGCTCATAGACGCGGGGAGATTCTCGATGACAAGAGACGACACAGCCTCAGTTTCTACCTTCAGGCCGCCGGGGCTCTGTCCTTCAGCGGTCAGGGTCAGCGCAAAGGCCGGCGGAGGAGAGGTTACCTCTACTACAAATGTGCAATGATAAGCGCCTCCATAAGGCGCCAGTGAAGGCAGCGGGCTCGGCTGGAGGCAGGTATTGGTCGCGAACGGTACCAATGGATTCGCCGGGTTCAACAGATTGCCGAACTTATCCGTGGTCAGCCGTATCGGAACCATGGGGATGCTACCGGTATTGACGAGGTCAACCGCATACGTGACGGCGCCACCCGGTTCAGCCAGCGAGGCCGGCGACGGCGTCAACGTAGCGTCCAGCTTCAGGACATCAACCCACGCGGCAGTGGAGACGGTGAACGTCTCGTTGGTTTGGGTGTCCTCAATGGTCGCCGTGATAATGGTCGTCATCGGCTGCTCTACGGGGTCCTTGCTGCATGAGTGGGGCGGCAGCAGACTCTCCCCGGGCAACAACACGCGGGCTATTGAATGAAGGTCGCAATCATTTACCAGGTTGTCATCGATATCTTTCACGACAAGCGGGTTGGGAGATATGTTTTGCAGATTGATTGTGAACTCAGCCTTGCCGCCAAAGGCAACTTGCTGGATCTGAGGGCCTTTCTCAAAACGAACCCGCGCGTCTTGAACTTCGACAAACGCGTCAGTCTCACGAACGGTATCGGGGAAACCCTGGGCCGTACCTGTCGCCCGCACGACATTCAGATAACTCTGAGTCACATGGCTCCGCGAACAGGTATAGGTAATCGTTGCCCCGACACCCAGCGGACCGAGGTTAGGCATGTTACAACCAGGTGTAGTAGCATTAGCGCTGGTGACGGAGAGTGTCACAAGCGGAACAGAGCCAGTATTGACCACCGAGACATCAAATTCCGCCGTTCCGTCGAAAGGGATGGAGCGCAGCCGCGGGGAAAGGGAGATAACAAAATGCGGATCGCCGGCGATATCGGCCGTCGCACCTTCGGCCGCCAACTGCGCGCCCGTTGTCAGGGACAGGAACGCGATGCTCGCCAGCCCCACAACCAACAGGACCACGAAAGACAGGTTTTTCCGATTCATACAACACTCCCTTTGTAAAGCTCGTTCTTTTTGGGTCGTGAGCCTTTCATCCCAATAGAACACCTTCTTCGATAAGACACCCGACCCGGCTGCTCATCCGGCTAAGGCGACGTCGCCTCAACATATAGCCGGTAAGAATCCCGCTTGTTGAAATATTCTCTCCCGTCGTCGTCGGTGCCCACGAAAACCGCAACATAGATCGTGCCGGCCTCTCGCCGGCCGAGATCGATCGTCCGATCGGGAACCAGGCCGCGTTGACCCTCCTGGGCTCCGTTGATCAGTTTCGGATCGCTACAATCCCCCTGGTAGACCAGCAATTGCCCGTAATTCTGCACCATGAAGTTATTGAGATAGACTTTCAGGCGGGCCGGCGCGGTCGTCGTCACGCGATAAAAATCCCACGTATCATCCGGCAGGCCATAAAAGGCGAGATTAGTCATGATCGGCGCGGCCGCACAAGCCGTGTTGTTTGGCTCGCCGGCCACGCTGAGCAAGGAGACCATCGGCGCATATACACCGGCCATCACGGGGATTGTGATATCCCCCCTCGCCCGGGCCGTAGCCGCGGTGACTGTGACGGTGCGCGACACCTGGTCGCCAAATTCTATGCCGCTAACAGCGATCGGGTAGGTACAAGTATAGGAATTGTTGGCGAGAACGTTCTGGGGCGTCGTGCAATCGCCAATATTATTCAGATTGCCCAGGACCGAGTCATCCAGCTTGTTGATAGTCAGGTTGAAAGAAGTATTGTTCAATACCTGAACGGTCAAACGCGCAACCCCGCCGGGCGCGACAAGGCTGGTCGGATCGGCCGTCAAGATCACGTCAAGAGGAGAAAAATCATCGACAGTGACGATGGCTTCACGAGTGACTGACAGCGATTGGTTATCCCCATATCTCGCAGTTGCCGTGAGGGCATTTACAAATGCGGGCGGATCGATAATCAGATCGACCTTGTAACTGCAAGTAAGGGTGGCGTTTTCCTGCAGGGTTTTGTTAGCGCTGAGACAACTGTTTCCGGCCAGACTGCCGGTTAGCAGATCGCCATGTTGGCTACTTATCAAGGAGGTAAGAGTCAGGGTCTCCCTGCTGCGATTGTGGATCGAAATATTGAAGGTGACGGGTGTAAGTTCGCCGGTGTTAATGGTGGACGGATCAGCTGTGGTCTCCAGCGAAAGATCGATCACCGAGATCTCTTCCTCGACGGTATCCTTCAGCTCGTACGTTTGAAGGATCCCCGTGGCCTCCACATCGATCTTGAACGACGTTTGTACATCGGGAACGGTGCAATGATAGTCAATGCTCGTTCCCGCTTCCAGCGTACCCAGGTTGCTATCGCATACTTCGAGAGGATGGCGCTCGGAGTATTGACCGGCGCCGACGTCATAATATCGGATGGTGACCTGAGTCTTGACCTGCGTCAACCTGCCTTGCTCCTGTTCCGATAAGTTACGCACCGTGATTCTGAAATTTGCGTCCTGATCCTTCAGCAAGATCGTTCCAGCAGATTCGTTAGCGATTTCCACGCCAATATAGGAGCTAACCCGCACCAGAGTCTCTGAATTGGCCGACACGGTAGCGCCAAAGATCTTGTCCTTGGCTGTAACCGAAAATTGTTGGCGATACGATTCCTGTATACCGGTGGTCGTGTTACAGGTATAGCTATGGCTCGCGCCGGGAGCCAGGGTGACAGCCAGATTTCGAGAGCAGTTATTGGGCCGGGTAGAAGAAGTTATAACGATATTATCCAGGTCTACATTACTGCCGGCATTATTGGTAACCGTCACCTTAAACGCGACCTTTTGCCCCACGGGGATAGGCGCATCAGATGGCAATATCGTCGCTACGATGCTGACGCGCGGGGCAACGATTGTGATCCGGGAAACGGCAGCCGCGCTCTTACCCAGGCCATCATCGACGACAACCGTGATCTCCCGCTTCGTCGTATCTGGATTGGATACCCCGACGATCTGGTAAGTAACGCTCTTAAGGACGCTCAGCATCTGGGCCACAGTCACCGGCCCGCCATCCCCCTCGAGCAGCATGACGCCGGCCTCGGGGTAACTTTTCTTTATACCGTCTGGCAGGTTGCCGGCGGTCAGGATTTCGCCCCCGTCATGTTTAAGGTTGGTGATCTTGATCCGTGCCGATACCAACTGCCCGTTCCAGCTTGTCAACGTCATACCTGCATTGCCGATAAGCACAGGAGCGCCACCGGCGGCATGGACCGTCTGGTAATCGACGCCCGACGCTCCGCCATTCAAATCGATTACGGGCAAAGGCGGCGGGGTATTCGTCGCTGTGGGAGTATACGTCGCCGTAGGGGTATATGTTGCCGTGGGAGTATACGTCGCCGTAGGGGTATCCGTTGCCGTGGGAGTATACGTCGCTGTAGGGGTATTTGTCGCCGTGGGAGTATTCGTCGCCGTGGGAGTCGGCGTATCCGTCTCATCATCATCCAGGATCACGGTGCCGGGCGTCTGTTGTGGCGAATTTACTGTCTCAGAGCCGGAAGACGGATCATAGGCCATGACCGAAATCGCCCACAGGAGGGCCAGAATCAAGGCGGACGAGCTGAACAGCGTACCTTTGGACTTCATCTTCTTCTTACACTCCCGACAAACACCATAGCAAGGTGCTGAAACAGGTTAGCCGGCGAACCCAGGCGCAATAGTACTTCAGTACTACTCATAGTACTGAAATACTAACCTCTTATCTATAATTTTGTCAACCGGATAAGGGGTTCGAAACAGGCGCGCAACTCTGGCCGGCCGAAAGTTTTACGGGGGTATCGGGGTAGGCGGTGGCGGCGGCTCCTCGGTCGGTACTACAGCAGTCGGTACTGCGGTAGGCGCCGATGGCACAGCCGTATTGGGCGGCGGTACGGGGGTATTCCCGGGCGTAGTCGCCGTGGGGGGAGGCGGCGATGGTGGGTTGGTAGCCGTGGGCAACGGCATCGGCGTCCTCGTAGGCGGGAGGGCGGCTTGCGGCACCCAGACTTCCTGGCCGATGCTCAACAGAACATCGGGCAGGCAGTTGATCTCCAGCAAGGTTTCGACGGGGATATTGGCGCGCTGAGCCAATCCGGACAGCGCATCTCCCTCACGGATAACGTAGAGCACCCAACCGGCCGGCGGCTCGACGACACAAACCCGTGTCTCCGTCGGGGCGGGCGTATCTTCAGGTGTTGCTGTAGCGGTCGGGGCTTGAGGCGCAGGCGTCGTGTTGGCTTCCAACGGCCGGATCGAGATGGGGACAAGGGCGCTGGAGGCGAACACCTCGCTGCTGATGATATCTTCCAGGCGGATCTGCCAGGCGAGGCCTGTGCCGGTGACGGGGAGATCCTTGCCCATGACCTGCAAACGGTAGACAGCGCCGTTGTTCGGTTCGGTCAGCGTGCCGAGTTCATATTCCCGGCTACCGTCAAACAGATAGACCACGAAATGGCGACCGGATTCCAACACCGACGGCCACATCCAGTCGAAGTTAATCGTCTCCGACTGACTAAATTCGCGAAATGGCCCGGGGAACAGCACGGAAATAGAGAGCACGTCAGACATATCAGCCGAACCCGCCAGCGTCGGCGTGCTGGTAGACGTCGCGGTCGCGTCATCCACCCCCGTACCAATAGCGGCTGTTCCGTTTGGCGTTTCCCAGAGGGCGGTCTCTTTATCCCGCGCGAACAAGCCTCGCAACAGGAAGAAGCCCAGAATGCCAACCAGGAGCAGAGCGATGGGCACGATGATGACGGCCAGGGAACGGTTACGTTGAGGAGACCAGGCGGCCGCCTTGGGTGGCTCTTGCTCGGCGAAAATGGCCGTCTCGATAGCCGTGATCATCTCATCCGTGGTCTCGTACCGGCTCCACTCTTGCCGCCACAAACAATTGCGCACCAAACGATAGGTTTCGCCGGCCAGCCCGGGACGCGCGTCTTCTAACGGCTCTTCCTTGGGCATATTGGCGTGCGGGAAGATATCGAAAGGAAGGTTAGGCAAGTTCGGCCGGTGGCCGGCCAACAACTCATAAAGAATGATGCCCAATGAGTAGATATTGCTGCGCGGCGTCAGCGGCTTGCCTTCCGTCTCCTCCGGCGAAGCATAACCCAGCATCGCGCCATCGGGGCTGGCCATTACCGGGACCATCGTCGAGCCGGTATCAACGGGCACGCCCAGGTCGATGAGGGCGGGCGAGCCGTCCTCGCGTAACATGATGTTTTCCGGCTGCAGATCGTGGTGAATCAGGCCGGCCTCGTGGGCCACTCCCAGAGCTTGCGCGATACGTTTGACCAGCTCCAGAGAGTCGATAGCCGGGAATGGTTCCTGTTGACGGCGCCGCTCGGCGATTTTGTCAGCTAATGTCTGATAAGGGAAGTAGTCGATGATGGCGTAGGGGTAACCGTCTTCGGTCACATCGATATCGCTGACGACAGCGATCGCAGGGTTCTTGAGCTGGGATACGGTTTCCATCCGGCGACGAAAACGTTCTGCGAGATCCTCATCCTCATCCTCCGACACACGCAAGACTTCCAGGAACACCAAACGCTCCAGCTTGACATCTCGCGCCAGAAAGAGATCGCTGACTTTACGCGCCGCGATATGGGATTCGATTTCGTAGTTACCTATCTGTTGCCCAGACAGATCTTCCTTGTCCCTCGCCACCATAACCAATTGATATTCGTGTGATTACGCCACTGGGGCAGTTGAAAAGAACGCCTTACGGTTAATTTCCCCACCCGGCGACACGAAATGATAAACTTAATGTCCCTATTATACACGAACGGGCAAATTTCCCACTCCCGTGATCTCGCCCGGCGTGACTTTACCGTTAATTTTATCCCGCCAGCGTAATCGGCCGGATAGCGCTCTGGCCCATAATAATATCTGAGCCGGCATCTTCCAGGACGATCAGCCACCCATAATCACCCGGTTCATCTACGAAATCGCCGATCTTCACCCGGAGTTGGTATCCCTGCCCCAGATTGGGGGAACCGACCACCCCCAGCAACACGCGCTCATTCCCGTCAATCAGATAGACGCTATATCGCTGTTCGGGAGCCCATTCGGCGGCGGCGTTCCAGTAGAACGATATTGTGTCGCTCATCTGGAAGAAACTGCCGGCCGGCGGTCCCAGCAGCGAGATCGGCGCCGGTGTCGCCTCCACTATAGCCTCCACGGTAGGTATCTCCCCCGGTCCGCCAGGCACCGCCCATGGCGTGGCCAGGCCCGACACCAGGCCAAACGCATCGCCTGGCGCGTCTTCATCCGCGGAACCCTCGCCGGCCGTCGAGGTGAGGGCCGTGGGTATAGCATTCACCTGCCCCTCTGATTTCGGCCCCGATACACCGCTCCAGAGCCACACCAGAACGCCCAGGGCGACGATCAGGGGCGCTAACGCAAGGAGAAAATAAGCCCGCGGAGGGGCAACCGCATGAGTGAGGCGCTTCATCATAGTGAATCAACAGATTGTAGCGACTCCCGAAAGCTTGACCAACCCGGCCATTCGAGGCCGAGGGTGATTGCCACAACCGGGGGGGCAAACTATAATCCACTTATGATTTTGGACCCCGTCATCCAGCCAGAGATTGGCGAGGACACCGAGCAATCTGAAGCCTTCGATCCGCCGGTGAGGGTCTATGTCCATAACGACGATGTGACGCCGTACGAATTTGTGGTCATCGTCCTGCAGCGCTTTTTCGGCCTTAACCCTCTGGACGCCGAACAGGTCACTTACACCGCACACCTGTCGGGCATCGCCTACGTCGTCACGCTGCCAAAAAGCGAGGCACAACAAAAAGTTGGCCAGGCGCATTTTGCCGCCGGGCTGGAAGGGTATCCCTTAACTTTCACAATTGAGTCGGAGTAAAGCCTTCCGCTCAAGGAGTATATACATGAGTTTTAACCTCACCGGAGCCGGCGCCGTCGGCCAAAGCTGGATTGCGCGCGACATCGCCAGCTTGTCCCCCTCTTACACCCGCGAATATGCTTTAGTGGTCGACCGCGCCCAAGGTTCGGAATTATGGGACGTCGATGGCCGCCACTATATCGACTTCATGGCCGGCATCGCCGTGATGAACGTAGGCCACCGCCACCCCTATGTGCAGGCGGCGGTCGAAGAACAGATCGACAAATTCTGGCATATCTGCCTGTCCGATTTCTTCTACCCACAGGCGGTTACTCTGGCTGAAAAGCTGCAATCCATCGCGCCGATGTCGGGCAAGACCAAGGTATATCTGGCTAATTCCGGCACTGAGGCCGTTGAGTCGGCCATCAAGCTGGCGATGTATCACACCGGTCGCACGCGTTTCATCGGCTTCCTGGGCGCGTTCCACGGCCGCACGCTAGGCTCTTTATCATTCACCGCCAGCAAGGCCGTGCAGCGAGCCAACTACCTGCCGGGCGTCAAGGTCCATCATGTTCCCTATCCCAACGAATATCGCCCTGTTCTGACCAGCAAACCGGGCGCGGATTATGGTGACGCGGTCGTCGATTACATCGAAGAACAGCTCTTCCGCAATATGCTGGCGCCGACCGATGTGGCCGGCATCCTGGTGGAGCCGATACAGGGCGAGGGTGGCTATATTGTCCCGGCGGCCAATTTCTTCCCGCGCCTGCGCGATCTGTGCGACAAGTATGGCATTTTGCTGATGGTCGACGAGATTCAGAGCGGCGTGGGCCGCACCGGCAAGTGGTGGGCCATCGAACATGAGAACATCGAGCCGGACATCGTCTGTTTTGCCAAGGGCGTCGGCAGCGGCATGCCCATCAGCGGCATCATCACCCGCGACGATCTGATGACCTGGGGCCCCGGATCCCATGGCAGTACGTTCGGTGGAAACCCGGTGGCGGCCGCGGCCGCGCAGGCGACACTGGAAGTCATCGAGCGCGAAGGCATCTTGCAGCAGGCAACCGACACCGGCGAATTCATCATGGACGCCCTGGCGGAGATGGAGGCGCGACATCGGAGCATCGGCCAGATTCGCGGCCGCGGCCTGATGATCGGCGTCGAGTTCGTTAAAGACCGCGAGACGAAAGAACGAGCCATCGAGTTACGCAACCATATCGTCCAGCGCGCGTTCGAGATGGGCTTGCTGACCATCCCCTGCGGCACCAATGCCATTCGCTTCACGCCGCCGCTGAACATCGAACGCCCGCTGGTCGAAGAAGGGTTGGCTATTTTTGAGAAGGCGCTAACTGAAGCCGAAGAACATTATCTGCAGGATGGGGCCTGAAATGGATATCTCCGAACGGATTGCGACATTAAAAACGAAATTGCGCGACGGCGTATCGCCGGCCATGGCGACGCCGCTCATTCCCGGAACCCACACCGTCAACACGGCCGTCGTGCCGGCGCTGGTCGATTTTCTGGCCGGCAAGGGCGTGAAGGGGTTGTTCGTCGGCGGCACGACGGGCGAAGGGATTCTGCTCGACGACGACCAGCGGCGGGCGCTGCATGAGGCGGCCGTGGCCGCGGCCGGCGGGCGCGTGGCTGTCTTGCTCCACGTGGGCGCGCAACGGACGGAAGCGGCCGTCGCCCTGGCCAAGCATGCGGCCGAACTACGACCCGACGCCATCGTGGCCATGACGCCGACGTTCTACGGCATGAGCGACGCCGCGTTGGCCCGCTACTTCCAGGCCATCGCCGCCGCCGCGCCGGACATACCGCTCTTCCTCTATGACATCCCGCAATTCGCGGTGAACGGCGTCAGTCCTTCGCTACTAGCGGCTTTAGCCCGGGATATGCCGTCGCTGGCCGGCCTGAAATGCAGCCGGCCCGACGTTCAGATCGTCCGCCAACTCATCGACGCCCTCCCCTCCGATCGGATGTTGCTGGCGGGCAACGAGAGCGCGGCGCTGGGCTTGCTGGCCCTGGGAGCGGACGGGCTAATCAGCGGCCTGAGTACGGCTATCCCCGAGCCGTTCGTGGCCCTGACCCGGGCGTTCGCCGAGGGCAACATCGACGAGGCCCGCGAATGGCAGCGTTGCATCAATCGTTTGCTGGGGGCGTTGGCCGGGGCGCGCGTCGGCGGCATCAAGGCTATTCTGAATCAGCGTGGCATCGAAGTCGGCCCGCCCACCCCTACGCTGGACGCGGTCGACGCTCCGTTGTGGGCGCGCGCGGCCGAGATCCTGGGGATTCGCGAATAGAGCCGCGCGTCTGTTACGGTTCCGCTCAAACTGGCCGCTGCGGGAATCGACCCGGGGCTGTTCGTCGGCGGCGCCTGCGGCTCGGACAGCCTGAATCGCGACGACCTGTTTGCGATCGCTCTGCAGCGCGTTCGCGAGGCAACGGGGCACGACTTTCGCGGCGAAGATGTTATCATTATAGGCGACACACCGGCTGATATCCGATGTGCGCGAAGCGGAGGTGGTCGGGCAATCTCCGTGGCCACAGGACCCTATTCAGCCGAGGCGCTGAGTCGCCATCAGCCGGATCACCTTTTCAGAGATCTGACCAGGGTAGAAGAGGTGCTGAAAGTTTTGGGTCGTCCGATGGAGACGGCGAGCGATTAGAACGGGAGAAACAGTACATGTCGGCTCAGAAAAAGACGGTTCTGGACAACATCACGATCGATACTACGAAGCCAACAGTCGTCCCCATGGAACTATTATTTGCCTGGGTCGTCTGGCGATTCCCGCGCCCGTGCGAGGGCGGCTATAGCGGCGCGGTCCATCCGCCCGAGGCCGGCCATGGCTGGTATCCGGCCATTGTGGATACGGAGCAAGATCGTGTGCTCATCTTCGGGCATGTGAAAGAACCGTTCACCAGCCCCGAAGCGGCAGCTAAACACCTCGATCGAATGATCGCTTGATAGACAAGACCGGCGCTTTGGCCGGTCTTGTTATTTATTCAACCGCTAGATCACTTCATTATCGCGCAGGATGGCGCTCTTGGGCACGATAATGATGCCGTCGCGCGAGACCCAGTTCTCCGTTTCTTCGTCCGGTCGGTCGGGAATGTAGCGGATGGTGACATTACGGCCGATACGAGCGTTCTTGTCGATGATGGCGCCCTTGATAATGGCGCCTTCGCCGATGCCAATATTCGGGATGCCGAGCCGGACGTTTTCGGCGCGTTGCTCGTCGGTCTCGTAATAATCGGCGCCCATTAGCACCGACGACTGGATATTAGCCTCTGTCCCGATAACGCAGCGCAAGCCGACGACCGTCTCGCGTACCGTGGCGCTGAAAATACGGCAACCGTCGGATAGCAACACCTCATCCAAGCGGGAGTCCTGCACCTCGGAGCCGGGCAGGAAGCGAGCATGGGTGTAGATGGGGGCGTGGGCGTCATAGAAATCAAACGGGGGGTTGGCCCGGGCCATGCGCAGGTTAACGTCATAGAAGCGCCGGATAGTTCCAATATCTTCCCAAAAGCCGTCGAAGACATAGCCCAACACCTTCCGCTTCTCGATCGATTGCGGCAGGATGTCGCGGCCGAAATCGACGTGGTCTTCCTCCAGTACTTCTTGTAACGTTTCGGTGTTGAACACATAGATCCCCATCGAAGCCATAAAGGGCTTGTCGGGGTTAGCGCCGCTCTCCAGCTGCTTGAGCACCTTGGCGTCTTTAGGCTTCTCCGAGAAGGCGGTGATGCGGCCGTCGCTGCTCAGCTTGAGGATGCCGAGACCGGCGACGCTCTCCCGACTGACCGGCTGGACAGCCACGCTGATATCGGCGCCGGATTGGGCATGGCGTTCCACAAATTCGCGATAATTCATGCGGTAGAGATGGTCGCCGGCCAGAATGAGCACGTAGCGCGTGCCGGCTTCCTTGATCTCGATCCACTGCTTGCGGACGGCGTCGGCCGTCCCCTGATACCAGTCGCGGCTGCGCGGCGTCTGCTCGGCGGCCAGAATCTGAATCCACCCCGGCGAGAATTGGTCGCGTGTGTAGGTGCTCCAGATATGACGGTGGAGCGAGGCGGAGTTGAATTGAGTCAGAATGGCGATCTTCTCGATATCGGCATGAAAGCAGTTGCTCATCGGAATATCGATCAACCGATATTTTCCCGCCAGCGGGACAGCCGGCTTCGAGCGCTCCTTAGTGAGAGGATAAAGGCGCGCGCCCTGTCCACCACCCAAAATCAGGCCCAGAACATCCTTCATGTATGGCATATGCCCTCCGTATATGAGTCGCTGATCAATGCAAATGTAGTTGTTGCGCGTGGAGCGTCACTCTGAAGTTACTATACATCTAACCGGTAGAAATGACACATAAGCGAACGCAGAAACGGCCGCGCAATTGGCCTGCTTCATGGGGCCATGCTATGATTCTGCGGCGCTCTGGCAGGGCCTGCCCACGGGGCGATGATTTTTATGGTGAAGGAGATTTCATGAGTCGAGTGATTCATGTGGACAGCCCGGGCAAGCGACGCAACCAGTCGCGGCGGTCGATCGCCGAGATACTGCGCTTGCTGGGCCGCAAGGGACAAATCGACGACGAGGCCCGCGACATGGCGGCGATGCTCGTCTATCTGCTGCGCGACATCAAGGAGACGGTCGATGAGTCGTCGTCGGCGTGGGAGAAGCGCGGCTACTGGATGAAGGTGGAGCGGTTCGTGCGCGACTGGGAGTGGATTCCCGAGCTGGCCGACAACATCGAGGATGTCATCCGCCACAGCGCGTGGGATTTATTGCCGGAGCTATTGGCCGACCTGTCGCCGCATTTCGACGACATTCACATCAAGACGATGACTCGCAAGCCGTCGGAGTGGCGCGGCGCCTATCGCAAGCTGATGGCCGAGCCACCGGCGACCATCACACGTTGACCGGCGGTCGGGGCCCGACCAGCCGCGACCTAAAGCTGTCTTATGATCCGGCCGTACGCCACCCTTTTCGCTCTGCTGCTCGTCTTCGTTATGGCGAGCTGCAAGGCTGAGCCGGTCGCGCCGTTGCCTCTCGCCCCGACCGCTATCCTTGGCGAACCGACGCCAACCCTGGCGCTGCCGGCCGGCGAATACCGGCCGACGAATACTCCGGATGTCCCGGTCGAACCGCAGGCGCCGACGGAAGTTGCCACGGAAACGGCGACCAGTCCGACAAACGATGTCGACGTTGCCCCCGCCTCTATCGCCACGCCGGACCTCCCGCCGACGCCGATACCGTGCGCCGAGCCAGGCCGCATCGAACATGGCTCGCTATATAGCGCCGTCGCCGGTGAGCCGATGGCTTACCGGGTTTACCTGCCGCCGTGCTACGGACGGGACGGGCGCGTCTACCCCACGCTCTACGTGTTCGGGGGCAACGTCCACGACGACGGCATCTGGGACGCGCTGGGGCTGGACGAGGCGGCCGGCGCGGCCATCCTTCGGAACGACATCCCGCCGCTGATCATCGTCATGCCCGACAACGGCTGGCTGGCCAACACGACGACCAGCGGCCCGTCCTCTTACGAGGGGTTCGTGCTGAACGAGTTAATCCCCCACATCGAAGCGACCTATTGCGCGTGGCCGGCGCGGGCGGGCCGGGCAGCAGGCGGGTTGTCGCGCGGCGGCTACTGGTCGCTGATGATGGCCTTCCGCCGGCCGGACCTGTTCCGCAGCGTGGGGGCGCACAGCCCGGCGCTCATCGACAGCCACGCCGGCCCGGCCGAAGATCCAACCATCACCGGCGTGACGAATGACTTGAGTGATTTACGTATCCTGATCGATCTCGGCGAGCGCGATCCGTACCTGATTCAGGCGCGACCGCTGCACGAGGCTCTGACGGGCGCCGGCGTGCCCCACGACTGGTGGGTCAACGAGGGAACGCACGAAGAAGCGTACTGGCGGGCGAATCTGGAACGCTATCTGCAGTGGTATAGCGATGGGTGGCGGCTGGAGCGGGAGTCGCTGCCGGCTTGCGTGATCGGGTAGCGGAGCGCGAGCGTCAGCCGGCTTCGTGGCTGCTGAGTCGCAGCAACAGGGCGAACACCGCCGCCGCCAGCGCGACCAGCATGACCAGCTTCATCAGCGGCGAGGCGACGAGGACGGCGATCAGGCCGAACAGGATGGACACGGCGTAGTAGCCGAGGACGATGCGCGGCGTGGGCAGGCCGCGGTCGGACAGGCGGAAATGCAGGTGGCCGCGGTCGCCGCGCATGGGATGGCGGCCGTGGCGGACGCGCGAGACGATCTGCCAGGCGACGTCGATGATGGGCACAGCCATGACCAGCAAGGCGGTCGACAGCTTGGCCGGGGAGAGGATCGACAGGGTGGCCATCTGATAGCCGAGGAAATACGACCCGGCCGAACCGAGGAAGATGCGGGCCGGGGAGAAGTTATAGGGCAGGAAACCGAGCAACGCCGCCGCCAGCGCCAGGGCGAACAGCGGCACGGTCACCTGCTGCAGCCGGTAGCTATGAAAGGCGAAGAGCGCGGCGGCGATGAGGCAGACGCCCGCGGCCAGCCCGTCGAGGCCGTCGAGGAAGTTGACAGCGTTGATCATCCCCACGACCCAGAAGAGGGTAAACAGCAGCGACAGCGGCCGCCACAGCCAGACGAGACCGCCCTCCACACGAAACAGCGGCAGCGCCTGCCACAGCCCCGCGCCGGCCAGCGGGTTGGTGAACACCTCGATGAAGATGATATGCAGGATGGCGATGGTCGCGCCGAGGAGCTGGATAAATAACTGCGCCCACGGCGGCAAGTCATAGCGGTCGTCGAGCAGGCCGCCGAGGACGACGACGAAGCTGCCCAGCACGACGCCGCGCAGCCGCAGCGCGTCGCTGGGGTCGGCCGGCGGCAACAGCCAGTAGGTCAGGCCCACGCCCACCAGCCAGGCGATGAAGACGGCCAGCCCGCCGAGCTTGGGGATGCGGCCGGCATGATGGCGGCGGCCGCCCGGCTCGGCAACGATGCCCCAGCGGAAGGAGAGCCGGCGAACCAGCGGCGTGACGAGCAGCGCGGCGACGGCCGTCGTGAGGGCGACGATCAGGTAGACCATACGGAGCGATTAACCCGTGCCAAATTGGCGGTCGCCGGCGTCGCCGAGGCCGGGCACGATGTAGCCGATCTCGTTGAGGTGAGAATCAATGTGGGCGACATGGATAGGCACATCGGGGTGCGCTCCTTGCAGACGAGCGATCCCCTCCGGCGCGGCCAATATGCCGACGAATTTAATGCGCCGCGCGCCCCACTTTTTGAGCAAGTCAACGGTGGCCACAGCCGAGCCGCCGGTGGCGAGCATGGGATCGAGGACGAAGCAGACTTGCACCGTCGGCTGGGTGGGCAGTTTGTTGTAGTAGGAGACGGGCTTTAGGGTGTGTTCGTCGCGGTAAAGGCCGATATGCCAGACCTCGGCGCCGGGCATCATCTCCCAGATGCCTTCAACCATGCCCAAGCCAGCTCGCAGCACGGGAATGAGGCCGACCTTCTCGATCAGTTCCATGCCGTCGGCCACGCCCATGGGCGACTCGACCGTGATCGGCGCGGTGGCCAGGTCGGCCGTGGCCTCGTAGCAGAGCAGCATCGATATTTCGCGCACCAATTGGCGGAACTTCTTCGGTTTCGTCTTGACGTCGCGCATGAGGGTCAATTTATGCTTGACCAGTGGGTGTTTTGATTCGTAGATCATCCTGTTTTATGTCCCTTGAACTAAGGTGCCATCATTGTAACCGAGGCGAGGGAGGATGTGTAGGAAGGAGGACGGAGCTTGTCGGTCGCGGTCGTAATCGCAATCGAAAAACCCGAAGATCGATTACGACAACGATTACGAATACGATCACGATTACGATATCGCCTCCAGATGACGTATAATGGGCAAACGACCTATGGCCACGCCGAAGAACCCGCCCCCCGACCGCTCCATCGCCCCGCAGCAGCAGGCGGAGGACGCCGGTCTGGATACGATGCTGCGGCCGCAGCGCCTCTCCCAATTCACCGGACAAGACCGGCTGAAGGACAACCTGCGCATCCTGATCGAGGCGGCGCGTGGGCGCGGCGAGCCGCTGGACCACGTGCTGTTCCACGGGCCACCGGGGCTAGGCAAGACGACGCTGGCCCAGGTCGTGGCCAACGAGATGAACGCCAACATCCGCCACACGGCCGGCCCGGCCATCGAGCATTCGGGCGACCTGGCGGCCATCCTGTCCAACATGCGCAGCGGCGACATCCTGTTCATCGACGAAGTCCACCGCCTCAGCCGGCCGGTGGAGGAGATCCTCTACCCGGCGATGGAGGATTTCGTGCTCGACCTCATCGTGGGCAAGGGGCCGGGGGCCAAGAACGTGCGCCTGAAGTTGCCCCGTTTCACCGTGGTCGGCGCGACGACGCGACTGGCGCTGCTGACATCGCCCCTGCGGGCGCGGTTTGGCGCGGTCTATCGGATGGATTTCTACGACCAGGCGGCGATGGAGGAGATCGTCAACCGCGGGGCGCGCATCCTGCAAGTATCTATCGAGCCGTCGGGATCGACCGAGATCGCCCGGCGCGCGCGCGGCACGCCACGGGTGGCCTTGCGCCTGCTGCGGCGGGTGCGCGACTATGCCCAGGTGCGGGGCGATGGTGACATCACCCACGACACGGCCGTGGCCGCGCTCGACCTGATGGAGATCGACGCATTGGGGCTGGACGACCTCGACCGGCGCGTGCTGCGGGCCATCATTGAGAAGTTCGGCGGCGGCCCGGTGGGACTGGAGACGATCGCCGCGTCGATCAGCGAGGAATCGGATACGATCATGGACGTCGTCGAGCCGTACCTGCTGCAACTCGGCTTCCTGGAACGGACATCGCGTGGGCGCGTCGCCTCGGCCCACGCCTACGCTCACCTTCAGTTACCCATGCCTGAGAACGGCCCGCGCGGAGCACAGCGCAGCCTGTTCGACTCGAAGGAGGACGAGTAGAACATGGCCGATCTGGGCCGGCTCCTGGTCATCATCGGGCTATCCATCGCCTTCGGTGGTTTGATCATCTGGCTGGCGGCGCGCTATCTGCCGTGGCTGGGCAACCTGCCGGGCGATATTCGCGTCGAAGGTGATAATTACAAGATCTACTTCCCGCTGGCGACGATGATCCTCGTCAGCATTATCGGCACCATCCTCCTGAATATTATCGCGCGCGTCTTTCGCCGCTGACCGACCCTTGAGCCGCCTGATCCTGTTCAACAAGCCTTACCGCGTTATGTGCCAATTCACCGACCGGGAGGGGCGGCCGACACTGGCGGACTACGTCCCCGTGCAGGACGTCTATGCCGCCGGCCGGCTGGATTATGACAGCGAGGGGCTGCTGCTGTTGACCGATGACGGCCGCCTGCAACAGACCATCGCCGATCCCAAATACAAGTTGCCCAAGGTCTATTGGGCGCAGGTGGAAGGAATCCCCGACCAACGGGCCATCTCCCGGCTGCGCGGCGGCGTCCGGCTCAGCGACGGCCCTACGGCTCCCGCTCGCGCTCGCCTCATGGCCGAGCCGGATATTTGGCCGCGCGTCCCGCCCATCCGCTACCGGCGCCACATCCCCACGGCATGGCTGGAGCTGACGCTGACCGAGGGGCGCAACCGGCAGGTTCGGCGCATGACGGCCGCCGTCGGCCACCCGACGTTGCGGCTCGTCCGCTGGGCGATTGGGCGCTGGACGCTGGAGGGATTGCGCCCGGGCGAGTGGCGCGAGGAGGCGGCGGACCGTCCATGACCGCGCCGGAACATGTCGACATCCTGGGCGTGCCCGTCCACGCGGTGACGATGGCCCAGACGCTGGCCCTCATCGAGAGTTACGTGACCGAGCCGCGCCTGCACCAGATCGCCACGGTGAACCCGGAGTTCGTCATGACGGCGCAGACCGACGCCGCTTTTCGCCACATCCTGCGCACGGCCGATCTGTGCCTGCCGGACGGTGTGGGGCTGCTCTACGCGGCGCGACGAATGGGGCGGCGGCTGCCGGAACGCGTGCCCGGTTCGGAACTGGTCTACCATCTGGCCGAGTTGTCGGCGGCGCGGGACTGGCCGCTGTTTCTGTTGGGGGCGGCCCCAGGCGTGGCCGAGGAGGCGGGCGAACTGCTATGCCGGCGCTATCCGGGCCTGACCGTCGCCGGAACGTATGCCGGCTCGGCGGCCGTCGAGGAGAATGACGACATCGTCCGGCGGATCAACGACAGCGGGGCGCAGATCCTTCTAGTGGCTTATGGCGCGCCGAAGCAGGACAAATGGATCGGGCGCAATCGGGACAACCTGCCGCAGGCGCGCGTGGCCATCGGCGTGGGCGGCTCGCTGGACTTCATCACCGGCCGGGCAGTTCGCGCGCCGCAATGGGCGCAAGACCACGGGCTGGAGTGGCTCCACCGGCTATACAAAGAGCCGTGGCGCTGGCGGCGGATGCTGGCGTTGCCTCGTTTCGCGATCAGGGTATTGTTTGACAGAGGAACCGACCTTTCCGAGGCAGCCATACCGGCACGATCCTCGCGTCACGATAATTGACATCTTAATTTAGAAGGAACCCTATGCACGTACTCATTACCGGATCGAGCGGCCAGATCGGCACCAACCTGGCCCTGTACTTGCTGGAGCGCGGCCACCGGGTGTTCGGCGTAGACGTGCGGCCGAACACGTGGACCGACGCCTTTCCCACCCTGCTACAGGACTTGAGCGCGCCGTTCGCCAATTACAAGGGCGGGCTGGGCCACGTGCCCTATCCGAAAGACCTCGACGTGGTGGTGCATTTCGCCGCGCACGCCAAGGTTCACGAGTTAGTGCAGCAGCCGGCGCGGGCGCTGGAGAATGTCACCACAACCTTCAACGTGCTGGAATTCTGCCGGCACAACGGGCTGCCGGTCATCTTCAGCAGCTCGCGCGAGGTGTACGGCGACATCCGACGCTACATCACCGAGGAGTCGTACGCCGACTTCGCCTTCACCGAAAGTCCGTACTCGGCCAGCAAGATCGCCGGGGAGGCGTTCATCTATTCCTATGCCCAATGCTACGACATGCGCTACCTCGTCTTTCGCTTCAGCAATGTCTATGGCCGGTATGATGTGGACATCGAGCGAATGGAGCGCGTCATCCCGTTGTTCATCCGCAAAATCGCGCGGGGCGAGCCGATCATCGTCTATGGGGAGAAGAAGGTGCTCGATTTCACCTATGTCGACGATTGCGTGGCCGGGGTGTATCAGGGGATTGAGTTGCTGGCCAGCGGCCGCGAGGCCAACCAGACGATCAATCTGGCCTATGGGCAGGGCAACAGCCTGGTGACACTGGCCGAGTATATCGGCGAGGCGCTGGGCGTCGCCCCGGATATGACCATCGAGCCGGCCCGCGTGGGCGAGGTGACGCACTACGTAGCTAACATCGGCAAGGCGCGGGCGCTGCTGGGCTATACGCCACAGGTGTCGTTGCGCGAGGGGATCGGGCGGGCGGTGCGGTGGGCGACGGAGTATTGGGAGGGGAATCAGACAAGGTAATGAAAGATTTCGCAAGGTCTAACAGATGACAGGCAGGAATCTGCCTAAACTTTACGGACTTGCGTCTGCACAAATGGTCAATATCACCCACATCACCCAGACAGGTTATAATAGGCCCCAACGAACCCAAGGCGACAGCTAGAGGAGAGAACGAGATGAGCGACCAACGCCCCCGCATCCTGGTGGCCAAGCCCGGCCTCGACGGCCACGATCGCGGCGCCAAAGTCATCGCCCGCGGCCTGCGCGACGCCGGCATGGAAGTCATCTACACCGGCCTGCGCCAAACCCCCGAGATGATCGTCGAGGCCGCCCTGCAGGAAGATGTCGACGCCATCGGTCTCAGTATCCTGTCGGGCGCGCACATGCCGTTGGTATCCCGCATCATGGAGCTGATGGCCGAGAACGACATGTTGGACATACCCGTCTTCCTGGGCGGCATCGTGCCCGACGAAGATATACCCCGCCTGAAGGAAATAGGCGTGACGGCCGTCTTCGGTCCGGGCGCGAACCTCGACGACGTCATCGCCCAATTCCGCGCAGCCATCGCCGCCCGAAGAGAATAAAGCGCAGTTGACGCGGGTTTTCACGGATAAACCCTCCTGCGACCCGCGATCATCGGCGTTCGTCTGTATTTATCGACGCTATCTGCGTCCTATTTCCGATCCGCTCTGCTATAATCGCGGGAGATTGGCGGCCGGCGGCGACAATACCGGTCGCGAAACAGGATAGTATGATCATGGAAAGACCAGGACGTAACGAACCCTGCTATTGCGGCAGCGGCAAGAAATACAAACAATGTCATATGGCCGCAGATCTGGCGACCGATCGCGAGAATCGGGCCTGGACTGACGCCTCGCGTGACCTGCGGCTGGAACTGCTCGAGTATGCCGCCGGTGAACGTTTCCAGGACGAGGCCGGGACGGCTGCGGCCCGCTACTGGGACGACCTCTACACGGCCGGCACATTATCACTGATGAGCCCGTCCGAGGCCGAACGCTTCTATGACTGGTTCGTCTTCGACTACGCCTTGCCCGACGGAAGTCGCGTAATTGACGCCTTCCGCGACGAGAAAGGCGACGGGCTTTCCCCTTATGGGCGTCAACTGCTCGACGACTGGGCGGCCGGCGCGCCGATGGGCGGCTACGAGCTGACCGGCTACGAACGCCAGACGCTACAGCTGAAGGAGATCGTGTCCGGTGAGGCGCTGGAACTATATGAGCCGGGCGGCCACGGTGACGCCATGCTGGGGGCGATCATCCTCGGCCGGCCGGTCGCCATCCAGGGCCGCTACGAATTCTTCTCCATGCCTGCCTACATCCCTGCGGACGAGATCGCCGACCTGCGCGAGAAATTGGCCGCCGCGCGAGAGGCCGGCAGTGACGGCAGCGCGGCCGATTTCCTGCGCCGCCACAACGTCCTGTTCATCCATCATGCTCTGGAGCAGGCCAAGGTGGCCGGACGGCCGCCGGTGGCTCGACTCGATCCGCACCATCCATCGGGAGCCGTACAGCAGCGCGCCCGTCACGAACGCGCCCGCGTCAAGGGGCCGTCGAGCATGCCGGAGAGCGCGCCGCAGCAAGTCCAATCTCATCGGAAAGCGATTTGACGGCGATGACATCTTTCAATCAGGTCATTATTCACCGGCAAACCACGCCGTTGATCGGGGCTGTCTCCGTGCCGGGTGACAAATCGATCAGTCATCGCGCTGTCATGCTGGCCGCACTGGCCGATGGCCCAAGCACCATCCGTAACTGGCTGCCGGCCGGCGATACACTAGCCACGCTGGAGGTCATGCGCGCGCTGGGCGTTGTCATCGAGATCGACCGGCGCAACTCCCATTCGTGGGATTTGCGCGTGGAAGGGCGCGGTTTGCGCGGGCTAAAACGGCCGTCCGGATCGCTCGATTGCCATCACGCAGGCACAGCCATCCGCCTGCTATCGGGCATTATGGCCGGGCAGAGCTTCCCGTCGGTGCTTGACGGCAGCGAGCAACTGCGCAAGCGACCGATGGGGCGCGTGACGGAGCCACTGCGGCTAATGGGCGCCGATATCAGGTCGGAAGAGGGCCATGCGCCGCTGTCCATTCGCCCGTCCGCACTCCATGGCATGGAATACAAGATGAAGGTCGCCAGCGCCCAGGTCAAAAGCTCGATCCTGTTAGCGGGCCTCTACGCCGATGACGCCGTGCGCGTCTATGAGCCTGGCCCTGCCCGGGACCACACCGAGCGACTACTCATCGCCATGGGCACGATCATCGCCAAGAGCGAGGGCTGGGTCACACTGGGCGAGGCGCCCCTCGGCGGTCGTCGCTTGCTGCCGCTGGATATGACCGTGCCCGGCGATTTCTCCTCAGCAGCGTTCCCGCTGGTGGCCGCGGCCATCGTGCCGGATTCGCAAATCACCATCAAACAGGTGGGCATCAACGCCACCCGCACCGGTCTGCTGGCGATGCTGCGCGATATGGGCGCGAACATCACCCTCAGTAATCAGAGCGTAACCGGCGGCGAACCGATCGCCGACCTGACCGTCAGTTTCACGGAGTTGCGCGGCATCGAGGTCGGCGAGCCGACAGTGGTGAAAGCTATCGACGAGTTCCCCATCTGGACCGTGGCGACGACGCAGGCGGCCGGGCAGAGCGTCGCCCGCGACGCAACCGAGTTGCGCGTCAAGGAAGTCGACCGCATCGCTGTTATGGCTGAGGAAATGCGCCGGTTCGGCGCAAACATCGACGAGCGTGAAGACGGCTTCACCGTGGTGGGGCCACAACGTCTCTCCGGCGCTCGCGTAGACAGCCACGACGATCACCGGCTGGGCATGGCGCTGGCCGTGACTGGACTGGTGGCTGCGGGTACGACGGTCGTCGACGATGCCGCCTGCATGGCCGACAGCTTCCCCGGCTTCATCGAAACTATGCAGCAACTGGGCGCGTCAATGGAGTGGGGCGCGGCCGGCTGATCCGCGCTCGGACAAGCCATGCTCTACCTGGTGGCGACGCCTATCGGCAACCTCGGTGACATTACCCTGCGCGCGCTGGAAGTCTTGCGCGAGGTGGATATCGTCGCCAGCGAAGACACGCGCAAGACCGGCCTGCTGCTGAAACATTTCGACATCAAGAAACCGCAACTCGCCTTCCACGAACACAATGAGGACAAGGCCGGCCAGCGCATCATCGCCCTGCTACAGGAAGGGCAATCGGTGGCGATCGTCTCCGATGCCGGGACGCCGGGCGTGGCCGACCCCGGCTATACGCTGGTGCGCAAGGCGGTCGATCTCGATCTGCCGGTGACGATGATCCCCGGCCCCTCGGCGGTCATCATGGCGCTGGTGCTCTCCGGGCTGCCGTCGCACAGTTTCACCTTTCGCGGCTTTCCCCCGCGCAAGGGCGGCAAGCGACGGACGTTTCTGCAGGTCGACCGGGACTCCCCCCACACCCTCATCTTCTACGAATCGCCTCACAGGCTGCGCGAATTCCTGGCTGACGCGCTGGCGGTCTACGGCGACCGGCCGGCGGCCGTGGCCAACGAGCTGACCAAACTGTTTGAGTCGGTGTGGCGCGGCACATTATCCGAGCTTATCGCTCGCTTCGAGGAAACCGAACCGCGCGGGGAATACGTTGTCGCGATCGGCGGCGCCTGATTTCGCCTACTTGTGGTAAGGCTCGCCGTGGAGAATGGTGAACGCGCGGTAGAGCTGCTCCAGCAGGATCACCCGAGCCATCTCGTGAGTGAAGGTCATCGGCGACAGCGACAGCCGGTCGTGGGCCGCCTCGGCCACCGCCGGCGCGAACCCCAGCGGCCCGCCAATGAGAAACGCCAGTTCCCCGTAAGATTCCAGCTGCGCCTGCAGGTAAGCCGCCAGCTCGGGGCTGCTCAGCCGCTTGCCCCCCGCGTCCATCAGGATGATGCGCGCCCCGGCAGGAATGGCCGCCAGCAACTGCTCCCCCTCGCGAACCATAGCCGCCGCGTCGGGCATCGACCTGCCGACGGCATCTTTCACTTCGACCAGGCGGAAATCGGTGTAACGACTGAGGCGTCGCGCATACTCATCTTGCGCGTCCAGCCAATGCCGCTCGCGCAGTTTGCCGACGGCAACGACGGTGACATGGCCGATAGAACGAGGCACGGGCGGCTCAGGGTCAGTTCAGACGGCCGAGCAAAGCCGTCTTGGCCCAGTGGGCGGGCAGGTAGAGAGGGGCGATAGCCAATGCCTGATCATAGGCAGCCAATGCCCGATAGACCTCTCCCAACTGCTCGTAAGCGCGGCCGAGATTGAGGTGAGCAAACTGTGGTGTGGCGTAGCGAGGCGCAACTATAGCCTGCTCCAGCCAGGGAATAGCCTCTTCCGGCCGGCCCATCTCGAGCAGGTAAGCGCCAATATCGTTGTACGGATTGCCGAGGTCAGGATCGATGGCGATAGCCTTCTCGCATTCGGCGATGGCTTCTTCGTTGCGGTCCATCATGTTATAAGCCCAACCCAGATACGTGTGCGCCTCGGCCGTGGGGTACATGGCGATCGAACGCCGATAGAGGGCGATGGCGTCGCCCAGTTCGCCCTGTACCTGGTGACGATAACCGCGATCGGTCAAAATTTGTGCTTGCTCGCGCATCAACTCTTGGTCTTCCATATGGCAGTAGTTTAGCAACACGAAGATGGGGATTCAAGATGTTGGCGCGGCTCCTCTTTCGATTATCGTTAAGGGCCGGCTATGAACACGATGAAACACAGAGGCTATTCGGCCCGAATCGAATATAGCGACGAAGACGGCTGCTTCATCGGCCATATTGTCGACATCAACGATATCGTTGGCTTCCACGGCCAGACTGCCGACAAGCTTCGCCGGGCCTTCGAGGAAGCTGCCGACGATTACCTGGAGACGTGCCAGACAATGAAACGTGGAAGCTGCGCCACTCGGTTGCGCGACTAGTCAATTACTTGTACAATTACATTGTACAAGTAGGAAGATCGCCCATGACCACTGAGATCAGCTACAGTCACGCTCGCGCCAACCTGGCCCGGCTACTCGACAGCGTCACCGAAGACCGCGAGGTCATCATCATTCGCCGCCGCAATTCAGAGGACGCCGCGCTCATCGCCGCATCCGAGCTAACCAGCCTGCTGGAGACGGCCTACCTGCTAAGCTCCCCGGCCAATGCCGAGCGCTTGCTGACCGCGCTCAACGACGCGCTCAAAGGCGACGGCCAGCCGATGACCCTCGCCGAGCTTCGCGCCGAGGTCGAACTCGATGGCGAAGCAGCGTGAAGCGGTCTTTCATCCCCACTTCATCGAGGACTTACGCTACTGGGTAAAAACGGACCGCAAGCTGGCCCTGCGCGCCCTGGCCCTGGTCGAGGAGACCCTGCGCGATCCTTTTCAGGGCGTCGGCAAACCCGAGCCGCTGAAGTATCTCACGCCCGACACGTGGTCCCGCCGCCTGACACAGGAACACCGGATCGTCTATCTGGTACGGGAAGACCGGGTCGTCTTCCTGCAGGCCCGCTATCACTACCAGTAACGCGCCACGCGCCGGCTACGCCGCCAGGAACCCCCCGTCCACCGGGATCGCCGCGCCCTGCACATAACTGGCCAGGTCGCTGGCCAGTACCAGGGCCATCCGCGCCACCTCATCCGGCTGGCCGATCCGGCCGATCGGCAACCGTTGCTTGAACTCAATGCCCGTCTTGATGTGGCCAAATTGACCACGCAGGACTTCTTTGGCGGCGGCCTTCGTCCCCGGCGTCAGAATGCCTCCCGGCAAGATGGCGTTGATACGAAAGCCGTCCCGGGCATGTTCCTTGGACAAGGCTCGGGTCAGGGCTATGACACCGGCCTTGCTGGTGCTATAGAGCGCCAAATCATCTTTGAAGGGCAGTACAGCCTCAATCGATCCCAGATTGATAATGACCCCGCCACGCTTGATCCGCCGGCGTATCATCTGATGGCACATCCACGAAACCGAGAAGAGATTGATCTCCATCACTCGACGGACGAATGCCTCATCAGCATCAACAAACTGGCGGAAAGGGTAGATACCCGCATTGTTGACCAGGATATCCGGCTCTTCCCCATCCAGCGCGTCCCACATGGCATCGATCTGCTCTTTGTCAGCCAGATCGATGACGTGGGTGCGCACGCGCGTGCCCAGCGCGGCCAGTTCATCCGCAACCGCCGTTAAGGCCGCCGCATTGTAATCGACGAGTTCAAGGGTAGCGCCCGCTTCGGCGAAGCGCCCGGCGATCGCCTTGCCGATGCCGCCGGCCGCCCCCGTCACGAGGGCCGTCTTTCCCCGCAGGGAGATCAACTGCTCAATAGTCGGCAGATTCTTCAT
>JACFOH010000004.1:27564-95814 GCA_019454405.1 Promineifilum sp.
GCCAGCGCTGCCCGAATATCTTCCACCGTCAGCCGTGGATATGCGTCCAGGAGATCGGCTTCTGTCGCGCCCTCGCTCAGCTTACGCACAATCAGTTCCACCGGAATTCGCGTGCCGCGAATCACCGGCTTGCCCATCATTACGGCCGGATCGATTTCAATTCGTTCAAGCATGTCATCTACTCCTAATCAGAAGTATAACACAACCCGCCGAGCTACTTCTCCGCCACCAGCGGCACCACCTCAAACGTCCGCACATCCACGATCCCCTTGTCCGAGATGCGCAACTCGGGGATGACCACCAGCGCCAGCAGGCTCAACTGCATGTAAGCATTGTTCAGCGTGCAGCCACATTCGGCGAACGCCTCGACCATCCGCTCCGCCTTGGCGGCCACGGTCTCCGCCCGCTCGTCGCTCATCAGCCCGGCAATAGGCAGCTCCACCAGAGCGATCTCGCGCCCTTCCTTGAACACCACCACCCCGCCGCCGACCTCGCCCAGCCGGTTGGCCGCGCGAGCCATATCGGCCGTATCCGTGCCGACGACGATCATATGAT
This sequence comes from Promineifilum sp., assembly GCA_019454405.1. Lineage (GTDB taxonomy): Bacteria > Chloroflexota > Anaerolineae > Promineifilales > Promineifilaceae > Promineifilum. The sequence continues at coordinate 28,120 of JACFOH010000004.1, forward strand.
GGCTGTCGTGGGCCACCGTGCTGGCCACAGCGCAGGGCACATTGAAGCCAAAGCCGCTAACGAAGCCGTTGGTCACTTCCCCGGTGGCTTCGTGCCGCTCCACCAGCGCGATACGGGCGACATCCTGCGACAGATCCGCGCCGATAATCCCGCCGGCCACCGGCAATTGCCGCTCCAGCGCCTGCGTGGGGGCCTGATTCTCGATGACGCCGATGACGCGCGCCGTGACCGTCGCCGGTCCTTGTCCGTTGGCTTGCGGCGCGGCCGCCTCGAAATCCTTGGCCTCAAGCTTCCGGCCCAGCTTGACCGTCCCCTTGGCGAAGTCTGGATAGCTATACGTGGGTATGTCGACCGTCATCCGGCCGTTCTCCGCCAGTACTTCCCCGCCGGCCATGACCAGTTCGACAGGCAGCGTGACCAAATCGCTGGAGATGACGATATCAGCCCGGCGGCCGGGCGTGATACTGCCAATCTCGCGCTCGACGCCGAAATGCAACGCCGTGTTGAGCGTGGCCATCTGGATCGCCGTGATCGGCCGCAGCCCCTGGGCGATGGCGTGCCGCACCACGCGGTCCATATGCCCCTCGCCCACCAGCGTGCCCGAATGGGAGTCGTCGGTGCAGAGGATGAAGTTGCGGCTGTCCAGCCCCATCTCGGTGATTGCCTTCACTTGCGTGGCCACATCGTACCACGCCGAGCCGAGACGCAACATCGCCTTCATACCCTGCCGCACGCGAGCGATGCCGTCTTCCACCCGCGTGCCTTCGTGGTCGTCGGACGGGCCGCCGGCCACATAACCATGAAACGGACGGCCGAGATCGGGCGAGGCGTAATGGCCGCCGATCACTTTGTTAGCCCGCATCGTCGCCGCCATCTCCGCGTGCATCTTGTCGTCGCCCGTGAAGACGCCGGGGAAGTTCATCATCTCTCCCAGGCCGATGATGCCCGGCCAGGTCATCGCCTCGGCCACTTCCTCCGGGCCGATCGACGCGCCGGGCGTCTCCAGGCCGGGCGCGCTGGGCACGCAGCTGGGCATCTGCACATAGATCGAGATCGGCAGTGTGGCCGCCTCGTCGTGCATCAGCCGCACGCCGGGCAGCCCCAGCACGTTGGCGATCTCGTGCGGGTCGATGAACATGCTGGTCGTCCCGTGGGGAATGACGGCGCGGGCGAACTCGGTCACGGTGACCATGCCGCTCTCGACGTGCATATGCGCGTCGCATAGCCCCGGGACAAGATAGCGTTGTTTGGCCTCGATGATCCGCGTCTGCGGCCCGATGCAATGCCCCGCGTCCGGCCCCACGCAGGCGATGCGGCCGCCATAGATGGCGACGTCGGTGCCGGGCAAAATCTCGCCGCTATGGACGTTGACCCAGCGGCCATTACAAATGACGGTGTCGGCGGGTTTGCGCCCCATCGCCACGGCGACGAGGTCTTGTGTCAGCTCATGCCAGGGTTGGCGAATAGCCATAATAACTACCCCCTTTTTGCTCATTGATTGTAGCTTTGTTGGGGCAGATGCGCACGCTCGGGAGATATAGAAACCAGGCCGATCGCCCTTGTCCGAGCGACCGGCCTGATGACAGAGGTCGTTAAAAGCGCCCGTATCGGCGCGAGGTTTCAGCAGGTTTCACGAGCGAAAAGTCGCCACTAGTTGGTCCAGCGATACGATCTGCCGCTCGCTCTCGCTGCGCCGCTTCACTTCCGCTCCGCCCTGCTCCAGGCTGCGGCCGGAGACGGTGACACGCCAGGGGATACCCATCAGGTCGGCGTCCTTGAACTTCACGCCGGCGCCCAGCCCGTCGCGGTCGTCGTAGAGCACCTCGACGCCGACCGCCGTCAGTTCGGCATAGACCGCCTCGGCCTTCTCTTTCGTGCCGTCGCCGTCCTTGCCGATGTGGACCAGATGCACCTGATAGGGCGCAACGCTGTCCGGCCAGATGATGCCGTCCTTGTCGTGGTGTAGCTCCACAACCACGGCCATCAACCGGTCGAGGCCGATGCCGTAGCTGCCCATGTAGATGAGCCGCTCCTGGCCGTCCTCGTCCAGATAGGTGGCATTGACCGCCTTGCTGTAGCGCGTGCCCAGCTTGAAGCAGTGGCCAACCTCGATCGCCCGCTTGGCCTCGATGCGGCCGCCACAGTTGGGGCATTTGTGGCCCGTAGCCGCCTGGGCGATGTCGGCGATGCGGCTCACCTGGAAGTCGCGGCCGTAGTTCGCGCCCGTGTAATGATACGGGTCGTCGTTAGCCCCGACGACGTAGTTGCCGCCGTAGTTGATCGACTCGTCGGCGACGATCATCACCCCCGGCGACTCCATATCCTTGGCCGGCGTCATGCCGATAGCCGAGGCGTAGCCGGGCACCGCGCCGATGGAGCGCACTTCTTCTTCCGTCGCCTGCCGGATGAAGCCGCCACCCACCGCATTGACCAGCTTGGTATCGTTGATGTTCAGATCGCCGCGCGTCATGGCGAACACCATACGCCCTTCGCCGGGCTTCTCGACATAGTTCGGCCGCCACCAGTAGAAAACGCACTTCAGCGTCTGCGTCGTGGGCACGCCGATGAACGCCGCCACGTCGGCGATGGTCTTGCAATCGGGCGTCAGCACCTTGGACAGCTCGTCCATCGTCGCCGGCTTCTCGCCCTCGCGGACGAACCCGGCCGCCTCGACGTTGGCCGCGTAGCCGCAGTCCTCGCAATAGATGAACTCGTCTTCGCCCTGCGGGTGCGGCACGGTGAACTCCTGCGACGACTTGCCGCCCATCGCGCCCACGTCGGCGTTGATCATCACCGTCGGCACGCCGCAGCGGTCGAAGATGTTGGTATACGCCTGCAACATGCTCGGATAGTACTCGTCCAGCGCTTCCTCGCTGCGGTCGAGTGTGTAGGCGTCCTTCATGATGAATTCGCGCAGCCGGATCAGGCCGCCGCGTGGCCGGGGTTCATCGCGGAACTTCTTGCTGATATGGTAGATCATGCGCGGCAGGTCGCGGTAGCTCTCGATGTCCCGCAACGACAGATCGACGACGATCTCCTCGTGCGTGGCCGAGAGGGCATACTCACGGTTGCCGCTGGCCTTCAGCTTATAAAGCACGTCCACCTGATTCCAGCGACCGGTCGCCTGCCACAGCGCCGCCGGGTGCAGGTTAGGCATCCACATCTCCTGGCCGCTGATGGCGTCCATCTCTTCGGCCATGATGTCCCATATCTTGCGGATGACACGGTAGCCGAACGGCATGAAGGTGTAAATGCCCGCGCCGGCGGGGCGGATAAAATCGCCACGGAGCAGCAGTTGATGGCTGATAAGCTCGGCCTCGGCCGGAGCTTCGCGCAATGTTTTTCCAAAGGATCGTGAAAGACGCATAAGGGGTGAGTATATCTATGGGGGCGCGGCGCGTCAAAGCCCAATACGCATGAATCAACCAACTTCAAGGATCACCTTGCCGATATTCCGGTTGGCCAGCACGTATGCGTGGGCCGCCTGCGCCTCGGCGATGGGAAACACTGTGTCGATGATCGGCCGCATCTCGCCAGCGGCCAGCCTGGGCATGATCGTTTCGTTGAACCGGCGCGTGATGTCGATCTTCTCTGCCAACGGCCGCGTCCGCAACGTTGAACCGACGACGCGCAACCGCTTGCCCAACAGCTGGCCCATGTCCAGCTCGCCCGTCCGGCCACCCAGCGTGCCGATATTGACCAGCCGTCCGAACCGCCGCAGCGCCTTGATGTTTCGCTCCAGGTACGCCCCGCCGACCGGGTCGAGAATCACGTCCACTCCCTGCCCCTCCGTCGCGGCCATGACCGCCTCGAGGAAATCCTGCGCTTTGTAGTTGATCGCCGTCGCTCCCAGCTCGCGGCAGAACGCCGCCTTCATCACGTCACGCTCCTTGCCGCTATCGGCTCATACGATAAACTTCATTCTACAGGCAGTCTCGCGAACACTCCAGCAAGATACTGTCGAGCCGTAAGCAGGAGAGTTTTTTCCAATCATGAACCAACGAGACGTATTAACGGTCGAAGTGGCCGGCCTGACCCGCCATTTCCCGCTCTTCGAAGTCGCCCCCGGCGTGCGCATCGCCGTCTTCAATATGCTGGGCGATACCTACGTCGTAAAAGCCTCAGCCGCGGCGCTGGCCGAAAAGCTGAAAGATATCCACGCCGACGTGCTGGTGACGGCCGAGGCCAAGAGCATCCCCCTCATCTATGAGATGAGCGCCCTGATGGGATTGCCCTACGTCGTCATGCGCAAGGCTTACAAGAGCTACATGGGCGACGCCATCAGCGCCGAAACTGTGTCGATCACCACCGGCGCGCCCCAGACGCTATTCCTGGATGAAAAGGACCGCGCCCTGGTCAAGGGCAAACGGGTCATCGTTGTCGATGATGTCATCAGCACCGGCAGCACGCTCAACGGCATGGAGAAGCTGGTCATCAAGGCTGGAGGAGAGGTGGCGCAGGTCGCGGCCATCTTCACCGAAGGCGACGACGACTGGTCGCGGGTCATCGCCCTGGGTAATCTGCCGGTCTATAAGGAGTAAGCATCGCCGGCGTTCCAGCCCCGTCGCATATCGCTCAAAACTCGTCACACCATGGATGCCGCGTCGCTAACCATCTTCGGCCATCTCTTCGCCTCTGTCGCCGAAGAGATGGGCGTCACGCTCGGCCGCACCGCCTATAGTCCCAACATCAAGGAGAGGCTCGACTATAGTTGCGCCGTCTTCCTGAATGGCGGCGAGCCGAAGCTGCTGGCCCAGGCCGCCCATATTCCCGTCCACCTGGGGGCCATGCCCGCCTCGGTCCGCGCGGCCGTGGCCCAATGCGCCCCCTTCCGGCCGGGCGATGTCGTCATCCTCAACGATCCGTATCATGGCGGCAACCATCTGCCGGATATCACGCTGGTGTCGCCGGTCTTCACCGAAGGAACGCCGGCCGCGCCCTTCTTCGTCGCCAGTCGCGCCCACCACGCCGACGTCGGCGGCATGTCGCCCGGCTCGATGCCGCTTTCAACCGAGCTTTATCAGGAAGGAATCATCATCCCGCCCATCAAGCTCATCGACGGCGGGCAGCGCAACGAGGCCGTCTGGCAGCTCATTTTGCGCAATGTACGCACCCCGTGGGAGCGTGAGGGCGATCTGGCGGCGCAGTTGGCAGCCCACACCGTTGGCGCCCAACGGTTGGTAGAGATTGTCGGACGCTACGGTCTGGATGAGACGCTCGAACGGGCGCATATGCTGACCGCCTACGCAGAATCGCTGACCCGAGCCGCCATTCGCCTGATCCCCGACGGCCATTATTCCTTCACCGACTACCTGGACAACGACGGTCAGGGCGACGATCCCGTGCCTGTCAGCGTCTCTTTGACAGTAATTGGCGACGAACTGGCGACTGATTTCACAGGCACGGCCGAGGCGGTTGCCGGCAATCTCAACGCTGTGCCGGCCATCGTCGATTCGGCCGTAGTCTACTGCTTGCGCTGCGTGGCGATGGCCTTGCTCGGCGCTGATCTGCCGATGAATCAGGGCGTCTTCGCCCCGCTGACGATTCATATCCCCCCAGGCTCCCTGCTCGATCCCAAACCGCCTCACGCCGTCTCGGCCGGAAACGTCGAAACGTCGCAACGTATTGTCGATGTGGTCTTCGGCGCGCTGGCCCACGCCCTGCCGGACATCATTCCCGCTGCCAGCCAGGGCACCATGAACAATCTGACCTTCGGCGGCACCTATCCTGACGGTTGGCCCGCGCCTGCATCCCATTTCGCCTATTATGAGACCATAGGCGGCGGTGCGGGAGCCGGGCCGGAGAGCGACGGCGCATCGGGCGTCCATGTTCACATGAGCAACACGCGCAATACGCCGGTTGAGGCGCTGGAGTACGGCTTTCCCATCCGTATCGAGGAATATAGCTTGCGCGAAGGTTCGGGCGGCCGCGGCCGGCACACCGGCGGCGAAGGACTGGCCCGTAGCATCAAATTCATGGTTCCGGCCACGGTGACCATCACCTCCGAACGGCGGGAGCGCGGACCGTATGGGTTAGCCGGCGGAGGTAGCGGCGCTCCCGGTCATAACACGCTGATTGACGGCCGCGAGACCATACCGCTGCCCGGCAAAGTGACCTTTATCGTGCAGCCGGGCAATATCGTCCGGCTGGCCACACCCGGCGGCGGAGGCTGGGGCGAGCCGAACCAGATCACCGCCACATTAGTCAGAACCGGGTGAATAATCGTCTCTCATCGCCCGGCGGCGCAGCACAGGCAGATGATTATCGAGCAAGCCGTTGACGACCATCACGCCGAACAGGATCAGAGCAAAACCCGCCAACGTATGCCAGGTTAATTGCTCATCCAGGACGAGTACGCCAAGGATGACCCCAAAGACGGGAATGATATAGGTAACCATCGAAACGTAGGTCGAGTCGGCCGTCTCGATGAGGCGATAATAGACAATGAAAGCCAATCCCGTCCCCAAAATACCGAGCGCCACCAGAGAGCCTAGCGCGGCTGCGGACGGGCTTTCCATCGTCCAGGGCCGATCGACAAGCAGCGTAACAGGCAACATGAAAAGCGTTGCCAGCGATAATTGTGTGGCGGGGGCGACGAGTGGCGGCAAGCCCCGCAAATGTTCCCGACTATAGATGATCGCCACGCCATATAACGCCGCAGCGACAGCCACGGCGACGAGGCCCCACGTCGTCGCCTGCACACCGTCCGTCAGTGACGGCACGATTAGCAGGAACAAGCCGGCAAAACCAAGCACGACGCCGAGCAGCTTCGAGGATGTGATCCGGTCGTCTTCGACCATGAAATGCGCCAGCACGATGGTGAAGATCGGCGTTGTCCCGTTCAGGATCGAGGCCAGCGAACTATCGATATATTGCTCGCCCCAGCTCAGCAAGACCCAGGGGAGCGTATTATGCAGCATGGCCATAACTGCCAGGCTCTTCCACAGCCGTCGGTCGCGAGGCAAGCGCCGGCGCTGGGACAGCAGCACAATTAACAGGAATATCGCGCCGATTGAAACACGGCCGAGGACCAGTGTCAGCGGCGGAATCTCTTCCACCGCCACCTTGATGAACAAAAATGACGGGCCCCACATCGCCGCCAGCATCACGAGCAACAAGACGTTTTTCCATTTCATGTGTGTAACTCATCTGAATTATTGCACGAAGTTACCCTGTCCGTAAAATTCAGGGTAAGATTAGCGCTTGATCCGCACTGGATCAGCCCACGCTTCAAAGCGAAGTAAAACGACACAATTAGGGGGTTGCTATGACCAAAAAATCCTTGGGTTATGTCGAACTTGAGTGGACTTGTCCCTACTGCAACACAAGAAACCCTGGCCGGGTGAAGGTTTGCAGCAATTGCGGCGCAGCTCAGCCAAAAGACACCCAATTTAATCAGGCGGCTGAAGACAAGATCATCACCGATCAAGAGGAACTGAAGCAGGCACAAGTGGGGCCGGATATTCACTGCCCCTTCTGCGGCACGCGCAACCCAGGCAATGCGACTACATGCTCAAACTGTGGCGGCGACCTGACCGAAGGCGAGAAGCGCGAGACGGGCAAGGTGCTGGGGGCTCAGCAGACCGCGCCCTCGGCCGACGTTCTCTGCGAATACTGTGGAACGCCAAATCCCGCAACCAACTTCAAATGTTCGAACTGTGGTTCACCGCTGAGCAAGGCCGGCGCCACAGTGAAAGCGCAGCCTGCTGCAAAGAAACGAAGCTCGACGTTCATGATCATTGGCATCTTGCTGGTGTTGCTGGTCTGCGGCGGGTTCGGCTACATGATGATGAAAGGCGCGCAAACCAAGAGCACCGTCGCCGCGGTGCAGGACGTCAGCTGGAAACGCAGCATCGTCGTGCTCGGGCTGGCCCCGGCAACACACGAGGCATGGCGCGATGAGATGCCGTTCGACGCTAGCGTGAACTCCTGCAGCGAGCGCGAGCGCAGCCGCTCTTCCTTCCCTTCTGCGAACTCGGAAGAAGTCTGTGGCACGCCCTATGTCGTCGATCAGGGTTCGGGCTTCGGCGAAACGGTGCAGGATTGCGAATATATCATCTATGATGACTACTGCGAGTACACCGTTATCGAGTTGCAACCGGTCAGGGTTGTCGAGGAAACAGGCTCGGACCTGAACCCCTTCTGGCCACAAACACGTCTGGATCAAGGACAGGAATTAGGCGAGCAAACAGAAACTTATCGGATCACGTTCATCGTGAACGGCGAATCCAAAGTCTACGAAACGGAAAACTTCGACGAATATCAACGCTTCCAACTGGGGAGTAAATGGAATCTGGAAATCAACGGCTTCGGCAAGATCGTCAGGGTTGAGCCGGCTCCCTGACACCGCGTATGAATTTTCGTCGTTGGGAGGCTGCAACACGTCGTTGTAGCCTCCTCATCATCGGTTTAATGCTGCTCCTGTTAGGAGCTTGCTCTCCGGGCAGGACGACCGCTTCGTCGGCCGCCGTGGCCGAGTCAACCCTGACGCCCGAGGCCACTATCCGGCCACCAGCCGTCAGCACTGGCCTCCCGCCAACGACCACATCGTTGGCTGAGATAACGACCTCGCCCACATCAGCGCCATCGACACCGGCGCCGCCCACTCCCATTCCAACATCCACGATTGCCGCCACGGCTACGATTACGCCGTCGCCCACGCCGGACCGGGATGTTCTGTGCTCGCAGCGCATGCCGGACAACGGGTTGCTGGCTATCGTGACACTAACCTATGGCCTCAGCCGCGACTACGTGCCCGCGGGACTAGTGGATCTGTCCGCCTACCTGCCCAAGGAAGTCACGCTGGGCTATCCTACACAACTACGCCGGCTGGCCATTGGGCCGCTGGTCAACATGATCAATGACATGCAGGCCGGCGGACTTCATCCGATGATCATCTCCGGCTATCGCAGCTATTCCGCCCAGGCCATCGCCCGGCAGAAATGGGCAGAAAAAGAGCCGGACCGCGTGAACATTCTCAGCGCCCCGCCCGGCTTCAGCGAGCATCAGCTGGGCACGGTCATCGACTTTGGCTCGCCTGAACTGGCGGAGATCGTTGGCGTCGAGGATATCGAATTCCACACCTACTTTTATAAGACGAGCGAAGGCATCTGGCTGCTGGAAAACGCCCACAAGTACGGCTTCACCCTTAGCTACCCGTTCGAGGCGACCGAGGTAACAGGGTTCTTCTATGAGCCATGGCATTATCGCTATGTCGGCGTGGAAATGGCGACGTTCCTGCACGAACAAGGCACCTCCCTGACCGAATACCAGCTATCAACCGAGCCGCCGCCCTGCATCCCGGACAAATCATGAGTCGTAAACGCTCAACGCTGGCGACGGCATTATCGACGCTGTTCATCATCCTTGTGTTAGCCGCGTGTGGCAGGGCCGCGCCCGCCGGTATCGATCCGGCTGAAGCGTCGCCGGCCGCTCCGCCGGCCGATACAACCACGCCTACAAACACGATCGAGCCGTCACCTACCCCGATACCAACGGCCACCCCATCACCGATCCCATCGGCAACCCCCGCGCCCACGGCCACGCCCCAGCCGCTGACGCTGGCCGTCCCGCCAGAGTGGGAACTGGAGGCGAAAGCTGCGCTGGAAACGCTGAAGGAATCCGGCTCATTCCAATATGCCTGGTCGTTACTGGTCGACGAAGGTGTCGAAGCGGCCCTGGCGGACGGCCGCGCTCAATTCGCCCTGGTGAGCGGCGACGCGGGCATCGTTGTACGCAACGAGCCGCTGGCTTTCGCCGTTCCCTTCACGACTGAATGGGAAAACCTCATGCCCAATGAAGCCGAAGCGGTGCTGGTCAACGGGCATCGACTAATCCGGCCCATTCGCTGGAGCGCCATGACGCCGGATAACAAGGCGATGCGGGTGGATGGCCGCCATCCGACCGACCCGGATTACCCCTACCGGGAGACGTGGTCGCTCGTGGGCATGACGGACAACAAAGAGGCGACGGCCGAACTGACTGAAGCGCTAACGACGGCGATGACTCCCCCGCCGACGATACGGATCGCCGCCGTCGGCGATCTCAACCTCGACCGGTCAGTTGGCTACATCATCACCACGACGGGCGACCTGGCCTATCCGCTCTCGCGCGTGAAGCCCATCTTCGACGCGGCCGACTACACCATCGGTAATCTTGAAACGGCTCTGGGTGACATAGGCGAGCCGGCCACCAAAATCTACACCTTTCGTTCTCCGCCCGAGGCGGCCCAGGCGCTAGCCGTCGGGGGTGTCGACCTGGTGACGCTGGCCAATAATCACGCCCTGGATTACGGTCCGGAGGCGCTGCTGCAAGGCATCGACCTGCTGCACGCGGCCGGTGTAGCCACAGTCGGCGGAGGCGCGGACGAAGAAGCCGCCCACGCTCCCCACATCGTCGTGATCGGTGACCTGAAAGTCGCCTTCCTGGGTTATGTCAACGTTCCCCCCGAACCAAGCCCCCATTTCGACACGCGAAGCTGGGAGGCGACAGCCCATTCACCCGGCCTGGCCTGGGGCGATCCGGAGCGCATCGCGGCCGATGTCGCCGCTATACGTCCGGAGGCCGATCTGGTCGTGGTCATTCTGCACAGCGGTTACGAATACATCGAGGAGCCGAGCGAGGAACAGGTCGCGGCAGCCCACGCGGCCGTCGACGCGGGAGCAGATCTGGTCGTGGGTCATCATGCTCACATCCTGCAAGGCATCCATCGTTACGGCGACGGGGTCATCGCTTACGGGCTGGGCAACTTCCTGTTCGACATCGACGGCCCGCCCGAGACGGCCATCCTCAATGTGTGGCTGGATCGCAACGGCGTGCGCCAACTGGAACTGCTCCCGGTTATCATCCAGGAGCATGGCCAGCCGCGCCCGGCCGAGACTTGGGAAGCGGAGCCGATCCTGTCGCGCGTCTACTATCTGACGATGCTGCTCAACGCGGCCAACCCATGAGGCTAGGGCTGTGGCGAGTCCCCAGCCACCGTTCCGGTGGAGGCGCTGCCTGGCCCGATGAGCTGTTCGGTTGAGAAACCGCCGATCAATCCCTGAGCGTTCAGCGCGGCGATGCTAACCGCATAGGTGACGTTCGGATCGAGGCCGGTGAGGGCGACGTTGCCGGCATGGTTGGCCTTTACATAGCGGAACGCCGGATAGTAGGCCGAGCCGGATGGGCGGAAGGAAATGGCGTAGCCGGCGGCGTCGGGCGCAACCGACCAGGTCAGCAGAAACGCCCCCGGTTCGGCCATCGGCGTGATGAGAGGCGGAGCCGGCTGATACGGTCCGCCGGCCAGATTGGCGGCCACGGCCACATTCAACTGTACCATGCGTTGCAGATAGCTGTAGTCGATCAGGCTCCAGGTATCCCGGTTGGAGTTAATCAGGTCGGGGTCCTCGATGGATTCGACCAGGCGGATGGCCGGGAAGCCGACCGCCACAAACTCGCGATGATCACCCCAACGACCTTCGCGGTCGAGCGCATCGAAAATAGTTACAGGAAAAGTCGGCAAATAGAGTCCGCCAACATACTCATAGTAGCGCCCCAGCGCGCCATGGACCGACGTCAGAAAGTCAACGGCAAAGAGGCGCACACTCTGAGGGATGCCCAACCGGCCGCCGACTGTGTCATAGTTAAGCACGCTGATGACGTTCTTGCCGTCCAGAAACGCATTCTCGGCAAAGTAGCGCGCGCCAAACGAGCCTTGTTCTTCGGCCGACGTAGCCAGAAAGACGACGGTCTGGTTCCAGTCACGCGAACTCATGACGCGGGCTGTTTCCAGCAGCAAGGCCACGCCAGAGCCGTTGTCGTTGGCCCCGGTCGAGCGGCTGAAGCCGTCGGTTACATCGGGTGGCCGGCTGTCGTAGTGCGCCATGATCACGATGACACCGTCGCCGCCCCCCTTGCCGGGCAACGTGGCCACGACGTTACTCTGATCGGCCACGTAACCGGCGTACGAGAGCGGGAAATCCTGGAACTCCACATTCAAGCGACCATTGCCCACCCGCACAAATTCGTTGAAGATCCAGCGGCGGGCTGCGCCAATGCCAAACGTCTCCGACTGGGTGTCGCTGAAGGCGTTGCGCGTGCCGAAGCCCTCGAGCTGCCGGACGTAAGCCATCAACTGCTGTTGGGACACCTCGGAGATGAGCCTCTCGACGGCCGGATCGACCGTTGGCACGACATCGCTCACAGGGTCGGTCACCAATTCGCCGGCCTCATTGGCGATGAGCAGTTCAGGGGTCGCCGGCGGCGGGGTAGGGATGACGAGGTCGGGCTGCGGAGACAAAAGGCTGCACCCGGCGAGGAGTGTTGACAAGGCGATCAGCAAGAATAAACGATTGACTAGTTTCGGCACCGGCTACCCTAAGTAAACATCTCCATGAATTGACAACGAGCAAGCATAGCCAATATCGCGACAAGATGCACACCTCTTGATCTGCAGTTAAGCTATCCTGACGCAGTTGGCCCACCCGCGCTCGCTCGCCCGATTAACGCCGCTATTGTCGTCCGGCAGGTCGCTTGATAACGATGATCATGGCCAGCATCAGGGCCAGGAACAGGCCCATCACCGTGACGGCCGCGCCAACCATCAGGCTGCGCGGCCGGTAGGAAAACTCGACCTCGTGCTCGCCGGCCGGCAGAAATACACCGCGAAACAAGCCATCGGCCTGTTCCACTGTCGCCGGGCGGCCATCGATGGACGCCTGCCAGCCGGGATAACCGGCGTCGGCCAGGACAAGCAACCCCGCCCGGTCGCTCTCGGCACGTAAGACGACTGATTCAGGCGAATAGTGGGTGATCGTCGCGCGGCCCAGGCCATCTCCGGGCGGCTCGCCGGACACGCGTTGGCCAGTGACGACGGCCGACCGGCGCGGGTCAAATCCGGGTTCGCCCATCATGGCCACTGCCTCGTCACTGCCGGCCGCCCATCGCCAATCATAGACCATGAAGGCTCGTGGCTGCACTTCAAGGTTCTCGTAGATTTTGACATCCCCGGACTGGATCAGCCTATACGGAGCCACAACCAGCGGCTGGAAGGAGCCATCGCGCGCGTCCACCAATGTTAAGGCGCTCACACCGCAATCGACCACATCAGCAGGGCAGGGCAACAAGGAAATCGCCACGGGCGCGGTTGCTCGGGCGAACGGCAAACGATACAAGTCTGCTCCGGTCAATCGCTGGGGCAACAGGCGCTGGACAGTCCCATCGGACGCCATCACCTCGACTGGCGGCGGGGTTCCTTCAGCCAGCAGCCACAACTCTGTGGCCTCGAATTCCGGCATATCGGCCACCGCAACCGGATCATCGCCCAACGTCACCGGATGTTGGCGGTCGAAGAAAACCCCCTCACGCCAAACATCGCCGGTTTTGTCAGTGATGAGGTACCGGCCATTGAAAAGGCTTAGCCAGCGCGTGTCGGGAGCGGCCGTCAGATATTCGCGCAGACGGCCGTCGGTGGTGGCGGCGCCTTCCGGCAGGATCAGGCTCATTAGCGTCGAGTAGTCACGCAGGGGCAAGATACCGCCGTCGAACCCGTCGATCGCCGGCGCGCCAGTGATCATCGACAGATTAGGCGAAAGCACCTCTTTATGTTTCACCGCCACGATGTAGTCATATAGCGCCGATTCACTCAATTGGTTGACATAAATTGATTCAATCTCAGCCGCGTCGCCGGGGTCGAAGAAAATCTCCGACAAACTGAGGAAACGGCCGGGTGGTGTGGCGCAGGGTTCGTCAGGAATGACGCACGCGCCCAGCGCGATGAGGCGGGCTTGCGGCGGTCGCAGGTCAAAGTAAGCCTCCGGCGTGGTCAACTGGTTGTAGGGTAACCCGCGTGAGCCTAACCACAAGACGGCCGCGCCAAGGAAGAGCAATTCAACCGTTGCCGAGCGAGCGCGTTCCGCCGGACCATTCAGGATGACGCTCAATAATAATGCGGCCAAAACAAACTCAATCGCCCAGCCGAGCAGGGCTATCATGGTCGGACGTGTGTAAGGGGCTTCCGTGCCGGCCGGCACGATCTTCGCGACCCATCCAGCGGCGAACCCCCACACAATCAAGAGCGCAATGCCCACCCCAGCAGCGACAAGTGGTCGGACGAGTTCGCGCCGCGCGGCCGCGCCCCTGCCCTCCTCCACATAAAGCCAGAGTCGCTGCCAACCGTAGCCGGCCAGCAAGGCAACGCCCAACGCGACGATAGCCAGCCAGCGGGCAGGAACGCGGAATAAGTCAAACCCAGGCAGGCGACCGAGCAGATAATAAACAGGAGTGAATCGCCCCAGAGCCAGGAGCAGCCCGACCAGAACAAGCGCCAGCCACGGCCGGAGCGCCGGATTTCGCCGCCAACCCCAGCCTCCTGCGACCGCCAATGCCAACCCCGTCAGCGGCAGGAAAGCGATGTACTCCGTGAAAAGCGATTGGCCGTAGTCGGGCAACAGGGCGCGTGTCAGGTGGATCGGGTGCCAGGAAAAAGATAGCACCTCATTAAGAGACAGACCGCCTTGCCGGCTGGAGAGACCGGTCAGCTCCAGAGTAGGCAAGAGCTGCACGGCCGCCAGCATCGCCGCCAGCGCCACACCGGCCGCCAGAACAATAACAAGCCACGCTAGTTGACGATAGCGTCCGGCGCCTGCCCGCGGCATATTCTGCACAACATGAACGACCAGCCAAAGGGCGACCGCGACCCCGCTGATAAACACTGTCTGCGTATGTCCGGCCAGCAACTGCAAGGCGAACAACGTACCTATCAACAGGATAGAGCGAGCAATGGCACGCCCGGACGGAGCCACGTCAGGAGACGCGACCACAGGCGCCAGGGACACAAAGAACCACGGCAGCCAGGCCAGCCCTTGCAACTGATTGATATGCTCCACTTGTGCGGTCAGGTAGCCCCCGAGGGCAAACGACGTCGCGGCGACAAGAGCGGCCGCGCGGCTCAAACCCAGTGTCCGCCGTCCGGCCCAATACGTTCCACTGCCGGCGATGAACAAGTGGATCAAAATCGAGGCGCTGACGGCATAAGGTGTCCGCAGTAACAACCAAACCGGCCAGTTGAGCGGGTAGAAGAATCCCACCTGACTATTGGCGAGAAACGGCACACCCATGAAGATATCGGGGTTCCACAAAGGGATACGCCCGACACGCAAGGCATCAGCCGCCACTTGCCAGTAGGGGTAGAAATACAGAAACGTATCGCCGCGAGCCAGAATGAGATTGCTAAGGGCCATCCTGTTGAAAAACAACAGAATCAAGCCGCCCAGCGCGAGCGGCACAAACAACCCGTACCGTGAAATCCGGGCGAGGCCGGTTTGTGGTCGATTGAGATCAGTCACTCGTAGACTCGGGTATGATTCGATAAAGTGTCATATCCGGCTCGCCGGCATGCGCGTCGAGCGGCTCCAGACGATAGCCATTCTCCAGCAGGCGGCGGATGATCGGCCGAGCGCTATCCGACGACGGCAGGGCGATGTAACGAGGCGGCCCTTGCCCGGCGAAGACGGCCAGATCGGCCAGTAGCGCGTCGGCGTCGGGAAACCAGCTCACATAAACCCGGCTGTCAAACAGTTGGTAGCGCCAATGCCAACTATACTCATGATCATACAGGACAGTGCCATAGGGGGCATCTTTCAACAGCCGGGCCACGGCCGCCGCGCCGCCGTCAGCATCGGGCCGGCCGCCAATGGGCAATCGGCCGCTGCGGGCGGCAGCAGCCGTGGGCAAATGGGCGATGGCCAGGACGACAAGCGCCAGAATGAAGACCGGCCGTGCCCATGATACCTGGCCGGCGGACGCCCATAACAAAGACAAGCCACGAGCGATCAGGATCGCCACGAGGGGCAGGACGGGTAGAAGATAGCGATCCCAGACCGGGACAGCCCATAGCCAATGCAACGACAGATAGCCGAAGATAAAAAGCGCCAACAAGGCATCGGCAGGCTGAACACGAGACGACACGCGCCGGGAGCCGGCCAATCCTAATATGACGACTACAGCCAGGATAATCATGGGCCAGCCCAACGCTAATGACCACAGTCGCGCATAACCCCAGAGTCGGGGCCATAGCTCCCACGAGCGAGCCAGGCGCGCCCCGCCGATATTGGCCCACTGTAATGCCACCAGTCCGCCAGTCGCCGGCCGGGCGGCCTGCCAGGCGAACAAGGCGCCAACGACCGCCAACAGCCCCACCGAGAGACGTAGCCAATACTTTGTGTCGCGGCTGTGGCCGGCCAACCAGACGATCCCGACGAGCAGCGGAGCGAAGAGAGCGGCCTGGTATTTGGTCGCCAAGGCCAGCCCAAACAGCAAGCCGGTGCGAAACGGAGCCGGACGGGTGGCGCCGTAGAGCGCGGCCATCACCCAGAAGGTTAATAGCGGATCGCTAAAGGCTGTGGCGCTGAACTGCACAGCCAGCGGCGAAACAGCCACAAACAAAGCAGTCACCATGGCGGCGAGCGTGTCCCCGGTCAGCCGTCGCGCGAGTTGCGCCACGAGGGGGACGAGCAGGAGCGAGGCGATCAGCGATGGCATCCTGGCCGCCCATTCCACAGGCCCGAACAGGGGGTAGAAGAGGGCCTGGAGGTAGAACAGGAGCGGCGGCTTATCGACCGCCTGAGTCAATAGGAGCGGGTCGCGCCAGACGGCGATGAGCCTGGCCCACCCGGCAAACAACGCTTCATCGGCGCTAAAACGATTGGCGAACAAGCCGTGGAATCGCAGGGAAGCGCCCAACAGGCAACAAACCAGCAACCAGAACCGCCAGGATCGGAGCATGAAATCGATCCGTGACCGGCGATCGTTCGCGCGTCAGGGACGCTTAATCGACAAACCGGTACTTCAGTAGATAGTAGAGCGCTTTGGGGCCTTCACGCCAGGGGTTGAGCTTCTTGCCCTCTTCGAACTCACGGCCGTTGTAGGAGATAGGCACTTCGTAGATGCGGTAGCCACGCTTCAGCACCTTCGAGGTGATCTCCGGCTCGAACTCAAAGCCCCGCGACCGTAACGGAATGTCGCGCACGACATCGGCACGGAAAACCTTATAGCAGGTCTCCATGTCGGTCAGAATAGTGTTGTAGGTAATATTAGTGATGAACGTCAGCAGCTTGTTGCCGACCATATGCCAGAAGAACATCGTCTTCGTCGGCCCGCCACGAAAGCGAGAACCATAGACGACGGCCGCCCGCCCTTCGATGATCGGCCGCAGCAGGTTAGGATAATCACGCGGATCGTACTCCAGATCGGCATCCTGAATCAGGAAAATATCGCCCGTCGCGTTGGCAAATCCGGTGCGCACAGCCGCGCCCTTACCCATGTTTTTCTCGTGCAGAATAACCCGGATCGAGTCGTCGAGGGCTTGAATAGCTGGATACAGCTCGCGCGTGCCGTCGGTGGAGCCATCATCGACGATGACGATCTCATCAGCTTGCTTAACAGCTAAAACCGCCTTGACGGCGGGTTCAACAGTCGAAAACTCATTATAGACCGGGATAATGACAGATACTTTCACGTATAATTCCTCACTGATGGTAGCTCGCGCATTATAGCACCGTGCCGGGCCGGTTCCAACCCGTCGCATTGCCTCATCGACCCGATAGAACAAATGTGGTATAATCATCCTGTTAACCATGATGCAGAAACAGAGTACAACAGCGGCGCTTCCGGGCGTCTTTTCTACGCTTTCCGCGGGGTTCGAGTTGACCACTCGTTACCTTTGGTTGATCCTTATCCCGGCCGCGCTCGACTTTTTCCTGTGGTTGGGGCCGCGACTTAGCTTTCAACCGCTCATCGAATCGATCATCACCCAATTGCCGGCACAGGCCATGCCGATCGATTTCGCCTCACTGCTGGATGTTGCCGCCGCTCGACTCAATCACTTCACTTACCTGAGCGTCTCCGGCATGGGTGTCCCCGCATTGATGACCGGACTGACTCCCGAGAAAACACCTATTCAGCCGGCGATCATCGTGCGCGACGGCCTCGGCGCGTGGTTTGGCTCTCTGGCGCTGTTCACACTCGCCGGCTTGCTATTGACGGCGATCTATTACTCCCTGATCGCCTTCGCTCTGCGCCGGGCAAGCGCGACAACCGCGGGCACATCGGCTCCATTCGCGCCGCTCCGGTTCGTCCGACGCTCCATCCGCACCTGGTTACGTCTCACGGGATTGGGCATTCTGTTTCTCGTCCTCACGCTCGTCATCGTCTTTCCTATCAGCCTCGTAGCCGGCCTTCTATCCTTGATGAGCCAGGCCATCAGCACCCTGTTTCTGATGGGCGCGCTGCTGCTTATCATCTGGGTGGCCATGTTCCTGAGCTACGCCCCTCAGGGTATGACGCTTAATCCGCGCCCGCTGCCGAAGGCCCTTTTCGAGAGCGTGCTCCTCTTCCGTGCCAATCTGCCGACCTCTCTGGGGCTGCTCTTCATCGTCGTCCTGATTCGGCGACTATTAGAAGCGCTCCTGCTCTCGGCCGATTCCGGCACCTGGGTAACCGGCATCAACCTGGTCGCCCATGCCTACATCAGCACAGCGCTCATCGTCGCCCTGTTTATTTTTTATCGCGACCGTTACACTGCCTATCTTCAAAACATTCGGACAATAAGCACCCCGGATCAGGTGAACCAGCAATTATGATCGCCAAGACCAAGCATAATGATAATCCTGTCGCCTACGACGCCGGCAATATCCAGGTACTGAAAGGCCTGGAAGCCGTACGCCGCCGGCCCGGCATGTACGTCGGCGGCACCGACGTGAAAGCCCTGCATCATCTCGTCTTCGAGATCGTCGACAACTCCATCGACGAGGCGCTGGCTGGGCGCTGCGATCGCATCGAGGTCACCATTCACCCCGATTCCAGCGTCAGCATCAGCGACAACGGCTATGGCATTCCCGTCGCCGAGCACCCCACCGAAAAAGTCTCCGCCTTGCAGATCGTCCATACCAGCCTGCACTCCGGCGGCAAGTTCGATAATGCCGCCTATAAGGTTTCGGGCGGCCTTCACGGCGTCGGCGCGGCGGCCGTCAACGCTCTCTCGGAGTGGATGGAGGTCGAGGTCAAGCGCGACAAGGCCGTCTGGAAGCAGCGCTATGAGCGCGGTATTCCCGTCACGCCCGTCGAGAAGGTACGCCCTCTGCAGAAGAACGAAGCCACGGGCACGACCACGACGTTCAAGTTCGATCCCACCATCTTCACCGAAGACAACGATTACCGGTTCGAGATGCTGGTCACCCGCTTTCGCGAGATCACCTTCATCACCAGTAGCGTCTTTCTGCAATTAGTCGACGAGCGTGTCTCTCCTGCGCGAGAGATAAACTTCTATTTCGAAGGCGGTGTGCGTTCGTTCGTTCGTTATCTGAATCAGAACCGCAAGACCCTCCACGACCCCATCTACGCTCACAAAGAAGTGGACAATGTTGATATCGAGGTTGCCTTGCAATACACCGATGGCGTGGCCATCTCTGAATTCGCCTTCGCCAACACAATTAACACGCCCGATGGCGGCACACATCTAACGGGCGCCCGTACCGCCCTGACCCGCGTCATCAATAACTACGCTCGCAAGAACAATTTCCTGAAGGAGAAGGACAAGAACTTCTCCTCTGATGACACCCGCGAAGGCGTCACGCTCGTCGTCAGCGTCAAGCACCCCGACCCGCAATTCGAGAGCCAGACCAAGGTAAAGCTCATGAATGCCGAGGTGGCCGGCCAGGTATCGGCCGTGCTGGGCGAGGCTCTACAGGCTTTCCTGGATGAGAACCCGCGCGAGGCCAAGCGCATTATCGATCGTTGTCTCACTTCATCGCGCGCCCGCGACGCGGCCAAGGCCGCCCGTGAATTGGTTATGCGTAAGAGCGCCCTCGACAGTCTCACCTTACCCGGCAAGCTGGCTGATTGCTCGGAACGCGACCCCCACCGCGCCGAACTCTACATCGTCGAGGGTGAATCGGCCGGCGGTACGGCCAAACAAGGTCGCGACCGCCATTTCCAGGCCATCCTGCCCTTGCGCGGCAAGATTCTCAACACCGAGCGCGCTCGCCTGGATAAAATCCTGGCCAACAACGAAGTGAAGGCGCTCATCTCCGCATTGGGCACGGGCATCGGCGAGTCGTTCGATCTTGGCAATCTGCGCTATGGCCGCACCATCATCATGACCGACGCCGACGTGGACGGCAGCCATATCCGCACCTTGTTGCTGACCTTCTTCTTCCGCTACATGCCGTCGCTCATCGAAAACGGGCATCTCTATATCGCCCAGCCGCCGCTTTACGCAGTGAAACACGGCAAAGAGATCTCCTATGCCTACACCGAAGCCCAGCGCGAGGCGCTCATCAAGCAGCTCGATGGCCAAAAGATGAGCGTCCAGCGTTACAAAGGTCTGGGCGAGATGAACGCCGAGCAACTATGGGAAACCACGATGGATCCCGAGGTGCGCACGCTCCTGCAGGTCACCATCGACGACGCCGTCGTGGCCGACCGCACGTTTGATATGCTGATGGGCGACGAGGTCGCGCCTCGCCGCCGGTTCATCAACACTCACGCCGGCGAGGTACGCAACCTGGACGTCTAAGCGTCCGACCCGATTTGATAGTTATAAAAAGAAAGAGCGCCACAGTTTAAGCTGTGGCGCTCTTTTTATCTGGCCAGGCTGGCCGTGCCGGCGCTCATCCGGCGATGGCCGGCACGTGATTCAGGTTACGGATCACACTTATCCCAAGGTTATCGGCGTGATCGCTGATACGTTCGAGCAACCGCAGCGTCTCGATGAAAATAACGCCCGCTTCCGGGTGACAGGCACCCGACATCTGCCGCTGGATATGTCTCTCGCGGACTTTCCAATACAAATTGTCGAACTCTTTCTCTCTCTCGCCGACCGTCTTCGCCAGATCTCGATTCTGTTCCCGTAATGCCTGCAGCGATTGGCGATAGATCGAAAGGGCAAACTCGTACAACTCAGTAAGTTCGTTGGTGGCTTCCTCGGTAAAGGGAATATCGCCTGCCACCCGATCCTTGGCATAATCGGCGATATCCTCAGCCATGTCTCCGACCCGCTCGACATCAACCAACAAGTCTTTGATCTGGAAGGCGCGCTTTTGCTGGACAAAGCTCAGATCTGAACGCATCAATACGCTGACGAAATGTTCCAGATCCCTGGTCACAGGATCAGCAACGCCACTCTCCAGATAGAGCACCCTTTCGGCAGCCACAATATCCTTTTCCAGCAGCGCGCGACAACTCAATTCGACCATTTCAACCGTTATATCCCCTAGCCGTTGCAACTCGCGCGATGCCTCTTTCAGAGCCACCGTTGGTACAGCGTATTGCATTTCGTCGATGTACATGGTCACCTTATGCTCCACCTTCTCCGGATCGGCCGGGGCGAGTCTCATGGCAACAGCGGCAATCTGACGGACGAACGGGAAGAGCATCAGGCTGACCGATACGTTGAAGACGGTATGCGCATTGGCGATCTGGCGTGGCAAGTCCGGCGACGTACGCTGGATCAGATCGGCAAACTGGGGGATGAAGGGCATGAACAGGAGCACCCCAAACACATTGATCATGATCTGGGAATACGAGACCTGCCGGGCGACAGGCGAAAGCCGCAATGCAGCGATCAGACCGGTGATGCAGGAGCCGATGTTGGCGCCCAGGATGATTCCAATGGCTCCTTCAAGTGAAATGGCGTTGGTCATGCCCATAGCGACGGTGACGCTGGTTACGGCCGTGCTGCTCTGGGTAAGCGAAGTCGCGATGATGCCGGCCAGGATACCTATCCAGGGGTATTGTCCCATGGCCACCAATGAATTAGCGATCCAGGGGATGTCGACCAACTCATTCAAAGCGCTGGCCATGTAGCTCATACCGACGAAAATAACGCCAAGGCCCATCAAGATCCCGCCATATTTCTGCCAATCGCGATTGGGAAAGAACTCCAGGAAGATAATACCCAGGATCACCAGTATCAATCGGAAATCACCGATCTCAAAAGCAACGATCTGGGCAGTGACCGTGGTGCCAATCTCCTGACCCAGCATCACGCTGATCGACTGGACAACGGTCATCAGGTTGGCGTTAACCAGGCCGATCATCGTGACCATCAGCAAACCACTGCTTTGCAAGATAGCCGAAGCGGCCGTGCCGAAGAACATACTCTTGAGCCGGCTGTTAGTCACTCGGTCGAGCCATTTCTGGATCTGGTCACCGGCGAGCATCTCCATGCCCGAACTGAGCAGGGAAATGCCGTAGAGGAACAGCGCCAACCCACCTAATATTTTGATAACGCCTATCATCGGCCCCTCCGAAAATCACGGGCTGTATGTCGGATAGGGAACAATTGTGTTTGATGCATCCCTATTCCCTCATAACCAAAGTGTTTTATCATTGACGTTCATATCGACTTATAGCAGACAAGGCACCAGCGCAATCGAAACTTACAAAGCGTCCTTATTAGCAACCATGGTCGCCCCAGGCTGCCAGACGCAAGCGATCGAAAGCGTGCGAAGGCCTGCTTGAGTCAAATATAGATTGTTCAGGATTTGTTTTGGATCGTTTTAGATGATGTGAGACGCGGCCGCAGACGGGAACGATTGCCACCGTGAGCACACCTGCCAAATACAAATGGTAAGGCGTCGCCTGATGATCATGAGGCTATCTAGCCGGCGGCGTACCTCGGGGCAATTCTAACTCAATTGTGGATTTTGGGAATGGTAGAAGGCACAAATCGGCGAACGATTTTCAAGCTGCGGCGACTCTACTTATTTATAAGGCGCTGCCAGCCAATCAGGGATGCTTCCTGATTCTGACGAGATGCAGAACTCCTGACTAGCCCTAATCGCTATCTTCTCGTCCCAAGACCCCTCTGACAAGCATCAACACGATGAACGAGCACGCCACCAGGATCACTGATAGCGTAACGGCTACACCCAGGTCCAGTTCAAAACCAAGATAGATCGCCAGAGGCATCGTCTGTGTACGACCGGGGAAGTTGCCGGCGAAAATGATCGTCGCCCCAAATTCGCCCAACGCTCGCGCCCACGCCAAAGCCACCCCTGACAAAATAGCCCGACGCGAGAGAGGCAGCGTGATAAGCCGGAAGGTCTGCCAATGATTTGCGCCATCGATCGCTGCTACGTCTTCCATCTCCGGCTCCACTCCAGCAAAGCCGATCGTCGCCGCCCGGATAAACAACGGAACGGCAATAAATGTCTGGGCGATGACGACGGCCAGTTCCGTGAAAGTGATGCGCACACCCAGAGCATCCAGGGGTGCGCCGAGAAGGCCGCGACGGCCGAACACCAACAACAACGCCAATCCGGCCACGGCCGGCGGCAAGACAATGGGCAAATCGATAAGGCTGTCCAGCAACGTACGTCCCGGAAACTGCCGTCGCGCCAGCAGGTACGCGACCGGCATCCCTAGCGCCACCGCGACCAGCGTCGCCCAGGCGCTCGTTCTCAGGCTGAGGCTGAGCGCCTGCCGGACCTGTGGCAGGCGTAGATTGGCCGCAAATTCAGCCGGGGAACTATAGAAGATGAGCGCCAGTAACGGCAACAGCAGAAACAGCAAAAGTGGCAGCGAAAGCGCCCACCATGCTTCAACCCCATGCCGGCGAACGGCAGGGCGTCCCGGCGATCCGTATCGCGGCAAGACGAATGACCTCAACGCGACCCCACCGGCTCAAATCCATAATCTGCCAACACGGCCTGCCCGGTCTCGCTCAGGACGAACTCCACAAAGGCGGCGGCAACGGTCGGGTTTGGGCTATCCTTGAGGGCCGCAATGGGGTATTCAGCCAGAAGGTTTAGCGCGTCAGGTATTTCCAGGCTGGCCACGCCATCGACCCCAACCAGGTCACTGGTGTAAACGATGCCCGCGTCGGCCTCGCCCAGGGCGACTTTATTGAGGACTGTACGAACATTCTTCTCGTAGGAAGCCACATTGGCTAATACGCCGCCCCGGAACGACGAGCCAAACGCCGGATCGACCGAGGCCTTGTCGAGGAATTCGAGCGAATAGCGGCCGACCGGGACTTCCTCAGCTGCCAGCACGAGCAGGATACCGGGCTTGGCCAAGTCTTGCAGGCTCTCGATCTGGCCAGGGTTGTCGGCCGGAATGACCACGACAAGGCGATTGGTGACAAAGACGACCGGCGCGTTCGCGTCGACCATGCCTGACGCAACCACTACATCCATTTGCGCATGGTTGGCGCTGGCAAACACATCGGCCGGGGCGCCCTCGTCGATCTGAGTCGCCAGTTGATTGGACCCGGCGAAATTAAAGGCCGTCGTGACGCCGGGGTTGGCCGCGTCAAACTGGCCTCCGATTTCAGTGAACGCATCAGTCAGCGACGCAGCGGCGAAGACCGTCAATGTTAGCCCTTTGATCTGCGCGGTGCGTCTCCCACAACCGGAGAGGGCGATCGCCATCAGGAAAATGGCCAAAACGAGCCTCCGGCTCCCCATAAAATTCACCTTCATACGATGGAATCCTGAACCGCTAATGATGCCAGCCACATCTGGATTGCTTCGATATGCTTGAGGCGATAGCGCAGGACGTCGCGACCGAATAGACTCATTCCCGCCTCATCACCCACCCACACAGCTAACCAATGCCCACAAACAGCCTGCTGCTCTTCAACCAGTCTCCTAACCGTCTCAGCCCCTTCTTCCTGGGCAAAGTAAAGCTTGAGCATGAATTCCAGCCGCATTTCGCGCGGCAGGCGGACCGGCTCAATTAGCCAGCGGCCGAAAGCGGCCTCCCCTTCCGGTGTCAGGTGGTAAACCTTGCGCGGCGGACGGCCATCTTGCGGCTCGTGCGTGGCGCGTAACAAGCCGTCGTCCTCCAGCCGCGCCAGCAGCGCATACAGGCGGCTCTGCTTCACTCGCCAGATGAGCTGTAATTCAGGGGTCTCGACCAGGCGGCGGTAGATCTCGTAACCATGCAGCGGTTCGCGTCGAACGAAACCGAGCAACGCATACTCAACCGTGAGAGGAGATTGTAATAGGGGACTCATTATCTGACTATTCAATAAATGAATATAGGCGACATTATAGAGTGGAATGTGGGAGAGGTCAAACAGGAATACAAAGCGACGGGTGACACATAGCATAAAAAAAGCTACCATTCTGAACGACCTTCATACTCATTATGGGGTCATTATTTATGATATGAAATTTCTGGCACGCCTTTTTCCCGTCCTGTTCTTATCCGGCTTGTTCATCGCCTGCCGGAATGTCACGCCTTCCACCCAAGGCCCGTCCGATCAGCCGCCCGCTTTTGCCGGGGCGCCTGCCGGCGACACATCACAGCCGGCCGAATCACCGCCGACGACCCCTGCAGGCGAGCGAGCCAAAGTCACCCATGTCTACGATGGCGACACCATCAAAGTCGAAGCAGGCGGCCGCTCCTATCGCCTGCGCTACATCGGCGTCGACACGCCCGAGCGTGAGGAGCCGTTCTATCAGGAAGCGCTGGATTTCAATCGCCAACTGGTCGAAGATCAAACCGTCATCCTCGTCAAGGATGTCAGCGAGACGGATCAATATGGACGTCTGTTACGTTACGTATATTTGGAGGATGGAACATTTGTCAACGCCGAATTGATGCTCAACGGCATGGCTCGGTTGGTCACCTTCCCGCCCGACGTAGCCCAGACCAACTACTTCCGCGAGCTACAACGTCAGGCCCAGGAGGCCGGCGCGGGCATGTGGAGTCGCCCCGATCTGGTGGGGCCATGTGATTGCGACCGCAATCTCTACGACTGTCGCGATTTCCAGACCCAATCCGAGGCACAAACCTGCTACGACTATTGCATGGAGACGACCGGCCGCGATGTTCACCGGCTGGACGGCAGCGGCACCGGACGAGCCTGTAAATCTTTACCTTGACAGGGTCTGGTATGTTGATCTACCTGTTCGGATTGCCCGCGGCCGGCAAGAATTACGTCGGCGAAATACTGGCTGACGAGTTCGATTATACATTCTACGATGGCGATCTCGACCTGACACCCGAGATGCGCGACGCTGTACACGATGGGCGGCCGTTCACAGCGGAAATGCGCGACCGGTTCTACGGCCTGCTAATCGATCGCATCGCTGAACTACGTTCGGCTTACCCCAACCTGGCTTTTTGTCAGGCCACATTCAAGGAACATCATCGCGAGCTTATCGCCGCGGCCCACCCGGACATCGTCTACGTGCTGGTGGAGGCCGACGAAGCGGTGCGGCTGGCACGTCTCTCACACGGCAACAATCCTGTGACCGTCGAATACGCCCGGATGATCGCCGGTTTCTTCGAGCCGCCACGCCACCCCCATTTCATCATCAGCAACAACGGGGGGCGCGAAGACGTCGTGCGACAACTGGCCGCTCTACTGGCCTGGTTCGACGAACTGGAATAGATCTAGAGGACCGACACCCGCTCGACGTCGCCCAATGCCCGCGCCAGATCGGCCGCGGTCAGGATGACGGCCGTGCCGCGTACGCCCGAGCCGAGAGAGATCTCCTCCTCCCGCATCACGCTCTCATCCAGGAAAATCCGAACCGGCTGCGCCAGAGCAAACGGCCCTACCGCCCCGATCTCATAGCCTGTCACGGCGCGAACCTCATCCGGCGTAGCCATCGTCATCCGCGAATGCCCCACGACATGGCGCAGCGCCTTCCAGTTGATCTGCTTCGGGCCACCCACCACGACCATCAGGTACTCATCCTGCGCCAGGCGGAACAGGATGCTGCGAACGACTTGTTCAGGGCGCTGCCCGCGCTCTTCGGCCGCCTGCTCCAGAGAACGAACCGGCCCCTCGTGACTAAACTCGCGGAAGGGAACGCCTAGCGCTTCCAACGCTCGGCCGACTGGCGTCATTGCGCTCACGAGCGAACCAATTCAGTAGCGTTCACCAGACCGCGGAACAACGACAGCATCGTTGGGTCGTCCCCGATCAGGTTTTCGGGGTGCCATTGCACGCCAAGGGCAAAGGGGTGGTCAACCGACTCAACACCCTCGATGAGGCCATCCGGTGCATAAGCCGTCGCCACCAGTCCCGGCGCCAGATCGTGAACGCCTTGATGATGCAGGCTATTGACCATCGCCTCAGTTCGCCCCAGAGCCATCGCCAGCTTGCTATCCGGCTCAATCGTCACCGCGTGCGCCCGATAATTGCGCGGATGATCGTCGAAGAAATCGTGCTTCATCCCGCCCGGCATCCATTTATAGACATCTTCGTAGAGCGTACCGCCCAGGGCGACATTCAACATCTGATGGCCACGGCAAATAGCCAGCAATGGCTTGTTCTGCTCCATGGCGGCCCGCGCCAGAATCAGCTCGACACGGTCGCGATCCTCATCGACGTCGAAGATCTGTCCCAGATGCTCACTGTGATAATACTTCCCGGCGATATCGCCGCCGCCGGTTAGCACAAGGCCGTCCAGCCTGTCGAGCAGATTCAACAACGACTCGTCGCCCAGCCCCAGCGGGATCATTACCGGCGTTCCTCCCGCGGCTTCCACCGCTTCGATATAGCTAGGCATCAGGGCAAAGTATGTCACCGACGGCGCTTGTTTGGTCGTCTTACGATAGGTCGTCAACCCGATCATCGGCCGATTGTTATTTTTTAGGTTAGTCATCTCAGGGTTATCTCCGGCAAGAAACAAAGCAAAACAGGTGAAAGACGAATGCTTTCACCTGTTATTGATCACATGACTCGAGTTTACCGCCATTGGGCGGTGATGCAAGGGAACGGACTATCGCGAGTCAAAAGTCCGCTTGGCGCGCAGACGCGTCGCCTTGCCCGTGCGGTTGCGCAGGAAATAGAGGCGCGCGCGACGGACGTGGCCGTGGCTTTGAATCTCGATCTTCTCAATTCGCGGGGAATTGGCCAGGAAGGTTCGCTCGACGCCGATGCCATTAGACGCGATCCGGCGAACAGTGAAGTTGGCATTGTTGCCTTCGTTACGCTTGCGGATGACCGTGCCACGAACCATCTGGACACGCTCGTTTTTGTCGCCGACATTGATGCGCACGTAAACCGTGACGCTATCGCCTACGCTTACCTCCGGCAGGTCCGAGTTCTTTTCCTTATCAAATGCTTTCAATAGTAAATCAGACATGATTCTGTGCTCCAAAGAACGAAAAAACAACGTTCCTGCCGGAACGCCGTCGCTGCCCCAGGAAACCTGGTTAATATTAGTCGCGTAAATATAAAACCCGTTCCACGGGCCAGTCATGAAGTCTATCATGACTGCGCTTGTTTGGCAATCCCTCGGGCAAATTCTGTTTCAATTCAGTGTCTGTACTCAT
This sequence comes from Promineifilum sp., assembly GCA_019454405.1. Classification (GTDB taxonomy): domain Bacteria; phylum Chloroflexota; class Anaerolineae; order Promineifilales; family Promineifilaceae; genus Promineifilum. The sequence goes on from JACFOH010000004.1 coordinate 56,401, forward strand.
AGCGTCAACGCTCATAGCGTCAACGCTCATAGCGTCAACGCTCACAGCGTCAACGCCCGTCGCGCGTGGGAAACCCAATCGGCCAGCTCGCCGGCCAGCAAGCCGGAATCGCCCCAGAAGTCGCGAGCCATCTCCCCGGCAGCGCCATGAAGATAACCCGCCAACACCGCCGCCTCATAGCTCGCCAGCCCCTGGGCCAGCAAGCCGGCGATGATCCCCGCCAGCACATCGCCGCTGCCTCCCACGGCCAGGATCGGATTGGCGAACGGCAGCAATGTAGCCCGACCGTCCGGCGCGGCAACGACCGTATAGGCGCCCTTCAGGACGACGATATGACCCCACTCGGCCGCCTTCTCTCGCGCCAATTCAACCCGGTCCTCGTCACGGATGGCGTCGAGCGGGCGGCCAACCAACCGCGCCATTTCACCTGGGTGCGGCGTCAAAATAGTGCCCGGCGGCAGGCGTTTCGGCCAACCGTCCAACATTGACAGCAAATTCAACCCGTCAGCGTCGATGACCAACGGCGGCGTATGTCCCTGGGGCGGCTCGCGCAAACCGTCGAGCATGGCCCCCAGGAAGGAACCGGCTTCACCCAGCCCCGGCCCGATAAGAATCGCCGAGTAATCCTTTAGCGAACTCAGAAGCAAATTCGCTGTTGAGACTCCCAACAGATCAGTATCGGTGATCAACGGATAAGTCGCTTCGGGAAACTGGCTCGCCAGCGCCGGACGCAAGCGTTGCGGCACGGCGAGCGTCACCAGACCCACGCCACTGCGAAACGCGCCGCGAGCGGCAAGAGCCGGCGCGCCCCAGTAGCGGATGCTACCGGCGGCGATGAGCGCGGTACCAAATGTCCCCTTGTGTCCGTCCAACGGCCGCTTGGGCAGCAATCGACGGGCCAGATCAGCCGTCGCCAGTTCGATCGGGACAGCGGCAACGACCGGTAATTGGGGATCGATGCCGATATCGGCCACGATCAGTTCGCCACACGCGGCCGCGCCGGGGAACTTGAAGTGGCCGCGCTTAGGCCCGGCAAAGGTGACAGTGTGATCGGCGGAGATCGCCAGCGGATCCAGTTCGCCGCTATCGCAGTTCAGTCCACTGGGGCAGTCGACGGCGACGACCACCGGCCAGCCAGGCAACTTATCCTCCGGAGCTTCTGTCTCAGGAGGAAGTGGCGGCGCGGCAACACGAATCAGCGGCGACGGCCTGTTCCCCGCTTGCCGCCTTCCGGCGATACCCAGACTCACTTGTCGCATAAGTTCGCCCAAAACCCCGACGATCGGCCGCGAGGCCCCCGTTCCCAGCAGCGCGTCGATGAGAATGTCGGTGGTTTGCAAACGGTGATGCAAGATGCGGAACCGCTGGTCATGCTCAGCCAACAAAAATTCCAGCCCCATCGCCTCGGCCTGGGCCATATTGGCATCGCCATCAGCCGACCTCGCCTTCAACAAATAGAAGGCGACCTTCGCCCCTGCCTCGGCCAGATAGCGCCCGGCCACTAACCCGTCTCCGCCATTGTTACCCGGCCCCACCAGGACGAGCACCTGCCGTCCAACGACTTCATAGCGCTGCCAGATAGCCTCGGCCACACGCAGGCCAGCCGTCTCCATCATCTGGGCATAGGTCAGGCCGGCAGCATCGGCCGCTTTCTCGGCGGCCACCATTTCATTAACGGTGAATAGTTTGACTGTCATCAGAGTTCCGGCGCTTGTGCGCCCCCGGCAGGGCTCGAACCTGCAACATTCGGCTTAGAAGGCCGACGCTCTGTCCTATTGAGCTACGGGGGCGGGCAATTTCAATTGTAATGGGCGAGGATGGCTGCGTCAACGACGTTAACGAGAGGCTATGATTGAACGCAACCGGCGAGGAATGCCGGTTCTGTCCCAGGTTACGGGCGAGGTTTACCTAATCCGGCCGGCGCAGCGCCTAATCGTCGTCAAACAACGGCCGGATGCCGTTGAAGATCGTCGGCCCACCGAAGGTTTTGACGATAAGATCGGGTTGCCTGTGGACCTGTTCGGCGATCTCGGTCGCCGTCAGCGGTTCGTTGCCGTTAGCCAACAGGACGCTGAACACGGCATCCACCAGCGAACCCTGGGTCGCCATGTCGTTACCGTGCCGGCTGAAGTAGCTGCGCACGAGATATTGGAAGGCGTCGACCCGGCGTACCTCGCCGGTCTTGGAGTCAACCAGATCAATCTGGTCGGCAGCTATCTCCTGCCCAAGTTCGCTGCCCAGCGACAGGCGCGCCAACAGGTAGGTCTTTAGATCGAGATGGCTTTCATCCCACCAGGAGTAGTCGATATAAAATCGGGTGTCAGGCGTTACGCGGCGCAGGCTTGCCGCTTTAATCTGTGGCCGCGGATTTCTAGACAAAGACAATGTCTCCTCACCATCAATGGGCGCTAAGCCGCGCCTCCATATTGCCAGTAATGATCGCCAACAGACTTGAATGCGGGATTGCGTACGAGTTCGGCGAAGATCGGTCCCGGCGGCAGTCGTCGCAACATATTAACCGCGCTGTAGAGCGTTTTGGCATGGACGGTATTCTGTGGCGTCAGGCCGGCCAATGACGGAAATACCTCGGTCAGTAATGCCGCTACCGACATTTTCATCGAGGAGGCCCGGCGCGCGTGTGCGTCGATGGCCGTCACAACATCCGTGCCGACGATCAGTAAATCGTCATAGCCACAGGGAACGGCGCGACGCATTAATTCAAACTGGATTCGGTTATCCTTCACAACGGCCAGTCGCACCCATTCGCGTTGCGGCCGCCGGCGATCAAAGCCTAGCATGACGATTCCCGGCTCGGGGCCGGGTTGCAGATGAATAAACCCTCCCACCGGGATCTGGTTGTCGCGGTACCATTGAGAAAGTCCATATACATAGCGCCCTTCAGCGACCACCCAGGCGGGGATTTCCTCATTGGTCTGGTCGTCGACCAACGTGATCCGCTGTCGCGGAGACCAACCAGGCTTAAATAAGGCGCGAGTCCTGGAATTAATGGGCAACGTTCCGGCCCAGCGATGCGGATAGGACAAGGCCAGCATAACCGGTACAGCCACCTCAATCGGAGGGTTGTCGGACCACTCGTCATCCAGTTCCTGTTCCAACAAAATCTGCTGTGGGGTCAGCGCACTGCGATCATAGGAAACCGGCTGATACACGAGCCGCTCCGGAATCGTCTGAACGCCATCCGGTTCCATACGATGCAGGAACCAGGTCGACGGCCCGTGCGACGAAACCTCATCAAAGCGGCCGTCGAGTTGCATCTGCTGCGTCAGCGAGAACGCCTGCACGTCAGGGTCGATATCAGAATCCAGTTCCAACTGCGGCAGGATTTGGGCCGTTGTCAGTGGGCCGCCTTTGGCCACCTCCAGAATGGCTTCAGTCAGATGCAGATGGCCGATATTGATGTCGGCCAGGAGCGGCTTCACGAACCAACGCTCGCCAACATGAATGAAATCCTCTCGTTTTTCCAGAGATGCGTCGATCTTTTTCGCGACGGCATCGCCATAGGCCGCCTGAATGTTCTGAGCGTCGCCAACCATCTGGGCGGTCAACTCTCCAGTATCACTGATGTTCAGCGGGTGCGATTGTTTGAAGTTGGCTGCGAATTCACGGGATTTCCCCTTGATCGCGACGCTAATCACGCTGAACTCGCCGTAGTCAGGATTGAAACCCTCGCGCACGCCGGTCACTTTGCCCTGGGCCAGCTTCAGCGCCGGGAAAACCAATTCCTCACCCACCTCGTATGCTCTCTCGGGCTGATAGACAGTACGACCGGCCATGACGCGGCGTAGCTCGTTCTCCCGTTCCCGCACCCGAAGTTGAATGATCAATTCAGCCAATTTGGCCGAACTTTGGGGCTTTCCTGTATCAAGAAAATAGTTGTAGATTTGCTCAAGGTCAGAATCGGAGAGCGAGAATTGGGATTCCCAATACTCCGCCGCCTGGATTTGAGTCTGATTCACCAATTGCTCCTATACCGGGGCTACGCCTGCCGGGGATCATTAAGACTTGTTAATTGTACCAACCTGGGGGGCATGTAGCAATCTTACGCTTGACATCCATCCGGAATACGGGTACTATTTGTCATACAATCATACCAATATACAAATTGATTTAATCTAATATAGCCATTCAAATGCTCCGGCGCGCGCCTTCCCTAACCGATCAGGTTAAAGCCCATATCAAGGACCTTATCGTCCAAGGGCAGTTCGCCGATAGCCGCGTCCCCCCCGAGATGGAATTAGCTGAACTGTTGGGAGTCAGCCGCACCACCGTCCGAGAGGCCCTTAGCCGGCTGGAGATGGAAGGAACCATCAGTCGCCGGCAAGGCTCCGGTACGTTCGTCAACGACCCCGTGCTACAAATTCGCTCGCGGCTGGATGAGATCTGGTCTTATGAAGCGGTGCTCCGGGCTCACGGCTTCACACCCTCCACGCGCGTCCTGGAAGCATACGCATTGACCGTCGGAGATGAAGGGCTACCGAAAAACATCATCAACGAACTATCGCTGGCCGCCGACGAACAGGTTCTGTTCACCAGCAAGCTCTTCCTGGAAGACGACGTACCGGTCATCCTGGCCCATAATTACCTGCCGATGCGTCTGCTGGCAGAACCTTATACGGCCGAAGACCTGGAGCGGCCAGTATACGATTTCCTGGAGATGTTCAGTCACCGGCGATTGGCCTACTACTTATCCGAGATCATGCCGATCGCAGCTGATAGCGAACTGGCCGAGGCCCTGCTAATCGCGCCCGGCACTCCCCTGATCGCCTTCGATGAAATCGGCTATGATGATGACAATGTGCCTATCCTGAAGGCCATGTCCTATTTCCGTGACGACCTCCTTCGTTTCCGCATTCTTCGTCGTCGAGTTTGATCCTTAGAACCGCCCCGGATCGGGGTCTGTTTCGTAATTAACCCAAATACCATAGTTTTTGAGGGAGTTAACAAATATGAGTAACCAGATTGATGAATTGAATCGTCGTGTAGCCGAAGCGCGGGAAGATCTGCTGAAGTTCTTCCGTGAAATCGTGGCTATCCCCAGCATGGACAGCGACATCGAAGCCGTCGGCAAGCGGATCGGCGAAGAGATGACCCGCCTCGGCTTCGACAAGGTTTACGTCGATCGCTACGGCTCCATCGTTGGCAAGATCGGCAACGGCCCCAAGATTCTCCTCTACGACAGCCACATCGACACCGTCGGAATCGGCGACCCAGACCAGTGGCAATGGGATCCGTTCCAGGGCAAGATCGAGGACGGTATGTTCTACGCGCGTGGCGCGCTGGACGAAAAAGGGAGTACCCCCGGTATGGTCTATGGCATGGCCATCGCCCGCGATATGGGGCTGCTCGACGGCTACACTGCCTACTACCTCGGCAACATCGAGGAGTGGTGCGACGGCATCGGCTGCCAGGCATTCGTCGATTGGGAGAACATCAAACCCGACTTTGTCGTCATCGGCGAGCCGACCAAGATGAACGTCTACCGCGGCCACAAAGGACGCCTCGAACTGGAGGTCGTCTGCAAGGGCGTCAGCGCCCACGCCGCCAGCAACTTCATGGGCGACAACGCCGTTTACAAGATGATGCCGGTCGTCGAAGGCATTCGCGACAGCGACGCGACCCTGCCAACCCACGAATTCCTGGGCCAGGGACGCATCACCGTGACCCGCATCTCCAGCATCTCCCCCAGCGACAACGCCGTGCCCGATGAGTGCCGCATCTTCATCGACCGTCGCGTCACCTTTGGCGAGACGCCGGAATCGGTCATCGCCGCCATCGAAAAGCTGATCCCCGAAGAGACTCGCAAGGACTTCTCGATCAATCGCCTCGTCTACGATGAGCCAAGCCACACCGGCGCGGTCTTCGTCTACGACAAATATTTCCCCGCCTGGGCGCTGGAAGAGGACGATCCGTTCGTTGTCGCCGGCAAGGAAACGATCAAGGCGCTGTGGGGCCGCGACGTGCCCGCTGGCAAGTGGGACTTCTCGACCAACGGCAACTACTGGCGCGGCAAGGCGGGCATCCCCAGCATCGGCTTCGGCCCTGGCGACGAGATCTATGCTCACGCCGTCGAAGAACACGTTCCGTTGGAAGATGTCGTTGAGGCGACCAAGTTCTACGCCCTGCTCCCGGCCATGCTGAAGGGCAAGATCTAATTTGTGCATCTCAGGTAAAACCGCCTGAATTGAGTTGTTTAGCTTAACTAGGAATTGGAGAAACCATGCAAACTAATCTACACGGTCGCGACCTGATCACCACTCAGGAGTGGACAAAGGAAGAGATCGACACCCTGCTTGACGTTGCTTTCGATCTGAAGCGCAAGCGCGCTCTGGGTCAGCCCCATGCCTATCTGCGCGACAAGGTGCTGGGCATGTTGTTCTTCTTCAGCAGCACCCGCACGCGCGTCAGCTTCGAGGCAGGCATGGCCCAACTGGGCGGCCACGCGCAGTTCATCGAGAGCCAGACCACGCAGATCAGCCACGGCGATACCGCTATGGAGATCGGCGAGATCATCGGCCGCTACACCGACGGCATCGCCATCCGCCAGTGCGACTGGGATTACGGCAACAAATACATCCGCGAGGTTGCCGCGGCCTCCCGCGTGCCCGTCCTCAACATGCAGTGTGACGTCTACCATCCTTTCCAGATCCTGGCCGACTTGATGACCATCATCGAGAAGAAAGGCGACCCGCGCGGCCTGACCATCAACGTCAGCTACGCCTACGCCAGCAGCTACCAGAAGCCGATCAGTGTGCCTCAGAGCCTCATCCTGCTCATGACCCGCTTTGGGATGAACGTGCGCTTGACCCGTCCGCCGGAGTTCAAGCTGATGCCCGAGATCATGGAACAGGCCAAGGAAAACGCCCGCAAGTCGCGCGGCTCGTTCGAGGTACTCGAGGAGTTCGATGCCGGGTTCAAGGACGCCGACGTCATCTACGCCAAGAGCTGGGGCTCCATGCTGACCACCTCCGACCATGCCGAGTCGGCCAAGATCAGCCAGCAGTACACCGACTGGATCACTGACGAGCGCCGCATGGCCATGGCCAAGGAAGACGCCATCTACATGCACTGCCTGCCGGCCGATCGCAACATCGAGGTCACTGACGGCGTCATCGAAGGCCCGCAGAGCGTCGTCTATGATGAGGCCGAGAACCGTCTGCATGTCCAGAAGGCCGCCATGGCGCTGACCATGTAGTCCGTTTTTCTGCACATTACCTACTTACCCATTGACCGTTGATCACAGGCGGCCGGTCGTGCACCAGCTCGGCCGGTCGCCTGTGTCCCTTTTGGAGAGTCATCCCATGAACGGAAAACTGGCCGTCATCGCCATCGGCGGCAATTCACTGATCAAAGACAAGCAACATCAAAGCGTCGAAGACCAATACCAGGCGGCGCATGAGACGGCCGGACACATCGCCCGGATGGTCAAGGACGGTTGGAACGTCGCCATCGCCCACGGTAACGGACCGCAAGTTGGATTCATCCTGCGTCGCTCCGAGCTGGCCAGCCACGAACTACACGAGGTCCCCCTTGATGTATGTGGCGCCGACTCGCAAGGGGCCATTGGCTACGCGCTGCAACAGAGCCTGCAGAATCATTTCCTCGATATGGGTATCGACCGCGCCGTAGCAACGATCGTCACTCAGACCGAAGTCAGCGCGGACGATCCCGCCTTCAAGAACCCGACCAAACCTATCGGCTCGTTCATGGACGAGGAAGAGGCCATGAAACGGCGCGAACGTGACGGCTGGGACGTTGTGGAAGATGCCGGTCGTGGCTGGCGGCGCGTGGTGGCCTCGCCCATCCCGACGCGCATCGTTGAAGAGCCGTCAGTCCGTGCCCTGATCGCCGCCGGACAGATCGTCATCACCGTCGGTGGAGGCGGCATCCCCGTCGTCGCCGATGAGAAAGGTCATCTGCACGGTATCGCCGCGGTCATAGACAAGGATTTCGCCTCCTCGCTGTTGGCCACCAAGCTGGGCGCGGACACATTCATCATCAGCACGGCCGTGGAAAAGGTCGCCATTAACTTCGGCAAGCCTGATCAGCAGTGGCTGGATAAAGTGACATTGGCCGAAGCCAAGGCATATTTGGAAGAAGGCAAGCACTTCGCCAAGGGTAGCATGGCGCCCAAGATCCAAGCCATCATCAACTTCCTGGAAGCCGGCGGCACACATGCCATCGTCACCGACCCGCCGAACATCCCGCGCGCGCTGGCCGGCGAGACCGGAACACATTTCGTGCGCTGATCATGGACCACATACTGCACCTCAAGAGCCTGATCAGCGGCCGAACCTTCCGGCCCGACGAGATCGAATACGTCGACCCTGAATTTGGGCCGGACGGCGTCGTCGATGTCGTCTACGACTACGATCTCATCAAGAGCCGCATCAGCCGCGAGAGCTTGCGCGACAATCGCGACTACTCCATCTGGCGCTATAAGCCGCTCTTGCCGATCGAGCCTGACGCTGAAGTGCCGCCGCTCCAGATCGGCTGGACGCCCATCTACGCCGTGCCAAGACTGGCCGCCGAGCTAGGCCTGCGCCATCTGTGGGTGAAAGATGATGGCCGCAACCCAACCGGTTCCTTCAAGGACCGCGCCAGCGCCATCGCCGTCGTCAAGGGACGCGAGCGCGGCGCGGAGATCATCACCACGGCCAGCACCGGCAACGCCGCCGCCGCTCTCAGTGGCATCTGCGCCAGCGTGGGGCAAGCCAACGTCATCTTCGTGCCGGAGAAAGCGCCGCCGGCAAAGGTCGCCCAATTACTGGCGTATGGCGCGACGGTCATGCTGGTGCGGGGTACCTATGACGACGCCTTCGAGCTATGCCTGCAAGCGGCCGACGCTTATGGCTGGTACAACCGAAACACTGGCTATAACCCTTATATGTCCGAAGGCAAGAAGACAGCCACGCTGGAAATGTGCGAGCAACTCGGTTGGGAAGCCCCCGACCGGATCTTCGTCAGTGTCGGCGACGGCTGCATCATCGGTGGCTTGCACAAGGGCTTGAAGGATCTCATGGCTATGGGCTGGATCGACAAGATGCCCAAGCTGATGGGCGTACAGGCCGCCGGCAGCAACTACCTGGCCGAAGCGTGGGAGCGCGGCGAGAATGTGCTGACCAAACCGGCCATCAATGCCCAAACGGCGGCCGACAGCATCAGTGCGGGATTGCCGCGCGACCGCATGAAGGCGATGGCCGCCGTGGTCGAGACGGATGGAGCCTATATCACCGTATCTGACGATGAGATTCTGAGCGCCATCCCGGTTCTGGCTCGCGGCTCAGGCGTGTTCGCCGAACCGGCCGGCGCGGCTGCCTATGCGGGGCTGGTGAAGGCTGTGGCTGAAGGGTTGGTCTCGGCCGATGAGCGCATCGTTGTCCTGAATACGGGCAGCGGCCTGAAGGATGTCGCGGGGGCGATGAAGGGCGTGGAGCTTTCCGGCACACAACCCCATCGCGTCGATGCGAATCTGGACGATCTGCGTCGCGTCATGGCCACTCTTTGACGCGAGGCCGGTTACGTCTGCCAAAAAAGGCGCACTTGAACGGTGCGCCTTTTTCATTCACACATTACTCTTTCGGCTGCACCGCTCCGACAGCCAGCGTAAACACGATCAGCAAGGCAGCGGCTATTTTGGCGTCATAAAAGCTGAGCGTATTGAACGGCACGCCGAGCGCCAGCGCCCAAACGACGAAGGCGAACGTGGAGATAAATACTTGTGTCCAGGCCGGCGGCAGGCCGGATACCTTTGTCTGGCGGTAGGTCCAGAAGAAGGTGATGATCGTCAGCGCCGTCCACATAATCCACAAAATGTTGGTCGTGCGTAAGTCCCCGACGGCTCCCGGCGAGACACCGAACAGACCCAGAATAGCTGTCCAGCCGGCTACGATATCGCCTGGAATATTCTTGATGACCCGATCCCAATAGCCGTCAATGCGCTGGATACCGTCATCTTCGCGGTCTACCGGCCCTAGTCCTTTAACGGTCTCCAGAGCTTCAGGGGTGATAATCCGACGTCCCATGATGGTTTCTCCTGTCAACACTTTCAGATGCAGTAGCGAGTATCATAACATAATCGCCTGAAAATCCCTCAATCGGCGGTCGGTCAGGGTTATTGTTTTTACAAAGAGGGCTTGGCTCTTGGCTGAGTCCCGCCCCAATCCACGAAAAAGTCGCCAGAAACGCGTACAGCCCCGGCCAGGAGGGGGAACCGGGGCTGTACGCATTCTTGGCGACTTCAAGCATAAGTCTATCGTCGCTTCCTAAATCTCAGGTGAGCTAAAGGTGAGCGGTTCGTTAGCGCGAGATATGGCTTATCCTTGCTCGCTAGGGCCTATCGAAAAGTCGAATAGTGAAGATATCGTCATCGAGCGTCTGGCCACCCGCGCGGGCCGCCAATCGAGCGCCATCGGTCGTTTGATAGACACCGATAGCCGCCCGATATGAACCATTCGGGAGGGACGATAGATCGATCCGGTGCTCATCAGCCAAGATATCCAGCGGCTGCCAGAGGCGCTCCGGCACAAGCCCAAATCCCGGCGGCCCGTCGCTTTGTGCCACCAGAACGCCCGCAGCATCATAAACATGGACGAAGACAGCCAGCGGTATTTCTCCAGCCTGATCGACGCGCCATCGCGGCTTGACGACGAGTTCATCAGCCTCGACATCCGACCAGATGTCATAGAGGGACAACCGGTCGCCAAACGTCGCCAGCGGCGCCCCAAACATGGCCGAACCAGGTTGCCATACAGCCGACAGGTCGTCGAAAGAACCACGCATCAAATCGAATACATAGGTTGCCTCACCAGCCGCAAGGCCTCGTAAAATACGGCCGTCGATCTCCGGGCCAAAAGTTCGCCAGCCGGGACCATAACCGGCATAGGTGACTCCCACGACATCGCGGTCCGGTCCTCCGTTAAAGCGCACAAAATCCCGTGCCTGGGCATAGGGGGGAATGAGGACGGCCCCCACCGGCGTCCACGGATAGGGCGACGGACAGCCGCCGGGTCGGGCAGCGGTAGAGCTGAAGAAGAACGGCGCGTTGACGAACACCACCCCGCGCTCCGCCGGGGCATCGCCTGCGGCATGAGCCATCCCGCGCGCGAATCGGCTCGCCTCATCGTAAAAGTCAAGCTGGCAACGGATGAAGGGCCACGGCGGCAGAGCAAGAGCGAGGAGAAACAGCCCCCCCACCAACCCGGCGATGACAAGGCGAAGGCGACGCCCCAAGCTATGCGACTCACCCTCATGAACGCCAGGCACGCCGGAAGAAACCCATCGTCCGAGCCACAAAACAGGCAACGCCCATAGCATCGCCATGCCGACGGACGGCAGATAGCCCAGGCGCGGGCTGCCGTAGACGTAGGCCGGGCCGAGGAAGAGCAACGCCGGCACGATCGACAGCACAAACCACATCAGCGCATAGGCCCACATGCGCAGCGTCCTCATTCGCCATGCCAGCAAGCCCGTCATCGCCATCATGGCCACCACCGCCAGCGCTAACCAGACGGTGTCGCTCGACTCGAGCCGGAGCGCAGGCAACAAGGGATAGATGAGCGTCTGGAGGAACGGGGCGGTATTGCGGGCAATATCAGTCAGACTGTTCAATCCCTGGTCGCTGTTCTTGGGAATGGCCAGCCAGAGGACGACAAATAACAGCGGCGGCACGGCAAACGGCCATAGTCTGCGTGCCCTCTCGCTGACGGGTGAATGCGGTCGCATCATCCAGTCAACGCCCACCAACGCGGGCAAGATAAAGAGACCGTTCTCATGGGTCAATAATCCCAGGATCAGGGCGAGCATGGCGGCGACCCGGCGGCCGTCCATAAACGACAACAACGCCACCAGCAACCAGAACAGCAGCAACGGATGAGTCAGCGAGGCGACGTAGGCTACGGCCTCATAATTAAAGGGCACGCTCGCGAAGATAAGCGCCGTGGCCCAGGCAAAAGCTGCGCTGTCACTTAGTCGTCGAGCCAATAACCAGGTCAGCGCGACATTTCCTCCGTGGAGCAGCCAGAGCAGCGCGTGATCGGCCACCGGATTATGGGGAAAGATCGCATTGCCAAAGAGAATTTCGGACAAGCGCAAGACAGCGAAGACAATAGGGCGATAGTAGCCGTACTCGGCCGAACTAGTAAAGAATTGCAGCAGGGATCGACCTTCCATCCAGGCGAAATGACCGGTAGGGTCGTCATTGAAGTAGGCGAAGCCCAATGCACGGCGATAGAGCCACATCGCCACCAGGGCTACAGCCAGCGCCTGGATATAACGAAGAATATTGGCCCGTGCTCGGTGGTCGTCGGTGGTGCGAGTGCTATCGGAATACATAGCGAATCGCGCTTACGTTAGCACGAATTCGGCTGCGTTGCCATTGTCCTATGGTTGGTATTTTGACAGCTTGGCCCTAAACTAGACGAATGGTCAAGAAATGGGAAAGACTAAACAGTGAGTATCTGGGCGATTTCCGCATCTTTCGCGCTCGGGCCGATAACAGCCGCTCGCCACGCACAGGAAACGTCCATCGCTTCTTCGTACTGGAAACGCCCGATTGGGTAAATATCATCCCGCTGACGCCTGAAGGGAACGTCGTCATGATCCATCAATATCGTCACGGCACGGAGGAGATCACGCTGGAAGTGCCGGGCGGCATGGTGGATGAGGAAGACGGCGACCCCGCCGTCTCGGCCGCCAGAGAACTACGCGAGGAGACGGGCTACGAAGCTACCGAGGTCATTCACCTGGGCAGCGTCGCCCCCAACCCGGCCTTCCTCGATAATCGCTGTCATTCCTATCTGGCGCGCGACGCCCGCCACGTGACCGGGATGAAGCTGGACGGGGCGGAGGACATCGCTTTCACCGAGATCCCGCTGGCAGAAATACCCGACCTGATTAGCAACGGAACGATCACCCATTCGCTGACGATCGACGCCTTTTATTTCCTCGAGCTTTACCAGCGGCGGAACAATCAGTAATATCACGATAAATAATCACCATCGGGTCGCCGGATGAACCGTTGTTCATCAAGGCTCTTTATCCTCCCCCACCAGCGCCGACTATGATACGTCATCGGGAGAGTTGCGAATTACCACCATGCCATTGACGAAAGAACATCAAGAACGACTAAGCGACGATATCCATCTGCTGGGCGATATTCTGGGCCATGTCATACGACGGCAAGCAGGGATCGAAATATTCGAACTGGAGGAGCGCATCCGCGCGCTCTCCAAGACGCGCCGGCTGGAAAGCGACGAGACCGTCGACGCGCGATTAACCTACGTCGTCGGCCGTCTGAATCCCGACGAAGCCGAACTCGTTGCTCGCAGTTTCACCACCTACTTCGAATTGGTCAATCTGGCCGAGGAGCAACAACGCGTGCGTGTACTGCGCGAACGCGAGCGCGACGCCTATCCGCAACCATTGCCCGAATCAGTCGCCTCGGCCGTAGCCGAGCTATGGAAAGCAGGCGTAGACGAGTTCGAACTACGCCAGTTGCTCAATCGCCTCCATATCGAACTGGTCTTCACCGCCCACCCCACCCAGGCCAAGCGCCGTACCGTGTTAACCAAGATGCGCCGCATCGCTGCCGCCCTGACTGACATGGACGAGCGCGACCTGTTGCCTGCTGAACGTCAGGCGCTCGTTGAACAGATCACGGCCGAAGTCACCTTGCTGTGGGTCACTGACCGCAGCCGCACCTCGCGACCGACCGTGACCGACGAAGTGCGCACCGGCCTCTTCTATTTCGACACGACTCTATGGGACGTCGTGCCCACCATCTACCGTGATATGGCCGCGGCGTTGGCCCGCTATTACCCCAGCCTGCAGCCACCCGATCGCTTCCTGACCTACGCCTCCTGGATCGGCGGCGATCGCGACGGCAACCCCAACGTCACCGCTGAGGTGACGGCCGAGACGTTGCGGTTGCATCGTGGTCTGGCGCTGGAAAAACACCGCGCCGCCGCCCGCGTCCTGGATCGCTCGTTGAGCATCTCTGACCATCTGGCCGAAGTACCCGAAGCGATGCACGAAGCGGCCGCGAACAGCAAGATGGAGGGACATCTGGCCTTTCTGCGCGCCCGCTACCCGCACGAAACGTATCGCCATCTGGCCGCTCAACTGGGCGTCGATCTGGCCGAAGCCTCGGCCGGCGATATGGTCGCCAGGCTGAAGGGCGAGGAACTACCAGTCCTGCGCATGCGACGAATGGAAAACCTGCTGGAACCGCTGACCCTGATGGACCGGTCGCTGCGCGAGGCAGGCATGGCCGATATCGCCCGCGCCGATTTGGAGCGCAGTCTTCATCAGGCGCGCAGTTTTGGCCTGCACACCGCCCGGCTCGATTTACGGCAATACAGCGACTACAACACGGCCGTCCTCGATGAGCTATTCGTCCGTCTTGGCTGGTTCGACGGCTTCAAGGCACTGGACGGACCGCTTCGGGCTGAGGTTCTGACCGCGATGCTTGTCCGCCCTATCCCCGACCTGACCGGACTCAATGACTTGTCGGCCGAGGCTACGGAGACACTCAACCTGTTCCGCATCATCAAGCGCGCCGTCGATTATTACGGTCCTGAATTGCTCGGTCCCTACGTCGTCAGCATGACCCATGGCGCCGAAGACATTCTAGCCCCTCTGCTGTTGGCCCGCTGGCATGGCATTTGCTTGCGCGACGACGGTGCGCCCGAGGGGCTGACCTTCGCCCCCTTGTTCGAAACACGAGACGATCTGCGCGCTGCCCCGGCGATCATGACCGAGCTGTTCGCTCATCCGGGCTATGCGCCCCACCTGGCCCGCGCCGGCCGCCGCCAGACGATCATGATCGGCTACTCCGATAGCAACAAGGACGCCGGTTATTTGGCCGCCAACTGGGAGCTTTATCAAGGGCAAGACGCTCTGGCGCGCACCTGCGAGGCGCACGGCGTGACGATGACGCTCTTCCACGGCCGCGGCGGCACCATCGCCCGCGGCGGAGGCCCGGCCAACCGCGCTATCCTGGCCCAGCCGCCCGGCTCCGTCGGCGGCCGCATTCGCATCACCGAACAAGGCGAGGTTATCTCCGACCGCTACAGTCATCCCGCCATCGCCGCGCGGCATCTGCAGCAAGTCGTTCATGCCGTGCTCGTCTCCAGCGCTCCGCAGAATTACCGGCTGCAGGCACAGCCAAAGCCGGAATGGACGTCGGCGATGGACGAACTGGCGGCCGTCTCCTATCGCGCCTATCGCAGCCTCATCTATGAGACGCCGGAGTTGTTGACCTATTGGAGCCAGGCCACGCCGATGGACGAAATCAACCTGATGCGCATCGGCTCGCGACCGTCTCGGCGGACGGGCACAGCGACGTTCGATAGCCTGCGAGCCATCCCCTGGGGCTTCAGCTGGATGCAATGCCGCCACGTTCTGCCTGGCTGGCTCGGCGTCGGCGAGGCATTGTCGGAGTTCGGCCGCACACCCGCCGGTCTCGCGCAATTGCAGGAGATGTATCGCGACTGGCCGTTTTTTCGCAACCTGATCGACAACTCGCAAGTATCAATGGCCCAGGCCGACATGGGCATCGCTCGACTCTACGCAGGGCTGGTAGAGGATGAGCGAGTCCGCGATCTCATCTTCGGTCGGGTGGAGGCCGCCTTCGAGAGCACGCGCGAGGCTGTTCTGCAAACCGTTGGACATCGGGAATTACTGGACACCGCACCGGTGCTCCAGCGCGGCGTTCGTCGCCGCAACCCTTACATCGATCCGCTGAACTTCATACAGGTCAGCTTGCTGCGCCGCCTGCGAGCGCTGCCGGACCAGGAAAGCGCGGAAGCTGAGCAACTGCGCGACACGATCTTCTTGACGATCAACGGCATCGCTTCCGGCTTAAAGAACACGGGCTGAGGTCGGGCAGTGCCCAAATCAACCCGTTCATGGATAATAACCAGATGGACCCTATCAGAATTGAATTGCCGACCGGCTGGTCCATGGGATCGGTCAACGCCTACCTCTTCACTCACCCGGAAATCATCCTGGTCGATACCGGAGACAAGGCGGAGGACGCCTGGGAAGCGCTTGTCGACGGGCTAGCCGCGCATGGCGTAGCTCCCCGCGATATCTCGCGCGTCGTCATCACCCACCCGCACGTCGATCATTTTGGTTCAGCCCGGCGCATCATCGACGAAAGCGACGCTATGGTCTGGATCTTCGAGCAAGGCGCGCCGTGGCTACTGGAATCTTCTACTTTGTGGGAACAGCGCGCTAACTATTACCGCGACCATTTCCTGCCACGAACCGGCCTGCCGGCTGAAACGCGCCAACTGATCGTGGCCGGCAATGAGCAGCTCCGGTCAATGGCCGTCTCCGTTCCTGAGGAACGCATTATTCCCTTCCGGGCAGGCGGAGAGTTGCACATGGGCGGCATGGGCTGGCAGATCATCCACACGCCCGGTCACGCCAGCACACAGACCGTCTTTTATCAGCCGGAGACGCGTCAACTGATCTCGGCCGACATGTTGCTGGCCGTGGTGCCTGTGCCCATCGTCGAGCATCCCCCGGCAGGCCGGCGCGATCGCGATCCGGCATTGCCTCAGTTCATGCGCTCGCTAGCGGCGCTCGAAGCGCTTGAAGTCGACAGAGTTTACCCCGGGCACGGGCGGCCGTTTGACGATCACCGCGCGGTAATCGCCCGGCAACGCGAACGCATCGAATCGCGCAAGGCTCAATGTCTGGAACTAATCCGCGAAGGCAAGTCGACCATCCCTGAACTATTGGAGATCATGTATTCCCATCAGCCGCCGGTCGGTCGGGTTACCGGCCTATGGATGCTGGTCGGGTACCTGGACTTATTGATCGACGATGGCCTCGTGCGCGAGGAAGAACTGGATGGGGTCAGTCGCTATTATCCGGTACCTGATCGCCCCTAAGGAATAGTCCATGGCCGGCCCGCTCGTATCGCTCAAGGTGCTTGATTTCACCGCCCTGTTGCCCGGCCCGTTCGCCACGATGGTCCTGGCCGACCTCGGCGCCAACGTCGTCCGCGTGGAATCACCGACGCGGCCGGACATGGTGCGCTGGCTGCCGCCCTACGACGGCGACACATCGGCCTGGCACGGCGTCCTCAATCGCAACAAACGCTCGCTGTCCCTTGACCTGAAGCGACCGGGCGCGGCTGGCATCGTCAAGCGGCTGGTCGGCGAAGCCGGCTATGACATCGTCATCGAGCAATTCCGCCCCGGCGTCATGGATCGGCTGGGGATCGGTTACGAGGCGCTGCGCGAGGTCAATCCGGCGGTCATCTTCTGCTCTCTCACCGGCTACGGCCAGACGGGGCCGCTCCGCGACCGGGCCGGGCACGACAACAATTACCTCGCCCTGTCCGGCATCCTCAGCTACAGCGGCCGCCGCGAGACAGGACCGCCGCCGCTGGGGATTCAAATAGCCGATATCGGCGGTGGGGCGCTGGGTTCGCTGGTCGGACTGCTGGCGGCCATCATCCATCGTTCGGCCACCGGGCAGGGCCAGGCCGTCGACATCAGCATGTTCGACATGATGGTCGCCTGGCAGACGCATCTTATCAGTCACATGCTCGTGGCCGGCGAGATTCCTGCACCCGAAGCGATGGCGCTCAACGGCGGCCGGGTGTATGATTTATACGAGACGGCCGATCATCGCTGGCTTTCGGTCGGCAGCCTGGAGCCTAAATTCTGGGAGGGCTTCTGTCATGCTATCGAACGTCCCGACCTCATCGCGTCGGGGCTTAGCCTCGACCCGGATGCGCAGACACGGGCCAAGGCCAGCGTGCGCGAGACCGTCGCCGCGCGACCTCTGGCCGAATGGCTGGCCATTTTCGCGCCACTCGACGTCTGCGTGGAGCCGGTGCTGACCGTGCCGGAGATGTTGGCTCATCCACAGACGGTCGCGCGCGAATTGGTGGTCGATGTGCCAAAATCGACAGGTGGGGTGCAGCGACAAATCGGCAGCCCGTGGCGCTTCTCGGAGCAAACCGCCGAATATCGCCATACCGGCACGGCACTGGGGGTACACAACGGGGAGATATTGCACGAGATCGGATTATCATGGACCGAAATCCAGAGTTGGCTATAGCGTGAGGTTTCTTTTTCGCACGATACGGAGGGCGTAATGAATTTTAAGCCGTTTAACCAACCCGGCCCGCAACTGGGCAACCAATACGATACTGACAGGGTTTTGCGGACATATCTCAGACGAGTTCTGCCGCCCGATATCCTGGCTGAAGCCGAGCCACCCTTGCGTGAAATGGGCGAGCTGGCCGGCGGCGAGCTTTATCAGTTGCAGCTGGATGATCGCCTGAATATGCCCGTGCTGACGCAGTGGTCGCCCTGGGGCGAGCGCATCGATCACATCGAGGTCACGGCCGTGTGGAAAAGAGCCGAACGATTGGCGGCCGAGTTCGGCGTCGTCGCGACGGCCTATGACCGCTCACTCGGCCGTTATGCCCGGCCTCTCCAGTTCGCGATGGCTTATCTTTTCCATCCCTCAACCGACGTCTACACCTGCCCGCTGGCCATGACCGATGGCGCGGCGCGAACCCTGCTCCTCAGCGGCAATCAGGAGCTGATCCAGCGCGCTGTGCCTCATCTAACCAGCCGTGACCCGGCCACCTTCTGGACCAGCGGTCAATGGATGACCGAATCAACCGGCGGCTCCGACGTTGGCACCAGCGAGACGATGGCCTGCCGTGATTCGACCGACATCTGGCAATTATTCGGCCGCAAATGGTTCACCAGCGCGGCCACATCCCAAATAGCGCTGACCCTGGCGCGGCCGGGCGGAGGTAATCCCGGAGGCCGCGGGCTGGCCTTGTTCTATCTGGAGTTACGTGACGAGAATGGCCGGCTCAACAATATCGAGGTTAACCGGCTGAAAGACAAGCTGGGCACGCGCAAGCTACCGACGGCCGAGCTGATGCTCAAGGGCACGCCGGCCATTCCGGTGATGGAGCTGGCCAACGGCGTGCGCAACATCGTACCCATGTTGCACCTGACGCGCACCTGGAACAGCGTCATGGCCACGGCCACGATGCGGCGCGGCGTAGCCCTGGCGCGAGATTACGCTCAGCGTCGCCAGGCGTTTGGCGCTCTCCTGGCCGACCAGCCGCTCCATATCGACACGTTGGCTCGGTTGCAAGCCGAGACCGAGGCCGCGTTCCTCTTGAGTTTCTTCCTGGTCGAGCTAATCGGCCGCGACGAAGCCGGCGACGCTTCCACAGAAGAAGTGGAGTTGCTGCGCCTGCTGACGTCTATCGCCAAGCTGACGACCGGACGGCAAGCTGTGGACATCGCCAGCGAGGTTCTGGAGGCGTACGGTGGCGCGGGTTACATTGAAGATACGGGCCTGCCCTTGCTGCTGCGCGATAGCCAGGTGATGCCCATTTGGGAGGGCACGACGAACGTGCTGTCGCTGGACGTGTTGCGCGCGGTGGCACATGATCCGAGCGGGTTGGTTGCCTTCAATCGCAAGATAAGTCAGATCGTTGCCCGCGTCCAGGACCCGGCGCTGGTCGAACTGGGGCGCATGGCAATTGAGATCGTTCATCTGGCGATTCATTGGCTGCAGGAAGTGAAAGGGGATCGTCCGGCCACGGAGGCAGGCGCGCGACGCTTCGCCCAAACATTAGGGCGCGCGCTATCCCTGGCGCTGATGGTGGAACAAGCGCAGTGGTCTCTGGACAACGAGCACGATGGCCGGGCACGAGCCGCCGCGCGACGATTCGCCCGTGGCCCAATTAATCTGCTGGCCGAAACAAACCTCGAAGAAGATCGCGCCCTGGCCAATGATGAAAGCCTGATGCTGGCTTAAGTGGCGTTTGCGTCGTGATTCAGCCGAGCTTAGAATGGTTCATCTTCAGCGTTGCAGCGCCATAGAGCGAGCGCGCCCTACGGAAAGGTGATCAGGATGGCGGGAACCGGCAATCTTGGCTTATATCTCATCGGCCTGGCCATCGGCGTGGGTGTCGCATTGGTGGGCGGGCTGGTCGAATACATCTTGCATCTACGCCATGATGGGGAGCCACGATTTGGCGTGCCGGGTTGTGTTGTTTACGTCGTGGGAGGGCTGGTGTTGGGCGGAATCGTAGCCATTATCGTTTCCCTCGTCTACGCCGGCAGTATCCGCCCGGCGCTAGTGATAGGCATGGGCGTCCTGACAGGTTTTTATGGCGGATTTGCCTTTCTCATCGCTCTATGGTTCTTGCTCGAGTCGCTCCGCCATCCCAAAGATGTGCCGATATCCTCTGATTCTTCACTGACTCAATAAGCGATGCGATATTTATGTCTATTCGTATTATCCTGACGCTCCTCTTCATCGGCGCCGGCATTGCCATCATGTATTGGCTGCAGCCGACGTTCGGCGGGTTGACGGCCGTGCTGGTCGGGTCGTTGTTCTTCATCTTCTCGCTATCGATCTGGACCCTGCCGGCGACCACCTTTCAACGAGGAGTCGCCCTTGATCCGGCTCAACGACGGCTGGCCGGCACGTTTCTCGGCATCGGTCTGGGCATGGTCGGCGGACTGGCCGTTGCCGCCCTGGTGCCGCCGCCGTTCAACTGGCTGGCGATGGGCATCGCCCTCGTGGTCGGAACTGTTTGGTACTTGAAAAAGTGACGGCCGCACTCGCGGCCATAATCGTGGTATGATTCCATGAACAATCAACCACTTGTCCGCGAATGAATCATCAGGAGGCTCCCGTGACAACTGATACCTATAATCTCTCCTCGCTCGACTTGCCCAAACTCAACGGACGCACGTTGCGATTATTCGCTTCTTCGCTGGATAACGGCATGATTCGCAGCGTCCTCATCGGTCAACTATTGAAGCAGGGTGGCATCACGGGTCTGCGCAAGAAACGATTCACTGATTCACCGACGTTCTACCCGCTAGCGATCGATGAGGCTGAGGCTTTGCGAGACACGACGCCGGCCGACTGGGACGCGCTGCAAGAGCAGGTCGCCGCGCTGCCGAACCGCGAGCCACTGACTTCCTCGGCCGACTACGCACGCGCCTATCGCGACAGGACGGCCGATCCCGAAGACGTCGCGGAAGCCATTCTGGCGGCTATCGCCGACAGCGACCAGGGACAACGGCCACTACGCGCCTTTCGCGCCACCGACCGCGCTGATTTGTTGACCATGGCGCGGGCCTCGGCCGAACGACTGAAGGCCGGACGGCCGTTGAGTCTGCTGGACGGCGTGCCCGTGGCCGTGAAGGACGAGGTCAACCAGGTTCCCTATGGCACGACGGGCGGCACACGTTTCCTGGGCAGGGATCCCGCGCCGGAGGACGCGACGGTCGTGGCCCGCTTGCGCGCCGCCGGAGCGATGCTCATCGGCAAGACCAACATGCACGAGATCGGCATCAATCCCGACGGCTTCAATCAACATTACGGCACAATACGCAACCCGTACAGCCTCACCAGCCACCCTGGCGGCAGTTCAGGCGGATCGGCTGCGGCCGTGGCCGCCGGCTTCTGTCCCGTGGCGATCGGGGCCGACGGCGGCGGCTCCATCCGTATTCCGGCGGCGCTGACCGGCATGGTGGGCCTGAAGGCGACGTTCGGCCGCGTCAGCGAGTTTGGCGCTGTCCCGCTCACCTGGTCGATGGGTCACCTCGGCCCCATCGGCGCAACCGTCAGCGATGTGGCCCTGACTTACGCTTGCATCGCCGGGCCGGACGAGCATGATCCTCTGTCACGATACCAGCCTCCCGTCGATCTGGGGCAATGGACCAACATCGATCTACACGGCGTGCGCCTGGGCATCTTCCGGCCGTGGTTCGAGCATGCCGATCCGGCCATCGTCGAGGATTGCTGGCTGATCGTGCAGCAGTTAACGGAGATGGGTGCGACGATCCACGATATCGTAATTCCCGAACTGGACGAGATCCGTGTAGCCCAGGCAGGCACGATTCTGGCCGAGATGGCCAACAACATCGCCTTGCTGCACGCTGAACATTGGTCAGAGCTTAGCCCGTCCACAAGAGTCAATCTGACGTTGGGCAAGGCGCTAACGGCATCGGACTATTTGCAGGGGCAGCGCGTGCGCACACGCGCGATCGAACATTTCCGACGCGCTTTCCAGCAGGTGGACGTTATCTTGACGCCGGCCACGGCCGTCACCGCGCCCGTGATCCCTGACGGCGGCGAACACGACGGCTGGTCAGACCTGGGCACGGTGACGGAGCTGATGCGCTTCGCCATGCCGGGGAACCTGACCGGGCTGCCCGCCATCGCCTTTCCGGTCGGCTATGACTCACACGGGCTACCTACGTCCATGCAAGCGATGGGGCGGCCATGGGAGGAAGGGCTGTTGCTGCGGGTGGCATTCGCCGCCGAGCAAGTAGCTCCGCGTCGCCGGCCGCCGGTATTCTATGACATCCTGGAGCAAGTAAAGAAGAAATGATTCGCCAAATCGACGGATGATTTTTTGGAATCTCGATATGGAAATGACATTGCGCGAGGCTCAGAATCGGGTCGATGAATGGATCCGCACCGTCGGGATACGCTATTATTCCGAACTGACCAATCTGGCTGTGTTGGTCGAAGAAGTCGGCGAGGTCGCCCGGCTCATGTCGCGGCAGTACGGCGATCAAAGCTTCAAGAAGTCCGACGAGGGGCGCGAGCTGGCTGACGAGTTCGCTGACGTGCTGTTCGTGCTCATCTGTCTGGCCAACCAAACCGGCGTGGATCTGACGGCCGCTTTTGAGCGCACCATGGAAAAGAAGACGAACCGCGACCGCGAGCGACATGCCAACAACCCCAAGTTGCGACGACCGGCGGACGATGCAAGCTAGACGCTGACCAATTGACATAATCCTTATGACACATAGCCTACACGTACGAGGAGAGTCATGACCAGGGAATTACGATTTGACGGGCGGGTCGCCATCATCACCGGCGCGGGCGGCGGGCTAGGTCGGGCCTATGCCTTGCTGCTGGCTTCACGCGGCGCGAGCATCGTCGTCAACGATCTTGGCGGCACCATGCACGGCGAGGGCGCGGGACACTCGGCCGCCGACCGCGTCGTGGACGAGATCCTGGCCACAGACGGCGAAGCCGTGGCCAACTACGATTCCGTCGAGAACGGCGAGCGCATCGTGCAGGCCGCTCTCGACCATTTCGGTCGCGTCGACATCCTGATCAACAACGCCGGCATCCTGCGCGACACCAGCTTTCACAAGATGACTGACGAGGATTGGGAGAAGATCTATCGCGTCCATCTCTATGGCGGCTACAAGATGGCCCATGCTGTCTGGCCCTATATGCGCGACCAGGGTTACGGCCGCATCGTCAACACCAGCTCGGCCGCGGGCCTCTACGGCAACTTTGGTCAGGTCAACTACAGCAGCGCCAAGCTCGGCCTGTTGGGCATGGCCAACGCGCTGGCCGTGGAGGGCCAGAAGCGCAATGTCCTGGTTAACACTATCGCCCCGCTGGCCGGATCACGCCTCACGGAAACGATCCTGCCACCGGAGATGATCGCCGCTCTCAAGCCGGAATATGTCGCCCCGCTCGTCGCCTACCTGTGCCACGATAGCAACACCACCACTGGAGAAGTGTTCGAGGTGGGTGCGGGCTGGTTCTCGCGACTGCGCTGGCAGCGCAGCCGGGGAGCATTCCTGCCAATCGACCAACCGCCGACGCCTGAAGAGATAGCCGAGCAATGGTCTGTCATCCAGGACTTCAGCGACCCCACGTATCCAGAGACACCGACCGACTCTTTCGCGCCGGTGATGGAAAATCTGATGCGCGCGGCCAATGCCGCCCCTCCGGCCGAAGCCAACGATGACAGGAAACAACCTTCGCCGGCCGGTGAAGGCCCGTTGTCGGCGATCGGTTATCAGTTCAAGCCAGCGACCGTCACCTACACCGAGAAAGATTTGAGCCTCTATGCTCTGGCGGTCGGCGCGGCCGTCGATCCGCTGGATGCGTCCGAATTGCAGTTCGTTTACGAGATGAGCCGCGACGGATTCAAGGCGCTGCCAACGTATGCCGTCACCTTCCCGTTCTCGCTCCTGTGGGAGATCGTCAGCGTGCCCGGCCTGCGATTCAACCCGGCACTGTTGCTGCACGGCGAACAATACCTTGAAATGAAACGACCGCTACCCGTCAACGCCACCGTGACGAATACGGCCTTCATCTCCAACATCTACGACAAGGGATCAGGCGCTCTGGTGCTGCTCGACGTTCACACGGCCGATGAGAAAGGCGAGGCGATCGCTTTCAACCAGGTGTCGCTCTTCATTCGCGGCATGGGCGGTTTCGGTGGCGAGCGCGGGCCGTCATCATCGGCTGATGCCTTGCCCGACCGCGCACCCGATGTCGTGGCTCGCCAGCAAACGAACGAGAACCAGGCCCTGCTCTACCGGCTGGCATCGGGCGACTTCAACCCGCTCCACGCCGACCCGGCCTTCTCGTCGATCGGCGGATTTGACCGGCCAATTCTCCACGGACTGTGTACCTTCGGTTTCGCCGGTCGGGCCGTGTTGCGCCATTTTGCCGGCAACGATCCGGCACGCTTCAAGAGCATTCGGACGCGCTTTACCAAACATGTCTTCCCCGGCGAAACTCTCGTAACAGAGATGTGGGCTGTCAAGGGGGATAACGGCGGCAGCGACCGGATACTCTTCCAGACCAAGGCGGCCGAGAGAGATGAGGTCGTGCTGGCCAATGGTGTTGTGGAATTATGGGACGAAAGCCAATAGATCCATTGGATAGCTCGCCCGTCATCTTCTACCACATCCCAAAATCGGCTGGGACGACGCTTAACCGCATTCTGAAAAAGAACTATCCACCGGAAAATTTCGTCGAGTGTGGCATCGATACCCATGCGTTTATGGCCGAACTAGCCGGCTGGCCTCCAGAACGGCTGGCTCAGGTGCGGCTGTTACAGGGGCATTTCCCGTTTGGCATCCACGAACTACTTCCTGGCCCGGCTGCGTACTTCACCATTCTGCGCGAGCCGGTCGACCGCGTCATCTCCTACTTCTATCACGCTCAACGAGAACCTCGCCACTATCTCTATGATGAGATTCATGACAACAACTGGACGTTGAAAGAGCTGCTGGAGAACGGCTCGCCCCTGATGATGAACGACGGCCAGGTACGCCTGATCTCCGGCGTGTTTGGCGCAGTCCCGTTCGGTGAATTAAACGAGACCCATCTGGAGCAAGCTATCGCCAACCTCCGGTCGTTCGAGGTGGTCGGCGTGACCGAGAAGTTTGACCTGACGCTCCTGCTATTGCAGCGGGCGTTCGGCTGGCGGGATATTAGCTATCGCTCGGTCAATATCGGCGAAAACCGCCGGCCGACCGAATCGCACCCGGCCGATCTCATCGAGACCGTCCGTCGCTACAACCAGCTGGACATCGCCCTGTACAAGGAAGCTCAGCGGTTGTTGGCTGAAAAGGCGGCGGCCGTCGGGCCGTCGCTCCACTGGCGCTTGTGGGCCTTTCGCCTTAGGAATCGCCTGATAGTCGGGCAAAATGCAGAATAGGCGATAAGGGGGATGATTAACTCGCCGGCGACTTGACAGATCGGCGCGCCTGACGATTGACCACTTTGGTCACCGGCGGGCACTTCCAGGCTTCATCCGGCGTCTCGCGACGGAGATCCTTCAGTTTGGGCAGGATGCCGCAGGCGAAACAGTGCTCGCGACAATCGACGCGCGTCTCCTGACGCTGGCTCATCAGATAGTCTTTCGTCAGATAGCGGCGCGTCACGGCGATGTCGATATGCTCCCATGGGAAAATCTCGTCGATGGATCGCTGGCGATGGGAATAGAAAGCCGGATCGAGACCCTCCTCGGCCATCGCCTCATACCAGGCGTCGCACCGAAAATGATCGAACCAGGCGTCGAACCTGGCTCCCTTTCGCCAGGCCCGCTCGACGACTTCGGCCAGGCGCCGATCGCCACGAGTCAGGATGCCCTCAAAGACCGATTCGTCCGGATCGTTCCAGCTTAGCTTCAAGCCCGGCCGTCTGAATTCGCGGATCAGATAGCCCAGCTTATCGCGGATATCCTCCATCCGGCCCATCGCTTCCCACTGGAACGGGGTATGCGGCTTGGGAATGAAGGTGCTTACCCCGGCATTGACGGCCGCCTGATTATTGTGGAAGCGCCGCCCCTCGGCTAACACTTGTCGCGACAGATCAGCGATCGCCTCCACGTCGGACATTTCCTCCATCGGGTGACCGATCATGAAATAGAGCTTGATAGTGCGCCAGCCGCGACGGTAGATCTCGCGCGCGGTCTCCAGCAGCTCCTCATGCGTGACGTGCTTGTTGATGATGTTACGCATCTTCTCCGTAGCCGCCTCGGGGGCCAGGGTGAAGCCGGTGCGGCGGCCGTCGCCGAGATTGTCCATCAGTTGCGTGCTGACTGTCTCGATGCGCAAGGATGGCAAGGAGAGATTGATGCCCAAATGACCAAAGCGACGGCCGACTTCTTCGGTCAGTTCCAACACATGGGTATAGTCGCTGGAGGAAAGCGACATCAGGGCGATCTCCTCATAGCCGGTCTTTTCGATGATGGTCTGCATGGCTGATAGCACGTCCTCGACCGGTCGCTCGCGCACGGGCCGGGTGACCATACCTGCATGACAGAAGCGGCAGCCGTGGGTACAGCCGCGCATAATCTCGATGGGCGCCCGATTATGGACAGTCTGCACGAAGGGCACGATGAAATCGGTAACCGGCGGCGGCAAGACGGGGACAATCCGTTTGAGAATGCGTGGCGGAGCCTCGGGCACGTTGGGCGTGATGGCCGCCACCGTACCGTCCGGATGATAAGCCACATCATAAAATCGCGGCACATAACAACCGTCGATCTGGGCAACATGGCGCAACTGGGCCTCGCGATCCAGGTGGGCGGCCGCTCGCATCGTGCCGATGATCTCCAGGAGCGCTTCCTCCCCTTCGCCGATGACGAACACATCGATAAAGGGCGCCATCGGCTCGGGGTTGTAGCAGGCATGGCCGCCAGCCACAACCAACGGGTGACTTGCATCACGATCGGCTGCGCGCACCGGCAAGCCGGCCAGATTGAGCAGGTTCAGAACATTGGTGAAGAGCTGTTCATAAGGCAGGGTGATGCCCAGCAGATCGAAGTCCCGGACGGGGTGTTTGGTCTCCAGGGAGAAGAGCGGCATATTCCGCTCGCGCATGGCCGCTTCCATGTCATCCCACGGGCAAAAGACGCGTTCGGCCAGCAGGTTACGGTGCTTGTTGATGATGTCGTAATGAACCATCCAGCCCAGGTTGGACATGCCGATGTCGTAAACATCGGGGAAGGCCATGGCGACCTTGTAGTCTATCTCATCCCAATTTTTGACGACCTGATTCAGTTCGCCGCCGGTGTAGCGTCCCGGCTTGGCGACGCGGGGCAGAATGCGCTCAAGAGCGACTTCGATCTGTTGTGGGGTCATAAGTCTTGCCTCACTCGCCCACCGGCCGGATATTACTTACCCTTGGCCCACGTATCCTTTAGGGACACCGTCCGGTTAAATACCAGGCGGTCGGCGGTAGAATCGAGATCGACACAAAAATAACCGACGCGCATGAATTGAAATTTGTCGCCAGGGACGGCCGTGGCCAGACTCGGCTCGAGCATGGCGTCAACGACCTTCAACGAATCCGGGTTGAGGTTTTCGATAAAGTCCTCGCCGCCTTCCTCCGGGTTAGGCTTGATAAATAATCGATCATAGAGCCGCACCTCAGCTGGAAGAGCGTGCTCGGCCGACACCCAATGAATCGTGCCCTTCACTTTGCGGCCGTCCGGCGATTGCCCGCCACGTGTGGCTGGATCATAAGTGGCGCGCAGTTCCACGATGCGCCCGGCCGAGTCCTTCACAACAGCGGTGCAAGTGATGAAATAGGCGTTCATCAAACGTACTTCAACGCCGGGAGCCAACCGGTTATATCCCTTGATCGGTTCTTCCATGAAGTCGTCGCGCTCGATATAAATCTCACGGGAGAAAGGGATCAACCGCGACTCCTCGCGGCTCTTGTCCTGCGGGAAGGAGGGAACATCGAAGCTGTCCTCCTTGCCCTTGGGATAATTCTCAATGACGACCTTAAGCGGTTCCAGCACGGCCATAACGCGCGATGTGCGAACGTTCAGGTCTTCACGGACGGCGTGCTCAAGCATCTGGTAGTCGACCAGGCTGTTGGCCTTGGAGACGCCGATCATGTCGGTGAACAAACGGATGGCCTCCGGCGTGTAGCCGCGGCGACGCAACCCGCGAATCGTCCAGAAGCGCGGGTCGTCCCAACCATTGACATAACCATCCTTCACCAGCCGGATCATCTTGCGCTTGCTCATGACGGTGTAGGTCAGGTTGAGCCGGGCGAACTCGATCTGCTGCGACCGGCGTATGCCCAACGCCTCTTGAAACCAGTCGTATAGGCGACGGTTGTTTTCGAATTCCAGCGTGCAAATCGAGTGCGTGATGCTCTCGATGGAATCACTCTGGCCGTGGGCCCAGTCGTAGGTCGGATAGATATGCCAGGCGTTGCCCGTGCGCGGGTGCTCTGCATGGAGGATACGGTACATGACCGGATCGCGCAGCACGATAAACGGCGAAGCCATATCGATTTTGGCCCGTAGCACGCGCGAACCTTCGTCGAACTCGCCGGCCCGCATGCGACGAAACAGGTCAAGGTTTTCCTCGACGGTGCGCTCGCGGTAGGGACTATTCTTGCCCGGCTCGGTCAGCGTGCCGCGATATTCGCGAATCTCGTCCGCGCTGAGGTCATCGACATACGCTTTGCCGGCTTTGATGAGTTGCTCAGCCCAGTCGTAGAGCTGGCCAAAGTAGTCCGAGGCGTGATACAGGCGACCATCCCAATCAGCCCCCAGCCAGCGAACATCTTCCATGATGGCATCGATGTACTCTTGCTCTTCCTTCTCCGGATTGGTGTCGTCGAAGCGCAGGTTAAAAAGGCCACCATAATCCTGGGCCAGGCCATAATTGAGGTTGATCGACTTGGCATGGCCAATGTGCAGATAGCCATTTGGCTCCGGCGGGAAGCGGGTATGGACGAAGCCGTCGTATTTACCGGTGGCATTATCTTCGTCGATGATGGTGCGGATGAAATTGGAAGTCGTTGGTGGAGTCAGATCAGTCATACGATTTTCAGCGATTGTTCGTGTTGTGATTATTTATGCCATAACGCGATGGCGCTATCAAGCCGGCCCAAGGCGCGCTCGCGACCGAGGGCGACGATCGATTCGAACACCGGCGGCGAGACGTCTTGCCGGGTGACAGCCAACCGCAGGACGCCCAGGAACGGGCCGGCCTTACCGTTGGTGGTGTGCGCCTCGCCGATGGTCGTCAAACCGGCGGCCAGCGTATCGAGATCGAACGGCTGCACCGTGGCGATGAAGTCGCGAGCCGCCTGTAAACTACGCAACGCGGCATCGCTCGGTAATTTATTATGAGCCAGGCGCTCGGCGGTGATAACACCGGTGTTTCCCTCATCGTCCCACAGGAATCTCAGGAAATCATCGGCGTCGGTCAACTTCTTCAGCCGCACGCGCAGCGACGGAGCCACAGCCAGAAGAGCTTCAGCTCCGACTTCGTGCCCTTGCCGGTCAAGAAACGGCTTGAGGGCTTGAGCTAGCTCCAGCGGTTCCATATCCTGAATCCACTGGCCGTTGAGCCAGTCCAGCTTGTCGTAGGGTAGTCGTGTCGGCGCGGGGTTAATGTCCTCCAGCCGAAAGCGCGGGATAGCCTCCTCGATGGGGAACTTCTCGCGATCATCGCCGAACGACCAGCCGACATTGGCCAGGAAGTTATTCACCGCTTGCGGCAGATAACCGGCGTCGCGGAACTCTTCGACCTTGACCAACACCTGATGGCCGTGGTCGTCAAAGGCCTGGGCGCGCTTGCTCAGCTTGCCCCGGCCACTGGGGTTAAGCACCAGCGGCAAATGAGCGTAGACCGGGTTCTCCCAGCCAAAGGCCGCGTAGAGGTTGATATGCAGGGGCGCGCTGTTGATCCACTCGTCGGCGCGCAAAATATGGGTGATCCCCATGAAATGATCGTCGACGACGTTGGCCAGATGATAGGTGGGCAGGCCGTCGGATTTGAGCAGCACCGCATCGGCGATCTGGCTGTTGGGCACGGTGATCTCACCGCGAATCACGTCATGGATAACCGTCACGCCTTCTATTGGCGCCTTGAAACGGATCGTATAAGGCAGACCATCACGTTCGCGCGCGGCTCGCTCTTCAGGCGTCAGATAACGGCAGCGTCGATCGTAGCCCTGGTCGCTGCGCGCGGCTTTCTGGGCGGCGCGGCGAGCTTTCAACTCGTCGGCCGTGCAATAGCATTTGTAGGCGTGGTCATGGTCGAGCAGCCAGCCGGCCCATTGACGATACAATTCGGCACGCTCGCTCTGAATGTAGGGGCCGTAAGGGCCGCCGACGCCGGGGCCTTCGTCCCAATCAAGGCCCAACCAGCGCAGCGCGTCCATCAACGCCTGCACCGCGCCCTTGACGGCCCGCTTCTGGTCAGTGTCCTCAATGCGCAGAATAAATTGTCCGCCATGCTTGCGGGCGAACATCCAGTTATAGAGGGCGGTACGTGCCCCGCCGATATGCAGATAGCCCGTGGGGCTGGGTGCGAAACGAACGCGAACAGTCATAAGCTCGTGGATAATCGACAACAATCAATGAATTTAGCCGCCCGCTGGTCACACCAAGCACCAACGACCGAACTGAAAGGATAGCAGATAAAGGGGTTTTTGGCAGGTGATACGATCCGGCGCCGATCAGCCAAATTCCTGCTTGCGTTGTCGCATCAGAACCGACTCGACCACGCCGATAGCCAGGAACAGGGTGACGAGCGAACTGCCGCCATAGCTGACAAACGGCAACGTCAACCCGGTCACGGGCAACACACGCACATTCATACCCACATTGACGGCCGTCTGGAAGAACAAAATGGCCGCGATACCGGTGCAGATCAGTTTGCCGGCCGGATCGGGGCTGAGCGCGGCCGCCCGCAAAATGCGTAACAGGATAAAGGCCATGAGGCCCAGCACAATCAGCGAGCCGAACAGCAGGCCCATCTCCTCCGTCAGCACCGAAAAGATAAAGTCGGTGTGCTGCGCGCGCAAAAAGCCCAGCTGGCTCTGGGTCCCCTGTAGATAGCCCTTACCATATAACCCGCCGGAGCCGATGCTAATCTCGGCCTGGTCGATGTTGAACACATCGTCGCGACTGGCTTCCTCAGGGTTCAGGAAGGTCGTGATGCGGCCGCGCTGGTAGTCGGCCAGGAAGGGGAAGACCGCTAGCCCCATCGCCAGTCCCAACATCCCCAACAAAACGAAATGTCGCAGGGGCAAGCCGGCCACCCAAATCATCACGAACCAGATGAACATGAACAAAATGGTCATACCCAGGTTCGGCTGAATAAAGATGAGGCCTACAGGGATGGCAAAGTAAATCAGCGTGACGATCGTGTTGTCGAAGCGGTTGATCAGGTGCCGCCGATTGGCCAGAAATTGGCCAAAGGTGATGGCGATGAAGATACGACCAAATTCCGATGGCTGAATCTGGATCGAGGATGTGATCTGGATCCAGCGCCGCGCGTCGTTGTTGACCTGGCCGGTGATAATCACCAGAACCAGCAAACCGACCAGTCCGGCATAGATCCACCAATGGGACGAGGTCAGGATACGATAATCAATGGCCGCCGTCACCAGAAGGACGATCAGGCCCAATATAGCCCAGATAAGTTGCTGTTGGGGGTAGCCCGCAAAGGCCGGCGCGCCGGTGATGGCGCTGCGAATGATGAGAATGCCATAGCCCGTCAGCAGCATCACCGCTGCCAACAGCCATACATCAAAATAGCGCCAAACCGAAGTCTTCGACAGCATATCGTACCCATTTTAACCCGCCGAGGAGGTACGAATCCACCGATTTAACGCATTTCACAGCAAAGCCGGGACGGCCACTAATCCTTGTGCTACTTGCTGGCCGCTCCGTTCCGCCTGGCGCGCGCCGCCAACAGCGGAATCTCGGCCACCAGCCGGTTCTCTTGCGTGTTTTGCTCCAGATGTACAACCACCTTGTCCGTATCAATGGCCGTATGTTTGGCGATCACCTGGATAATGTCGTCCTTGATCACCTCCAGCAATCCCGGCGGCAGATCCGATCGGTCGTAGGTGAGGACCATTTGCAGCCGCTGCTTGGCCATCTGGCTGCTGGTTTCGTTTTTGCCGAGCAAGCGATCGAGCCAACTCATGTTACATCCCTCACTGGCCGTTCATGAGCGCTCGCAGGCGGCTCATGAAGGTCTGCTTCTGGACCAACTCCACGAAAGGCACGTCTTCACCTTCCAGTCGCCGGGCCACATTGCGGAAGGCCTCGCCCGCGCTGGCTCCATTGACGCCGTGCATCACCAACGGCAAGCCCTGATTGCTGGCCACCAGGATCCGTTCATCCTCCGGTATAACGCCCAGCAGCTCAACGGCCAGGATGTCGAGCACATCGTCCACCGACAGCATATCCCCACGACCAACCATGGCCGGTTTCACCCGATTGAGGATGAGTTGACCCGGCCCCTTCTCCTCGGCCTCGATTAAGCCGATGATGCGATCGGCGTCGCGCACGGCGGATACCTCGGGGTTGGTGACGACGAGCACCTTGTCGGCCGGCGCTACGGCATTGCGGAAGCCGCGTTCGATGCCCGCCGGTGAATCGATGATCACATAATCCATCTCTTCGCGCAGCTGGTCGCAAATGAGCACCATGTCCGACGGGCTGACGGCGTTCTTGTCGCGCGTCTGGGCGGCAGGGATGAGGTATAGCTCCGGTTGGCGTTTATCCTTAATCATCGCCTGGCGCAGGCGGCAGCGCCCTTCGACCACGTCCACGAGATCATAAACGATGCGATTCTCCAGCCCCATCACGACGTCGAGGTTGCGCAGACCGATGTCGGCGTCGATGGCCACGACGCGCTTGCCCATCATGGCCAGCGCCGCCGCCAGGTTAGCCGCCACCGTCGTCTTGCCCACGCCTCCTTTACCCGAAGTAATCGTCAAGATTTGTGCACTCATAACGTCTATCCTCTCGGATCATCCATATACCACTACGAATACCATTACAATGTTCTCAATGTCTCCACGGCTCAGCCACGATCTGCCCATCGCGAACGCTGGCTTGCTCCGGAACAGAAGCCGCGTGGCTGTCATCAGGCGCCACAGCGATCTGGTCGCCGATGCGCAATTGCGTCGGGTTCAAATCAAGCGCGCAGATCATCGCCGCCGAATCGCCTCCTGCTCCAGCATGAACCATCCCGCGCAGCCTGCCCCAGACGACAACGTTGCCTGTGGCGATCACCTGCGCGCCGGGGTTCACATCACCCAAAATAATAACATGGCCTTCGTGTACCACCGATCGGCCGGAACGCACGGTCTCATGCAGGAAAAGCGCGTTAGCAACGGGCAATTCCTTCGTCCCGCTGTCCTTGCCGTTGGGCACGGTCGCCATCGCGTTGCCCTCCAGATCTGTGGCGCTGCCCGACAAGCGCGTCGCCAATCCTATCTCGCGGGCTTTTTCGCGCGTCTCACTGTCATCGGCGATGACCGCCCACAAAGTCAGTCCCTGGTCATCAAACAACGCCTGCAGGCCAGCCAGTTGTTCGTCATTCATGGGGCGCCGGCCGATCTCCAGAGCGATGCGGCTACCTTGCAGGAAGTCGCGTTTCTTGTCCAGCTCGCGACGCAACCCCTCGTAAACGGCAAAGTCCGGGTGATCCGTCACCCGGATGAGCAAGCCATCGCGATTTCCCTTGATCTCGATTTGCCGTCCCACGTATGTCCGATGGGACCTCCCTAGGCCCAGGATCGGTCCTATTCGACCCCCAAATCCTGGAAGAATTGTTGAAATAATACAACAACATCTATTTGATGGCAAGCGAAGCGGCAGAGACGCCCCATTTCACCGGCTCAAGGTTGACAAACATGACATAACCCATTATATAATAGCGGCTAATATCCAGCTTGAGCACACGCCATACGATAACGCCAATTCACGCTCAGCTACCATCGCTTTATCGTCATAACTGTAGTCTCAATGGAGGAGAATGATGAAACGATCGCTGTCCGTACTGTTCCTGTTGCTGTCTTCGGCACTGCTGTTGTTAACCGCCTGTGAATTCAGCGCCAGCACTGCCAATATCAAGAGCGCCACGCTGGCCAAGGATCCGGACGGGAAACAGGCGGCCACGACCTTCGAGACGAACGAGCCGTTTTATCTCATCGTCGATCTGGCCAACGCGCCCGACTCAACCACGGTCAAAGCCATCTGGTATGCCGTAGATGTGGGCAGTGTCGCGCCGCCCAATACACTCATCGACCAGAACTCCATTCAGACCGGCAGCGGTATCGTGACCTTCGATTTGACGCCCAGTGGTCAGTGGGCGCCGGGCACGTACAAGGTAGAGTTGTATCTGAACGACGAGCTAAATCAGACGCTCAACATTACGGTCAACGGCGAAATAATCCAGGCCGCCCCGGAACCGACGGCCGAACCGGCTGCAACCGAAGCTCCGGCCGTCGCCAACGCACCCCAGAATGCAGCGACATCACTGGACGACGTCCGCGCAGCCACCATCCGCATCCGTGCCCAGGGCACCTTCCTCGACCCATCATATGGGGAGATGACCAACGCCAGGGGCCAGGGGTCGGGCTTCATCATCGATCCATCGGGCATCGCCGTGACAAACAACCACGTTGTCACGGGATCGGCATTCCTGCAGGTCTATGTTGAGGGCGAAGATCGTCCACGCAACGCCAAGATTCTGGGCGTATCCGAATGCTCAGATCTGGCTGTCATCGATATCGAAGGCGATGGCTTCCCAGTTCTTCCATGGCGAGACGAGCCGGTCAATGTAGGACTCGACGTCTACGCGGCCGGATTCCCGTTTTTCGCCAATGAAGAGTTCACCCTGACGCGAGGCGTTGTCTCCAAGGCCAGGGCCGACGGCGAGACGAACTGGGCCTCGATCGACCATGTTCTGGAAGTCGACGCCACTGTCAACCCCGGCAACTCCGGCGGGCCGCTGGTCGATATGAACGGTCGCGTCGTAGGCGTTAATTACGCCGGCAACGATCAGACCAGCCAGTATTTCTCGATCGCTCGTAGTGAAGCCCTTCCAGTCATCGAACAACTGCGCGCCGGGCAGGATGTGAACTCGCTGGGAATCAATGGCGAGGCAGTCACCGACGGCTCCAGCATCTTCGGCATCTGGGTATCTTCGGTCAAGTCAGGCTCCCCGGCCGACAAAGCGGGCATCAAGCCGGGTGACCTTCTGGTCAAATTGGAGGGCCTGGTATTGGCCACCGACGGCACAATGGCTGATTATTGCGACATCCTGCGCAGCCACAACATGACGGATACGATGGCGATCGAAGTATGGCGGTTTAGCGACGGCACCATCCTGACCGGCCGGGTGAACGGCGAGCGGCTAGAGGTCGTCGGCACGCTCAACTAGAATCGTCAGCGGTAAGCTGCTTCAGATAGACGCACCGGTTGCCGCCGCGCCCCCCAGCGCCCCGGCAACCGGTCGAATACCCCCGCACAGGCCGCGCCACACGACCGGCAGCGACCGTCTTCGGTCAGGTTCCAGGCCGTTAATTCGTACCAGTCGCGCCCGATAAGCGTCTCGCCGCATTGGTGGCAATAGGTCGTGCCGCCGGCTTCGTCGTGGACGTTACCTGTGTAGGCATAGCGCACACCATTCGACAAGGCGATTCGTCGAGCGCGGCTCAGCGTCTCGGGTGGTGTGGATGGCCGGTCGAGCATCTTGTAGTCGGGGTGAAAGGCGGAGAAATGCATCGGCACGTCCGGCCCCAGTTCGGCGACTACCCAGCGGGTCATAGCGTCCAATTCCTCGTCTGAATCATTCAGGCCAGGGATAAGTAACGTCGTGGTCTCCAGCCACACATTCGTCTCATATTTCAGATAGCGAAGGGTGTCCAGCACCGGCCTCAGCTCAGCCGCGCAGACGTCGCGATAGAAATCCTCAGTGAAAGCCTTCAGATCCACATTGGCCGCGTCCATAGGCACGAAGAATTCGGGCCGGGCGACGTCGGTGATGTAGCCAGCTGTCACGGCTACGGCCTTGAGGCCTCGCTCGTGGCAGGCCTCGGCCACGTCAACGGCGTACTCCATGAAGATGACAGGATCGTTATAGGTGAAGGCCACGCTGCGGCAACCCAGGCGCTCGGCCGCCCGAGCGATCGTCTCCGGGTCGGCCGCGTCCGCCAGCGTATCCCACTCGCGTGATTTGCTGATATCCCAGTTCTGGCAGAATTTGCAAGCCAGATTACAGCCGGCCGTGCCGAACGACAATACCGGCGTGCCCGGCAAAAAATGATTAAGCGGCTTTTTTTCGATAGGGTCGACGCAGAAGCCGCTGGAACGGCCGTAGGTCGTCAAGACGATCTCGCCGCCCGACGCACCTCGAACAAAACACATGCCCCGCTGGCCGTCATGGAGCTTGCACTCTCGGGGGCACAGGTCACACTGTATCCGGCCGTCGGCTAAACGATGCCAATACCGGGTGGGAACGCCAGTTACCGGTTCCATGATCTTTCACCTCCGCTTGCCGGAAAGAATCCGTCAGCCGGCGTTCTTCCGACAAACATAATGCGCCATTTGTATTATACTATGGATGGGCTTGTTATTTCCCTCGCCCGTGACCGTCGGGCGTTCCGACATCACTTTGCTACTTTGTATTAAGGAATTCGGGAGCTCTTTATGACGACTTTGTTCACGCGCCTACCGGCCGTGGCCGGGCAATTCTATCCAGCGGATCCGGAGCGACTCGAAATCGACGTGCGCCGCTATCTGGTCGAGGCCAACGGTCCCGACGACTGCGAGGATTATCCGCTGGTCAAGGCCATCATCGCCCCCCATGCCGGCTATCCGTACTCCGGCCCTATCGCCGCTTCAGCCTATCTGCAGCTGGCGTGCAGCGATATTCCTGTACGTCGCTTCATCCTCGTCGGGCCGGCTCACTATGCGTCGGTGCAAGGTCTGGCGATCAGTGGCGCGGCCGCCTTCGACACTCCTTTGGGCCGCGTGCCCGTCGATGAAGTCGTTCGTGCGAACCTGCTGGCGCAACCCGGTATCACGATCGATGACGCTGCCCATGCGCCCGAACATTGTCTGGAGGTTCAACTGCCATTCCTGCAAGAGTTGTTCCTGGATTTCAGCATCGTACCACTGCTGGTAGGTCACACAACAGCCGAAGAAGTAGCCGCCGCGCTGGAGAGTGTGTGGGATGGGCCGGATACGCGCATCATCATTAGCTCCGACCTAAGCCATTATCATGATTGGCAAACGGCACGACGACTGGACGGCGAGACGGCCGAGGCTATCGTCGCCCTGCAGCCGGAGGCCTTGCGTGGCGACAGCGCCTGCGGCCGAGCAGCTATCGCTGGGTTGCTATTGGCGGCACGGAGACGAAAAATACAGGCCGAGACGATCGATCTGCGCAATTCCGGCGATACCGGCGGCCCGCACGACCGCGTCGTCGGCTATGGCGCATTCGTTTTCACCGAGACCGCTCCGGCGGCTTTCTAGGAGCGGGCGCAACCTATCCATGGGCAAGATCATTACCATCGTCGGGAATTCAGGTGTCGGTAAGACGACGCTGGCCCACGCGCTATGCCAGGCAGGATCGTTTGCCAGTGGCACGGAGCAGCATATCGAACGGCCATTCCAGGCTCTCACGGCGACCGATCCCACTCGCTACGCCTTCACCAACCAGGTCGACTACCTGCTGCTGCGCGCGGAGCAGGAGCGCGCCCTCCGCGAAGGCCCATCCTACGGGGTGATCGATGGCGGGCTGGATCTCGATTACCATGGTTTCAGCCGCCTTTTCCACCACCGAGGCTATCTGAACGACGCCGAATACGCCCTATGTGGCCGGCTCTATAACAGCCTGCGGGATCTCCTGGGGCCGATCGACCTCATTCTCCACCTGACCGCCCCTCTATCGGTGGTCGCAACCCGCTACGCCCAGCGCGGCCGGCCACTGGAGATCGCCCAGCGCGACGACCTCATCATGATGGAGCAATACATCGCCGACTGGATGGCCGGCGAGACCTCCACGCCAGTCATCGACATCGACGCCACGGCCGACGCCTTCTGCGATCCCGCGCATATCGCCATGCTTCTGGCGGAGATAGACGCGGCCCTCGCCTAATTCAGTCAAAAGATGCGCGCACCCTGATGTGATCGCCCATCGGGTTTCCTTCCTCATCCAGCGTCGGCAATCGCTGAAGCGTTGCCAAAAGATAAAGGCCGATATGGACCTCATATGAATCGCCCGGCTGAACGGGAGGTATATCGGAGTTGATCTGCACGAAATAGGGATCGGTGACGACTTCGCCCGGTCGCCAGCTACTTGTCGGTCGTGTTCCCTGCACCGGCCAGGCATCCACCTGCCCTACGATGCGGTCGGATGCGTCGAGCACCTGCACGAAGACGGTGTAATCCTCGGCCATCTGTGATAGCCCTTGCCAAACGATCGTCACCGGCAGTTGGCCGCCTGGCGCGAAATTCCCCCAATCCACCTCCGCGGCCAGCAGGACGATCTTGTCGTCGAAGTTGGTAGCTCCCTCCGGCAAGGGCACGCCGCTGATATCGACCGGCGCTACCACGCAGCCCGTCGTCGGCCGCGCCAGCCAGCCGCAAATCGCCGCCCCGCCGCTCGAAAAAGCGATGAGTACGTGCGGGCCTTCCTCGACCGCCGGTTCAACGACGGTCGACCAAACAATCGATTCGGTCGAGGTCTGACCCGATTGCGGCCGATCATCCAAATGCGTGATCAAACTGCTCGCAGCATGCTCGGGGGCCAGCATGAATCTCATATCCGCCTCATCGCCACGGCCACTGTACCGTATCGATAGTGGTGTCCCTGGGCGGGCGGCCGCGGGCGCGTCCAGCCCATCAAGCACGAAGTTATCGAAAATCATCCTGAGAGATCGTCCCGCCGGCCCGGGCCGCGGCGAGGCAGGCACCGTCGCGATCGTCTGCCACGCCAAATCATCCACAGGGGTGAAGCGCGGCGCGATGGCCAGCCGCGCGTCGAGCGGACACGCCGGCCGGTCACAATCGACATCGGGCAGCGGGAGCAGATGATAATCGACGACGATCTCCCCCGGCCGCCAGGCATTGACCGGGTAGGTATCGTTGACCGGATGCCGGCCGGAGACGGCCAGATCGCCCTCTCCCCAGCGCCAGGAGAGCACGGGCGCCGTCTCTCCCTCAGCCAACGGCCGATCCAGCGTCCAGTAAAGCGTGATCGCCGCGGCGTCCGGGTCAACGGTGGAGACCGGCTCGACCTGGTAGCCGAGCAGCCGTAG
>JACFOH010000004.1:95914-123641 GCA_019454405.1 Promineifilum sp.
AATGCCAGAACGCCCCTGGCCCATGTCTCACCGCCGTCGCGGCCGGACTGGTTCATTAAGTGCCAGCGATCGCTCGTCACTCTTATTGCTGGCAGCATGACCAGCAAAAAGAGAAGGATTGGGACGACGGCCGTCATGGTCTTCATCCGACCCAGGGCGCGGCCGGCAAGTTCGCCCAGTGCGGCCAACCCCACTGCGACCCATACCGCGACGACCACGTGGGCCGGGATCAGAAAGACGGCCAGGTCGGGCACGTAATAATTCAACGCGTAAAAGGTGAAGCCCGCCGCCGCGGCCAACAACACCAGCGCCACACGCCAGCGCCGCGCAAACAACCATCCCAGCCCTATGGCCGCCAGCGACAGATAGACCCAGCCCCACTCGTCGAGGAACAGGCGGGCGACGATCTGTCGTCGTGTGGGGTCGTGCAGCCAGGCCCCCCATTGTAATGCTCCATGAAATCGTCCGGCCACCACCCAATCGACGAAACGGCCCATGCCCATCGGCTCGCCATTGAGCGCTGCCCAGCGCAATGGTAGATAGGCATAGAGCAACAAAGGCAACAGGAACGCCAGCAAGAGCTGAAGAAACAGCGGAATCAGCGACCGGCGCCGGCTAACGTTGGAACGTTTGCGGCTGATACCAGGCCACAAGTTGATCAAGATGGCCAGCGCAGCCGGCGGCAGGAGGAACACAGTCGTCAGATGGTTGGTCAGCCCCAATCCTAACAGGAATGCCAGCGCGACCATCGTCTTGCGGTCGCGGGCCATATTCCAGGTCTCACCAGGCACGTTTTCGGCCGCCCATCGCCAGTTGTCGATCAGTCTCAACATGAGCAATAGCGCCGACGCCACGATGAGCGCGTGCAACGTGTAGACCTCAGCAATGATGGCCTGGCTCCAGTAGACAGGCAACAGGCCAAGAAGCGCCGCGCCGGCCAACGCAGCTAACGGCCGCCTCAATAACTGCCGGCCCAGCCGGAAGACGACGGCCGCCGCCAGCACCGCATAGACGGCCGAAGCCAGATTGATCCGCCAGGCCATCGTACCGGACGGCAGCAACGAGAATAGTTTCCCCAGCAACAAGTAGAGCGGATAGCCCGTCGGGTGGGCTATGCCGAGCTGTGGAGCGACGACCTGGAATTCGAACGCGTCGGCCTCGCCCACCGCATGCGACATCGTCAGCAAATAAACCGGAGCCAGCGCGGCGACAATGAAGAGCGGCCCCAACCATTGCCAGCGTTGATCCGTCTCGCTAAGCAGCAAATGGGCCAGGACGACGGCCGCCAGCCACCAGCCGGCGACGAAGAGAAACCGGCCGCGCGCCAGGTTGATGGCCGGATCCAACAGCCAAAGGACGTTCAATAGTAGAGGCAGCGCGGTCAGGGCGACGGCCGCACCCCAACGACGAGCCAGATAAGCTCCGCCCCACGCGCTCAACACGGCGGCGACGATGGCCAAAACCAGGGCCGGGAACGGCCGCCCCAGCCAGGACCACGCCGGAAACAATCCCTCAAACAGTAGCCGCGACAGCGCCAAGCCGGCCACGAAGCCACAAATAGCGACCAACGCGTGGCCAAACCACAGGCGATCGGTTGGTTTGTTCCCAGCCGGAGTCGGGGTCACTGCTTCCATCACTCGGCCATTATACCCGTATCAGGGCATCCTGATAGGTGATAGGTCGACGGTCGCTCAATGATTCATACTCCGTATTCGGGATGCTTCCCAGGTATGGTACAATCTCACGCACCACCATAGGCTCAAAGGAGAAACCCGAATGACGACCAACCCCAATGATCGCTTTGAGACGATCGCCGTTCATGCCGGCGTCGAACCCGATCCGACCACCGGCGCGATCATGACACCCATCTACCAGACCTCAACCTTCGCCCAGACCGGCATCAACGAGCATAAAGGCTACGACTACAGCCGCGCCGGCAACCCGACGCGCACGGCTCTGGAGAACGCTCTGGCCACGCTGGAAGGGGCTCGTTTCGGGCTGTCGTTCTCATCGGGGTTGGCAGCTATCGACACGGTCATGCGCCTGGTGAAGCCGGGCGAGGCGGTGCTCTGCGGTAACGACGTCTACGGGGGCACGTTCCGTCTGTTCGATAAGGTGCTGGCCGATTACGGGCTGCGCTTCACGTTCGTGGATACGTCCGACACGGCCGCCGTCCTGGCAGCGCTGGAGGCCACGCCCGTCCGCATGGTCTGGCTGGAGACGCCGACGAATCCCATGCTGCGGCTGGCCGATATCGCCACGATCAGCGCCGCGGC
The DNA here is from genome assembly GCA_019454405.1 of Promineifilum sp. Taxonomy (GTDB): domain Bacteria; phylum Chloroflexota; class Anaerolineae; order Promineifilales; family Promineifilaceae; genus Promineifilum. The sequence continues at coordinate 98,191 of JACFOH010000004.1, forward strand.
CCACGCCGCCGGGGCCTGGGTCGCGGTGGACAATACCTTCGCCTCGCCCGCCCTGCAGCGGCCGCTGGCCCTCGGGGCGGATTTCGTCATCCATAGCACGACCAAGTATCTCGGCGGCCATTCCGACGTCATCGGCGGGGCGATCGTCACTAACGACGAGGCGAGTCACGAGCGGCTCAAATTTCTGCAGAAGGCGGTGGGGGCGGTGTCGGCGCCAATGGATTGCTTCCTCACCTTGCGGGGCATCAAGACGCTGGGGCTGCGCATGCGCGCTCATTGCGATAATGGCATGGCCGTCGCCCAGTTCCTGGAAGACCACCAGGCCGTGGAGCAGGTCTTCTACCCGGGGCTGGAGAGCCACCCACAATATGAGCTGGCTCGCCGCCAAATGGACGGGCCGGGCGGCATGGTCTCCTTCACCTTGCGCGGAGGCCCGGACGTCGCTCGCGACGTGGCCCTGCGCACGCGTCTGTTCACTCTGGCCGAATCGCTGGGCGGGGTGGAGTCGTTGATCGAGATCCCAGCGGCCATGACCCACGCTTCGGTCGCCGGTCCCGAGGCACAGGCGGCCGGATTCGAGGTAGATGCCAGCCTGATACGGCTTTCGGTTGGCATCGAACATCCCACCGATCTCATCGCCGACCTGAAACAAGCCCTGGCCGGATAGAACAGTTTCTTCCGGATTGTGATAGAATCGCCCCGTTATTTCACCGTCGAGCGAGCGAACTATGAGAATCGTTGTTGACGCAATGGGGTCCGATCATCACCCGGAGCCGGATGTCGCCGGGGCCGTCATGGCTGCGCGCAAATTCGGCGACGCGATCCTGCTCGTTGGAGACGAGCCGCGCATCGCCGCAGAGCTGGTCAAACATGACACCACGGGCCTGTCGATCGAAGTCATCCACGCTCCCGAGGCCATCGGGATGAAGGATTCACCATCGGCCGCGGCGCGCGACAAACGCAACTCATCCATGCACGTCGGCCTGAGGCTGGTGCGTGAAGGGGCGGCCGACGCTTTCGTCAGTGCAGGCAACAGCGGGGCCATCCTGGCCGTGGCCACCTTGCGCCAGACCGGCCTGGGACGCATCCCCGGCATCCTGCGCCCCGCGCTGGGTGTCGTCTTCCCCATTGATTCCCGGCCCATGCTCATTGACAATGGCACCAACGCCGACGCTCGCCCGGAGTATCTGGTCCAGTTCGGCCTCATGGGTTCCCTCTATATGGAGCGCATGCACGACATCCATCGGCCGCGCGTAGCTCTCATCTCCAACGGCGAGGAAGAAGGCAAGGGCAATCAACTGATCAAAGAGACGATCCCTCTGATGGAAGCCAGCGACCTCAATTATGTCGGTAACATCGAACCCAAAGAGTTCGTGCGCGGCGACGCCGATGTGGCCGTCGTCGACGGCTTCACCGGCAACATCATGATGAAAACAGCCGAGGCGGTGGCGGCCTATATGGGGGAGACCATCCGTAAATATATTATGGCCGGCACGCGGACCAAGATCGGCGGCTTGTTGGCCAAGCCGGCCCTGCAGCGCGTACGCGACCAGCTCAACCCCGACGAAGTAGGCGGCGCGCCACTTCTGGGCGTCAACGGGGTTGTAATCATTGCTCACGGTCGCTCGAACGCCTATGCGATCCAGCAAGCTATCGGACAGGCACGGCGGGTAGCCGAGAAGGGCATCGTCAGCGCCATCGCCGAGGGATTGAGCAAGACCCGAACGGATTAGCCAACCGGCAACGACGAGCCGGCTGAACATGCGCCTCCTGTCGCCGAACGCACGGGCGCATATATTAAGGATAACCATGAGTAACGAATACCTGGATGCGCGCGGCCGGCCGCGCGTTGTTATAACCGGGATGGGCATGATTAGCCCGCTCGGTCATTCGGTCGAGGAAAGTTGGGATAATTTACTGGCCGGGAATTCCGGGGTCGGACCGATCACCCAGTTCGACGCCAGCGTCTTCAACACGCGCATCGCCGGCGAGGTGAAAGATTTCAACCCACGCGACTATATGGATTTCAAGGAATCCCGCCGCATGTCGCGCGCCTCGCAATTAACGGTCGCTGCCGCCACTATGGCCCTGGCCGACGCGGGGCTGTCCGGCCAGGCGCCCGAGCCCGAACGCACCGGCGTCCTGGTAGGTACGGCCGTCGGCGGCATTGAACGCGCCTTTGAGGAGGTCGATGGTTACCACCAGCGCGGACCGAAAGGCATCAGCCCGTTCGGCATCACCTCGTCCCTGGCCAACATGCCCTCGCATCACGTCAGCCTGATGAGCGGCGCCACTGGCCCGATCAGCACGATTGTCGCCGCCTGTGCTACCGGGACCCAAACCATCGGCGAGGCGGCCGAATTCATTCGCCGTGGCGCGGCCGATATGATGTACGCCGGCGGCGTGGAAGGCCTCATCAATTTCGCCGCTATCGGCGGGTTCAGCTCCATGCGTGCCCTGTCTACCCACTTCAATGACACGCCCGAACGCGCCAGCCGCCCGTTTGACAAGGATCGCGACGGATTCATCCTGTCTGAGGGGGCCGGCATCGTCGTGCTGGAGCGGCTGGACAAGGCCATCGAGCGCGGCGCGCGCATCCACGGCGAAGTGCTGGGGCACGCCACCTCATCCGACGCTTTCCATGTGGCCGCGCCCGACCCCGAAGCAAAAGGTGCGATCCGGGCGATGAAGTGGGCCATCGAGGACGCCTTGCTGACGACCGGGGACATCGATTATATCAACGCTCACGGGACCTCGACGCCGGTCAACGACGCCACGGAGACGCTCGCCATCAAACAACTCTTTGGCGAGCGCGCCTACGCGATACCGGTCAGCAGCACCAAATCATCCATGGGGCACGCGATGGGCGGCGCGGGCACGATCGAATCGATCTTCACCACACTGGCCCTCGGCCGAGGCATCATCCCGGCCACCTGGAACTACGAGACGCCGGATCCCGAGTGCGACCTGGACTATGTGCCCAACGCCCCACGTCCTGCGTCCATCAACGTAGCCCTCAAGAATTCTTTCGGGCTTGGCGGCCAGAACGCCTGCCTCGTCCTGGGCAAGTACAGCCCAGAGCCAAGATAGTCCCACGCCAACACAAGCCGGGACAAACAAACCAACGGATTTCAATAAAAACCCATGATTGTTATACGCGACGAAAAAAGAATCGCCCGGCTTGCTCGCCTGGCACAAGTGCTCAGTTTTGCCGGCCTCGGTGTGTTAATCGCCGGCTTGCTCTTGATCTTCCTGTCTAAAGATCCGAACGTGTTCATCTACCAGATGATCGCGCTGGTCATCGGCTTCATCTTCTCGCAATTTGGTCTCCACTTCGCCCACCGCTATTTGCGGCGGCCGCGCATGGATCAGGTACTGGACAAGTCAACAAGCAAATTCGCCCGCAAGGACGGCCGCCTCTACCACTACCTGCTGCCCGCCAACCATGTTTTGCTCCTGCCCACCTGCGTCGTCGTACTCATTGCCAAGTTCCAGGTTGGACGCATTTCCGCCAGCGGCGACGTCTGGCAACAAAAGGGGTTGGGCATGCGCGGCGTCTTCGGCCGCGAAGGGCTGGGAAATCCCTCCCGCGAGGCCGAGGCCGCGACCGCCCGGATGGAGGAGTTCATCGATGCCACGGTTCCGCAAGCGGTCGATGTGCCGGTCATTCCCATCATCGTGTTCACCGCCCAAAATATCGACAGCCTCGAGGTGAAGGAGTCTCGCATCCCCGCTGTCCACGCCGCGAAACTGTCGGGGGCGCTACGCCAACAGACGATTAATCTCAAGCCGATGCCGCGGGAGACCTACGACGCCTTGCGAGCCGCCTTCGACGCAAAAGCCTCCCACGTGCTGGAGCAAACGGTCGAGGAATCCAGCGAATAGCGCATTCGTACCGCTCGTTTTCGCAGACAATCCCATCAATCACCCTTCCGGCTCCTGTCATATGGCCGTATTAACAGCCGGAGGTTATCTCTTGCACGAAAAAATAATTTCAGTTTGACAACCAACCCGTGTGCCTTTAGAATTCCAACCCCATAGCCCACATCACTGGGCAATTGAATGATGGGATGATCTCGTCGAGGAGGTGGTATAGCGAAGGAAAGGCAATTAGGCACATCGCGGCACTGCCCGCAATGATGGGAAGCCGCAATTAGATCGGCTTGCTAGAAGCGTGCGGGGAATATCCCCAGCGCCCATGTCTGGTCACGGCCAAGACATTACGTTCAAAACTGAAGATTGAGGAGAAGAAACGATGAAACGTCTGTCACTGCTATTAGTTGTACTGCTTCTGGGGGCTTTGGCCTTGGTAGCTTGCGGCGGCGGTGGTGCCCCTGCGGCGCCCGCGGCCACTTCGGCTCCGGCCCAGGAAGAAGCTGCGCCCCCGGCCCAGGAAGAAGCTGCCGCTCCTTCCGACGCGCTCACCTGCGATGACGCCATCGGCTGCGTCGAAGTCGCCGCCGGCGATCCTATTCAAATCGCCTCGGCGTTGGTTATCTCCGGCCCGAACACCGACCTGGGTCTCGACTCCCAGCGCGGCGTCGAGCTGGCCATCCAGATGTACGGCGACGTGCTCGGGCACAGCGTCACCTTGATGGCTGAGGATGAAGGCTGCAGCGCTGAGGGTGGCCAGACGGCCGCCAGCAAGATCGTGGCCAATCCCCAGGTTGTTGGCGCGATCGCCACGAGCTGCTCCGGCGCCGGCGTTCCTTTCTCGCAGGCTGCCTCTGACGCGGGACTCGTCACGATCTCCCCGTCGAACACCTCCCCCGCCCTGACCGATCCGGCCGAGGCGTGGCATCCCGGCTACTTCCGCACGGCCCACAACGACCTCGTTCAGGGCGCCGCCATGGCTGACTGGGCTTATGACGTCAAGGGCTTCCGCCGCGCGGTTGGTATCCATGACGGCGACCCCTACACTGAGGGTCTCGTTCGCGCCTTCGCCGACGCCTTCACCGCCAAGGGTGGCGAGATGGTCGGTATCGAAGCCAGCACCGCCGACGCTACGGATGTCGCCCCGCTGTTGACGAGCGTCGCCGCCGCCAAACCGGACTTCATCTACCTGCCGGTGTTCATCCCGTTAGGCTCGCTCATCGTCAACACCGCCAAGACGATCCCCGGTCTCGAGGGCGTCCAACTGGCGGCTGCTGACGGCGTTCAGTCGCCCAGCTTCCTGGAGAACGTAGTCGGCACGGGCGAGGGCATGGTTGCCTCCGGTCCGGACCTGGCCTTCTCCAACACGTTCTACAACGACACATTCGTCCCGGCATACGAAGCGGCCTATGGCACCAAGCCGACCGCCCCGTTCCATGCCCACGCCTTTGACGCGACCAACATCCTGCTGGACGCGATCAAGAAGGTGGCCAAGCAGGACGCCGAAGGCAACCTGTTGATCGGTCGCCAGGCGCTGCGCGACGCTGTCGCGGCGACGTCGGGCTTCCAGGGCATCACTGGCACCCTGACCTGCAGCCAGTACGGCGACTGCGCCGATGCGAAGATCTCCGTCAGCGAGATCCAGAACGGCGAGTACGTCCGCATTTGGCCGTAATCCGATAAGGTAAATCACGACGGGCCTGCCCTTTGAACAAGGGGCAGGCCCGTCAGCGTTAATTGGCGGATTTCGACTTCAGTTGGGGAACGCGACGGCCGCCACCGTGGGAGTCGGGCAACAAAACGCCGCCGTATCGGTCACACAGACCGGTACTAGCAGGAGGCTAGACGATGACATTAACACAGCGCCTCAGGGGCATAGACTGGATCAGCGCTGCCCTATGGGTTTTTCGAGCAGTCATTATTATTCTTGTTATTGTGGGCACGGTTCGAAAGCTGTTTCTCGGGGTGGGAACCCAATATACAACGCAGGATTGGCTTGATTTCATTTCATCCGGGCTTTCTCAGGGAGGGTTATACGCCCTGATCGCCCTCGGCTACACCATGGTTTATGGCGTGCTGTTCATGATCAATTTCGCCCACGGCGAATTCTTCATGTCGGGCGCGCTAACTTCGACCATGCTGGTCGCCTCCACGCTCAGCCGATCCGGTTTCATGAACGAGCAACCGATCATCTACCTGGTGATCGTCACTGTCGCCGCCGTGCTGACGTCGATGGCGGTCGCCCTGCTGACCGAGCGAGTCGCTTACCGGCCGCTACGCCGCGCGCCTCGTTTGGTGCCGCTCATCACAGCCATCGGCGCGTCATTCTTCTGGCAATATTTCTTTCGCGGCCTCTTTGGCAGCGAAATCAAGCCCTTCCCCGTTCCGGCTATACTTGAAGGATGGATTACCATCGCCGGCATCACCTTCCTGAAGGTGCGGTTTGTAACTCTCGTCGCCTCCCTCATCGCTCTGATCCTTCTCTATCTGTTCATCATGAAGACGAAGACGGGCAAGGCGATTCGCGCCGTAGCCGAGGATAAGGATGTGGCTACGCTGATGGGCATCGATGTAGACCGCACGATCGCCATGACCTTCGCCGTTGGCGCGGGCATGGCCGGCATCGCCGCGATCCTCTGGGCGCTGGTATTCAGACAAGCCCATTTCTACATGGGCTTCGTACCGGGCATTAAGGCATTCACCGCCGCCGTGTTGGGCGGCATCGGTAGCATCCCCGGCGCGGCTCTCGGCGGCCTCTTTCTGGGCCTCATCGAAGCCGTGGGGCCGCCCCTCTTCCTGGAAGGGCTGGGTATCCCCGCCGCCCATCAGTTGAAGGACGTGACGGCTTTCACGCTGCTCGTCCTGATTCTCATCTTCCGGCCGCAAGGCATTATTGGCGAGCGGCTGGCCGAAAAGAAAGCTTAAAGGAGGCGTCTTATGACAAGAAAGGAATGGAGTCATCTCATTCGAATCGGCCTCCTGATGGGCCTTGCCGTGCTGGTGGTCAGCGTCATCGGTATGGTGGAAAAATTTAATGAGCGCGCCCTCATCGTCGGTTACCTCACTCTGGGCCAGCTCTTGCTCTACATCCCGGCGCTCTACGCAGGCTATACATCCGTCCCGGCCGGGGAGCATCGAGCCATGCCTCAGAGGCTTCTCGGGGGCGTGGTGGTCGGGTTGTTAGCGGTTATGCCGGTCATCCTGCTGATTCTGGTGGCGAGTTCATGGCCTGGCATCCGGAGCTATTTCGTCAATATCTCGCCCAACATGGTCAAGATCCTGACTGCCGGGAAGGGCGTTGGGCCGGGGATCGGCCTGCTGGCCGGCGAGATGGCAGCGCTCGGTCTCATCGGCGCGGCGATCCATCTGATTCCCGACCGTATTCGCAAACCAATCGTGACAGCCATCATCTTCACCGTTGGTTTCGCGCTCTTCTCCGACGTGTCCCTCAATATCGCCAATCAGTTATTCGCACGCAAGACCGTCCGCGTCTTGTTCGGCACGAAGGGGATTACCCCATTGGCGACTGTTATCGTGTTCGTCATTTCGCTAGTCGCTGCTTCCTTATGGACCTGGAAGGGACGCGAGGCTTATGCTCGTCGCCAGGCTAACATGTCGTCGGAGCAGGCCAAACGCTCGCAACGCATCGCGACCACCGTCCTGATGATCGTCCTCTTGACGTTGCCGTGGGTGCTGGGCGTCTTCCTGACTGACGTCCTGGACCGGGTGGGTATTTTCATCCTGATGGCCCTCGGCCTCAACATCGTGGTCGGTTTCGCCGGCCTGCTCGACCTGGGGTATGTAGCTTTCTACGCCATCGGCGCCTATGTGACAGCCATCATGACGTCCACCGGCAATTTAGGGATGGGTCTCAGCTTCTGGCTGGCCGTCCCCGTCGCGGTGGTGGCTGCGACGATGGCCGGGATCATCCTGGGCATTCCGGTGTTGCGCATGCGCGGCGACTACCTGGCCATCGTCACCCTGGGCTTTGGCGAGATCATCCGCGTGCTGGTGCGCTCCGACCTGCTCAAGCCGGTCATCGGCGGCGCGCAAGGCATCCTGAACATCGGCCGCCCGACCATTCCCGGCCTCACCTTCACGACGCCCCAGCATTTCTATTATCTCATCCTGCTGGCCTGTCTGCTGGCCTGGTTCATCTCCGGTCGCCTGCGTGACGGTCGCATCGGTCGTCGCTGGATGGCCGTACGTGAAGATGAAGACGTGGCTGAGGCCGTTGGCATCAACCTGGTGATCACCAAATTGCTGGCCTTTGCCATGGGCGCGGCTTTCGCCGGTCTGGCCGGATCACTCTTCGCCGCGCGCGTTGGAACGATCTTCCCCAATAGCTTCGAACTGCTCATCTCGATCAACGTGTTGTGCATCGTCATCATCGGCGGCATCGGCAGTCTGCCCGGCGTCGTCGTCGGCGCGTTTGTGCTGGTCGGCCTGCCGGAACTGTTGCGTGAATTCGACGAGTACCGGATGCTCATGTACGGCGCCCTGCTCATCATCATGATGCTTGTCCGGCCCGAAGGTCTCTGGCCATCACCTATCACTCGCCGTGAAATGCACGCCGCCGAGGAAAACGCGGCAGCCGTCGAAGCCGAACACAGCAGCGATATTCGGGCGGCCGTCGAGGGATAATGTTATGAGTAACCTACTGGAAGCAACCCGCGTAACCAAACGATTCGGCGGTCTGACGGCCGTGAACGATCTGAGCTTCTCCATTCCCAGGAATAGCATCGTCAGCATCATCGGCCCCAACGGCGCCGGCAAGACGACATTTTTCAACTGCATCACCGGCTTTTATGTGATTGACGAGGGGGATATCGTCTTCGACGGGCACTCCATCAAGGGCAAGTCCCCCGACGTGATCACCAAGATGGGCATCGCCCGCACCTATCAGAATATTCGTCTGTTCTCGAACATGTCGGCCATCGAAAATATCCTCGTGGGCATGGAGCCGCGACTCCACTCGCCGTGGTTCGGCCCCGTTTTCGGCCTGCGCGGCACAAAGGAAGAGGAAGAAAAGGCCAATGTGGACGCCAATCAGTTGCTAAACTTCGTGGGGCTGCGCGGCAAGGGCGATACGCTCTCCAGCAGCCTGCCCTATGGAGACCAACGGCGACTGGAAATCGCTCGCGCTCTGGCAGGTAACCCAAAACTTCTGCTCCTCGATGAGCCGACGGCTGGCATGAACCCGCGCGAGACGGCCGAAACGACCGAATTCATCCGCAATCTGCGCGACGAAATCGGCATCACCGTTTTACTGATCGAGCACGATATGCGCGTGGTCATGGGTATCTCGGAAGATATCACCGTGCTGGATTACGGACAGAAGATCGCCCAGGGGCCACCGGTAGAAATTCAGGGCAACTCGCGCGTGATCGAAGCCTACCTCGGCCGCGGCGCCGCGGGATCGGCCCAACTGAGCCTGAAACATCAGGAGGCCGCATGAGTATCCTGGAACTAAACGATGTCCATGCCTATTATGGCAAGATCCACGCCCTGAAAGGCGTTTCCCTGACTGTCGAAAAGGGCGAAATCGTCTCCCTCATCGGCGGCAACGGCGCGGGCAAGACAACGACGCTGCGGACCATTTGCGCCCTTATGCGGCCGACGGTTGGCTCGGTCACGTTCAACGGCGAGAATCTGGAGCGTTACAAGCCAAGCGCGTTGACGGCCAAAGGCATCGCCATGGTGCCCGAAGGCCGTGGCGTATTCGCCCGCATGACTGTGCTGGAAAACCTGGAGATGGGCGCGTTCCACCGCAAGGACAAAGAGATCGGCGACGATATCGACCGGATCTACGAGTTGTTCCCGCGCCTTAAGGAGCGTCGCACGCAACTCGCCGGCACGATGTCCGGCGGCGAGCAGCAGATGTTGGCGATGGGGCGAGCCATGATGTCACGGCCGAGTCTGTTACTGCTCGACGAGCCTTCGATGGGCCTGGCTCCGGTCCTGGTAGAGGCCATCTTCAGCACGATTGTGGACATCAACAAACAGGGCACAACCGTTCTCCTGGTGGAGCAAAACGCGCTGATGGCCCTCAACATCGCCGACCGGGGTTACGTCCTGCAAACAGGCGCGATCGCCCTTAGTGACAGCGCCAAGGCGCTGCAACAAAACGAGATGGTCCAGAAAGTCTATCTGGGCATCGAATAACCGGGGCTATCTCGTATCTGCCGCGGTGGTGCCGGCTCGTCCGGCATCGCCGCGATCCTAATCAATGGATTTTTTCGAATGACCTTTCGTATTTATACTGCTGACGACGTGCAACGCGCCCTGCCCATGGCCGAGGCCATCGAAGGGGTGAAGGCGGGATATGCGCAACTCTCGGCCGGGCGGGCACAGATCCCTCTGCGCGTTCCCCTAAACGTCTCTTCGGACGATGTCACGCTAATCATGCCATTCCTCGTTCCCGACGACGGCGGCGCATTGGGACTCAAGCTGGTCTCCGTCTTTAATAGCAACATCGCTCAAGGGTTGCCGCTCATCCATTCTGTCGTCCTGGCTGTAGACCCGGCTACGGGTAAGCCCCAGGCATTGATCGAGGGCGGCGCTGTGACTGCCATCCGCACCGGCGCGGCATCGGGCGCAGCCACCGATGTATTGGCCCGACCTGATGCGGCCGTCGCCGCTATCTTCGGCAGTGGCGTTCAGGCTCGGCGACAACTGGAGGCGGTATGCACCGTGCGCCGGATCGAACGCGTGTGGGTCTATAGTCTGGTCGGAGCCGAGGCATTCGTCGCGGAGATGGCTGGTTATGGCCCAATCCCGACCGACGTCCGGATCGCTAAAACTCCGCGAGAGGCCGTGGCAGAGGCAGACGTCATCTGTACGGCCACCACGTCGCGCACGCCTGTATTCGATGGCCATGATCTGAAACCCGGCGCCCACGTCAACGGCATTGGCTCCTACACGCCCCTAATGCAGGAAAACGACCTCACGACTGTACGTCGCGCGCGAGTCATCGTCGACTCATTCGAAGCGGTCCTGGCCGAGGCGGGCGATCTGATCATTCCACTGAACGCCGGCGACATCACGCGCGATCATATCGCCGCCGAACTGGGCGAGGTCATCGCCGGCATCAAGCCCGGGCGCACCAGCCCCGAGCAGATCACCTTCTTCAAGTCCGTCGGTGTGGCCGTCCAGGACGCGATGGCCGCCAAAATCATCTTGCGTAACGGCTCCATCATGGGGCTGGGGACCAGTATCGAGTTATGAGCACTCTACCATCATCAGCCCAGGTCGTCATCATCGGCGGCGGCGTCATGGGCGCAAGCACTGCCTATCATCTGGCGTTGCGCGGCATGCGCGACGTCGTCCTGTTGGAAAGCCAAAGCTTCTTCGGCCAGGGGGCCACGGGCAAATGCGCCGGCGGCATTCGCTACCAGTTTTCCACGGCGATCAACATCCGCCTCTCTCAGATCAGCTTGCCCATGCTCGATCGTTTTGAGGACGAGACAGGCCAGTTTATCGATTTGCGATATCCCGGCTACATGCTGCTGGCGACCACCGAGGAGAATATCGCCGAATTCAAACGCAACATCGAGTTGCAGCATAGTCTCGGCGTGCCCACGGAGTGGCTATCTCAAGACGAAGTGCGCCGGCGCGCGCCGCAGATCGTGGCCGATGACGTACTGGCCGCCACTTTTCACGGCGGCGACGGTCTGGCCGACCCCAACGGCGTCGTGGCCGGCTATATCAATGCCGGGCGACGGCTTGGCGTGCGAGCCTACAACGACGCGCCGGTGACGGGTATCGAAGTTCAGGACGGCCGCGTGGTGGCTGTGAATACGCCGCTCGGCCGCGTCGCCTGTCAGACTGTCGTCAACGCCGCCGGCCCCTGGGCGGGCGTCATCGGCGAGATGGCCGGCGTGTCGATCCCCATCGTCCCTGTCCGTCGCCAAATGGTGGTCACGACGCCTCTGCCTGAGTTAGACCCGGAATTCCCCTTCGTCATCGACTTCGATCGCAGCCTCTATTTTCATCGCAAAGGCGACGGCTTGCTGACCGGGATGTCGAACCCCCACCAGCCCGTCGGTTTCGACGAGAGCATCGACGATGATTGGGAGTTGACCCACCTGGAAGCGGCCGTCGGCCGCCTGCCCTTGCTGGCCAACGCCGGCCTGCAATCCCATTGGGCAGGCCTCTACGAAGTGACGCCCGACGCCCACCCGATCATCGGCCATGTGCCCGCCCTCGAAGGGTTCATCGTCGTCGCCGGATTTTCGGGTCACGGCTTCATGCACGGGCCGGTCGCCGGGCTGCTGGTATCGGAGATGATCCTCGATGGCCAGGCCCATACGCTCGACATCAGCGAACTGGCCTACGAGCGGTTTGCTGCCGGTCGCCTCGTTCACGAATACAACGTCATCTAGGATAACGGGCCGGGACTCTCGTTCATCAACGGGACTTTGCACGGTTCCGGCCCCTATATCCTGTGTAATTGGTGAAATCCGCCGTTTCGCTTCCGCCGATCGGCCCAAGATCGGTATACTTGCATCGTGACCGCATATGACGATTATTGTCAATCCGGTTAACCTTGTAAGCTGTGAAATCTTTACTGTCCCATTCACGAATAATCGTCGCTCTGATCGCCGTGGCGCTGACGGTCCTGGTCGCCTGTGACGGCACAACCGAGCAGACAACCAGCGCGGTCTCCCCCATTCCCGTCGCCACCGCTGTGCCGACGGCTGTCCTGCCGACTCGTGCCGTCGGCGACCTGCTCGTCGTGGCAACCGACGCCCCATTGCCGCCCTTCACCGATTTTGACATCTTTGGCAACGTCACCGGCTTCGACAACGCCGTTATCGAGCGCATCGCCGCGCAGTCCGACCTGGATTACGAGTTCGTCGTCACCCCTAGCGAGGGCGTCCTGGATAATATTGCCACCGGCTCGGCCCGCGATTTCGACGCCGTCATGTCAGCTCTGGTCATCCCCGACACGCCGCCTCCAGGGATCGCCTTCACCGAACCCTATCTGGAAGTCGGGCAGGTTCTCATGGTCCTCGTCGATAAGAAGGATATCAATGGGGCGGCCGACATCCAGCCGGGCATGACCGTGGGCGTGCTGACGGATAGCGCCGGTCAGGACGCAGCCGCGGCGCTAGGCATCGCCGGATCGGATCTCTTTGATGCCTACGAACGGCCGTCGCAACTCATTCAGGCGCTCATCGATGAGGTCGTCGACGTGGTGATTGTCGATAGCTATATCGCCGACTATTTCGTCCGCAGCTTCCCCGAGCAAGTGCGCATCGCCGGCGGAGAGGGGCGGGCTTCCTGGCTCGATTATCGCGCGTATGGTATCGCCGTCGCCGCCGATAACACGGGACTCCTCGACAAGCTCAACACGTCCCTCGGCACGCTGCGCGAAAAGGGCGTCCTCGACGAGCTGGCTGTCGCCTGGCTCACCCCCGAAGCCAATCCAGCGGCGGCCGTCAATCCCGGCGAGTCGCGCGTCGGCACACCCGGCACCGAGCTATATATCGGCGTGGCAGGTCAATTTACCGATATGGATCCCGCTTCGCTGACAACCGATTTCATTGCCTGGGAAATCAAGACCAATACCATGAGCGGCCTCTATCGCTTCAATCCGGATAACGAACTGGAGCCGCTGTTAGCCTCAGCTATGCCGGCCGTCTCTGAAGACAAGCTGGAATATACCATCCCATTGCGCACTGGATTACGTTTCCCCGACGGTAGCGAATTCACAGCCGACGATGTCAAATGGTCGCTCAATCGGGCCGCCGGACTGGGCAATTTTTTGGTCAACAGTTACCTGAAGGACAGCAACGGCGATAACTTCGCCGATGGGGACGCGGTGCAGGTGATCGATCCGTTCACAGTCAAGATCATCCTGAAGGAGCCGACCGGCTACTTCCCGGCTATCCTGGCCACGCCGCCTTTCTTCCCTATCAGCAGCGACTGCTATTCGGATGCGGGCGATCCCGGCAGCACCTGTGGCGCGATCGGCCCTTATACCATCGCCAGTTGGGATCCCAATAATCGCATGCGCTTGCGCGCCAATCCAGACTGGCCCGGCGATCCGAAACCAGCCTTCGAAAATATCACCATCAGGTTCTTCGGCGATACTGATTCAATGAAACGCTCGTTGACCGAATTCCGTTCAGTAGATCTGGCCTGGACAGGGCTGCCGTTCACCGACTATGTCCAATTAACCAGCCTGGACGAGAACGGCGACGGTCAGCCAGATTACACCGGCTGGCAAGGGACAAACACGTTCAAGAGTTACCTCATCTTCGAGCAGTCGACCAAGCCGTGGGATAGTGAGAGGGTTCGGCAAGCGGCCGCATTGGCTATCGACCATGACGCCCTGGCCGCATTGTTCGGCGGCGCGCGCCTGCCGCTGCTTAGCCCCGTCCCCGATACCGTCCCCGGGCACGTAGCCACCTTTCCCGCGCGCGACCTGGACGCGGCTCGCGCCCTGTTGCGAGTCGATGGTTACACCGAGACAACCAAACTACCGATCACACTCTGGTACCTCAATGACGGTCGCTACAGCGCCATCGAAGAGCAATATGCGGCCGCCATCAAGGCTCAACTGGAGGAGACCAACGTATTCCAGGTGGAATTGGCCTCGACAGACTGGAGCGAGTTCCGTTTGCAAATCTCGCAATGCGGCTTCCCCATGTATTTAATCGGCTGGCCTTCCCCCGGTCAGCCGGTGAGTTACCTCGACGCCAGTAGCTGGACAGACTTTTTCGTCACCGGCACAGACCGGGTATTCTGCTCCAACTACAAGAGCACGGCGATGGACAAGCTGGTGGCTGAGGCGCGGGCGGAGGTAGAGGAAGGCCCGCGATTGGAACTGTACGGCCGAATTCAGACGTTGTGGGCCAAGGAGTTGCCCACCCTGCCCCTGACACAGGAGCCGCGCCGGGCCGTCTCTCTGCCGACCATCGGCGGCGTTCGCGTCGATGCGCTAGGGATAATGCACTACGAATGGCTGACAAAGGAAACGGGCGAGTAAAGCCTACGCTTGCTCACCCTGCTGCTGGCGCTTTTTAGCCCGTCGCCCAACTACACGCTCGGTGCCGTTCATCAAGCGCTTGATGTTGGGCCGCAGCGCCCATGTGACGACGAGGCCGGCGGCGATGCTGCCTGCCAGATAGGCGGCCGTCGTGTCGATGCCCATGAAATAGCGGATGGCGAAGGCCAGGATCGTCACCGCGGCCATACTCAACGAGGCTACCGAAGCCATACCGACGAAGTACAGCAGCCCGCCCATGACCAGGAACGCGATGGGCAACACCCACGGCCAGATAGCCGCCGACCAGCCGACGTTTGGCCCTGTTCCCGCCCCGCCGCCGAATTTGAGGAAGATCGACCAGTTATGCCCGACCACCGACAGCACACCGGCCGTGGCTTGCGCCCAGGGCAACAGATCCGGACCGAGCGCGTGACCGAAGAGGCGAGTCGTCAACCAGACGGCCGCGAAACCCTTGAAGACGTCGCTCAACGAGGTGAGTATGCCAACGCCCAAGCCGGCTGCGCGGAGCGAGTTCGTTCCACCAGTGCGGCCGCTGCCAATGGTGCGCAAGTCTTCGCCCTTGACCAGCCGAACATAGATATATCCAAATGCGACCGAGCCGCATAAATAGCCGATCAACGCAGCCAAAACAAAATAAACTATCTGCATCGTTAAAAAGCTCCCGTAAGCAGGTTGGGGATCACACTATTAGAACACGGAAGAAGCTGTTTGGTTACTCTGCCTGCAGCAAAGGCCGCACAGTCAGGGCGTTGTTGTTAACCCGATCGCCGTCGCTTTGCCGCCTTGAATAACAAACGCTCGCACATCGGGTTGTTGCCGGTCGGCTAGCGAAACGACGATCTGGGCTGATTCGGGGTAACAGGCTTGAGCGATATCGGTCGTTGACGGCCGAGCAGGGCCGTGAGGGTGCGAGTGAAAGATAGCCACCAACTCCAACCCTTCATCCTCGATAGCCAGCATCGCCTTGATTTGTTGTCGCGGCTCCATCTCATAGGCCTCAGAACTATGCAGGATATTCTCCACGACATAGAGCCGCGTCGCGCGAGCGCCGGCGCCCCCAAGCAAGCCGCATGCCTCTTCGGGATAGCAGGTGAGCGCGTGGTCGATTATGGCTTCCATCAAATGAGGAGCCAGCGACAGTGTATCCATCGTCAAGGCCAAATCGTATCGCCAGCACGGCGAAAAGCAAACGGGCCGCACCAGCGCGCGGCCCGTCGCCCGTTCATAATAAAACGTCCGCCTAGTTCTTGTGAATGCCGCCCTCGGTCAGCGCGGTCACATCCAGTAACTTGTCGGCCTCTTCGCCGGTGAGGTAACCCTTCTCAACGACCACCTCGCGGACAGTACGATTGGTCGCCAGCGCTTCTTTGGCCACTTCTGCGCCCTTCTGGTAGCCGATAACCGGGTTCAGCGCCGTCACCAGGATGGCGTTCTTGGCCAGCCAACCGGTGGCCTTCTCGGCGTTGGCCGTCAGGCCCACGACGCAGTTATCGATGAAGGAGTTGACAGAATTGATGATGATATCCATGCTCTGGAACAGATTAAAGGCGATGATCGGCATCATCACGTTCAACTCCAGCTGCCCCGCTTGGCCAGCCATCATAACTGTCAGATCGTTACCCAGCACCTGGAACATGGCCATGTCGAGCATTTCGGCCAGCACTGGGTTAACCTTGCCGGGCATGATCGACGAGCCGGGCTGCACGGGTGGCAGGCGAATCTCGTCCAGTCCCGTCGTAGGGCCGGAAGCCAGCAGCCGGAAATCGTTGGCGATGCGGATTAGGTCCTGCGCCAGCGTGCGCAGCGCGCCGCTGAAGTGCACCGGATCGGCCATGCTCTGCATCGATTCAAACAGGTCGTCGCTCTGATAGAGATCCAGCCCGCTCAGGCGGCTGAGAACCTCGACCATACGCGCGTGGTATTCGGGATGGGCGTTGAGGCCCGTGCCAGTAGCCGTGCCACCGATACCTAGCCGTCGTAACCCCTCGGCCGCTTCGCGGATCTTGTCCGAGTCGCGCTCAATGGCGCGGGCGTAGGCGCCGAACTCCTGCCCCAAACGTACAGGGACGGCGTCCTGCAAATGAGTACGACCGCTCTTGACGATACTATCGAAATCGCAAGCCTTCTCGCGCAATTCGTTCGACAAACGCTCCAGCACAGCCAACATCTCGTCCAGCCGCCACAGCGCCCCCAGACGAATGGCGGTGGGGATGGTGTCGTTGGTTGATTGGGCCATGTTGACGTGGTCATTGGGATTGACCGGCTTGTTCTTATCCAACAGACCAAAGCCCAGGAACTCGTTAGCCCGGTTAGCCATAACCTCATTGATGTTCATATTGTGGCTGGTGCCTGCACCGGCCTGGATCGGATCGACGACGAACTGATCGGCGAACTTGCCGCCCAGAATCTCGTCGCCGGCCCGGATGATGGCCAGGGCCATATCGTTGCCGGAGATGACGCGGCCGTCCACCTCTTTATCAACGAAGAGATCAAGGTCATTGTTGACTTCGGCTGCGGCGCGCTTGATCAACGCCATAGACCAGACAAAAGCCGGATAGGGTCGCAGGCCGGTAATAGGAAAGTTGTGAATGGCACGCTGGGTTTGTGCTCCCCAATAAGCCGCCGCCGGAACCCGCACCTCGCCTAACGAATCCTTCTCAATGCGAAACTCGTCACTCATATCATTCCTCCATAAATAAAGAACCGAATTAACTAACCGGAGGAACAGGTCAGTTAATTCGGTTCAGGTACTTATCAGGTGACAAGCCGGGCAACCCCGGCCCATCCCGGTGGGAAACCCACCTTACGGGTTTAACCCATATTCAAGGCGTCGTAGCCTGGGCCTTCGGAGAAGAACCGGTAGTTTTCCGGAATATCTTCAGTCAGGTCAAGCACCTCGCCACCGGCCAATTGCTTGCCGTTGAGCAGGTCGACGGGATGGCCATCGATCTCGCCCTTGAACGGTACACCATCAAGCTCTTCCTTGCGGCCGTTGATCCATACGCCAGCCGGAGCGACGTAATCAAACGGCACTTCCTCTTCGGGGAAGATAGCTTCATAGGGGCACTCCGGCACGCACGCACCACAGTCGATGCAAGTATCCGGATCGATGTAGAGCAAAGGCCACTCCTCTTGGGGCTGGCCCAGGATCATACATTCGACAGGACACACCTCAACGCAGGCCGTGTCGCGGAGGCACAGGCGGGTAATAATGTGAGTCATCTACTGTCTCCTTATATTGGATTAACCGGCCGGGCACGACCATCTGGCAGGCCTGGTCGGAGGGATATCATTATTTCGCGGCCGCGTAACGGGCGGCAACGGCGTCCCAATTGACGACGTTCCACCAGGCGGAGATGTAGTCCGGGCGGCGGTTCTGATAATTAAGATAGTAGGCGTGCTCCCAGACATCAAGGCCGAGGATGGGCGTATTACCGTCCATCAAGGGCGTGTCCTGATTGGGGGTCGAGCTAATGGCCAACTTGCCTTTCCCATCCACGTAGAGCCAGGCCCAGCCGGAGCCGAAGCGCGTCGCGGCCGCCTTGGCAAACTGCTCCTTGAACGCAGCAAAGCTGCCAAAAGTGCTGTCGATGGCCTCGGCCAGCTCGCCGGTCGGTTCGCCACCGCCGTTGGGACCCATAATCTCCCAGAACAGGCTATGGTTGGCATAACCGCCGCCGTTGTTGCGGACAGCCATACGGATCGATTCAGGCACCGCGTTGAGATCGCCCAGGAGCGCCTCGATGCTCTTGCCGGCCAGGTCAGCGTGACCTTCCAGGGCCGCGTTCAGGTTGTTAGTATAGCCCGCATGGTGCTTGTCGTGGTGGATGCTCATCGTCCGAGCGTCGATGTGGGGTTCAAGTGCGTCCTCCGCATATGGAAGCGGGGGTAGTTGAAAGGCCATTTGTTTCTCCTTGCTCAATTTTCAAGCCTACGTCATTGAGGAAACGACGTTATAATTTTACCGGTTACTGGTGAGATTCTAGCTCTTAATTGGCCGTTGTCAATCATAATTTAACCGAGGTTAACAGCGGGCCTCACGGAACGGGCGGGGCTTTAACCGCAAAAACAAAGGCCCCATCATGCTGGTACACCATCTCCAGCGCCGGGTTACGGCTGAGCTTGGCCGGGTCGAAATAGCCACCTCGCGCGCCGACGAAGATATGGCTGACGCCCTGCTCCGCCAGCCAGGCCGCGGCCACCGGATCGCTCCAATCCTCCGTAGCCATAGCCTTCTCGTTGAACGCCCGCACGCCGGCAAACAGCTCGCGATTATAGATGTAGTCCACTGGCGGCGTGGTCGTCCCCCGTCCAGTCAGGGGCACAATCCATGCTCCGCCGTCGCTGCCGGCCCAGGTCGCGCCGGACCAGCGCCAGGCGTTGACAGCGAGATGCGCGTCGCCCGGCAACGCCTCCCCCGCCCAGGTCAGCGCGGGCACATCGTCTGGCAGCGCCAGAATGGTTTGCCGGTTCAGGATGCCGGCCTGCTGCCGCCAGCCGAAGAAGGCCAGCAAGCCCAGGATGACGCCCGCCACGATGGCCGGCGGGAGTTGCACCCAACGCTTCGCCCGCGTCCGGCGCGGCAACAGTTGCGCCAGACGAACGGCGACAATGGCCAGCAAGAGCGCCAACGGCAGGAACAGGGTGATATACATGCTGTTGAGATTAACGACCAATGTTTCCGGCAACCCAAGCCGTTCTCCGGCCAGCAAGACGAAGAGCGTCCCGACCCATAGAACCAGTAGCAATGGGAACGCCGCCCATCGCTTGCGCCGGGCGATCGCGATGACCACATACGCCATAGCCAACGCCGCCGCGCCCAGGTAAACCCGCTCCCATCCGGTGGTGATGTAGCCAATGGGGAAGTCGTTGTAGCCGGGCAGTGATTGCTGAAAGGTCTGGACGGGGTTAGTGACGCTCAATAGCTCAATAGTCCTGGGCAAAACGAGCAGCAGGCCCAGAACGGCCGCCTTAAGCAGGCTCGTCACACGCCGGAATCCGAACCGGAGCCAATGAGCCGCCGCTGCCAGTCCCGCGAACGGCAAATAGAATAGAAAGACGCGAAAATGGATGAGAAACAGCCCGGCTGCCAGCAAGCCGACGAGAGGCCAGGCACGTCGCCAGCCGCGGCCGAGCCGCCACGTGAGACCTAACAGGACGGGCATAACCATCATCGCCGTCAGTTGGGTCATGCGCCCCCACGTGGCGTAGTAGCCGGGAAAGAAGAACGGCAACGCCACCAGGAAGGCTGCCAGCAGGCCCACCGTGCGTCGCCGCGTCACCATCCAGCCTGCCGCGTAGACGGTCAGAGGTAACAACCCACTCAACAACTGCATCAGATCGAGTAGCAGCTCCGGCAGAGATTCGCCGGTCATCAGGGTCAGACTGGCGGACAGAGTATGGAAACCATAATGATAGGGAAAGTAGTTGACCGGCAGCAATGGTTCGTAGTTCCGGGGCGTCCGACCTTGCTCGACCATGACTGCCGTGATGAGGCCATGGCGACTGGAATCAACCCAGGGCGGGAACGCCAATCCGCGTACGGCAACAAACCGGCTGGCCAGAGTGACGACGATAAGACTTGCCAACAGGATACAAGTCAGGACAGCGGGCAGGCGAGAACCACGCGCGATGCCGCTCCGATCACGCTCCATCCAGCGCCGGACGGCTACGAATGCGGCGACAAGCCACCCCGACCCGACGGTCGCCCATAACAAGCCCCCCGACCAGCGCCCGCCGGCCAGCGAGAGCCACTGCCAGATAACGGGCCACATGGCCACACCCAGGGCCAGCGCCGCGCCCCACCAGGCAGATGCATCCCAGCCACGAGGCTTGCGCCACAACAGCAACAACACCCCCGGCAAAGGCAGAAAGAACAGCGCCACTGGGATAAGCCGGCCATGACGCAGCGGGGCGAGGGCTGCGATTATCGCCTCTTGTGCCGTCAGATCATAGCGGGTGACAAAGCGCAGCTCGCGGGCGGCGGTGGATGGCGTCTCTGACCGCAGAGGCCCGGTCAGAATACTGAGCTGGCCTGCCGAATAGACGTCCAGTGAATACCCCCAGGCAGAGATATGATTGGCCTCGCTACCTGATAACCGCAACGTGTAGAGACGTCCGGCCGAGTGTGGTTGGGGAGGAAAGGCGAGCTTATACGTCTGGTTGTGAGCTATCCCGACGGTCGGTCGGGTCTCCGAGGCGACCAGACTTCCAAACGCATCCCATAGTTCGACGGAGAACGTGCTATCCTTTTCCAACGTGGCCGATTCGCCGCCATAGCGCACCAGGATCAACTCGACCTCGTTCAGGCCGTCGTGCCGTGGAACAAACGTCTGCTCGATAATCAGGTCGGACTGCGGTGCGGGCAGCGCAGTATCCAACCGGGTCTGCAGAATATCTTCGGCGACTATCGGGCCACACAGATAACGCCAGGAACAGGCGCCAAACCGGTTGAGCGTCGCCAGAGTCGCGACGACGACGACCGCCGCGAGGAGCAATACAACCAGGCCCCACGGCCATGGGCTAGTCGCAGGCAAAGCCGGCGAACGCCCGGCCGCAGCCACGACCGGTCCACCCGATACCTCTTCCATGAGACCTGACTATATCGTGACGACGCCCCGAACCCAAACAAAACCCGCCGATTGAACCGCGAAACCGGTTCTTAATATTGGTCGTAAGGATACGAACGTATAGTAATGAATGACGGACTTCCCTCCTTGTAAGTGGCGCTGCAAGTAGATTTTGTCCCTCTTACCTTCTCCCCTGAAGTATGCAGCGCCACTTCTTTCTTCTCTTAGTTACCGCCCGACGTTCGCGCTAATAAGCTGTGTAATCGCCGATCTCTTACCGGGGCAACAGTTCCGACAGGGCGCGCAGGACATACGTCGGGCGAATCGCCGAACTCGCCAGCATCATCTCATCGGTAGCCCCGGTCAGCGTCAGCGCAGCATCCATCCCCGCGTTCAGTCCGAACAACACGTCGGTCTCCAGCCGGTCGCCGACCATAAGGCACTGGTGCGGAGCCAGACTCAATCGCTCGAGGACGCTCTCGGCCATGTAGTGCGACGGCTTGCCGACGATCGCTTCGACACCGACCGTCGTGCAGGCCTCGATGGCGGCGATTACCGCCGCCGCGTCCGGCTGACCGCCACCGGGCACGGGGCAATAACGGTCGCTATTGGTGGCGAAGAATCGTGCCCCGGCCCGAATGGCATCGAAGGCGATCTGCAACTTGCGATAGTCGAAGGTGCGGTCAAAGCTGGCGATAACAGCGGCGACGTCGCGCGCATTATCGGCCACATCAAAGCCGGCCTCGGCCAACTCACGACGCAGCGGCTCCTCACCAACGACGAACAAGCGCGCGCCTGGCATGCGGTGCCGCAGGAAGTCGACCATTACCATCGAGGAATTGATGACGTCTTCCGGCGGCGTCGGCAATCCCAGGCGTGTCAGCCGTTCGGCGTAGACTTCGCGAGTTTGAGTGGGGTTATTGGAAAGAAAGATCGTTCGCCGGCCAAGTTCGCGCAGGTGGGCAATGGTCTTGCCAACTGTAGGCAATAGCGCGTCGCCCAGGTAGCAAGTGCCGTCCAGGTCGAAGATGTAGCCGTCGTACAGCTTCGCCGGCGTAGAATAATCGCCACTACTTCCCATGGGCTTTACAGGCAACGGGGCTTCCACGGAGCGCAAACGTTCCGCCGGCGTCTACTTCGTCAGCAGCGATTGCATCTGCTTCGAAATAAACCGTGTAGCACGTCTGGGACTGACGCGGTAGATGAAGTTCATGAACGTGGAGTCACGCCCGACGAAAATCTCATAGCGATCTCGTTCCATTCCGTTGACGATGATCTCGGCCGCCCTGGCCGGAGGCAAGGGTTTCATGGGGCCTTCTTGCGCGTCTTCCATATTAACGTCGAGGCTATCCGCTACGCCGGAATTGACGACGATGTTTGTGCCAATGG
This sequence comes from Promineifilum sp., assembly GCA_019454405.1. Classification (GTDB taxonomy): domain Bacteria; phylum Chloroflexota; class Anaerolineae; order Promineifilales; family Promineifilaceae; genus Promineifilum. The sequence goes on from JACFOH010000004.1 coordinate 121,039, forward strand.
CGCCGGGGAAGATAACCGTTACTCGCACGTTACTGTCTATCAACTCGGCATACAATGCTTCGGTCATCAGTTTCACCGCTGCCTTGGACGCGCCATAGACGCCTTGTCCCGGCACCGGCAGAAAGCCGCCCATGCTGGAGACGTTGGCGACATGGGCCTCAGGGCGCTGGAGCAGGTGCGGCAGAAAGGCTTTGGTCATGTAGACCGTACCGTAGAAATTGATATTCATCACCCGCTCGATGGTGGCGTAGTCCAGGTCATTGATCCGCACGAAAGGCTGGATGACGCCCGCATTATTAATGAGGCCGTCCACTGCTCCGTGCCGGGCGATGACCTGCTCGGGGAACGCCTCGACCGCCTCCTTGTCGGTGATGTTCAGGACATGGGTGGAAAGATGCTCTTTCCGACCGCCCGCCAGCCCGACGAGTTCCGCCAGCGCGCTTTCGTCGATATCCACCGCGGCGACGCGTGCCCCTTTTGACAGCAAATGAAGGGCTAGCTCACGGCCGATCCCGTTCCCGCCGCCGGTAACAACGATGACTTTATTATGCATTTTCATGAGAGATATTTTCCTTGGCTCCCCCCGATCTCATTCAGGTAGTTGCCCAATAGGGCGAATCGCGCCGCCGGCCAGATGTTTGGCGGCGATATAACCAAATGTCATGGCCGGGCCGATGGTGCTGCCCGCGCCGGGGTAGGTATTACCCATAACAGAGGCCGAGTTATTGCCTGCCACATACAGGCCTTCGATGATTGAGCCATCCGCCCGCAGAACACGGGCATGCTCGTCCATCACCAACCCGCCCTTGGTGCCCAGATCGCCCGGCACCATCTGCACTGCGTAGAACGGCGGCTTCTCGATGGGCGCGAGACAAGGGTTGGGCTTCACTGTCGGATCACCATAATAGCGATCGTAAGCGCTGTCTCCGCGATGGAAATCTTCATCCACACCCGCGCGAGCGAACTGATTGAAGCGGCCGACCGTCTCTACCAGGTTCGACGGGTCGATACCGCATTGTTGCGCCAAGGCCTCCAGCGTGTCGCCACGCTTGAAATAGCCGCTATCGAAATAAGATTTGGGGATCGGCTGCATCGGGAAAAGTGTGCCGAAGATATATTTGCTGCGGAAGCGGCTATCCATGATGAACCAGGCCGGGATATGCGGGTTCTCGGTCGTGTGCTTTTCGTACATGGCGTGGACAACTTCGACATAAGAAGCCGCCTCGTTGGTGAAGCGCCGGCCGGCCTTGTTGACCATGATCGCCCCCGGGTAGGAGCGCTCACCGACATGGAACATCACCGGCATGTTCGGCGGCAAGCTCGATGGCCCCCACCAGGCATCGTCCATCAGGTCGACTTGAGCGCCGATTTTCATACCCAGCTGGATCGCATCGCCGGTGTTGTCAGGATTAGCCGAACTCCAGGTATGGTCGACGGGCGCCTTCTGATACTTCTCACGCATCGCCTGATTATGGGCGAAGCCACCCGCCGCCAGAACTACGCCCTTGTTGGCGCGGATCCGCAACGGCTGCCCATCTTTCTCGACAACAACGCCCACCACGGCATCGTTCTCGACGATCAGGTCCTTCAGCGGCGAATTCAGCCAGATAGGCACGTTTTCGTCCTTGAGTGACAGGCGTAACCGGGCGATCAGCGCCTGGCCGAGAGCCAGCAATTTGACACCGGTTAGCATGTTGAATGCTGTACGCGCGCCCACTTTGATAGCAACCCATTTGCCCGCCCAGGTGGACGTGATCATGCCCAGCTTGTTGTACTCGCTGGCGGTGAATGCCAGGCCGGCCGGGATTTCAATGCCCATGGGGCGTAGTTGGGCGAGATCTGTACCCAATTTACTGCCGTCAAAAGGCGAACCCTCGATAGCGCGACCGTCAGCCATGCCGCCGGGTCGCTCGGGATAGTAGTCGGCGTAACCTACCGAGCGATGGAAGCGGACGCGCGAGTTGGCGACCAGGTACTTCACCATTTCCGGGGCGTTTTCCAGATACGCGTCCTGCAGCGATTGCGGCGTGCGGTCGCCAATGGTGTTTCGCAGGTAAGTACGCGCCTTCTCCGGAGAATCATCCAGACCGTCTCGCTGCAGCAGGTAATTATTCGGCACCCACAACCCGCCGCCGGACAAGGCCGTCGAGCCGCCGTAGTAAGCCGACTTTTCGACCATCAGGACGTCTAGTCCCGCCTGCTTGGCAACGAGCGCGGCAGTCATGCCTCCGCCGCCCGTGCCCACGACGATGACATCCGTTGTGTGATCCCAATCCGTCATATCGCTCCTCTTTTCAGTTCCCGTCATCTAATTGCCATTCATGATACAACTTGATCGACGGCGAGGGCAAGGCGTCCCAGTCGTCACAGCCGGATAACCGGCTTCTGAAAGTCCCTGGTTGTCCGCTGTTTCAAGGTCGGGATATTGATGAAAGAAACAAAAAGGCCAACCGGTATTCGGTTGGCCTTACGGGAGCGACGGGGATCGAACCCGCGATCTTCGGCTTGACAGGCCGACGTGTTAACCGCTACACCACGCCCCCACGCGTGAAGACGTATATTATCAGAAGGGGTAGGGAATGTCAATGAAATTTTATTCGTTT
>JACFOH010000079.1 GCA_019454405.1 Promineifilum sp.
ACGGGAGCGGCCGGCGCGGCGGGCTGCGTCGCTTCGGGTTTTGTTTCCGCCGGCTATTTGCACATTTCTAACCCTTCCTGCATAATTTCCTGACATTTTTTGCGCATACTCTCCCAGGATACGAATTAGGGGGCTGGGAGAATGGAACATCATGCTCTGGCCAATTCCCCGAATTGACCTATGATGAAGGCTATGATCAAACGAACCCCTCCGCCGGCGGCGGAGCCGGAGCCGAACACCCCGGCATGGGCCGATCTGGAGCCGAACCTGCCGCGCCTGTTGCGCCCGCTGGAGCCGATCAGCCTGACGCAAATGGCCGAGGTCGCCCTGCTGGATCGCTTCGAGACGAAGTACATCTTCCATCGGGATCGCCTGGCAGCGGCGCTGGCCGATCTGGCGGACGAGTACCGCGTGCTGGAGATCAACGGCAGCCCGCTGAATCATTACCTGACGCTCTATTTCGATACGTCGGGGTTCGCCCTCTATTACCGGCACCACGCCGGCGGCCTCAACCGGTACAAGGTGCGCAGCCGCGCCTATCTGGACACGGGCGTCTCGTTCATCGAAGTGAAACGCAAGATCAACCGCTATCGAACGGTGAAGACCCGGGTCGGGACGGTCGAATTCACTGACCGCATCTCGCCCGAAACAGTCGACTTTCTGGATATGCACCTCCCGGCTAACGAATGGCAGCTGGAGCCGAAACTATGGAACCGGTACATACGGGTGACCCTGGTGGGCAAGCGCAGCCCGGAACGGGTGACGCTCGACCTGGATTTGTCATTCCTGACCAACGACGGACAGCAGGCCCTACTGCCCGCCCTCGTCATCGGCGAGGTGAAGCGGGGCGACGCCGGGCGCGATTCGGCGTTCATCCGTCGCATGCGCGCCATGTCGATCCGCACGTCCAGCTTCAGCAAGTACTGCGTCGGCACGGCCATGCTCTATGATCAGGTCAAGCGCAATCGCTTCCTGCCCACGCTCCGGCAAGTGGGCAAAATCACGCAGGAGTAAATAATGCCTGAATTAATCCATATGCTCACCGGCGCCGTGCTCAACCTGGTGGTCGCCCTGATCGTTGTCCGTTTCATCTACTACCCGGTCACACAGGACAAGACGTATGTATTCACGTTTCTGGCCTTCAACACGGTCATCTATTTCGTGCTGAGCATGCTGACCAATTCGACGCTCAGCGTCGGCGTCGGCTTCGGGTTGTTCGCCATCTTCTCGGTGTTGCGCTATCGCACCGACGAGATGCCCATCCGTGAGATGACTTATCTGTTCATCGTCATCGCGCTGCCGGTGATGAACTCGATCATGATATCGGGCGACAGTTTCACCTGGCTGCTGGCCGCCAACGGCATGGTCGTGGCGCTGCTCTTCATACTGGAAAAGGAGTGGGGCTTCCGCTTCTCCGGCAACAAGCGGGTGATCTACGACCGGGTCGAGTTGATCGGCCCGGCCGATCGGGAACGCCTGATCGACGACCTGCGGCAGCGCACCGGCCTGCCCGTTACGAGCGTGGAAGTGCGCCGTATCGACCTTCTCCATGACACCGCCGAACTCACCGTCTTTTATGAGGAACCCAAGGCATCGAAGGCCTGACCACCGGCCTCGACCAATGGGAAGTGGAAACTGGGTTTCTCCGAGAAGCCCGGTTTCTACTCGGTCGCTGGTAACCGGGGATGACCTGCCCCGAAACGGGCGGCCTTTCTTCACTCGTCGCTCGTCGTTCGTCACTCGTAACTCAAAATGGGCAACCAGACGGTGAACCGGCTGCCCTCGTCGGGGCCGCTCCCGATCGACGAGGGCCAGCGCGCTTTCGGCGTTGGCGGCCGTGGTCACGCGGTAGCCGGCGCGATCGAGGCTGAAAGCTACGCTGCGGCGAAGCAGAGGATCATCATCAACGAGCAGAATGTGAGGCGACGACATCGGAACATCTCCGAAGAGAGCATCGTCGATAGCGCATGAGTACGGGATGGTTGCGGAGTATCGGCGCGTACCTCTATACAAGAAGTCTAGGATCGATTTCTCTGATGTCAAGCCGGGAATCGGTGATCGGGAATCAGGGGACGTTCGCATACCCCGATGACGCGGGTTTGTCCCCGCGTCTTAAGGTCATCTTAAGGCCAACGACGCCCCCTGCCGCTATACTGATGACATATTGAAGCGTAATGACTACAGAGCCGTCCGACCGGTAACTTTTTCTTCCCCCCTAATTGGTCCAATAGCTGTCGCAGACTGGAAAACAGGCTAGAATTCCAGCCATGACCACTTCTAAGATCACTACCC
>JACFOH010000005.1:0-32190 GCA_019454405.1 Promineifilum sp.
GGGCATATGAGGAGATCGAGCTAGGGCTACCGGACGTGCTGGCCTATCGCCGGACGCATCCGGGCAGCGACGGGTTTGTGGTGGTGTTGAATTTCGGCGACGACTCGCGCGTGATCGATTTGGATAAGGCAGGCCTGGCCAAAGCCGATATTGTTCTTTCCACTGATCCGGACGCAGACATAACCAGAACAACCTCGAATTGGGCGCTGGCTCCTAATACAGGCGTCCTGTTCCGTTTGGTTGAGAGTGATTAATGCTTCTTGCACAGCCTCTGATCTACAGATTACAATCCCGGTAGATATTGTTGGATCCAAGTGTACACGCTCTTGTAGTTAATTGGACAGAGGTGAATTGGATGACGATCACAATAAAATTACCCGCCCCTATTGAGGAAAGCTTGCGTGAAGCAGCAACAATTCAGCGTATATCGCCCGAAGAATTGGCCGCGCAAATACTCGAGGAAGCGTTCCAACTGGAACTGTTTGAGACACTAGAGCAGGTGGTGGAGCGAGCTAAACGACTGCCTCGCAATCCTGATAATATCCGGCCGGCTACAGCTTCTCTCAAGGAGTTGCTGGAGGATGCCCCCGTTGATCCCGAATTCGACCTTACCGCCTGGCAACGCGACTGGCAAAAAGTTGAGAAGGAGATGAAAGAAATCTCTCGCGCCAACGCAATCGCTGAAGGCTTTATCCCGCCCCAATGACCGATTATCTGCTCGATAGTAACCACGCTTCGCCGCTGGTTACATTGTCACATCCTCTTCGGTCTCGAATATTGGAGGAACTCAATCGCGGACATACTTTTGCAATAACTGTCCCCGTGCTCACCGAGACGTTATTTGGCCTCTATATGCTTCCTAGCCTGGAACGAAGTATCGCTGAATGGTCGCGCCTGCGTCAGGCTATTCCCTGTTATAGAGTGGATGAAAATGATGCAGAGATGGCCGCTGGACTTCAAGCGATGTTGCGCAAGAGGGGGTGGCAACTGGAAACTGCTGATGCCCTTATTGCTGCCACCGTATTACGCTACGACCTGATCCTACTCACAACCGATAAAGATTTCTCGGCAATACCTGATCTCAAACGCGAGAACTGGTTAGTTTAGAGCCTAAACCAACCCCAACAGCTCATCATACTCCGCGTAGAACCCTTGCACGATCTCGTCCGGATCGGGCACGAGGCCTGCGTCGGTGGCCACGCCGACGTAGACATTGCCGGCATAGCTGAGGATGCTGATGCCCATGCCCAGACGGCCGCTCTGGGGCACCCAGAACATCAGATCATTGATAGGCTGCCCGGCCAGGTAGAGGGGAATAGGCGGCCCGGGCACGTTGGTCAGCACGGTCGTCGCCTTGCCGCCGATGATACGCACAGCCACATCCTGGATCGCCTGCGCTGAGAAGCCGATCGCGCCCAATATGTCCAGCGACACCGGCGCTTCCTGGCTATCTTTCAGCGCCTCCATCCGATAGCGGACGGCCGCCAGACGCTTCTTCATATCGACCGTGCCGATCGGCAGATCGAGGAAGACCAGCCCGAACTTGTTGCCCAATCCACCCATCTCGTTCGGTCCGCGCAAGTTGACCGGCACGGCAGCGCGAAAGTCGGCGACCTCTTCCCCGTGCTCCTCGAGATAGCGGCGCAATCCGCCGGTGATGGCGGCGATCATCAGGTCGTTGATCGTCGCGCCGGTGGCCTTGCGCATCGCCTTAATCTCGCTGAGGGGCAGCGGGCGCGACCAGGCCGCCCGCTTGGCGACGCCGAGCCGTCCCTTAAAGGCGGTCTGCGGGTCGGGCGCGCGCAAGACGAGCTTTCCGGCGGCGTGGGCATAGTCGTTGGCCAGCTCCGCCAGCTCGCGCGGCCGGTCGTTGTTCAGATAGCTTTCCAGACTCTCGATGAGGGCGCGGCGGCCGACCTTCACCCCCTTGCCCAATAGTTCGGCCGCCCGGAACTGGAGCGCCTCCCATGAGCCAAGCAACCCGCCGGCCGGCTCTTCCGTCTCCGGCAGGCCGTTAACCTCGGGTTGGGGCGCGCCCGGCCCCATCTCGGTCAGGGCCAGCAACACACCGATCAAGGCCATGCCGTCGGCCAGGGCGTGATGGAGCCGCACCACGATCGCCCCGCCCTCGCCATAGCCGTCGACAACGTGCATTTGCCACAGGGGCTTGCTGAAATCGAGCGACGTGCTCATCAGGTCGCTGGCGAGTTGTTGCAGCGCCGAATGATCATGTGGATAGGGCAATCCGATGTGATGAAGGTGGGCGTTGATATCGAAGTTCGGGTCGTCTTCCCAATAATTGGGGACGAACGGCAGCGCCGGTCGGGCGACGCGCTGGCGAAAGCGTTCAAACTGGAGCAAACGTGTCTGCACCAGGGCCTGGAAATAGGCCATATCGACCGGCTTTGAGAAGGTCATGACTCCGGTCACCATCATCAGATTGGTCGGGTCTTCCATCTTGAGCCAGGCGGAGTCGACGTTTGATAGAGGGGTAATCTTCGCGGCCATGGTCCATTATCCTTATTGAGGCGGCTGGTTTTGCCGGCGGGCCAACCATTCGCGCAAGCGCCAACCTATTCGTGCGTCCCAATCGTAGACGACGACTGTATCGGCTATTTTATCATGCCAGCCCTGCCGGCGATCGTCGATCAGAATCCACAGAAAACCCAGCGACAGGGCAAAAAAGGAAAGGTAATAGCCCAGCACCCGCTTCACAGCGGGGAGCAGGGTGATATGCCGGCCGTCGGTACGCACCACGCGCAATCCCAGCAGCCCCTGGCCGAGCGTCTTTTCTGCCAGCAGCCAAAAAACGACGACATAGACGGCGAAGACCAGGCTGCTGCTCACAATGGCGACGGCCCAGCGGAAAACAAAGATAAACGTCGATTCTGCCGCGCCAGTCGGGTCAAAGACGTCCCGGGCTAATTGGTCGAGACCAAAAAAATCGAGCGCCAGCCGCGCGAACATAACGAAAAGAAGCTGGCCTGTGACAATGATGAACAGGTCGATGGCGAAGGCGATCAGCCGCGTGACAAACCCGGCGTAATGGCCGCGGAGAGAGCTGCTCGACCGGGGTATTCCACTTGCCGGGGCGTTCGAATCTGTCGTCATAGATAATTACGCGATGAATAGCCTAGGGCGTATCCTCAACGCCGTCGACAATGACCAGTCTGACATCCTCCGGAGGTTGAGGCAACTGGCTACGCGGTGGCCGGCGCAAGATTCGCCGGACGATATTCTCCGCCATCGCGTCGGCCGAAACCGTTCGCGAGCGGAGTTCATCAACCGCCTCGTTCGCCAATCCGATACTCTTCTTCTGGACCAGTCCGGCTAACTCCTGATTCTCGGCCAAGTGACCGATGAATTCGTCCACCAGCTCTTCATAGGTTTTCCGGGCGATCCGTCGCGCTCCCGGTTCCTGGGTTCGCCCCAGCTCTATCCAGTCATTGACGCGCTTTTGCCCCCGATTCACCAGTCGATCGATGGCGCGATCGAACGGCCGCGTAAAGAGGCCCGTCAGGCGATTATCGACCAGAGGTTGTGCGACGCTGCCGGTGAGCCGCCAGAACACATCGGACGCGCGGACCAGATTCATGACCCGTTGTCGCGCACCTTCGCCGGCGGAGAGAGCCATACCTACCAGCATGTAGCGGGCCGCATCGCCGGTGTTGTGAATTTCGCCCGGCTTTGGCGCACCTTCGGCCGCGTCCAGTTCAGCCTCCCATTGCTCCAGCCGCTTCACCAGCTCGGCCGCGGCCTCGACAGAGCCGCCGATGAGCAACCTGACGACGGCCATGTAGGCGTCGAATTCGGGATCGGCTCCGGCGGTCGCCGGGGACGAATCGGCCGCGCGCGCTTCTGCGGCCGTCGAGGGCGGCAGGAATGGGACCAGTTCAGTCAGATCATCTCCGGGTTCCGCCGCACCGGCCGGGAGCGGGCCGAGCGTGTGATCGAGGGTGTCGTCAGTCATTAGTCGTCAGTACGGATGAATATGAAATGTGTTGCAATCATTCCAGCGCTTGCTCAAGTATATGATAAGGAAAGGCCCATTCCAAACAGGTCGAAGGTTTCGCTCACCGACCGAGGGAGAGTCCGCGCCTCGCGCTTCTAGCACCGGCGATCCCAAACTGCTAAAATGGAGGGTTATGCTGCAACACCATGAATTATCGGCCGCCGTAGGCGCGGCCATCGCCTCCGCTCAGGAAGCGGGCGCGCTGCCTCTCTTTGATATTCCCAACGTCCTCGTCGAGCGGCCGCGCGAGACGACCTTCGGCGACTACGCCACGGCCGTCGCCCTGCAACTGGCGCGCCCGGCGCGCATGGCCCCGCCGGCCATCGCCGAGATCATCGCCGCCCATCTCCGGCTGCCCGACTACGTGGGTGAAGTCAACGTCGTCAAGCCGGGGTTCATCAACTTTCGCCTGGCGCCGGAATGGGTACAGACCGTTCCCGATTACATCCTGGATCCCGCCGGCGATTACGGCCGCGTCGATCTGGGCCTGGGCCCCCGCAAGGCACAGGTCGAATGTGTCAGCGCCAACCCCACCGGGCCGATCACCCTGGGCCGGACGCGCGGCGGCGTCATCGGCGACACGCTCCATCGCGTGCTGGAGGCCGCCGGCTACGATGTGACGCTTGAGTACTACTATAATGACGCCGGCCGCCAGATGACCATGCTGGGCGAATCGGTCAAGGCGCGCTATCTGCAGGCGCTGGGCATCCCGGCCGAATTGAAAGAAGACCATTATCAGGGCGATTACATCACCGATTTGGCCCTGGAACTGGTCGACGAGCATGGCGACGCACTGGTCGAAATGCCGATCGACACCTTCGCCGAGTTCGCTCGCGGCCGCATCTCCCAACAACAAAAGGAAACGCTGGCCCGTATCGGCATCGTCTTCGACGTGTATTTCCGCGAGCAGAGCCTCTATGAGACAGGCGCGCTGGAGCGCACGCTGGAGGGCTTGCGAGAGAACGGCTACATCTACGAGCAGGACGGCGCCCAATGGTTCCGCACGACCGAGTTCGGCGACGACAAGGACCGCGTCGTCGTCAAGGCCGACGGCGAGCCGACCTATCGTCTGCCCGACATCGCCTATCATTGGAACAAGGCCCAGCGCGGCTTCGACCTGGTCGTCGATATCTTCGGCCCCGACCACCACGCCACCGCGCCGCAAGTGCTGATGGGTGTGCGCGCTCTCGGCTATGATTCGCGCTTCGTCCATACCCTGCTGCATCAGATCGTCAACCTTGTTCGTGGCGGCCAGCCGGTCAAGATGAGCACCCGTCGCGGGCTTTTCGTCACGCTCGACGAACTGGTAGACGAGGTCGGCGCGGATCCCATTCGCTACTTCATGATCTCGCGCTCGGCCAACAGCCCGATCGACTTCGATCTCGATCTGGCGGTCGAACATTCGGACAAGAACCCGGTCTACTACATTCAAAACGCTCACGTGCGCTGCGCGGGTATCTTCCGCAAGTGGGCCGAGGCCGGGCGAGCGGAAGACGCCGATGCCGACGCCGATCTGAGCCTGCTGGTGCACGAGCGCGAGCAGGCCTTCCTGCGCAAGGCGCTGGAACTGGGCGACGTACTGGAGATGATTGCCACGACCTACGAACCGCACCGGCTGGCGTTCTATGCTTACGACCTGGCGGCCCTGTTCCATCAGGCGTATGAGGAGTGTCGCGTGCTCCATTCCGACGTGCCGGAGCCGTTGCGGCTGGCCCGGCTGCGCTTCTATCGCGCGGCCAAGGCGGCGTTCGCCCGCGTGCTCGATCTCATGGGCATGAGCGCGCCGGATATTATGTAGAGTATATGAGCATCCGGCCCCATTCTTCATCCTCAGCGACAGAGGGCAACGGATAAACATGGAAACGCAACGCGCCCCCGAAGGCGAGAATGGTTCAGCCGCAAAATCTCGCTATTCGCTCATCGCCTATAATACCCAGTCAATCGAGGATTATAGTTGCCGGACAATCGATGAACTGCTAGAGCGGATTGATCTGGCGAAGATCAACTGGATAACGGTCCGCGGCGTCCACGACAAGGCCGAACTCCTCCGCTTGCTGGCCTATTTGAAAATCGATGAGTTCATCTTGCCCGATCTTCTGGATGAAAGCCAGTCGAAATTCGAGGTGGAGTACGATAATTGTCTCTACCTGGAGTATATAGCTCCGTATCTTGGTTTCGAGGCCAGGAGACTGGTCCAGGCCAAGGGGGCATTCATTCTGACGGCCAACGCCATTATTTTGTATGAGTACCAACCGTACGATCTTTTTTCACGCACACGCCGGCGTATACTGAACAGGCAAACACATGTGATGGAATATGGCCCTGATTATCTGCTCTATCTACTTATCAGGGCCGTAATCGTGGATTACTTCCAGCATGCCTTCAAAATACTCGCGGCAGATCTGGAAACACTGGAAGACAAGGTGCTGGCTGGCCGAGGGAGAGAGGACGTTTATCGCAACATCCTCGACGCACGAGAATATGTGAAACCCTGGAATGACCCGTTGCTCGAACTAGAAGATTTTCTGGAGTACGTTAAGGACGCAGAGTCAAAGTTCATTACCGACCGGGTGACGAAATATTTCACCAAATCATTGCTCAGGGAAGTAGGAGCGCTTCTCAACCATTATGATCGCTTGCGCGGGATCCTGAAAGAGATCATAAGTCTGCATATGAGCAACATCGAACGCAATACCGGTCGTGTCAACCAGCTTCTGACGGTTATCGCCACCGTCTTCCTGCCCATCACCTTCATCGCCAGCATCTATGGTATGAATTTTAAGTATATGCCGGAATTGGAGAAGCCTTGGGGTTATCCGGCTGTTTTGATTCTCATGGCAGTGGTAGCCATGGGGTTGTTGATCTTCATGCGGCGACGACGCTGGTTCTAGGCGATTCTACCGGTCGGGTTATAGAGTCATACGATACAAAAAGGGCGACCCAATAGTCGCCCTTCTACTATAGAATAAATCCGCCAAACTACTTCACATCATAGCGCAGGATCTCTTGGCCGGCGGCGTTGCGCACAACCAGTTGCAGGGAGAAACCCACGAACTCAAACGACGTCGCCGCACGCAAGGCAAGGAGATAAGCCGCTTCCTGATCCATGAGCCCGAGCGGATCTGGGCACATGATATTGGTTTGAGTCAGTTCACTGATGGTGATCTGGCCGTTGTTGGCCGTATACCGGCCGTTGTAACTGTTGCAGCCACCGGAACCGTTCAGCGTGCCGTCGTTATTAAAGGTGACGGTGATGGTCGACCCGCTCAAGAGTTCGGCCTCATTCAGGCTCGCCAGCTGGAAGGTTTTGCCCGCCAGCGGGTTCGTCACCGGCGCCTCAGTGACTAAAACAGATTGATCGCGCGAGACCGACTGGCCGCCAGCGGTGCTAGCCACCAACTGATAGACGTAAGTGCCGGAGTAGGCCAGGCAATCCTGGGCCGAACCGGTCAGCGCCGCGTTATCCAGCACGAGGACGTTGTTGCGCAACAACCTCACCAGCCAGGTCGCGCCGCTGGCGCTCCAGTTGATCTGCACGCATTGGCCGGCCTGTATCTGCGACGGCGTCACAGTGAACGTGTCGATAATCGGCAGGACAGGCGGCGCGGTGGGCACGGGCGTGGCCGTCGCCGGACTGACGACGCTCACATACTTGAGAGCCTGGCTGGTGCCGCCGGGGCCGGTAGCTTGCAGCCGGTATTCGATCGTCGTCGGCTGGCCGCCGGTACAATCCTGGGTATTGCCGCGCGAGGGAGCGTTCTCCCAGATCACACGGAATTGATTACTCAGCGTGACGCGATTGACGCTACCTTGTACGTCCCATTGCAGCTGAACGCATTGACCCGTCGTCACTTGCGACGGCGAGGCGGAGAACTGGGCGATCGTCGGCGCATTGACGTTCGGCCGCACCGTGATAACGCTCTGCCGCTCCTCAACGGTTCCGTTCGGATTCAGCACGCGCAAGAAATAGACCGTGGTCGCCGAAGGGCAGGCCACGCGATTGCCAACCGGCTGAACCTGGCTGTTCTGCCATACCTCGCCCTGGGCATAGAAGTAGACGGCCGATGCGTTCTGCACGTTCCAGGCAAAGGTGACGCACTCGCCCTGAAGGATATCGTTCCGGTTGACGCTGAACTGGATGCTGGGCGACGGCGTCTGGGTGGGGGCCGGGGTAGCTGTCGGCGAGGCGGGCACGGTGATGCCGACCCAGATGCGATCGCCAAACGGCTGGTTCAGATTGTCAACCATCTGCCAGACGCCCTGATAAACGCCAGGGGCCAGCGGCGCCACAAGGTTGACGAAGATGTCGTATTGCCCGCCGGGCGATACGGCGCCCTGGACGGGCGTCGGTTGGCCGCCCATACTCGCGCCGGGCACGTTGCCGCTGACGAAGACAAGCCGGTAGGCCGTCGTCCAGGCACACGTGCCGCTGTTCTGAATGCGCCAGCCCTTGCTGAACGCCTGGCCGGGGCTGACCGGCGGCGGTGACTGCATATTGTTATCTTGCAGGTTCAAATCGGCGACAAAACGCATGCCGTTCACGCAAGCCGGCGCCGTGGGCTGGACGGGCGGCGGTTCAACGGGTGTGGCGATGATGGGCGGTGGTGTGAGGATGCTGCCCGGATTGACGTTCAGATATTGCTGAGCCAGCTGGGCGATGCGCCCTTCGTTCTGCAGTTGGGTCAAGGCCAGATCGATCTGCGTGCGCAGCGCGTTGGCGCCGGTGCGCACGGCGATGGCGTAGCGCTGCGGATTGATTCCGCCGCCCACCAGCCGCACGCCGCCCTGGGTCGCCGTAAGCTCGGCCACGCGCCGATCTGTGATGACCAGATCCAGCCGCTGTTCCCGCAGGTCGCGCACGGCCGCGTCGACTGTCTCATAGACAAACAGATTGTTCGGCTGGGTGATGCCCGTGTCGATCAGATCGCGCTGCAGCCAGACTTGATAGACGCTGCCCCGCTGCACGCCGATACGACGGCCGGCCATATCCGATAGAGATTGAACTGATGCGATGGGAGAGTCATCGCGCGCCAGGATGCCCTCTTCACCGATCCAGTAGATATTACTGAAATCAACCAGCGCGTCGCGTTCGGGCGTGATGCTGATCGCGGCGATGGCGACGTCGATCTGTCCCGTATTGAGCGCATCGAACAGGCTGTCAAACGCCATGTCCCTGATATCGGCTCCCACTCCCAGACGATTAGCGATGTTGTTGATAACGGCTACATCAAAACCGTCGGGCTGGAACTGATCGTTGCGAAAAGAAAAGGGCGGGTAGTCGAGAGACGTACCCACGACCATCCGGCCGGCCGTGCGGACGCGGCTCCAGGAGGTATCGGTTGATTCCGAGGTCGGGGTTGGGCGAGCGATAATACCGCCGCCCCGACCGCTAAACAGGAAATAATAGAGCAACAGACCGGTGATAACCGCGGCGATGGCGATGAGGGCGAAGAGGAGCCAGGTCATTCCCCAGCGATTCAAGCCTTGCCCACCCCCATCGACGGTGTAGGTTTGCTCGGGCGGAGCCGCATGATAGGCGCGCGTGTCCGCTTCAAAAGCGGATTGATCTCGGTCGTAATTTGATCCGGCATCATCGAGGTTATTTGTCATCAAGAACCCCCTCAACATGACGATGTTATGTCATGCTACAGTGTATCACAGAAGTCCAATTTTGATGAAATCAAGTTTAATTGCGGGCGATCCCGGCCTCGGCCCACCACCCGTCAGCGCACCACCGTCGCAACGGCTTGCTGCGACACGACCTCCCCCTGGGCATTGAACGCGTCAACCCGATAGACATAACTACCTTCGATGCTCAGGCAATCGGTCACATTGCCACTGAACACGGCAAAATCGAGGACGAGCGTGTTATCGCGCCGTAATTGCACCCGGCTGACGTTGCCGCTCACGCTCCAGGAGACCGTCAGGCAGTTACCGGCTGAGATACGATTGGGCACGACGATGAAACTGTTGATCACCGGCAGCCGGTTCGACGGTATCGTCGGCGTGGGCCGGCCAGGCACAGGGGTCGCTTCCACTACCGTGATATTTTCCAGAGAGCGCGACGTCCCACCCGGGCCGGTGACCTCGATGGCATAAACAACTTCACCGACAGCCGGGCAGTCGCGCGAGGTGCCGCTGAGGGGCGCGCCATTCCACAAGACCGTATCATTACGCGTGACCAGGATATTGGTGACGTCGCCGCTGACTCGCCAGCGCACATCCACGCAACCGCCGGCGACGATCTGCTGGTTGGGCGTGACGGTGAAGGAGTTGATAAACGGCGTATCGGGCGCCGGATCGACATCGATACGAATGCTGCGGATGTCACTCGTGCCGTCGCTCGACACCACTCGCAGGTTGTAGAACATCGTCGCCGGGGGACATTCTGAACGTTCTCCAGACGCGGTGACCTGATTTTGCTCCGGTATCTGGCCTTGGGCATAGAAATAAACCGATTCGGCCTGAGTGACCTGCCAGATGAACTGGACGCACTCGCCCGATCGGATCGTCGTCCGGTTTGCGCTGAAGCTGATGCCGGCCGAGGGCGCGGCCGTCGCCGGCGGGGTAGGCGTCGGCTGGGCGGGCACGGTGATGCCCACCCATATGCGATCACCAAAGAGCAGGCCGTCGGGCGCGCGCATCGACCAGAAGCCCTGATAGACGCCCGGCAGCAGCGGCGAGACGAGGTCGACCGTTATATCATAGCTCTCGCCCGGCCGTACCTGGCCCTGGATAGCCGTCGCCGCACCGCTCATACCCGCCTGGGGCACATTGCCGCCAACAGGGGTCAGCAAGTAGCCGCTGGTCCAGGTGCAGGTGCCGTTGTTCTGGATGCGCCAGGATTTCTGGAACGGTGTGCCGGGGCTGACCGGCGGGGGCGTGCGCATACCGTCGTCATCAAGCGACAGATGGGCGATCAGCGTCATAGCGTCGATGCAGCCGGCGGCGATGGATTGCGCTCCCTCGGGCGGCACGGGGGTCGATTCGACCGGCGGCAACGGTTGTACTTCAGCCTGGTTCAGATTCAGGTAACGTTCGGCCAGGCGAACCAGCTCGCCGTCCGTCTGTAAATCGAATAGCGCCTCATTAATGGGCGATAATAAGGTAGAACCTTTGGTGACAGCGACGGCGAACCGCTGCCGGTTCAGGCCGCGACCGGCGATCGCCAGCGAGCCGTCCTGTGCCGCGACCTCCAGGGGCAGGCTGTCGGCAACGATAACGTCGATGAATCCGGCGCGCAGATCTTCGACGGCTTTAGCGTTATCATCATAGATCAGCAGGTTATCAGCCGGCAGGAGGCCCATCCCGACGGCCGACTCCTCCAGCCATGTCTCATAGACCGTGCCATCCTGGACGGCCACGCGCCAGGGAGCCAGATCCTCGACACCGGCAATGACGATGCCGTCTCCGGCGCGTGCCAAGGCCGCTCCGTCGCTGGCGAAGTAGAGGTTCGAGAAGTCCATTTGCCCCCGCCTCTGGTCGGTGATCGAAATCGCGGCAATGGCGGCATCGATTTGCCCGACTTGCAGCGCTCCGCCGAGGCCGTCGAACGCCATATCCTTGAACTCGACCTCGACGCCCAGCCGTTCACCCAGCAGGCGGCCCAGAGCGACATCGTAGCCGTCCAGCTCGAACGCCTCGTCGTAGAAAGCGAACGGCGGGTAATCGGCCGACGTTCCGATAATCAGGCGGCCGCGTTTCTGGACGATCGTCCATGCATCGGCCGCCGGGCCGACCGTGGCGGAAGCCGTAGCTGGAAGCGTGGCAAGCGCGACCGGCGTCGAATCCGGCGCGGGCCTTTCGGTGGGGATGGAGCTATCAACCGTCGCTGTGGGCGATTCAGGCGGCCCGGGGCGACAGGAAACGAGAGCCAATACCGTAAGAGAGGCAAACAGCCAAAAGACAAGACGCTTCATGACGGCAGCTCTCCTGGATATCATCTTGCTGACCTGTGGTGACAATCTTTTCTCGCTCTACCATATCATACGCCAAAAAGGGCCGAAATGAAAAAAGCCGGGGCACACCCCCCGGCTTCCTTGCCATAAGTTGTAAGCCAACTGATATAACCGTCGCGTCGCCGATCATCCGGCATCAATGCTTTTCGGCCCGCTTCTCCGCTTCCTCAGCTCGCTCTTCGGCTTCCTCGGCTTGCTCCTCGGCTTCCTTGATCTGTTCGCGCATCTCCTTGCGTTCTTCTTCCAGGTATTCTTCAATACTGCCCTCGACGACCTTGTCAGAGAGCATGCGATAGCCAAAGTAGATCGGCACGATCTGATAGAGAGCAAACCATGACGCGAGGCCGATGACCACCCACTTGATGATCGTGAGGTTGGCGTTGATCTGATTGCGTGTGGCCGCCAGGGTGGTGGTAATCTGCCCGAGCAAGCGAATGTACTGATCGAGCAAAGGGATATACTGTTCAACGGTCGCGTTGATCCCGTTGATATTGCCCGCCAGCGCGTCGATATTGTCGGCAATGTTGCCCAGGTTAGTGACGGTGGTCTCGAGGTTGGCCTCCATCGCGCGAAGTTGGTCCGGCAATGGGATCAGACTTTCACCGACCGAGAGAATAGCCGAATCAAACGGCTCGCGCGGGGCATATCTAATCCCCAGATCAAACGTGAGCGGCACCGAGAAGGGGCCGACATCGAGCGTTTGATTGACTTGCAATGTGCTGAGTCGTTTCAGGGTCGAGTCGATCGACTTGGCCACGCTGGCCAGGTTGGGGAACGCGTCGTTGACCGCCTCAATGCTGTTAGGCACCGTGTCGGTTGTGACGCCCGTCACCTGTCTCATCAGAGGCTGGGTGTCATATATGGTGACGGCCATATTGCGCGTAGCGCCGGAGACGGTCGTTAGCGCGCCGCTGGTCTCGCCAAGCGTCGCCTTGACGTTCTCCAGGCTGGCGACCGTCGTATTGACGGTCTCATCGAGCAAGTCCACGGTGGCATTCAAACCCACGCCGAACGCGTCGACCGCCCGGCTGCCGAAGTAGGCGATCCCGCCGGAGATTACCAGACCAACGATGCCGACGATAATAATGAGGAAGCCAATGATCCGTCGAAAAAAAGACATGTCATTCTCCTGGATATAGTCTATGGAGGTGAGTTACAGCTATATGAAAGCATCCGGGGCGACGGCGATATTACGGCGTCGCGGATCAGCGACGCTCGCGAAGCAGATCGCGAATCTCGGTCAACAGTTTTTCCTCAGCCGACGGTTCCGCGGGAGCTGCCTCTTTCTGCTTGATCACCCGGTTGACCGCGCGAACGAACAGGAACAAGACCAGCGCGATAAGCAGGAAATTAATGATCGCTTGAATGAAATTGCCATAGGCGATCGTGGCGTCGCCCACCTTGATGGCCAACCCCGAAAAATCGATTCCGCCAACGATGGCGCCGATGACGGGCATGATGAGATCATCGACCAGAGATGTCACAATGGCCGTGAATGCCGCCCCAATGATGACGGCCACAGCCAGATCCAACACATTACCGCGCGAAATGAACTCCTTGAACTCTTTGAACATTTTTATCACCTCCCTGTTTAATACCTTCTTCCCGGCAAAATACCATTCTTCGGGGGGCGCCTCATACCTGTATCAGGGCGCCACCCCGAAGTTATTTTATCCCGTCAAAGAACCGCTACTTGGCCGGTTTCTTCTTGGAGGCCGCCTTGGTCGATTTTGACGCGGGCTTCTTTGGCTTGGCCTCCTTAGCGGGGGCCGCGCTTTCTTCGGACGCGGCCTGTTCGCCGGCAGCGGCCATGAGGCCCAGCGTCTGCTGCAGATGGCCGATCGCCTCATCCTCGCTGATACCCATCTGCTCGGACAATTGGCTGGGGACGCCGCTGGAGCGGATAAAGTCGGGATCGGCCAGAGCGTCGATACCGACGCTACGGTCGCCGGTCTTTTTCTTGGCCGCGGAAGACGTCAGCAGGCCGAGAGCGCCCATGATGAGCATATTAGCCATCTGTTCGGAGATGCCCAGCTTCTCGGCCAGAACGTTGGCGAAAGGCAGCGAGACGCCGCCGGCGCCGAGCAATCCGCCAAGTAATCCGCCCATGCCGGCCGAGCCGGCGGGGCTGCTCGCGGCGCCGCCCAACAGGCTACCCAACAGGCCACCCATGCCACTTGGCTCCGGTTGCGCGGGAGCAGCGCCGCCGCCCCCCATCAACCCGCCAAGCAAGGCTCCGAGATCACCCGCGCCGCCGGCTGGCGGCTGTGCGGGCGCAGTGCCACCGCCGCCCATCAACCCACCGAGGAGCGAACCGAGGTCGCCCCCGCCGCCACCGCCCAACAGACTGCCGAGCAAATCACCGGCCGCGCCCTTTTCTCCGGAATCCTTTTTCTCCGGCTGGTCGCCGGACAACAAATCCATAAAGTCGTTACCCATCGCTAAATTCTCCCTATCTCAAGATGTCTAAAGTTGTTATTCAAAAAATTGTGCCGGCGCTTTAATCGACGACAACCTGCAACGCGACCGGCTGGGAGATAGCTTCCAGCCCGCTAGCCGCGTCCAGCATATAGGCGATGATCTGGTAGTTGCCACCCAAAGTGACCGTACCGCTCACCAGCCAGGTTCCATCATCGTTGACGGTGGCCGGCTCGCCAAACGACTCGCCGTTTAGTTCGACCAAGATCGTCCGGCCCGGCTCGGCCTTGCCCACAATCGTCAAGGCCGTCCCCCGGAAGGTGGGGACGCCCGACTCATCGATTATCGGCGGCTGAACATTCTCCGCCAGAGGCGGGAGAAGGACGCGATCGATGGTGTGGATAACGCCGCCGTCAGCCGGCGCATCGGCCGAGAGGACGGTCGCGCCATCGATGGTCAGCGTGTCGCCCTGTGGAGCGACGCCCAGCGTATAGCCGCTGAGCGTGACGGGCGGCGTTGTCCGCAGATCGGCGGCCGTGTGCGTGCCGCCGAGAATATGGTATTGCAACAGACGTGACAGGGCTTGCGGGTTCGTCTTCAGATCATCGAGAACGCGCTGCGGCAGGCGGCCAAACGCCTCATCGGTCGGCGCAAACAGGGTGAACGGTCCCGAGCCGGGGAGCGATTCGGCCATGCCGGAGATTTCCAGCAACGACAGCAAGATCGAATAGTTGCCGGGCAATCCTACCAACGCGTCGCGAATGGTGACCGCCGGGGCCTCCGGCGTCTGGACCTCGCCAGTCGCGGAGCCGCCCACGGTCACGCGGATGGGGTCCGCGCTGGAAAGAACGGCGCCCGACGCGTCCAGCGTATTGAATTGCAGGGAGTAGTCCCCCGCGGGCATATTGACCGGCAAAGCCCACGCGCCGGTCGAATCCACTTCGGCCAGGCCGATACGCAGTCCGTCGATCAGCATCTCAACGTGTGTGCCGGGCTGTCCCTGCCCCGTCAGGGTGATGGAGCCGGGCGCGATCGGCAGGATCGTCTCGCCGCTGCTCGCGTCGACCTGAGTCTCGGCCGGCGCGTCCAGACTGGGCGGGATCACGCCGCCGCCGACGGTGACAGCCACCGGCTCCGTTTCTCCGGCGACGATGCCAGTACCGTCGAAGGCCTGCGCGCGCAGGATATGATCGCCCGGCGGCAACTCCACCGTCGTCGTCCAGAATCCGTCAGCGTCCGCCAGAGCCATGCCCACCGGTTGGTCATCGGCCAGGACAGTGACTTGCATCCCAGGCTCGGCCGAGCCGCTCAGCGTAATGCTGCCCGCCGTCAGTGGGCCGGATGGTCTGTCGAGGGAGAGCGCAACCGGCGCAGGCATCGTCGCCTGCGCCTGGGTTTCGCCGGACGTCGCCCCGCCGGGCAAATCTGCGAGTTGCAAGTGGCGGGTGGCAAACCATGTGAGTGCTAGCAAAGCTAACAGCAGCAGCAAGATTCCCAGCTTCAGCAGATCGTAACGGCGAACTTCTTCTTCTGTGCGGTGACCGATCATGATTTTAGCCGCTCCTTCCGGCGGCCAGGGCGGCGGCTGTGCTCACCCAGGCAGCATAGTCGGGGGTTTGCATCGCGGGCGCCTGGCAAATCTCGGCCAATCGTTCCGGCGAAGTGGCCGCCAGCGCCTCATAGGTGCAGATGCCGGCTTCGTAAAGCCGTCGCTCATAAATCTCACCGATGCCGGCCAGGACCTCAAAATCGTCGGGCGGCGATCCGCTCCAGCTGCGACCCAATGAACCCGTGTCCACGGCTAATTGCATGGCCGATGATTTGATAGCCGCCAGATCGACCCCGGCATGGGATTCGAGGATCCCGGCCAGTTCTTCTTCCGGCAGCTCGGCCAGCGACCAATAGCTGCCGATGCCGGCGGCATAGAGGCGATCTTCATAGACGGTGCCGATGCCGTCCACGGCCGACAGGTCCTGAGGACAAGCGACCACCTGCACCGACTTCGCCCGCGTTCTGGGCACGCGCTTGCCGGTCGCTCGCAAGCCGGCCTCGCTGATCCACGCCTCGTAATCAAAGCCGCCACGAATCTCGGCTTCCTGCAGGATACTCTCCAGTTGCTGCGGCGTCGCTTCAGCCAAGGTGGCGAAAGAGTCTATGCCGGCGGCTTGCAGCGCGGTGGCCGAACGATCGCCCAGGCCGTAGACGAGGGTCAGGTTGTCGCCTTCGCGCCGGAACAGCCGATCCTGGAATTCACGCAGGGCGATCTTGTCGCCGGAGGCGGCCAGCTCCGCCTGGGCGATCCAGTCGCCATACTGGATACGTCGCCAAGCCGGAGCGTCGATGATCGCGCCCAGGCGGGCTTCATCGGCGGCGGCCAAATCAGCGAAGGAAATGATGCCGTTCTCGCGCAATTTCGCCGCGTAGACCGGGCCAATACCGTCCAGCAAGGTTAGGTCGTCGCCGGTCTGCGGCTCGGTAGTGCCGGCCAGCGCCGCTGCTTGCATCGACCAGCTTTCGAAGTTGAGTTTTTGCATGGCGCTGGGCTTGATGATGTTGCGCAATTCGTCGGGCGATGCCGCGGCCAATTGCTCGAAGGAAGTGATCCCCGCGGCCGACAGCGTGGCCGAGTATTTGGGACCGATGCCGCGCACCCGGGTCAGGTCATCCGCCTGAGGCGCTTCGACCTCGACGGACACCACCACCGGCCCACGCCCCACCTCGCTATCCGCCTCGGCCAACGAGAGCGCCTCAGCTTCGACAAACGCTTCAACATCGATCGGCGGCAGAGCGATCTGCTCCACATCCACGTCGGTCAGCGTTTCGACGTCGATGGATACCGGGACGCTGTCTTCGGGCAGCACGGCCGCCGCTCGTGCAATCCATTGCTCGGTCTCGTCCGGGGCCAGTCCAAGGGCCACCGATAAACCGGCGGGGTCGGCCTCGGCCAGCTCGTCCACAGAATCGATGCCTGCCAGATGGAGCCGCTCGACGATGTCACTGTCAAGTTCATCGAGCTGGGCCAGCCCGCTCGCCTCAACTGCAGGCAGATCACCTGACCAGATTCCGGCCGATAAATCATCATCGAACGCCTTCACGGCCGCCCCGGTGATGACCTCATCGGCATCGCCGATGGCCACGCCCTCGACCGATAGCTCATCGGTCACGAAGGCATCTGCGGCTTCCCGCTCGGGCGCCGCTCCCGCAGCCGCCAGGGTCGACAAAGCCATCACATCGGTTAGTCGCGAACGGAGATCGGTGTTGGCGGCTTCCAGTGTCGAGAACTGGGCCTGCCACTGCTGCTCGTTCAGGTTCAACCGGGCTTGCCACTCATCCTCGACGGCCCGCAGCCGCGCCTGATATTCGTTCTCGGCATCCGACAGGCGAGTTTCCCATTCTGTCCCGGTCGATGCCGACAGGCGTTCTTCCACCAGGAGACTCGCCTCTTCGGCATCGCGTCGCCAGAAGAGCCAATCGATGATCCACTCCACCAACCAACCAATGATGATCCCTAAAATAAGGCCGGTCCAGAAATTCATAATATGCCTCCCGATGGATAGACGATCCTTCACCGGCAAGTATATATCTTTTCAAACAATTGCGCAGCGTCTGGGCAAAATTACCCATTAGATTCAGCAGAAGTCGCTTTATAGCCTTCCTAATCCTCAGGAATTGATTAGTCCGATTGGTCGAATAATTGCCTTTCCTATTATAATGCGAGTAATTCCGTCCATCCTGGTTTTTCTCCAGGTTTATAATCCACCCCCATAAGGAGTATATGAACATGACAGATTTCGGATCGACTCGCCGGGCAGGCCGCCGTATTCGGCTTTTGGCGGTCAGCCTCGTCCTGATATTGTTAATGGCCGTGGTTGCTGCGCCGGCTCCGGCGCAAGGTGTGCCCGATAAGGAAGCGCAACCAACGGATGCTGAATCCACACCCAAACTTGAACCCGTCGTCCTGAGCGAAGTCAGGAGCGGGGATGTCACCACGATTACACTGGAGATACCGGCTGGGGCCGATACCTTCACCAGTTCGGGCCGCCCCACCACCAACTGGTCAAACGATCCGAACCTGCGTGTCGGCTTCAATCAGACGCTGGGGCTTGGCGCGGAACGCATCTTCCTGTTCTTCGACATGAGCAGCATACCCGCCAATGCCACGGTTCAGTCAGCGAATCTGCGAGCCTTTTTGAACAGTTCTTCCCCCAGTGGCGACCGGCCGATGGGGCTAATGGCCCGCTTCCTAAGCTCCCCGTGGGACGCCTCCATTCTGACATGGAACAACTATAACCCCAGCTGGGGCGCGGAAATCGGAGTGGATGATATTCCGGCGAACTTCGGCTGGATCGAAGCGTCCGTCACTGGGGCCGTGCGCGAGTGGGTTTCGGGCACGCGGCCGAATTTTGGCCTCATGATTCAGGGCGATGAGACGCCACAGCAGCGCGAGCGTATCTTCACCGCCCTCGACGCCCGCAACGGCCAGCATCCGAGGATCGTGGTGACCTATCAGATCGACACGACCCCGCCCACCTCCCGTGTTGCCGCGTTACCACAATGGTCGCCGGCCACGTTTAACGTCTCCTGGGATGGGCAGGACAACCCGGGCGGCAGCGGCATCCACCACTTTGACATCCAGTTCCGCGTCAACGGCGGCGGGTGGCAAAACTGGCAGATGGCGACGTCGCATCGGTCCGCCTCGTTCACCGGCACCAACGGCAACCTCTATGAGTTCCGCTCCCGCGCCATCGACAACGCGGGCAACATCGAGGGCTGGCCCGGCTCGCCGGAAGCGGGCACAACGGTCGACACAGTACCGCCGAACGCCTCTGTTAACCCCCTGCCGCCCTTCACATTCAGCAACACCTTCAACGTCACCTGGGGCGGCACCGACACCGGCAGCGGCCCGAACGGCGGCAGCGGCATCTATTACTTTGATGTCGAATTCCAGCTGAACGGCGGCCCCTGGCAACCCTTTGCCACCCGGACCACGACGATGACGGGCACGGTTGTTGGCGCACAGCCGGGGCAGGTCTACGGCTTCCGCGCTCGAGCGGTCGATCCGGTCGGCAATGTGCAGCCGTTCCCGGCCATTGCACAGGCGCAGACGACGATTTCGCTGGGCAATCCAACGGCCAACATCGTCCCCTTCAGCTCGCCGATCACCACTCAGGCAACCTTCAACGTACAATGGCGAGGCCAGGCGCCGGCAGGCTCGACGATCGCCTCCTATGACGTCCAGTTCCGTGTCAACGGCGGCGCGTGGCAAAACTGGCTGTCCGGCTTCAACGGCACCAGCTCGCAATTCACGGCCACCTTCGGAGATGGCATCTATGAGTTCCAGGTGCGGGCGCGCGATACCCAGGGTCGAGTGGGCCAGTTTAGCGGCGGCCGCGGAGCCTCCATCGCCGTCGATACCGAAGCGCCGTTTGTCACTCCGCAGAGCTACTACCCGGTCATCGCCGACAACTAACCCAGCCAGCTAACGTTCTTCCGTATGCTTTCCAGGCCGGACGCCCGTTTCTGAGCGTCCGGCCTTTATTTACGGCGATGCGGAACTTTTTTCTCCCGGCGACGTCATACAAGATGAGCGTCCATTTTTGAGGGCGCAAATAATGAACTAAAACAAGGGAGAATATTGTGAACAAGAAATATGCACTGGTCATGGCTGCCTTGGCAGCCCTGGCGATGATAGCGACCGCTTGCGCGCCGACGAGCGGCAAGCCGGTCGCCACCCCGGCCGATTCGGCGCGCGCGGCCGTCGAGAGTGATATTCAGATGGAGAATAACGACGCGATGAAAAATCAGGGATTAGAGGGAACGCGCTGGGTTCTGGCGTCCTATCGGAACGCCGCCGGCGAAATGGTCGACATTCTGGTCGATACGGAGCCGACGCTCGAATTCGGTCAGGATGGCCAGCTGGGCGGCAACGGCAGCTGCAACCGCTACTTCGCCTCCTATACGAGCGAGGGCGACAAGCTGACCATCGGCCCGGCTGGTTCGACGCTGATGGCCTGCGATCCGCCTGAGCGGATGCAGCAGGAAGTCGACTTCCTGGCCGCACTGGCAAACGCCGCCACGTTCACCGCCAACGGCGAGAAGCTGGAGATTCATGACACCGATGGCGCGACGCTGCTGGTCTTCCAGATCTCCCAGCCGGCGAGTCTGACCGGCACGGAGTGGACGGCGACGATGGTCAACAACGGCCGCGAGGCAGTCACCAACGTACTTGAAGGCACGACCATCACCGCGGTCTTCACCGAGGACGGCAAGCTGAACGGTTCGGCCGGCTGCAACAACTATATGACCGGCTACACGATCGACGGCCAAACCATCACCATCGATCCGCCGGCGACGACTCGCAAGCTGTGCCCGGAGCCGGAAGGCGTCATGGACCAGGAAGCGGCCTTCACCACGATGCTGTCACAGGCCGCGACCTATAGCATCAACGGCAACGCGCTGGAGTTGCGCACGGCCGAGGGCGCGCTAATCGTCTCCTTCACCGCCGCCAACTAGTTCCTGCCATAGCTGCTCGACAGGCAGCGACACACCATCCACGATCAAGGCATGGCGATAGATTCTCAAGAGTCCGTCGCCATGCTTTTTGTTTACCCCTTGACACAGATGGCGATTGGGGAACAATTTACGCAAAATACTGGCCGCTAGCGCCACGCATGAGGGAGATCACATGTCAATTAAACCCGACCATTGGATCCGACGGATGGTCAAAGAAAAGAGGATGATCGAACCGTTCGTCGATGGGCAGGTTCGCGACGGCGTCATTTCCTATGGCCTGTCTTCCTATGGCTACGATATACGCGTCACCAGCGAGTTCAAGATATTCACAAACGTTCACTCGGCCGTCGTCGACCCCAAGAACTTCAACCCCCAATCCTTCGTT
This sequence comes from Promineifilum sp., assembly GCA_019454405.1. GTDB lineage: Bacteria > Chloroflexota > Anaerolineae > Promineifilales > Promineifilaceae > Promineifilum. Next base: position 21,287 of record JACFOH010000005.1, read on the forward strand.
GATTTCACCGGCGACGTCTGCGTCATCCCCCCTAACTCGTTCGTCCTGGCCCAAACCGTCGAATATTTTCGCATCCCGCGCGACGTCATCACCGTCTGCCTGGGCAAGAGCACTTACGCGCGTTGCGGCCTGATCGTCAATGTAACTCCGTTTGAGCCGGAATGGGAGGGCTACGTCACCCTGGAAATATCCAATACAACGCCGCTGCCAGCGCGCATCTATGCCAACGAAGGCATCGCTCAGGTGCTGTTCTTCCAGGCGGATGAGGTTTGCGAAGTCTCCTACGCCGACCGCAAGGGGAAATATCAACACCAGCAAAGCATCGTCCTGCCGCAGATATAGCGCCGGAAACCAGCAAGCGCGACAAAAGTCATGATTGTTGCGAACCCGGGTGTAGACTATACTTTATGGTAATCGCCATCGAATTTGCGACGGCTTCATCATTAGTAAGGAGAAATGTCTCATGGCAGCAGGAGCTTTTGAAGTGCAGAAAAGGGCAATGCCCTGGTGGATACCACTGGTTCAGGGCATCGCCCTGTTAGTCATCGGTATCCTGCTATTCACGAACACGGGCGCCACCGTTCTGGCTCTGACCCAAATACTCGCGATCTACTGGCTTATTTCCGGTATTCTGGAGATCGTCAGCATCTTTCTCGATCGTTCCGCCTGGGGCCTCAAGCTTATTGCCGGCATTATCGGCATATGGGCCGGTATGTTCATCATTAATCACCCCATCGGTGGCGCGCTGGCGTTCGGATTCGCGGTCGTCGTCATCGTCGGCATCCAGGCGCTCCTGATGGGTGTGGTCAATATCGTACAGGCGCTCCGCGGCGCGGGCTGGGGCATCGGCTTGCTCGGTGTCATCAACATCATCCTCGGCATTATCCTGCTGAGCAATGCTGCGATCGCCGTTGTGATGTTGCCGTGGATCCTGGGCGGTTTCGCCATCGTCGGCGGTATCGCCGCCATCGTCTTCGCCTTCCGTCTGAAGACGACCTGATCCGGTCGCCCTTTGAGGGCGTCATCTGGTATCTCGGGGGCATGCTTGTACATGCCCTTTTTTATTTTCGTTTGTGCGTGCGCCGGAATAGTCACCGTGAAATTTCACGACAGTTTCATTGTAAGAAACCTTCCATAGACTAGACTATAAGGACATTTAGCACAGCCAGCAGGTGACTGTGTATTTCCTCCGTGGTAAAATTACCCTGCACTGCATATAGTCATAGAGCAGGAGGTAAGGGATGAAGCAAATTACAGGTTTCTTGGGATTTATCGCTCTCCTGGTAGTGGCCTGGATGAGCATGATGGGGCCACGCGGAGCATCGCTAGGCGTTCCCAATCAACAAGTTCCGACGCTGCCAAGCGTCACATTTCTCGGCGAAGGCCCGGGAACATTCACCATTGATCCCTCACATACGTTTGTCGTTAAGTTAAGTGCCGGTAATAGATACAAGGACGTACCCGGCCCGACTTATAACGCCGCAGCCAAGGAGCGCGTGTGGGATTTCTCGTTTGTGCCTGATGACGGGGTAATCCTTTTTCATAAGGAACAAAACTACGGCTATGTGGAAGCCGGCTGTGTGATCAAGTACGTTCAAATCGATGATGACGTCGACGAACGCATCAATCATTTCTACCTCGATGGAGCCTTGATCCATACGGTTCCGCAAGGCATGGTAACCTTTGACCAATTCACCCTTCTGGAAGGCGGTGTGTTGACCTTTTACGCCAATGACAGCGTGGCGTTAATCATCCGCATCTGCCAGGAACGAGTGACATTGACGCCGACGATTACTCCGACGGGAACCATCACGGCGACGGTGACGGTCACTCCGACAGTGACCATTACGCCGACGGAAACGATCACGCCAACAGAAACGATCACACCAACAGAAACAATCACGCCAACAGAAACGATCACCTCGACGGTGACCATCACTCCGACGGAGACGCCCACACCCACGGAGACTATGCCTCCGACCAATACGCCAACCGCCACAGCGACGCCGACGTACACCGTGGAGCCGCCGCCCGGCCCGCCTGAGGGGACCGCGACACCTATACCGACCCGAGTTGGACCGCGACTGGATAGTTGCTTGCGCATCGACTTCGAAATGGGGCCTGATGTAGCGCGCCGTGGCAGCTATGTTGTCCAGGAAGTTGGCGGCCGCGTCCTGACCTCGTGGTGGGCGGACGAGGGGTGGACGGATAGCGACTGGATCTACGACATCGATATCACGTTTGCTTCGGTATATGTCCAGGTCTTCTTCGTGCGCGGCGACGGTTCGCCACCGGTGGAGATGACGATTCTGAACCCCGCACCGGGGACGCCTTACGGTTGGCTGTCCCGTGGCAGTTGCCACGCGCTGGAGGTGGCCTGGCCCGACGGCCAATAGGTATTGGCGAGCAACAAATAGCGGCAAACGCGGATAAGAGTTTCTACGCTCTTATCCGCGTTTGCCGTCGTCAAAAACGGCCGTTGACGAACCCCTTCGGCGTGATATAATCCGGTTTCGCCAATCGAGATTGGGGCGATTAGCTCAGTTGGTTAGAGCGCTACGTTGACATCGTAGAGGTCAGAAGTTCGAGTCTTCTATCGCCCACAGGCAGCCGCTACACGCGGCTGTTTTTGTTTACCCATGCCGTAAGGCTTGACAATTGGCACGGCTAGGTTAGTATCAATTTTATACGGAATATGATTTAATCCTCATTGGGCCGCCACGACGACAGCCCCGATTAGCTGAAAAGCAGCGAAGTGATTTATGCAACCCTCTAAAGATTTTTCCGGACTTACCATGCCTGTCTTCTCGGCATTCGGCTGGGCGGAAGAAGCGAATGCCCTCAAATATGCTCTGGCGCAACTCCAGACTTTCATTGATTTACTTTATCTACGCCTCCCCGTCGATATTCGAGGCGAATTCCAGACCCATGGCCTGAGTCAGGAGAATCAGAACGCTTACCTGGCGACGGACGATAGCTATGACGCGGGCGCCTATGTCGCCTTCAACGCCCGACCGATGAGCCTGGAAGTTCAATTGGGCATCGTCGGCCACGATCTGCTCTCCAAAGGACTGGCCGCGGTGAATAAGGACATCGCCGCCGTCCATCACGTTTTCGCCCAGCTCGATCCGAACTGGATGCTGCGCGTGCAGCAGACACAAGTAAACTCGGAGACGGGCGAGCGCGCTCACCATCTGGATCTGTTCAAGGACAGCGTCAATAACCTCACCGTCGAGCAAGCCCGCGAGATTTTCGAACGGGCCGCTTATCTGAATGAAGAGGACAAGTGGGCTACCCCGGTGTATTTGAGCCTGCGCATGCCGTCTGAGCGCGTGGCGTCTATGGGCTACGCGATCATCGATATCTCAGCTGATCTGGTCTCCGCGCTGATGCCGGTCCTGCGGCTCTTTACCGGTAAAAAGCCGAAGAAGACCCGCACCGTTCGTCCTTCGACCAAAACATCGCGACGAGTCGACGCCGACGATGAATCCCCCGCGGGCGAGACCGCCATCACGGGCAGTATTAAATCGATAGCCGACAACTTCAACTATGTCGCGGAACTGAGGCCCCTGCATATCCGGCGCGGCTTCATTAACCTGACCCCAGCCCATTGGCCCTTTTTCGCCGTCAGCAATCGTACCGAGACCCGTGGCGTGACGGTTGTGTTTGAGGGACGACAGGACAAGACCTGTAGCGTGTGGCGCCTACAGCCGGATGATCAGGCTCGCATCGTGCTTGGCCCGCAGGTGCATGAATGGCTGGAAGAGAATTTCGCCAACAGCGACGCGATCCAGGTGTCGGTGCGACGTCTGGACAACGACGAAATCCGGATAACCCTCGGCATACCTGATCAGGCCTGAAACCTCTAACCCCGATACTTACTCATGGCGCGCACAAAAATAGTCGCAACCATCGGCCCCGGTTCGGCGCACCCCGAGACGATTCGTCGTATGTTAGCCGCGGGCATGACCGTCGCACGCATCAATTTTTCTCATGGCGATCACGCCTGGCATACCCAGACGGTCAACATGCTGCGCGATGTGGCCCGCGAAGAAGGCAAGGTCCTGGCTATTCTGGGCGACTTGCAAGGACCGAAACTGCGGCTGGGTCACGTCAAGGCCGGCGGCATGATGCTGTCGCCGGGCGACGAGGTCGTACTGACGCCCCACCCCGGCCAGCCGGCGATGATCCATTTACCCCACCCTGACTTGATCGCCGCGGCCGTCCCCGGCAGCCGTCTGGTCATTGGCGATGGGGAGGTGGAATTTACAGTCGCCGAGAAACGGGATGACACGTTACGCTGTCTCGTCACCGTCGGGGGGCTGCTCGAGTCGCGTAAAGGCGTCAACGCGCCCGGCGTTGACCTGGCCATCTCCTCGATAACAGATAAGGACCGCGTCGATCTGGAACTGATCAGCGAGCTGGATTTCGACTACGTAGCTCTGTCGTTCGTGCGTTCCGGACACGATATCCAGGAACTACGCGAGCTGATGGCCCACAAGCCGCGCCAGATTCCGGTCATCGCCAAGATCGAAAAGAGCGAGGCTATCCATAATCTGATCGCGATCCGCGATGCGGCCGACGGACTGATGGTCGCACGCGGCGATTTGGGCATCGAGATGCCGCCCCAGGAATTGCCGCTGCTGCAAAAGCATATCATCACCGTGTGCAACGAGGCCGGCAAGCCGGTTATCACCGCCACACAAATGTTGCAATCGATGGTAGACCATCCTCGCCCCACTCGCGCCGAGGCGAGCGATGTCGCCAACGCCATTCTGGACGGCACCGACGCCGTGATGCTCTCCGGTGAGACGGCCACGGGTAATTACCCGATCGAATCCGTGCTCATGATGCAGCAGATCGCCGAGATCACCGAACGGGCTTTCCCCTATGACGTGTGGCGCGATCGCCGCGTCAAGAAGATGGGGCACGACTCAGTGACCGAGGCAATCGGTGAAGCCAGCTGCACCATCGCTGAGGATATCAGCGCGGCGGCCATCGTCAGCACTACCCAGAGCGGCTATACCGCCCAACAGATCGCGCGCTACCGGCCGCGTATCCCTATTCTGGCTGTCTCCCCCTTGCCGTATACCCAGCGTAAACTGGCGCTGGTATGGGGCGTGGAGACGCTGCTGGTGTCCGATTTCGCCGATACGGATACGATGATCGACGAAACAGCCCGAGTCTTGCGCGAACGCGGGTTTGAGGCGGGGCAGCGCGTGGTCATCACCGCCGGCATCCCTTTTCGCCAGTCGGGACTCACTAACCTCCTCAGGGTTTATACGATCTAGCCGGCAGAATAAGGACTCTATTGCCCAACACGACCTGGCTCACCGCTACCCGCCCACTCATCATCGGCCATCGTGGGGCCAGTGCGGACGCGCCCGAGAACACACTGGCGGCATTTACCCTGGCGCTGGAGCAGAACGCCGACGGCATCGAATTTGACGTCCAGTTGAGTCGCGACGGCGTGCCGGTCATCATGCACGACGACACTGTCGACCGCACGACCAACGGCGCCGGCCGCGTCTCCGACCTGACACTGGCCGAACTGCGACAGTTGACCATCGCCGGCGATCAGTCGATCCCCACGCTGGACGAACTGTTTGAAATGTTCGGTTGCCGCACACTCTACAACATCGAGCTAAAAGGGCTGAAAATCAATGACGGCGGTCTGTCGGCGGCCGTGGCCAACGCGATCGAGAACCACCAGGTGGCCGAATGCGCGCTCATTTCTTCGTTCAGCCCATTTTTCGTGCGCGCAGCCCGGCGACACCTGCCTCGCTCTGTCCCTGTGGCCCACCTGCGAGAGCGGCCGTCAACCCGGATATTCCACCGCTTCGTCCATGCCGAGGCAGATCATCCTCTGCATACATTGGTCAATGAGGAGCTAATGGAATGGGCGCGACGCCGGGGCGTGCGGGTCAATGCTTGGACGGTGGACGATCCGATCGAAGCCCAACGATTGATCCGGTTGGGCGTTCATGGGATCATCACCAACCGGCCGGGTGCGTTACGGCAGGAATTGGCCGAAATAGGTCTTTGAGGGCATCATACGGCTTATTGCATCATAAACCAAATCGGAGGGGCGCATTCTTTAATGCGTGAAACGGAACCATCATGCGCGTCAAAGTCATCCTGAACCCATATGCCAATCGTTGGGGAGCTAAAGCCAGAGCCGAAGCCACGGTCGACGCTTTTCACGCCGCCGGCGTCGAATGCGACCTCGTCATCACCGATACGGTAGGTCAAGGCATCTCCGAGGCCGAAACGGCGGCGCGTCAGGACTACGATGCCATTATCGCCGCCGGTGGCGACGGCACGATCAACGAGGTCATCAACGGCGTCATTCGGGCCGCGGGCGACGGCCCCACCTGCCCGTTCGGTATCGTGCCTCTGGGTACGGCCAATGACTTCAATCTGATGGCCGGCTTGCCGGCAACCATCGAAGAGAGCGCCCGCGTCATCGCCGCCGGCCGCACGCGGCAGATCGATGCCGGACAGGTGAACGACCGATTCTTCATCAACAACAGCGCCGCGGCGATGGAGCCGATGGTCACCATAGAGAACATCAAGATGACGTGGCTATCGGGCGAGATCCGTTACATCGTCGCCTTGCTGCGCGCGTTGGTGAAACTGAAACCGTGGACGATGAACCTGACCTGGGACGGCGGCGGCTACGAAGGGCCGGCCTATTTACTCTCAGTCTGCAACAGCCCGCGGACGGGCGGCTTCATGATGGCCCCCGGGGCTGTCCTCGATGACGGACTGCTCGATATGGTTTTCGCCCCGCAAGTGTCGAAAAGGACGGTCATCGCCATTCTGCTGAAGCTCATGCGCGGCGAGCACATTCACCACCCGGCCGTCACCTTCCAGCGAATCACGGCCATCGATCTGACCAGTGTGCCGGGAACGCCCCTGCACACAGACGGCGAGCTTTTCACCGAGTCGGCCGATCGCGTCAGCTATCGCGTGTTGCCCGGTAAGGTGACGCTATTGACGCCCTGAGCGCCCTGCGGCATCGCCCCGACTTCCCCACCCGCCAAGAATAATTTTAACTTCGGCGCCGGCGCCTGATGCCGGCTAGTCTCCGGCCGGCAGGTAACGTCTCACGCCGCACTATCCCTTTGGGAAGTGCGGTGAAACGTGGATCGATTTATTGGGTGATAGGGAATACAGGATTAGGAATAATTCCGCCCCGCCATGCCGTGAATGTTCTATTGTGTGAACCTGCGTTCGCAGGTGGGAATTTTGTCTCGAGGAATATTGCCTGGCCTTGCGGCTACTACATCCCCTCGTACGTATCCCAATTCCCAGGGAGATTAAAGTGGCTCAACGCTAGAGACACTCTCGCACACAGCAGGGTTAATGCAATAGTAACATAGACCGCCATGGCTGGCAACAAGACTTCCCGCGCGATCACTCCTTCTCCACCAAAATCAACTCGGCCAGATTCCGGCCGATGACGTGTGGCATGCCGTCGACCTCGATGGAGAGCGGGCCGAAGAACGGGGCCACTTCGACCATCAGGACGGCCGCGCCGGGCACCAGCCCTAGTTCGGCCAGGTAGCGAAGCAACGCGCTATCGGAATCGTCGAGGACGCGCGCCACCTTCGCCCGCTTGCCGGCGGCCACTTCGGACAACGCCGTCGTCGTGGTAACTGCCATCGTCCCGTCCGCGGCGGGTATCGGATCGCCATGAGGGTCGAATTCGGGATGGTTGAGGACGGCAGCGATTCGCTCCTCCAGTTTTTCGCTGATGACATGTTCCAGGATATCGGCCTGTTCGTGAACTTCGTCCCAACTGAAACCGAGGGCCTCCATCAAGTATAATTCCAGGAGCCGGTGATGCCGGATTACCTCCAGCGCCAGCTTCTCGCCCGCTTCCGTCAGGGTTACACCGTAGTGCTTCTCATAATCGACCAGTTTCAGTTTGGCCAGACGCTGGATCATATTGGTGGCTGAGGCCGGTTTGACCGACCGCGCTACGGCGACGCGCGAAGTCGACACCGGCGATTCTTCCTGCGCCAGGGCGTAGATCGTCTTGACGTAGTCCTCGATGGCTTGATGGTTCAGGTTGTCGCGTTGCTGCGACTGACCTCGGTCGAGCGCGTTGATTTTGGGCATGGCATCCTCAGAATTCTCGCAACAGCTGCGCGTGGCCTTGCAAGCTTTCCTCCATCTGATCGATGGCGATACTTTCGCCGGCGGTGTGGGCCATCTCTTCCTCCCCGGGGGCGAAGCCGACGACGGGAATCCCATATGGAGCAAAATGGCGACCGTCGGTGGCAAAGCGATAGCGCGCCAGCTCCGGTTCGCGCCCCATTCCCCGCCCGAGAGCGGCTTGCGCGCGGATCACCAACGGATCGCCCGGAGAGAGGTAGAAGCCGGTGACGATCTCGTCGGAGGCAGACACGGACGCCGGCTCAAAGCCGTCACTATAAGTCAGCGAGTGCGGGCTGTCGCCTGCCAGACGGTCGATGAACGCGCGCAGGCTGTTTGGGCTTTCGGCCGACGTGCGGAAGTCGAGCAGGACGCGCGCCCAGGCCGGGGTGACGTTGGTGCTGGTCGTATCCACCTCGATGATCGTCGGCGCGACCGTCGTGGGACCGAGCACCGGATGAACGCCCAAACCAGCCGCGGCCGCTTGCAATTGCGACAGGAAGGCCGCCAGCGCGTAGTTGGGATTTTCGGCCCGTTCGGGCGCGCTGGCGTGGGCGGAACGGCCGTGGAACGTCAACCAGAACTGGACGATGCCGCGATGACCCAGCGCCAGCGTGTTGGACGACGGCTCGCCCAGCACGACAAGTTCGACGGGGTAGTCGAGGTGCTCCGCCCAGTAGATAGCCCCCGCTCCGCCGACTTCCTCCTGGACGACGCCGCAAAAGACCATATCGCGTCGCGGCCGTTCCCCGGCCCGCAACAAGGCCACCGGACTATAGACCTGAACCGCCATTGGCCCCTTGATATCGCTCGCGCCGCGGCCGATGATCCGTCCGTCGCGAATCTCGGCCGCGAAGGGTGGCGTGGGCCACAGCGATGGATCGCCGGGATCGACATGGTCGAGGTGCGTATTCAACACCAGCGCGGGCAGGCTACGATCCCGGCCATAGACGCGACCGAAGACATTGCCGGCGGCATCGCTCCATACCTCATCATAGCCCAGCTTGCGCAGTTCCTCGCCGACGAGAGCGGCGATAGCTGCCTCCTCGCCCGGCATACTCGGCGTGCGGATCAGGCGTTGAGCGAAATCAATACATTCTTCCAGCAATGATTCTCGGGCCATTCTATAATCCTTTTGCCAGCCGGACGCCGCTATCCCCTATCAATCGGACGATCGCGGCGATGTTCAGCATCGCCTTGGGTACAAAAGACGAAGCCAGGACGTACTCCTGCTCCTTGCTGCCGTCGGCGCTGCGCTCCGAAGAATGGGAATTGTCGCCCTCCGGCCCCAGGCCATCGATCGTCGGCAGCCGGTCCCAAAGCCAGTTGCCGTCGCTGAGGCCGCCGCGGGATTGCGGGATGATCGCCCCCATTCCCAACTCGGCCGCGGCCGAGTTCCATATGCCCAGTAATTTGTTCGTGTCGTCGTTCGCCGGCCAGGGCGCCCATCGTCCCTCGATATTGACCTGCACCGTGCACGGGTAGCCGTCTTCGGGGCTGCGCACGGTGCAATAATCATTGAGGGCCATCATCCGCGCCACACCGTCATCGAAGGCGATCGGATCAAAGGCGCGCATCTCCAGACTGGCGGCCGCCTGATGGGGCACGCGGTTGATCACCGTGCCGCCCATGATTGTGCCGACATTGAAGGTCAGGTCGCGGCCGTAATCGGTGAAGCCGTGGATCTCATGGATGACATCAGCCAACTGGACAATGGCGTTAGCTCCTTTCTGATGATAGGCGCCGGCGTGAGCGCCGCGCCCCTCGACCGTGACCCGGTAGCGAGCCATCCCTTTGCGAGCCGTCACCAGTTGATACTGCTCGCCCTTCATCTCGCCACCCTCGAAGATCAACGCCGCCAAAGCACTCATATCCAGCGCGCGGCGAGCAAGATCGCCGAAATCGGGCGCGAGAACTTCCTCGGCCGCGTTGAGCAGGATGCGCCAGGTGATGCCATCGAACACGCGCGGATAGAACTGCCGCAGCGCGTCGAGGATCATATAGATCATCACCGTGCCGCCCTTGATGTCGACCGTTCCGGGGCCGTAGATGCGATCACCCTCGATGCGGAAATGGAAATCATTGGCTTGTTCCTCGGCCGAGGGATAAACCGTATCGAGGTGGGAGATAAGTCCGATGGCCGGCGCGGGGCCGCTGGGGCCGGGCCGGCCGACACGAGTCAGGATCAGATGCCGTCCGTAGCGAAAGTCGGTCGAAGGGACAAATTCAGACATGAAGCTGAGAGGCAGGAACAGCTCGGCCGTCAGCTTGCCCAGCGTGTTAACGCCCGCATGATTCAGCGTGAAACTGTTGACTGCCACCATCTGGTGCAGCAAGTCGATATAGGCGTGAAGGTTGCGCTCCAGATAGGACTGAATATCGGCATGACTTGGGGTGGGGCTCATGGACCCTTTATAGCACTGTCGCGGCTGGTCTTCAAGGGGATTTCAGGTGAGATATTGCGCAAACAGAACATATGTGCTATTATATTGACGATGAATACACATCACATGGAACGTTTGCGCAGAACATGTTACTATTTGCCCTGGCGGCCACGCGAGGTTTTCGGCCGGTAAACGCAGGACACGACTTAAAGGAGAATCGCAGATGTATCAGAAAATCGTGATTATAGGACGGCTCGGTCGAGATCCGGAAATGCGATATATGCCGGACGGCACGGCCGTCACCAGTATGAATGTGGCCACGGACCGCCGGTGGACCGACAAGGCTACCGGGCAACC
>JACFOH010000005.1:32290-42585 GCA_019454405.1 Promineifilum sp.
GCGGCGGCTCTTCCGGCTTCGACGACAGCTTCCAGGGCGGCGGCAAGTCGTCGGCGATGGAAGAGGATGACATTCCCTTCTAAAATAATCTGTCGATTCCCCGATCGACAAACCGGCGGGCGCAATGATCTATGGGCTTTGCCATGGACCATTGCGCCCGTCGGCATTTCTGCAAAGAATCCCGAGCCGCTGCAATATCTGCCCGAGCGGTTATTCCCGGGGCAACAATTAGCCTGATCTGTACCCAACACGAGGGGCAGGTTTGGGGCCTGCCCCCGCTATCAACTACATATTGCTTACGATCGCCTTGGCGAATCCCGAGCAGCTGACCTTCGTCGCGCCCTCGATTTGCCGGTGCAGATCGTAGGTGACGACCTTCTGCTGGATGGTCTTGGCCATGGCGCTTTCCACCAGGTCGGCCGCTTCCTGCCAGCCCATGTACTCCAGCATCATCGCCCCGCTCAGGATAAGGCTGCCGGGGTTGACCATATCCTTGCCGGCGTATTTAGGGGCCGTGCCGTGGGTGGCTTCAAACAGGGCCACACCGTCACCGATGTTGCCTCCGGGAGCCATGCCCAGACCGCCGACCTGGGCCGCGGCCGCGTCGCTGATGTAGTCGCCGTTCAGGTTCAACGTGGCCACGACGCTATATTCGTCAGTGCGGGTGAGCATCTGTTGCAGCATGTTATCGGCGATACGATCGTTGATGACGATCTTGCCCTCGGGCGCCTTGCCGTCATACTTGTTCCAGAGATCATCCTCGGTGACAGTGTAGTCGCCGAATTCCTGGGCCGCCACTTCGTAGCCCCAGTTCTTGAACGCGCCCTCGGTGAACTTCATGATGTTGCCCTTATGGACAAACGTGACCGACGGCCGCTGGTGATCGACCGCGTACTGGATGGCCTGGCGCACCAGTCGCTTGCTGCCGAATTCACTGACGGGCTTGATGCCGATGGCGGATCCTTCGCGGATGTTCTTGCCCAATTTCTCGTTGATGAACTCGATGACGGCGTTGGCCCCGTCGGACTCGGCTTCCCACTCGATGCCGGAGTAAACGTCCTCGGTGTTCTCGCGGTAGATGACGATGTTCATCTTCTCAGGATGTTTCACCGGACTGGGCGTGCCGGGGATGTAGCGCACAGGGCGCACGCAGGCGTAGAGGTCGAGCACCTGACGCAGCGTCACATTGAGGCTGCGGAAGCCGCCACCGATGGGTGTGGTCAGGGGGCCTTTGATGCCAACGATATATTCCCGCATAGCGTCAAAGGTTTCCTCGGGCATATAGTTGCCATCGTACTTCTCGGCCGCTTTCTCTCCAGCATAGATCTCCATCCAGGCGATCTTGCGTCGTCCACCGTAAGCTTTCTCGACAGCAGCATCCCATACCATAATAGAAGCGGGGGTAATGTCGACGCCAATACCATCGCCCTCGATAAAAGCAACGATCGGGTTATCCGGCACTTGGAGCCGGCCATTCTCATAGGTTATTTTTTCGCCGGCAGGCACTTGAATATTCTTGAAAGGCATTTTTCAAACGTCTCCTGTCTGTTTTTCTGTTGAGCGTGCTCTTTGGGCGCAACAACGATTATAGTGACTTAGCGATTATACGATAGATCGGCCGGCTTGGGAAAAGGGCGCGCATAATCGCCCCATTGCTTAAGAAACAGTGAACATCCCCTTCCGCGTGTCATGACGGCCGATCGTCGCCGTATAGAATAACTAGGGTTGAGTAAGGATATATTTGCCGTTGAGTAATAACGACGACAACCAGCTACTATCGAAGACAATGCACCGGATTGTTCTCATTGTGCTGGCTTTCGCTATTTTCCTGTTGGTCGCGTGCGGTCGCACGACCGATGCCTCTGTGCCACCGCCCTCGCTCGAACCGGTCGCCGTCCCCTCACTGACCAACGAATCCATCCCCTCGCCAACCAACCTGTCCATCACCCTCGCGCCTGCGGATACATCCGCTCCGCCGACTGACTTGCCAACCAGCCCCGAGCCACAGCCGGCGACGCCATCGCCAACGATGATACTTGATCCGGCAGACGCGTCCGACCTGTCGCTGAATCCCGCCGGCGTCGTCCTGTACCCCGTCCCGGTCATCTATGCCGGGGACAAGGTGACTTTTCAGCTATTGCCGCATGTTCCGGATCGCATCCAGGTGCGTGATGTGACGGCGGTCATTCTTGTCGACGGGGAGCAGGTGGCCAGCGGGCCGCTGGATCGCCGCAACTGGAACGGTCAGGCGGAAGGCGTTTACGAGTGGGCCTGGGACACCACCGGGTTGTCGGGCGATTATCAGATCGAAGTTATTCTCGACCCCTACGATGCGATCCAGGCGGGCGACGAGGATCCTTCCAATAACGCCGTCACAATCACGGCCACGGTGATGATTCCCACCGGGCAAGCGGCCCGCGACGCCGCGGCCACCTGGCAAACGATGGAGACCAATTGCTGCGTCATCCATGCCGTCAGCGGCACGGCCGCGGAACGCGACCTGTCGACATTGGCCCCGTTGCTGGATTCGGCCGTACGGCAGGCGGCCAGCCGTCTGTCGGTGGAGCCTAGCCAGAAGCTCCACGTCTATTTCATCGACCGTATCGTGGGCCAGGGCGGTTTTGCCGGCACTGATATCGTCGTGTCTTACGTCGATCGAAACTACGCCGGCGGCAATATCTATGAATTGCTCGTCCATGAGGCGGCGCACGTCCTCGATCAGCAATTCGCCCCGCGCCGTATCTCGTTTCTGGCCGAAGGGCTGGCAGTGTGGGTCAGTGGCGGCCATTACAAGCTGGAGGATCTGACAAAACGTTCGGCCGCGCTGGTGGCGTTGGGGCAATACATTCCGTTGACGGCGATCATCAACGATTTCTATCCTGTCCAGCACGAGATCGGCTATCTGGAGGCGGCGGGGTTCGTCACCTACCTAATCGAGCGAGGTGGCTGGAGCACGTTCAAGGAGTTCTATAGCGACGTGTCGGCCGCCGACGGCCCGACGCTAGCCGATGCCGTCGACGTGAATCTGCAGCGCTATTATGGCGCGTCGCTGGCCCAGATCGAGGCGGAGTGGCTGACATTTCTGAAGAAAACGTCGCCCGATCAGGCCGCGGTCGATGATCTGCGCACGACGATCCGTTATTACGACGTAGCCCGGCGTTATCAGGAGATATACGATCCGACGGCGCATTATCTGAGCGCGTGGCTACCCCACCCGACACAGGTGCGCGAGTTCGGTAATCCGGCCGACCTGACGCGGCGTCCGACGGAGGAGATCAACGTCACGCTGGAACTCATGCTAATATCAGCCAACGCCGCCATGCAGCACGCCGATTACGCCCGGGCCAACGTCATCCTGGATAGCGTCTCCAACATTCTGGACAACGGCGGCGCGATCATCGACCCAATGGCGACGAGCTATCTGGGAATCGTGCGGGCGGCGGCCGAGTATCGGTATGAACTGCACAAGGTCGACGTGATGGGCAAGACAGCCCAAGCCACCGCCACACAGCCACCCACAAACCGGCTGACAAACCTGGTGATGGAGATGCGGGGGCAGAACTGGGTGATCCTTTCGCACTAGCGCGGCGGCAAGGCGGGAAGAGGCTCACCTCGGATATGCGTCGTTTACCTCGCCGTCGTTAAGCCTGCCTCGCCCGCTGTCGCGATCCTCCCTTGCCTTTTCCCCGATAGCTCGGCACTTCCAGCACGAAGAACGTACAATGGCGACCGTCCAGCATCCGCGACGCCAGACGCGGGTCGATCTGCTCAACGGGCACGGCCGTCGTGATCACAGTTGGCAGCCGCGCGCTGTACCGATAGTTGAAGAGCTGGTAGAGCTTCTCCCGCGCCCAGGCTGTGGCGCTCTCCGTTCCCAAATCATCGAGTATCAGCAGCGGCGCGCGTTTCACTTCATCAAAACGCTTGTCCAGCCGGCTCTGACTGCTGGGGCTGAACGAGGCTCGCAAATAGTCGAGCAAGTCCGGCACAACGACGAACAGAACCGGCTCGCCACTATCGGCCACGTAATTGGCGATGGCGGCCGCCAGGTGCGTCTTGCCGTTGGCATAGGCTACGCTGTTGAACACCAGCCACCCTTGCGGCTCGTCGGCGAAGGCCACCGCCAATTCCAGCGCTCGCCGCAGATTGTCGGCTTGCATCTTCGTCAATTCCCTTTCGCGTAAATCGAGGCTCTCAAAGGTCTTGTCCGCGTGCAGATTCAGCGTCGACAGATCCGATTGATCGTCTCCCACCCCTGCCCGGCGGAAGTCTGGCGCCGCGATATGAACGATCTGCGACAGGCTTGGATCAACCATGCGCGAGCGCATCCGAATCTCGATCGCCTCCAACTCCAGATTGGTCGTGATGACTGTCGGCAGCTTGGCGTTATAGCGGAAGTTGAGAATCTGGTAGAGCTTTTCCTGCGTCCATTCACTGTGACTTTGCGTCCCCAGATCATCGAGGATGAGCAGCGGACTGTTGCGCACCTGGTCGAACCGTTCGTCATAGCTGACGGCCGATTCCGGGTTGAACGTCGCTCGCAGGTGATCGAGCAGGTCAGGGGTATTGATGAACAGCGCCGGCCGCCCCTTGGCGATTTGCCGGTTGGCGACGGCCGCCGCCAGGTGCGTCTTGCCGCAACCGTAGCCCCCTTTTAACACCAGCCAGCCTTGCGGTCGCTCGGCGAACTCTCGCGCCCGCTCATAGGCCATGCGCAGGTTACGCTGTCGCGTCGCGGTCAAACCGTGGCCCTCGGGGATGAACGTCTCAAACGTACAATCAGCCAATGCTCCGATCTGGCTCAGCCGCATCAGGCCATCCAGGCGCGCCTTACTCTGTTCCTCGGCCCGACAAACACATGTCCTGGCCCGGCCAAAATCGGGATGCCCCGGAGCCGCATCAGGCAAAACATAACCCAGCCCTCCGCAATAGGGGCAATCAGGCTTGCCGATGCCGCCATCATCCGATGGCTCAATGTTTGATGATATCGTCATATTCAGGCGGGATTTGTCGCCGTAGGTCCCGTTGAGAATCTCGTTGGCCGATCGCATCTTCCTGCTTCCCTTCCTGTCGCCAGCGATCCAGAATCGCCTGAACATAGCGCCAGCGACGTACGTTGTTGGTGACCGCCACCCGGATCGCGTCTTCGATCCAGGTCGGTGAATAGGTTTGTTCCGCCTCGCGCAACTCCTCGGCGATCATCGGTGTTAGTGTGCCAATATTCTGCTCGTAGAGAACGAAAATGTTCGGCCGTTCCACGAGCAAGGTAATCGGTTCATCTTCGTCAGGCGACGGCCGCCACTCGCCGCGGCTGATGCCCTCAACGGCCGCTCGGCCGCGCTCTGTATTGAGAAAATACAATTCCATCTGCCCGTCGGCCCCTTCCACCGTGACTTGCAGAAACGTGCCACGGGCCACGGCGCGCTCGATACCGTCCAGCAGCATGTCAACATCCGCCTGGATATCCGTCCCGCCCATCGCCTTGAGCAAGACAGAATCGCCCATGAAGTCCGACAGTCGCAAATAGCGCACGGCCCCCTCACGCCGACCCAATGCCCAGAAGGCATAGAGCGTCACCTTCAGCTCGGCCAGATCGTCGATGACAGGCAACAAGTCGCTGAAGAACAGGTTCGGAACAAGGGTGGTCCGTTGTTTCCCGTCGGGGAAGCCGGCAAAACCCTGCATAGAACTCGATGCGCTCATGATCGTTCCCTCTTGGGCCGGTTCAGTATGGCCGGCTTATAGCTCGATCTCCTGTCGATGTAGATCGCGAAACGCCGCCAGCTTGCCGTGCCAGAACAGGTCGACAGCTCCAGTGGGGCCGTTGCGATGTTTGGCCACGTTGATCTCGGCGATATTCGGCCGTTCCGACGTGTCGGGATTATAGTAATCGTCGCGGTAGATGAACATGACCACGTCGGCGTCCTGCTCGATGGAGTTGTGAACGATGATGTCGTTGGCTACGAAGTTATGATTTCCCGGAACCGTCAGATCGAACACTTCCTCGACACCGTCCGGCTCAATGGAGACGAGCTCATCCCAAAGAATATCGTCTTCAAACAGCGCCGGCGACGATAATGCCACTGGTAGCGCCGCCGCACCGGATGTGGCAAGAGCGCGCGCTCGGGGCAGCATTAGAGCGCTCGCCTCGCCGGCCCATTCACCGCTCGCCGCCTGCGGCAGAGCGACAGGGGTTCCGATAACCATCTCATCCAGTCGCTGCCAGCCATCGATCGTCAGGAAGCGATGGTTGCCCGTCGCGCGGATAGTCCGGCCGAGGCACGTCATTAACCGGTAGCACTGCTTTACTCCTGTGGAGAAGGCGTTGCTGACAATGGCTCGCTCGAGGCGACGGGAAACCGGGTTGAGCGACCAAACAGCGAAACCGGACCGCCCGATCAGCTCGCGCATGGGGACACGCTCGCCGCTATCCGCCAGGACGATCAACGTGTCACCTGCCAGGCATCCCGAATCCCGCAGGTCCGACAGCACCGGCCGCTTGTTCTGTCGTTGTTCCACCGCCCGACTGAGCTGTGCCGCAGCCACCACCGGTACTTCCAGCTCGCGAGCCAGCGCCTTCAGTCCTCGCGAAATCTCGCTGACTTCCTGCACGCGATTGTTCGTCGGACGCTCGGCTTGCATCAACTGCAAATAGTCGATCATGACCAGATCGATCCCTTGCTCGGCACGTAGCCGGCGGCACTTCGTTCGTAGCTGCATGGGCGAGATCGATGGCGTATCGTCGATATAGATATTCGACTCCGACAGCCGGGCGAGCGCCTCCAGGAAGGCGCGCCATTCATGTTCGGGCAAATCGCCCCGCCGCAGACGCTGCGAATCAATGCGCGTCTCGGCGGCGACCATTCGCTGCACCAGCTGCTCGCCGCTCATCTCCAGGTTAAACATCGCCACTTTTTTGTTATAGCGCCGCGCCGCATTGAGGGCTATCGCGTTCTGGAGCGCCGTCTTGCCCATGCTCGGCCGGGCGGCGATGATGATCAGGTCCGACTTGTTCAACCCGCTCAACATTCGATCCAGATCGATGAACCCGGTGGGGATGCCGATGAACTGGTCGCCGCGCTCGCGCAATTGTTCGATACGCTCCAGGTAGTCGCTGGCGATCTCCTTCACTGGTCTCAGGTCGCGATCGGCGCGATGCTCGCTGATGCTGAACAGCGTCTCCTCGGAGCGGTCGAGCACCACGTTAACGTCCTCGGCTTCGTCATAGGCCAGCTTGGCAATGGTGCCGGCGGCCAGGATAAGCTGGCGCCGGATGCTGGCCGCCTCGACCATCCGGCCGTAGGCTTCAGCATTGATCGACGTCGGCACCGCGTTGAGCAGGTTGATCACCGTGGCTTCGCCGCCGATCTCATCCAGCTGTTCGCGGCGGCGCAGTTCTTCGATGAGCGTGATCACATCGAGGGGTACCCGGCGTTCGCTCAGGGCCAGAATCGACTCGTAAATCCAGCGGTTCTGTGCGCGATAAAAGGCTTCCGACTTCAGGAAGCCCGATACTTCAAAAATGGTGTCCGGATCGATGAGCAGGGAGCCTAGTACAGCCTCCTCAGCTTCGACGCTATGGGGTGGCAAAAGTTCTTCCATCATGTCCATCAGAGAAAAAGAGGACGCGGAACGCATACCGCTTGCGGCACGTTTCACGTCATAGAGGCGCGCAACACGAGGCGGTCGTTTCGCAACCGCCCAATAAGCCTGGCCGGTCTAGGCCTGGCCGCCTTCCCCGTCGAAGTCGTCGAAATCGAGTGTGTCGAGAAAGTCGCTGAAGGCATCGAGGTCGGTGTCATCGACGATTTCCCCGGCCGAATCCTCACTCGCCTCCTGGATACCGGGTTCCGGCTCGACGCCGGCGGCATCCATGACCTCCTCGGAGATGAAGATCGGCACTTTGGCCCGCACGGCCAGGGCGATAGCGTCCGACGGCCGGCAATCGATTTCACGTGGCTCGTGCTCCCCTTCTATGGTGATGAACAAGCGCGCATGGAAAACGCTCTCATTCAACTCCTTGATCAGCACATGGGAGACGGAGCCGCCCAACTCGGTGATGACGTTCTTGAGCAAATCCTGGGTCAATGGACGCGCCACCTTGACATCCTGCAATTCGATGGTGATGGCATCGGCCTCGCAAGGTCCGATCCATATCGGTAGCTGGCGTTCGCTGTCCACTTCACGCAGGAGTACGATGCGATGCTGGGACACCAGGCTGATGCGTATGCTGTCGATCATAACCTCGATCATGAGATCCCCCAGAAATTTGCTCTTTCCGGCCAATTATTTTGGCCAATTGTAGCACAAAAGGCCAGAGGCGAAAGATGGAACGGGCAATATCGATCGCCTCTCATATCCCGACCGGGAACTGATTCCATAAATAGCACGGCCTTATATCCTATGCTCGGGCCGGTCGTTCACGGCTTGAACGTTGGCAACCCCAGATCGACCATCTCCCGGCCCTCAAGGTACGCCTCAAGGGCGGCGACCGTCGCATCCCGATCATCCCACGCGTACTCTACTGCGCCAAAGCACATCGATTGCTCATGCCCCTTGCCACAGATGAGGACAACATCACCCTGTCGCGCCAGGCCAAGCGCGAAATGGATCGCCCGACCACGGTCGGGCACGCGCCAGAATGTGTCGCCCTCCACGCCGCCGCTCGCCGTCGCTGCTCCAGCCATCATGGCCAGAATATCATCCAGCGACTCGGTGCGCGGGTCCTCGGCCGTCAACACCGTCAAATCGGCCGCCCGCGCCGACACCTCGGCCATCAGCCGGCGCTTGGCCACATCTCGCTTGCCCGCGCTGCCGAAGACGGTAATGATCCGGCCGCCGATCGTCATCCCCCGCGCCGCGTCAATCGCTCGCTCCAGGGCGCTCGGCGTGTGGGCGAAATCAACCACGACCAGGAACGGCTGCCCCCGGTCAATGCGTTCCATACGGCCGCTCAGGTACGTCGTCTCTTCTATCCCTTCGCGGATAATCTCCGGCTCTACCGCCAGCGCTTGTGCTGCAGTCGCCGCCGCCAGCATGTTGTAGACGTTGAAAACGCCCGGCAACGGGGCACGGATCGCCAATGGCTGTGCTACTCCCGCGAGGTGGAGCGATAGTTGTGTCTCGTGCGGTCCGTAGGCGATGGCGCCGGCCGTGGCATCGTTGCCTTCGCCCAAGCCATAGGTCAGCACATCCAGCGGCCGGCCGGCCAGAAACTCATTCAGCGGCGCGAACGACTGGTCATCACGGTTCAAGACTGCCGTCCGCCGCGTCTCCACTTTGGCCCGATTATGCGTCGGCACCCGTATCAGATCCCCCAACAAATATTCAAACAGCTTGCGTTTGGCCGCGAAGTAGCCCTCATATCCCCCATGATAATCCAGATGTTCGTGGGTGATGTTGGTGACCACCGCCATATCAAAATCTACCGCCGCCACACGATGTTGCGCCAGCGCGTGGGAGGTTGTTTCCAGGATGCAGTGAGTCAGGCCCGCGTCGACCATCCGACGCAAATAGCGCTGCACGACCGGCGATTCCGGCGTCGTCACATGCAATTCCAGCAGTTCCTCCGCCCCGCCAATATCGGCCTTGATCGTGCTCAGCAATCCGGCTCGAATCCCCGCCGCCCGCAAAATATTGAACAGAATATTGGCCGTCGTCGTCTTGCCATCCGTCCCCGTAATCCCGATCATCATCAGTTGCCGGCTGGGGAACCCCTCCCACGCCGCCGCCAGCCACGCTTGCGCCTCGGCCGTGTCGGGCACGATCAGATAGACGACATTGGGCGGCAGCCGCAGGTTCAATTCCTCCGCCGGCCGTTGAGCCAATATCATCGTCGCCCCGGCCTCAATGGCGCGCTCGATATACGGGTGACCATCGCTGCCCGTCCGTACGCGGGCCACGAAGCAAACGCCCGGCTCCACATCGCTCGTTTTCTCAGTGAAGCGCGTGAGCGTCACATCGGGACCGCCATACGCGGGCGGTTGGGGGTGGTGGGTATTGTGAACGGCCGCCGCCCAGGAGGCCAGCAGATCTCGCAGGTTACGGGTGTTGTCGCTCATACTTCCTCTATACTAGCACCCATTTGGCCGGAATCCGAGTTTGTCCAGCGATCGGATTCCATTTGACAGATGCTCTCACGTGGTTAGAATCGCCCAACAAGGTACAAATGTTATCACAACCGTTGGGGGAGAATTCCGAATTGTCCGAACAAGACGAGGCCGAAATCATACCACCGTCCGATGAACTGCCGCAGGAAGAGTCATTCGCCGAGGTGGAAGAAAGCGCCTCGCCCG
>JACFOH010000005.1:42685-88691 GCA_019454405.1 Promineifilum sp.
CTCGCCCGGTGAGCCGGCCGAGTCCGACCAACCTGCCGAGACAGCCGAGCCGGGTAAATCGGCCCCTCCGCCGCCTCGCCTGTCTCGTGCCGACCGCGACGCCTACGAACGCCAGCGTAACCGGTTCTCCGCCTGCGGTCGTTGCGGTTACTTCATCGCCGACTGCCGGCTCTATCTGGGTGAGGCGGCGCTCCAGTCAGCCATCCTGGCCGCGCGCGACGGCTGGTTGCGCCTCGAGGGCGATGCCACCTTCCACCGGCTAGCCACGAACGCCTACGGCATCGATCTCGACATGGATTTCGACTCGTTCGATGGTTTGTGCCCCGAATGTCATCGTCGCTTCGTCCTGGTCAACCGCGAGTCCGGCGTCACCAGCCTGAAGATCCGCCTCTAGCGGGTGCCTGTCGCCCTTTGCCGCGCCGCCTCGAACAACAAGATTCCCGCCGCCAGAGCCGCATTAAGCGATTCAGTCGCATCCCGCATCGGGATCGTCACCCGGCCCGTCGCCGCACGCTCGGCGTTTGTCCCGGCTCCATGCGCCTCGCCGCCGATCAGGATAGCTGACGGCCGCCGCCAATCCACGACCGTATAATCTATGCCGTCACGCGCCACGGCCAGCCATACATCCATCCCTACCGTCAGTTCGCCGATATCGGGCCATGTTGCCGATCGCACCGGTAATCGTAGAATCGCCCCCATGCTGCCGCGAACTACCTTGGGGTTATACGGATCGACGCAGCCCGGCCCCAGCAAGACTCCATCGGCCCCGGCGGCCGAAGCCGCCCGCAGGATCGTCCCCATGTTGCCGGGATTGGCCACTGCGTCCAGGATGACCAGCAATGACGGCGCGGCGGGCCACGGCCGCGGTTCCATCGCCACGATGGCCAGCGCGCCCGGCGCAGTCTCCGTGTCGCTCATCGCCGCCATCACCTCGTCGGTCACCGGCACCGGCTCCACGCCCAGTTGTGCGATGAGCGTCCGCCCTTCAGGACCATTCGACCAGGCGGCCGTCACGTAGAGCGCCCTCGGGCGTATCGACGCCCCCGCCAACTCGCGCATCCAGCGCGTGCCTTCCACGACAAAGGCTTCCTCGGCATAGCGAAAGCGCCGATCGGACAACAGGCGACGGACGTTCTTGACCTGTGAATTGCTACGGCTGGTGATCATAGCCTAAGTATACTGTAGACCAGCCCGACCGCTATGAGCCTGTCGACCTCCGACTCGCTCGTGCTCAACGCGTGAAAACAGCATATAATACGAATTGGCGGCCCGAGCCGGCATATTACCTTACGATCACCCGCGCCTTATGATCAACGAACAGACGGTTTGGGACGATATCTGGCCCGTTGTCGAGCAACTGATCGCCGCCACTGTGGCCGAAGACCCCCAGGCTATCCAACAACTGCTGCTTCCCAAAAACCAGGCGGCCGACGCTTACGACCTGTACGGTTTCGTTGTCTTCGATATCTTGCTGAAGACGGTTCTGGGCCGGGAGCGCCTGGGCCTGATACGGGCTATCGAAGGCGACGGCGGCCAATCGGCTTTTATCGAGTTCGCATGGCCCGATCCCGAAGTCTCCGATCGCAGCTACACGGCCGTGGAGGTCGTCGCGGTGCGGCTGGAGCGTTACGATGGAAGCTGGCTCGTCGCGGAGGTCAACCCGGCCAGCGCGGACTTGCCGCTCAATACCATGCGCGCTACCAGCGTCCTGGCCGGCACGCAGATCATGAGCGGAGACGGCAAGCTACCCTCGGAGCCGTGGATATTGCCCGTGGCGCTCTACGCCGGCTTGCTGCAATTGCCCTTGCTACCCGATGCGGCCGGCGACGCAGTTGAAGAGATGTTCTTGCCGGGATTGCAGGCGCGGCAATTTGGCTTCCTGTCGCTCATCTACGGACGTCGCCTGTGGCGCGATTTCGTTGCCGTGGCCAAGCCCGATATCGACGACCGGCCGTGGGCCTGGGCCGCGGCCGTCGAGGTTCTCCTGGGCGAGCAATCCAATCGCGATGAGACCCAGGCCGCCGTCGGCCGCCATTACCGCGCCTCGCTGGGGCCGGTAGCGTTACGCGTCAAACAAATTCGCCAGGCGCTCGACATCCAGCCATTCGACGAGCGCTATACCGATTTAAAAACTACTGAAATCGTTTACAAGGAGTGATAGATGAACAAGAAGACCGTCACCGACATCGATGTCGAAGGCAAGAAAGTCTTCGTCCGGGTCGATTTCAACGTCCCGCTCAGCAGCAAAGATCCCAAGGATACCATCACCGTTACCGACGACACCCGCATCCAGGCCGCCCTGCCGACGCTTACCTACCTGCTTGATCACGGCGCATCGCTTATTCTGGCCTCACACCTCGGCCGCCCCAAGACGGCCGACGACGTGCAGTTCGCCATGAAGCCCGTGGCGGCCAAGTTGCAGGAAGTGATCGGGCGCCCCGTTCAGTACGTGCCTGCGGTGATGAGTGACGAGGTCAAGGCGGCCGCCGCGGCCCTGAAACCCGGCGATATTCTGCTTCTGGAGAACACCCGCTTCCATCCCGGCGAAAAGAAGAACGATCCCGAGTTATCGGCCGCGTTTGCCTCTCTGGCTGACGTCTACGTGGACGACGCCTTCGGTTCGGCCCACCGGCCGGACGCCAGCGTCGACGGCGCGGCCTACGCCATGCGCCAGAAGGGCGGCCCGGCCGTTTCCGGCTTCCTGATGAACGCAGAGATCTCGGCCCTGGGCATCGCTGTCGAGAACCCGCCGCGCCCCTATGTCGCCATCATGGGCGGAGCGAAGATTTCCGACAAGATCAAACTCATCGAGAACCTGCTGGACAAGGCCGACAAGATCCTCATCGGCGGCGGCATGGCCAACACCTTCCTGAAAGCCCAGGGGCACAACATGGGCAAGTCGCTGGTCGAGGAAGAAGCGGTGCCCGAGGCCAAGCGACTGCTGGAAATGGCCGCCGACCAGCTGATCCTGCCCGTGGACGTTGTCACGGCGACCGAACTGTCCAACGACGCTCCATCCGAGGTTGAGATGGTCTGGGCGCTATCGCCGGAGAAGATGGCCCTGGACATCGGCCCGGCCACACTGGAGCGCTTCAATGCCGAATTGCAGGGAGCGCAACTGGTTGTCTGGAACGGCCCGATGGGTGTGTTCGAGGTTCCGCAATTCGCCAACGGCACCAATCAGCTGGCACAAATGCTGGCGGCCATGGTTGAACATGGTGCAAAGGTGATCATCGGCGGCGGCGACTCGGCCGCGGCCGTGCGCAAGGCGGGCCTGACCGGCAAGATGACTCACGTCAGCACCGGCGGCGGGGCCAGTCTGGAGCTGCTGGAAGGGCGACAACTGCCGGGTGTGGTGGCGCTGGACGAGAAGTAGAATAGGCAGTAAAAGAAAGCTAAGAGAGAACAGGTCGATGAACTTCGGCCGGAATACAACCTTAAGCGCTTGCGGGATAGGAAAGCAGGACCACAACGGGCAGGGTTCGGCGGATTTGCCCAACTCGCCCCGGATGTGGCCGAAGTATTCCCGAACACAGAATCGGTGAATGAAACATTGCGGTTCCTGATCCACGTCACCCGTGACAACCAATCACTATCCGAGATTGGCCCAGGAAACTGACGATAACTGCTAAGGCGCTGGCAAGTGCTCGACGTAGTGGTACCAGTACGAAATTCATCCAGATAGACAGGCTCGACAACTAATGTCGGGCCTGTTTGAATCAAACAGCTTGCCAATCTGTATCCAAATGGATACAATATCTGTGTATACCGTACTCCGTTCAAAAGAGTTTGACGAGTGGCTTACCGCTCTGAAGGATGCCAAAGGCAAGGCACGCATCATTGCACGTATCAGATCGGCAGAGCATGGGAATCTGGGTGATGTCCAGCCAGTAGGTGGAGGCATTAGCGAGATGCGTATCCACTTTGGCCCAGGGTATCGCGTCTATTTCACGCAAAGGGGTAAGCTTCTTATCCTTCTATTAGTGGGCGGCGACAAATCCTCCCAAAAGCGAGACATCAAGAAAGCCAAATCATTGGCTGACGGGCTTGAGGACTGAACTATGGACAACTTTCAGAAATTTGATGCAGTCGACTACCTGGACAGCGAAGAAACCATCGCGGAGTATTTGACGGCCGCGTTGGAGGACGAGAACCCCGATGTTTTCCTGGCCGCCCTGGGTGATGTCGCCAAGGCACGCGGTATGAGCGCCATAGCGCACAATAGTGGATTGGGTCGCGAAAGCCTTTACAAGGCGCTCGCTCCCGGTGCGAAACCGCGATATGACACCATTCTCAGAGTCCTTCATGGATTAGGCGTCAAGGTTACGATCACGCCTTAACCCCCAACCGCCAACGGCAATCCCTAAACCATAAACGCCAGGACGCCAGCGCGCTGCATTATTCTGGCCAGCGCCTCTAGGGGAGAGTACTCATCACCTGCGAACTGCCTCTCACACCGTTAACCAGCCTGCGTCCATCCCATAAGGGAAAGACACATGTACGGACTCATCGGCAAAATGATTGCCATCTCCGGCCAGCGCGATACGCTGATCGCCATTCTGCTGGAGAATGCTACCGGCATGCCCGGCTGCCTGAGCTACATTGTGACTAAAGACCCGGCCGACGCGGACGCCATCTGGATCACCGAAGTGTGGGATAATGCCGATAGCCATCAGGCGTCGCTGTCGCTGCCTGCCGTGCGTGACGCCATCACTCGTGCCCGCCCGCTCATCGCCGGGTTCGGCGAGCGTATCGTGACGGAACCGGTTGACGGACAGTTATTACAACTGCCTTGAACCTGTCCGTCTCAATGCCCCCTCCCCGCCTCTTCTTTCAACGCCGCCCGGATCTCCGTCGAGGAGATATCATGATGGAACATGCTCGACGGAACTGCGGTGAATAAGCCCGAGAAACCCTCGGGAATCGCCAGCTCGTCCAGTTCATGGAACAGGCCATCATCGCCCTCCCGCCCAGCGACGAGGAACCGGTTGCCCCGGTCGCGCATCTCGGCCAGCGCGGCCAGCATCTGCGTTTCGCTGTCGCCGTAGTAACGTGGCAGGATGATGCGCGCGGCCGTGTCGAAGCCGACCACGAACGTCGTCCCCGGATAGAGCCGTGACTTTTCGACAAATGTCGGCGCACGTCCGACCACGGCCGGCCAGCGGCCGGCAAACTGGCTCAGTCGATCGAGCAACAGACTCGTTTCCAGTGGCGGTTTGTCGACGTTAACGGCTGACACCTCAAAGGCCACCGGCACACCCAGCAACGTCCCGGCCACTTCGGCCAATTCAGTGTGGCCGCTGTGCAGCGGGTTGAACGAGCCGGACAGGACGGCCGCCGGCGGGGTTTCCGTGCCTGGTTCCCCGTCAGGCTGGATGCCAAACCAGTCGATCTCGCCTCGCTGAAGCCGCGCGGCGACGGCAGCGTAGTCCACGCTCTCGGACGACAGCGAATCGCCCGGCCCGATAGGCAGCGGCGGTCGCAAGGCAGCGTCAAGGCTGCACGCCTCGGCCAGGGCATCCAGCATGAGGCGGCTGACCAGGTCTTCCTCGCCGTCGCGGTCACGCGCGCCCTTCTCCAGATAGAGCGTCCAGGCAATCAGGCGCTCGGGCGACCAGACAGCCACATGTGCCCGATGCTCGCCGCGCTTGGGGCGATCGGTGACAATGGTCGCCGTACAAGCCAGCCCGACGATGGGATAGCTCTCCAGTTCGCGCAAATGATAAGCTCGGGCCAGCGCCCGGCCGGCCATCATGCGCCCGGTGGCCGCGGCGACGTATTGCTCGGGCGCGCGACCGAGAAACTCATCGAACGAATCGGCCGCGTAGGGGATGAGCGCCTCCAGCAAGGTGCGCGACGCCCCGGGCACGCTCAGCAGATCGGCCAAAGCCCGGCTGCCCGCGCCGGCGGCGGCGAACACGGCCCGTGGGGGGCTATCGTGAATGGCTTGTATCAGTTGGTGCAAAGCTTCGTCCATCCCTCAATTGTAATAAGGGCAGGCCGGGCACGCGAGAAATCAACGACGGCGCCCCTTTATTTGGCCGTTCGGAGTCTTATTTTCGACTCGGGCCTCTCGTTTTCTCGCCCGTGGTCGCTTATAATGGCGAATCTGCAGCAATCTGGCGATTAACATCAAGAGGTCATGATCGTTTGGAAACAGCACTGATCCTCGCCGCCATCGTGGTCGTCGCCCTCATATTCCGTGGGCTGCGCGCCCTGCTGGGCGACGAATGGCCACCGGCGGCCGAACTGGAACCGCCAATCAGGGCAGCCTCGGGGACAACGCCCGTCGAGCCTGCCCGGGCGCCTTCCCCGGATGCGTCATTCCCCCTGAAACCTGGCGCCGATACGCCCGCGCCCTCTGTCGTTACGGCCGCCGTGATTGTCAAACCGCTCCTAGCTACACCGGATACGCCGTCCATCGCAGAGCCGGCCGCGGTCGAACGACAAACCATCCCGATCGAACCGCTATCAGTAGCGACGACGCGTTCTCTGGCTTGGGCACTGGCCGGCGGGGGCGGAGCGCTAGCCTTGCTGGCGCAGCTCGTCACTCCGGCCATGCCGCCGGATGATCGCGCGCGCACCTTCACGCTGACGCTTCTGGGCGGCCTGCTGCTGATGTTCGCCCTGCGGACGGCCGTGAAGGGGGCGCTGCCCCACTGGATAGACCGGCCGGTGGCCCGGCTGGCGACCTGGCTCGACGTCGCTCCGTTTCAGGTCGCCCTGCTTTTGATGGCGCCCGCCTTCGCGCTACTGACGCGTCTGGCTGCCGGGGACGGCTTGCAAGCTCGTCAGGCGCCTGTCTCCGTGCTGGCCTGGCTGTTGGCCATCGGGTTCGCGGCCGGCGGCAGCGTCATCCGCAAGGGGCGCCGGCCGCTAAACATCGACCGCTGGGACATCATCTTGTCGGTCGTATTGTTTGCTGTCGCCCTGGGGTTGCGCGCCTGGCAAACCACCGTCTATCCCAACACCTACTCCGGCGACGAAGGCAGCGCCGGATTATTCGCCGTCGATCTCCTGACAGGCAAGGCCAATAACCTGTTCGGCATCGGCTGGTTCTCCTTTCCGTCGCTCTATTTCACCGTCCAAAGTATCGCCATCGCCCTGTTTGGCCAGACCATCGAGGCGGTTCGCCTGACGTCGGCCGTGGCCGGGGCGCTCACTGTGACCGCGCTCTACTGGCTGGGCCGCACCATGTTTGACCGCACGACGGCTATCCTGGCCGCCGTCTATCTGGCCGCGTCTCATTACCACATCCATATGAGCCGGATCGCCCTCAACAATATCTGGGACGGCCTGTTCGGCACGGTGGCTATTCTGGGTCTATGGCATGGCTGGCAGAGCGGCCGGCGATCGGCGTTCATCATCGGCGGGCTGGCGCTCGGCCTGGGGCAGTATTTCTACGTCAGCATCCGGGCCTTGCCCATCATCTTCCTGATCTGGGCCGCGGCCGCGTTCGTGTGGCGACGGCGCCAGTTCCGCGAACGGTTCGCCGGGTTGGCCCTGACCGCGTTTATCGCGCTGGTAATTTCCCTGCCGCTGGGGCTATTCTTCGCCGCCCATCCTGACGAGTTCCAGGCTCCGGCAAATCGGGTGACGATCTTTGGCGACTGGATGACCCGTGAACTGGCGCGCGGTGAGAGAACCGAGCCGCAAATTCTGCTGAACCAGTTCGGCAAAGGACTGATGGGTTTTACCCATCAGCCGCTGCGCCTGCTCTACGATCCCGGCTCCCCGCTACTGTTACCTGCCGCGGCGTTCCTTTTTCTGCTGGGCATTCTGTGGGCGTTTCTCAATTTCGATTTGCGCTATTTGCTCCTGATGCTCCCCCTGCTGGCGGCGGTCGTTTCCAACACCGTCAGCCAGGATCCGCCGGCCTCGCAACGTTACGTGATGGCCATGCCGATGGTGGCGCTGTTCGTCGCCACACCCCTGACCCAGGCGATAGCCTGGCTACGGAGGCAATATCCGCGCGCGCGTGCAGCGATCGTCGTCGCCGGATTCGCCCTGCTGGCCCTCGTCGCCGTCGCCGACCTGAACTACTATTTCAATGATATCTATGATTATTACGTTCTGGGCGGCGGCAACACCATGGCCGCGACCGAAATCGCCTACTATTTGCGCGACAAAGAGCCGGCCAATGAGCAGGTCTTCTTCTTTGGCTTCCCGCGCATGGGTTATTTCAGCCTGTCTACCATCCCCTATCTGGCGCCCGAGAAGCGCGGCCAGGACATCGCCGAACCTCTCACCGGCCCACCCGTGTTCGATCTGAGCCGGCCGGCCTTATTCATCTTCCTGCCGGAACGGCTCAACGAACTGGAGTTCGTGCGGCAGGCCTATCCCACAGGACGCTATCAGGAGTTCTTTGCCAGGGACGGGACACTGCTCTTTGCGGTCTACGAGGTCGACTAATCGCGGCTCACAGAATCGTCGGCATGTTGCGGCCGTTGCAGCTGCGTGCCGAACATCTCGCTGCGCCGGGTTGTCCAGCTCTCGCCGCCGTTATCATTGTTGATGTGGTCCATGAAGCCGCCGACACGGCTGTCAAGCAGATCAATCTGATGAAGCAATACCGCTTCGAGCGTCTTGGGCACGACCGGCGAACCCCACTCCGTCGTGCCATGGTGGGAGACGATCAAGTGAAGGAGTTGCTGGAGATCGGCCGCGGGGAAATCCAGTTCGGCCGCGGCGCGCTCCACCAGGACGACGCCACGCACGATATGGCCCACCAGGTGACCATCGTCGGAACGTGTGAAGCCTTCTTCCAGCGTGTACTCGTAAACCTTGCCCAGATCATGGAGCAACACGCCACAGAGCAATAGGTCGCGATTGGCTTGCGTGTAGTGCAACGTCAGCAAATCGGCAACGGCGGCCATACTGAGCGTGTGCTCCAGCAAGCCGCCAATGTAAGCGTGGTGCATGCCGCTGGCCGCGGGCGCGACGATGAACCGCTCCGCTTCCGGGCCTTCCAACAGCAAGCGCGTCGCCAGCGAACGCCATGGATCGGCCAAAGAGGCGATGTGGTCGCGCAACTCGGTCAGCATGGTTTCCCTCGACCGCCGGCTGTTGGGCAGGAAGACGGCCAGATCTAACCCATCGGTCCGCTCCAGGTCCGTGATGCTCACCTGGATGGCCTCTTTGTAGGTATTGACCCGGCCAGTGACCCGCACAGCCAGTCCCGGCCGCACCCAGGCGTCGATAGTTAGCGGGACATCCCAGAAAACGCCGTTCACCTGACCGGTACGGTCGCGCAGGACGGCCAGCAGAAAGGGGCGGCCGTCTTTCGATTGTCGCCGGACGACGTCATGGAGCAGAAACGGCTCGCCCTGCAGCTCCATGCCCGCCATCAAATCCGTGATGTACCTGGTCTTTTCCGTCACACGTCCTCTCGATTTTGGCTTTTGAGGCCAATGACCTACAATGCTATTCATCGGCAATCGCCCGCTGAAGGGCGACGGCCGCGAGGATATTATACCCGGAACAACCTTCCCGGCGACGGGACCCAACGAGAAACCCATGAAGAAGATCATTGTCGGCCTGTCAGGAGCGAGCGGGGTCATCTACGGCATTCGGTTGCTGGAAGTCCTGCAAGCGTTACCAGATGTGGAGACTCACCTGGTGATGAGCACGTCGGCGGCCACGACCATCCCGCTGGAGACAGACTACGAGCCGGAGCAAGTGCGGGCCATGGCCACAACTGATTATCGATTCAAGGACATCGCCGCCGCTATCTCGTCCGGTTCATTCCGCACCGACGGCATGATCGTGCTGCCCTGCTCGATGAAGACGCTGTCGGCCATCGCCTACTCTTACAGCGACAACCTGCTGACGCGCGCGGCCGACGTCGTACTGAAGGAGCGGCACAAGCTGATCCTCTGCCCCCGCGAGACGCCCCTCCACCTGGGCCATCTGCGAGCCATGACGCTGGCGGCCGAACTAGGGGCGTTCATCGTGCCGCCCATGCCTGCGTTCTACCACCGGCCGCAGACGGTCGACGACATCATCAACCAGACGGTCAACCGCGTACTCGACCTGGTGGACGTCACATTGCCGGAAGATTTATTTCGGCGCTGGCAGGGAGGGCGGGCGGCCGGCGAACGGTGAGAGGCGGGGTTATCCGGTCGCGACCATTCGCGAACGCACTAATGGCTCCAACGCCCGCCACAGGGGACCGTCCTGTCGCACCCCGCGCCGGTCAAGGTCACTGGATGCCAGGATAACCCCATCACGGCAACGAGCGGTCAACCCGCGCACGATGCGCGTCAGCAGTTCATTGCGCACAGCGAACTCTTCGTCAATTGTCCACGGCATTTCCGGCGAGCGGCTCTGAGCCAATACAAAGGCGTTGCTCAACGGTTGGCGCGGAATATCCCACCAGCCCTGGGCGGCCGTTTCCAGCCACACCTGAACCCGAACTGGCTCGCCTGCCAGCAGATAAGCGTAGATCGTCGACAACACGATGCCGTCAGGGTCGGGCGGTTCGCCCCAATCGGGCGGGTTAGACGTCACCAGCCCCTGATTGACAGCCTCGATGAACGTCGCGCCCAATTCCGCCTCGGTCGTTAGCCCCATCGCCGGGGCCGACTTGCGCAGCCGGGCGGCCGACCGCATCAACCAGTCCAGCACGGCCGCGCCGGCCAGGTCCGGTTCCGGCTGAAATTGCGGCTGGGTCAGCAGTTCGTTGAATAACCGGTGCAGGAAGACATCGATGCTGTCCCGGTGGATGTTCCCGGCTAGCCACAAATGCAGTTCCTCTATGAGCCGGACGTTATCCTCGCCGATGCGCTCAGCCACGCGCTCGGATAACTGGCTGGTCGCGACCAGCTCCGGCCCGTCAGGGCGATAAAGATGCTCCGCCGCCAGCTGCGCTCGCGCCGGGTCGAGGCTGTGAATACTCAACGTTAGCGCCTCGGCCACGTCGTAGCTCGCGGGGTGGACGCCCCAGCCGGGATGAGCCAGGGCCAGCCACGTCAGCCAGGCGCGCACGCGCGGTTCCTCGCGGGGGCTGGAGCGACGCCGTAACAAGCGATAAGGCAGCCCGGCCTCATCCAACGCCCCGGTGAGCATATGCCGGAGCGCGCCGTCCATATAGGGCGCGATGATGGCGATGTCGCGCGGCAGCACGCCCTCATCGTAGACCAGGCTGTGCAGCACAGGGGCCAGATTAGCGACCATCTCGCGCCGGTAGCGGCCGCCGACCAGCCGCAGGATTCGCTCTTCGGCCCCCTGAGTGGGTTGCCGTGTGTGCATGAGGTGATTCTCCACCTGCGCAGCCAGCCGCTCAATAGGCACGGCCGCCGGATCGGACGAGGTGACAAAGCTCCGGTCAAAGGTCAGGACACGGGCGAAGCGGTTGCGCATCGCCTCCGCGCCATGCGGATCGGCGGACAGGAACCGTTTGTAGCCGCCGTATCGGTCCACGGCGGCGGCCGTCGTCTGCGTCTCGCCCATCAATCCGACCACGAAGTTCTGCCCGGCCGGGGTCTGTTCCTCTAAATTATCGACGATGAGATGGCGATAGCGCTCGCGGAAATAGCGATGAAATTCCGGATGCCGCACCAGTTGCGTATCAAAGACCTCCACCGTCAGCGACAAATCGAGCAGGCTATTGGCCAGACAACGCTTGCGAAAGGCCCGGGCGGCGGCACCGGCGTCGTCCAGTTGAAAGCGACGCTCCGGCTCGCCCAGCCAGGTGCGCGACTGGCGATCGATGGCTTCCTCCAGCGACAGCGCATTCAACGCAGCCCGGTTGAGTGTGTCGAGGAGCTGGCTGACGATCTGTTGCGGCCGGAGCCGTAAATTAGCGAAAGCGCCTCCGGCCAACAGCGGCGTCACGATGCGCCACATGAGGATCTGCGCCTGATCGTAGGACAGAAAAGTGGGCGGCACGTAGGGGCGCTCGAATCCGGCCTCGCGGGCCACCAACGGCCAGAAGAGCGCCACCATGTCCTGCGCCAGCCGATCGTACCGGCTGATGTTCAGATCGGCATAAGGGCCGAGGCCCGCGTTGTGGACAACCTCGAGGAACGCGGCGCGATGCTCCGGCTCGGCCACGAGGGTCAAAATCGTGTAGGCCGGCTCACCATCACGCAGCAGGCGCAACAAGCGACGCTGCAGCGCGGTCGTCTTGCCCGTGCCGGCCGGACCGAAGAGGTAGACGGACGAGCCGGCGACTATTGCCTCATGTTGAAGGGAAGTCAGGTCTTGTGTCTGCATAGAAGAAAGAAACCACCCATTTCATGGATGCGAAAGATTATAGCCGGGTTGACCCCGGCCGTTTACCGGATCCATGAAATCCGTGGTTTCTCTCAGCTAAAGTTGCCGATAGCGCAGGCGAACAGCGCCCAGTTGTATCTCGTCTTCGTCGCCGAGTTGCAACCCGTATTCGGGGACTGCACGACCGTTGACATAAGTGCCGCTGGTGCTACCTGCGTCATAAATGCGGTAACGGTTGCCCTCAAGCCGGAGGACGGCATGGAAGCGAGAGACGGTGATATCGTCACGGAAAGCGATCTGGGATTGGGCGGGCGACCGGCCGATTCGAATCTCGGTATCGCTTAACGTCAGTTCCTGGGGCATGATCGTCTGGGCGTCCAGCACCTCCAGATGAGCCATGACGAAGGGCGCTTCCTGGCCCACGCTGCCATAGGAGTAATCGCTCCCTTCTTTCGCTCCATAGTCGACGGCTGGGCCTGATTCGACGGGATAATCAACGGGCGGGCGTTGTCCACGACGGCGACGCCGCGAACGGCTCTCTCCGTCCGGAGCTGCGTTGTTGCTCATACGATTGCGCAGGAAGAACCAGTAGACCCCACCCGCCAGCGCGGCCAACGCCAACAGCCAGAACACCCAGGACCAGCCGAACCGAGGCCCCGAAGGCTGAAGCGCCTCGGGCAGTTCTGCCTTCTTGCCCTGGGACACAGTAATGATGACAGGCGCACTGGTCGACGTGATCTCCTGGCCATCGGTGACGACGACTTCCAGCCGGTTATCGCCAATGGCCAGGTTGGGAATGGCAACCCGAAATGAACCGAGTTTCGACGGTTGAATATCGGCGATATCCTCGCCATTGACGCGTAATTTAGCGGCCTTGACGTCGCGATTCACGCCATCGAGCCACGCGACGGTGGCCGACAGTTGCAAAGTCACCGGCTTGTCGAGATCGGGCAGCGTCAGGTCGCGACTCTCGCGAGGCAAATCGATAGTCACACTGGGGATGGACGAGGAGATGTTCAGCTCGGTCGTAGCCAGGACATCGCGATCGTTGGCCAGCCGGACCTCGACCGTGACCGGCCCGGCAGTGGCTTCAGGCGCGATATAGTGAACCCACGAGTGGTCGCGGAACTGGCCAATGCGCGCCCAGACGGCCGCCAGGCCTGCAGGATCGGCCAGCTCGGCGGCAACTCCGCGCGTGCCGGTCGCCAAATCCCGCATGTAGACGCGCCCCAATTCTACCCCCGCGCCGAGGGCGGGGTTCTCCAGATGCAGGGTATGGATGGGCACGCCGGCATCCATGGCGCGACGGATCACATCTTCGGGCTGCATTTGGGAGGTGCCTGGGTCGGTGCCGTCGCCGATGAGGACGATAGAGGTGGCCATATACGGCTTGGGCTTCAATTGTTCCATCCGCCCGATCACGTCGATGGCGCTTTCGTAAAGCGACGTAGCTCCTTCTTCCGGGACCAGCGGCGTAGTATTGAACAGGTTGGCGACGCTGTTATGGAATTGCGTCGGGGCCAATAGCTCTTGCGGGCCATTGGTGCGAACCTGATAGATAGCCACGTAATCGGTCTGTTCCACCATGTTCCCGGGCGAGGCAAATTGCTGGATGGCCGAGACGATATTCGGGATATGATCGCTCACACCCCCGGCGGCATCGATGAGAAAGACCGTCAGCGTGCCAACCGGGACCGTCCCGTCGAACACGACCTCATCAGCCGGGAACCGGTTATGGCTGATGAACAGAGGCTCAGTGGCGAAATCAATAGAATTCCCCTGGCCATCTTTGCCGTACAGGCGTATCTGAACCGTTGGAAAATGCTCGGCGTTGGCGTCGGTGATGAAAAGCTGGCCAATCTGGCCCGTTCCTTGCGCCTGGGCGAAGGCAAACACGCTAAGGAACAGGATGAACGCGAGCATCAAACCGCGCATGGTACGAACGACGGCGTGACCCATGAGACTTCTCCCTTCCATAGAAGTTATGTTGATATAATACCAGACGAAGGGCCGAAAAGAAACAAATGATCGACCGTCGCGCGGCAAGGGTACTACTTTTTTACATGATAGCGCTGGTGATAGCAGGGCTATCCTCTGGCCGCTATGCTCCCGTAGCCGCTCAGCAGGTGGAACGCCAAAACGACAATCTGCGTATTACGGCCGTCGATACGTCGGCTTTTCCCACGGTGGCCGTTCGCGTCCTGGCGACGACGAAGGGCAGCGCGCCTATCGTTGACCTGACGCGGCTGATTCTGCGTGAGAACGGGTTGCCCGTCATCAACCCGGCGATGGCCCGTACGCCGGTCGGCGTCGATCTGGCGTTCGTCCTCGACGTTAACGCTACCTACCTACAGGTCGATGGCCGTGACGAAATGAGCCGCCGGGACAAGGTCGCGGACAGTATCAGTCGTTTCGCCGAACAGTTCATGAGTCCTGCCGGCCTGGACCGTGTGTCGGTCATCGTGCCCGACGAGGCGGGCGAAGAGGCGGCTTTCCTGGGCCGGGAGATCGTCCGACCCGGCGAGTTGCTCAGCATCATAGACGCCTATAACCCCGTGCCACCGCGCCTGGCCCCCCTGCAATCAATGCTGGCAACCGCCATCGATCAACTGTCCGCCGGCGAAGAAGGGCGCTTCCGGGCGATACTGCTCTACACCGACGCCGGCCGCCTTAATCAGCAACTCAACTCCCAGGCCCTGGTCGAGGCGGCCCAGGTCGCTCATATCCCCATCTTCGTCGCCATCCTCGGCGCGGACGCCTCGGAGGATGAGATCGCCAACGCCGCCCGCCTGTATTCGCCGACCAACGGCGCCTATGTCCACATGCCGGAGCCGGAAGCGACCGACCTATTTTATGACATCTTTCGCCAACAAGGGTTGCAGATAGAGCTAAGTTACGAATCGGAAGAGCGACGTAACGGCGAGCACGAGTTATCGGTCAGCCTCGGTAATGTGCGCGACACGGCCCGGTTCGAGCTAACGCTGGCTCCGCCGGAAGTCACCATCGTCGCCCAACAGACGGACGTTCGCCGGGCGGGCAGCGCCGTCGACACACCGCTGCCTCTGCTGCAGCCGGCCATCCTGCCGCTGACGGTGCAGATCACCTGGCCCGACGGCCGTCCACGCCGGCTGTCGGAGCTGGCGTTTCGCGTCGACGGCGTGCCACAACCGTTATCAACCGGCCTCACACCCGACGACAATGGCCTAATTCCCCTCATCTGGGACATTAGCGAGCGCGACGCGGGGCGCTATCGTCTCGAAGTGGCGGTAAGCGATATGTTAGGCTTCGCGGCGGTTGCAGAACCACTGACGGTCGAGATCGAGGTCGCCCGGCCGCTGCCGCCAACGGCCACTCCCGCACCGACGCGCGTGCCCACGCCGCCCCTGCAAGAGCGCGCCGGGAACCTGTTACCTCTCCTGATCCTGGCAGCAGCGGCATTCGTTATTTCGGGCATCATTTTGTGGATAAGCCGCCGCCGGCGAACGCTGGCACCTGCGACAACAAAGTCGTTACCCTCTCAAGCAAATCCGCTTGCCGCCCCGTCGGCCGATGACCGGCACGTAGCCGTCCTCGTCTGGTCGGATGACGCTGTGGGCACAGACAGAATCGAACTGGTCGCGGATCATGTCTTGCTCGGCCGCGATCCGGAGGCGGTCGATATCGTGATGGAGGATCCGTCCATCTCTCGCCTCCACGCGCGAATCCGCCGCAACGCTGCCGGCGAATATTGGCTCTATGATGAGGGCAGCATCGAGGGCACTTTCCTGAATTATGAACGGTTAGGCCTGGCGCCGCACCGGTTACAACAT
Source organism: Promineifilum sp. (assembly GCA_019454405.1). Lineage (GTDB taxonomy): Bacteria > Chloroflexota > Anaerolineae > Promineifilales > Promineifilaceae > Promineifilum. Next base: position 58,711 of record JACFOH010000005.1, read on the forward strand.
GAAGATATCTTGCAAATGGGGCGGGTGACGCTGCGATTCCGGCTGGAGTTGCCGGGAACGCCCGACGACCTAACGATGTCAAAGGAAGATGACATCGGAGGATAAACACATGAAAAAGTACGACTTCTTGAAGCCGGCATTCATCGCCATTATCCTGCTGCTGATCTCATCGGCATGCGATAATTTCGAGCCGATGCGTCTATTTCCAGGCGATCAGCCGGCGGCCTCCGCCGTCGTCCCCCTTCCAACGATAACCCTTGCCCTCCCGGCGCCTGAGCCTTCCTCAGAGGGCAGCGAGGGGCTTTCTTCCGTGTGCGCGCTTCCCGTTTGCGCGCCAGGAGAGGTCTACGACTGCCCTGGCGGCGATTGTCCCAGCGGCTGTGGCATGATTTGCGTCCCGGCCGCACTCGGGGACACGGCATTGCCGCCGGCGCCGGCCGATTGGGAAAGCCTCGAGCCGTGGCTGGCAGCCATGTGGCGAAACAATACCAACCCGGCGGCTGTCCGCGCCGCGCTACATCAGGCAGGTTGGCAAAAGAGCCTCGACGATTGGAGAGCGGCCGATTTCGATGGCGATCTGCGGGACGAGTGGGTGTTGACCCTCTATGACCCGTCTATGCCTTCCGTCGGAATCCGGGATCGCTCAGCTGAGGATTTGTGGATAGTGAACGGCAATGGGGCGATCTTCCGCTATTATGTCGTGCCCGAGGCTGATGGGTATGGGTTAATAGGGCCTCAGATCATTGATCTGGCAGACATGACCGGCGACGGCCTGCCCGAACTCATCGCTTACGATAGCTCGTGCGGAGCAAACACTTGTTACGATCTTTATCGCATCATTGGCCTGGTCGACGGACAATTTGTGGACAGGCTATCAACTCACGAACCGTCGGGCGAGAATACATTCGCGTCATCCATTTCAATAAGTTTCTCCACGGCGAGCTTTGACGACATGAATTCCGACGGGTTACCAGATCTGCTCATCCATGGGGGAATGCTCGGTTCAGTAGGAGCAGGGATCGTAAGAACGTACACTGAAGTATGGAGCTGGGATGGCACAGCGATATCTCTAGCCCAAACGATCCTCGACCCAACCGATTACCGCCACCATATCCTTTATGAAGCCAACGATCTCATGGCCGCCGGCGATTTAGATGGAGCACTGGCGTTGTATGAGGCGACCATCAACGACCCCAACCTGCGCAACGACGACTTCTATCTGTATACACCGGAACAGATCTATGCCGATATCAGCGCCTTCGCCGCTTTTCGCCTCATCCTGATCGATCTGCTGCAAGCAAACAGCGAGCGAGCCAATGCCCGGCTGTCGTGGCTGGAGATGACATACCCTGATTCGGCCGCCGCCGGCGCGGCGACGATGCTGGTCAACGGCTGGAGCGGGCCGGAGAGCGCCGAAGCTCTATGCGCCAGCATCGAAGCGGCGTTACTGTTGGTGGAAAACCCGACCGGGACGCTGGTCAATATGGGCTATGGCAACCCATCTCTGTCCGCAGCAGATTTTTGTCCGGCCTTCAGCAGCGGCTAGTCGCGCTACTCGTCCTCATCTAGCGGGATAAACCCCTGGCCGACGATTTCGTTGGCCGGGATAACCGTGATGAAGGCGCGTGGATCTTCTTCGCGAGCGATCACCTTGAGTTGCTCAATCTCCGTCACGGTCAGCGCGACGAGCAGCACGTCGCGATCCTGCTGCGTGTACATGCCGCGGCCGTGAAGCGCCGTCGCCCCACGATGCATCTCCGCGATCACCCGGTCGGCGATCTTTTGCGGATCGGCGGCCACGACCAGGGCCATAATCTGTTGGCGGCGACGCTTGCGACGGTTCAGGCGTGTCGAGGTGGCCTTGGCGATGGAGGCCTTCCCTTCGTCAGACGCCGGCCACAGTGTGCCCAGGAAATCCTCAATGTCATATTTGGGGAGCACTTCGCCACTGGCCTCGTGGAGGTCGATAGTGATAAAGGCGATCAGCAACACGATGATGAGGAACACAATCCCCGCCGCCAGGATAATCTCGCCGGGGATCGGGCCAACATCGGCGCGCGAGGCGAACTCGGCCGCCGATTGCGCGTCAGTGGGGTGGATATAGAGCTTCATCAGGATGGCGGCGTAGAGGACGATGAAGATGGCCAGATAGTTATTGCGCAGACGACGGCCGATGGCTTCCAGTCGCGAGATGGGGAATTCCGGCTGCAGGAGCGTCTCGGCCAGAGTCTCGCTCCATTCGGCGTGAGGGGCGAAGGGCGGAACCAGCATGGCGGCGAAGAAGTCGGTCTCCATCAGGCGCGCGCGCATGCTCCACAATTCGTAATAGCGGTAGCGTCGCGCCTCAACAAGGAGAAAGAGCGTGATCAGCAGCATGATCAGCACGAAGACACCCCAATGATTCTCGGGCGCGGCGAAAGCGAAAGTGATGGCTGCGGCCACCGATACCACAGCCCAGTTGGTTGTCGCGTCCAGCCGGCCGCGCCATACATTGGAACGCTGAACCTCGGCCCGGTAGTAATGAACCATCGCCGTATTGAACTCCGACGACTTCATTTTGTAGCCGCGGAAAGTCCACACCGGCTCGTTGACCGAATTGGAAACGCTTTCGTCCTGAGGCGGGTTGAGAGGTGCGTCGTTCATATCAGCCTTGTTATACAGGTGAAAGTTCAAGTTATCAGATTATGGCGTCGCCCAGTCAATACGCAAAATTTCGGGCGCAACCAGCGTGGTCAGTCGCCCTTGCCAAGCCACCGGCGATTTGTCTTCGACGCATCTCGCCCGATCAATGAATCGCCCCGCCTTGCCGGGCGATCTCTCTCACCAGGGCCTCGGCCAGGGCCAGCAAGGTCCCGTCATCCTGGGGCAAATCTCCATAGGGCACGTTCACCCGGCCGTCGCGCGTGGGCACAGAAAGCGCGACGATGTGCTCCGGAGCGTCCTTATCGATGTGGTAGTCTCGCTCGGCTCGAATCCCGCGGTCTTTAAGCGTGGCATAAAGACGATCGACATAAGGGCCGCCCTCGATGAACAGGTCGTTGATTTCGGTCGCGTCCTGAAAGCGATCCCAGGTGGTGTGGATGAAGGTGATCCGCCGCCAGCGCAGGCTGACAATGGGTTGCGCCAGTCGTTGCAAGCCTTCCAATTGTATCTTGTAGTAGATGTCGTCGGCGTGAGGATGGTCCGGCTGGTCGGGCAGCAGATCGCGCCGGCGAGCCAGTTCATGTCCGGCGTGCCGGGCATAGTAGTGGATGGCCCACTTCTCCTCGCCAAAGTTACTGCCGAAATAGAACGCCAGATACTCGGCGTTCAAGCCTTTGGGCGCGAATCGCTGGGGGATACGATACCAATGCTCACGACGGATGATGTCGAAATCCGACGGCCGCGGCACATAGGCAACCAGGACAGGATCTTCCGGGTACATGATGATTAGTTTACCCCAAGATTTGTTTACGCGTAACGGGCTATTCACAGATCAGGTCTTTTCAACGGCCAAAAGAGATGGGGTTCGCGGTCGCCATGCTCCTTCGAAATGGTTGGCGGCGCCCCGGTCATTTCCGGCATTGACTTTCTGACTATAATCTGTCTCATGCCCGAATTACCCGAAGTTGAAACCTTTGTCCGCGCTCTGCGCGCGCCGCTGATCGGACGGACGATCACCGGCATACGCAATGATTGGTCGCGGCAGATCGCCGTCCTTTCGCCGGACGCATTTCGCGCCCGCATCATTGGTCATCGTGTCGAGGCGATCGATCGGCGCGGCAAATATCTGGTGTTCACCCTGAGCGACGACGAGACACTCATCATCCACCTCAAGATGACCGGTCACCTGTCGGTCGTCCCGGCAGAAACCGCAAACGACCGCTACGCGCATACCGTGTTTGAACTGGACGACGGCCGCGAGTTACGCTTTCGCGATCCGCGCAAGTTCGGCCGCGTCTATTTGGTGCATGACCCGGCTGACGTGCTCGGCCCGCTCGGCCCGGAGCCTCTGGAAGAGGGCTTCACAGCCGCAGATCTGGCCGACCGGCTACGACGGCACAAAAGAGCCATCAAACCCTTGCTGCTGGATCAGACGTTCATCGCCGGGATTGGCAACATCTACGCCGATGAAGCGCTGTTCCGCGCCGGCATCCTGCCTACACGACCCAGCGACACCCTGACCCCGGCCGAAATCGAGGCGCTTCATGCCGCCATCCAGGCCGTGCTGGCCTTGGGCATCGAGCGCGAGGGGGCCAGCATCAGTACTTACGTAAAGGCTGACGGGCAGAAAGGGGATATGCAAAACGCGGTGGCTGTCTTTCGCCGCACGGGGCAAGCATGCTACACCTGCGGCCGGCCGATCGAGCGGATCGTCCTGGGCGGCCGCAGCACGCATTTTTGTCCAACGTGCCAGCAATAAAAAAGGGCGGCTATCTCTTGCCGCCCCTTTTTTATCTAGCGCCGTGCCCGTTTTTTCGGTTGCGGTTTCTTGCCGGCCCGCGCCGGCTGGGCCGCTTGCCCGTTGCCAGCGACGGCGGCCGCCATGCCGCCCGGGCGTCCGTGGCAATTCTTGTATTTCTTGCCGCTGCCGCACGGGCAGGGGTCATTACGGCCGACATCGGGCGTGTCCTTGCGCACTTCTGTCCCCTTGCCCTTCTCGCGCTTGACGACCTGGTAGCCGCTATCCTGAGAGGTGGTTTTGTAGGCCACTTGTTGCTGCTGTTGCTGGATAAACGCCTGATGATTATAGATATCACGGAAGAACCGCTCCGCGACTTCGCGGTCGATGTTGGCACGCATATCGCTGAACATCTCGTATGAGCGTTTCTTGTATTCGATCTTGGGGTCGCGCTGCCCAAACGCCTGCAGGCCGATCTCACGCCGCAGGTCATCCATCGCCGTCAGGTAATCGCGCCACTCCCGGTCGATCGCCTGCAGCAACAGCAATCGCTCGTAGTTACGGTACTCTTCCTCGCCGATAAATTCCCGCCATTTCGCTTGTTGCTTGTCAATATACCCTTCCAGCGCCTCGACCATCTGCTCTGGTTCCAGCGACGACAGGGCATCCAGCAGCAAGTCGCGGATGACCACGTCCACGCGCTCGCGGAAGCGGGCTTGCCTCTCGACCGCGTTCTTGATCGACAGGCCGTCGAGGTTGAACAAGGAAAACGCACGGTTGATCTCCGCCTCGACTTCGGCCAGGACATTTTCGTGGTCGGCCTCTTCGATATGGTCGGCCAGGAACTCGTTGAAGAATACCTGAACCATCAGCACGTAATCGCCGCGCAGGCGCTCGCGCGTCTGTATCTGGCCGCTTTTCTGGCTGACCAACGCGGCCAGGTTGGGCACAGGCGGCATCAACGGCAGGAATCGTCCCATCGCCTGGAGCAGTTGCAGCAGGTTCGTACCCTGCCGCTCCTGTTCGTGAGCCAGCGAAGCCAAACGGTCCACCAATCGATCAGGCGACAGGCTCTCCAGGTGGTCGCGGTCCAACTCCGCCATCAGCGGCAACAGACCGCCCAGGCGCCGCACCACGGCCGGCACATTGACCGTGTTGGTCGCGTCGGTAGCGAAATCCTGAACAATGCGCTCGACTTCGCTGCGAATGTAGGCGGGGTAGTGCTCCACGTAATGTTCGATCAATTCTTCGATGATCTGATCGAACGCCGCGTCAACCTTTTTGTCCATGTCGAAATCCTCGCCCATGAGGATTTCACGCCGCTCGTTATAGATAGCCTGACGCTGCAAATTCATCACGTCGTCATACTCGACGACGTTCTTGCGCATGTCGAAGTTATAGCCTTCGATGCGCTCCTGTGAACTTTCGATCAGCCTATCGAGGACGCCGCTTTCGATGGGCATGTCCTCGGGGATGTTAGTTCGGGACATGAACCCTTTCAGGCGCTCCCCGCCGAACCGCCGCATCAAGTCATCCTCCAGCGACAGAAAGAAGCGCGACGAGCCGGGATCGCCCTGGCGGGCAGCACGACCACGCAACTGGTTATCGATGCGCCGCGACTCGTGGCGCTCGGACCCAACGACATGCAAGCCGCCCAGTTGCCAGATCTCTTCCTTGTCGCGCTGGGCCTGCCCGCGAAGCTCCTGGATACGGGCGATATGGGCCGCATTCAGGCCGGGGATAGTCGTCGCGAGTTGTTGCGCCTCATCCATCCGGTCGCCCAACACAGCCCGGATGAGCGCGGCTCGAGCGTTATAATGATGCTCGAAGACCTGGTCGGCCAGGAATTGCGACACCAGCTTCTCGTCTTCCTGGATATTCTGATATCGCACCAACTCGTTCCAGCGGCGCATGATATCGTCAACCAGAGCCACATCCTTATCCAGCCCTTCGACATAGACGCGCGCTTCGGCCAATTGCCCGGCCCGAACCTGGCGCAGGACCTCCAGCAGATCATTATAGTCGATGCCGTAAGGCTCCTGCAGGACGCGCGCCAGATAGCCGACGACCTGCATCTGGTCGATCTCGGTCATGGCTGCGGCAAAACGCTCGCGCGTCTCCAGCAGCGCGTCAACCAGGTCCTCCGTCAGTTTGCTGTGCTGGCGGGCGTAATCGCGGGCGGCCGGTTCGCCCTCGCTTATCAGTCTCGCCGCCAATTGAGCCAGCATCGGGCGGGTGAACATCTCTTCTTCCATCGACTCGGCCGCCAACCCTTCGGCGTTGCCGCCCAGAAGGATGTCGGTGCCACGACCGGCCATATTGGTCGAAATGGTCACCGCACGCTTGCGACCCGCCTGGGCCACGATCAGCGCCTCGGACTGGTGAATCTTGGCATTGAGGACGGTGTGCGGTATTTTCTCACGCTCCAGGTAACGATGGATCGTCTCGGAATGTTCGACCGACGTCGTGCCAACGAGGATCGGCCGCCCCGTTGAGTGGACGGTCTTGATCTCGTTGAGAATGGCCTTATCCTTGGCCTCGATCGTGCCGTACACCTGGTCGGGGAAGTCGACGCGCTTGTAGTAGGCCGGTTTGCCGGTTTGAGGATCGACATAGAAGATCGATTCCGCCCCGTCGACTTTTTCGCGTTTCGTCTCCAGTCCCATCGCGCCGGTATCGATGATATATTCGACGTTGGTCGGCAACGGGGTCACGCCCAACTCATAGATCTTGTCGAACTCTTCGGCGTCCGTCAGGGCGGTACCGGTCATACCGGCCAGCTTGTCGTAGATGCGGAAGTAGTTCTGCAGCGTAATGGTGGCCACAGTCACCGTCTCGCGCTTGACGTTGACCCCTTCCTTGGCTTCGATCGCTTCATGAAGACCTTCGGAATAGCGCCGGCCGGGCATGAGGCGGCCGGTGAAGTCATCGACGATGATGACTTCATCGCCCTGAACGACATAGTCCACATCTCGCTTGAAGAGGTATTGAGCGCGCAGAGCGTTATCGAGGTAGTAGGTTAGCTGGAAGAACTGCGGATCATAGAGACTGTCGCCCGCATCGGGATTGATCTCCTCGATACGACGCTCGATCTCGGCGATGCCCATATCGGTCAGGCTGATGGTGCGGCTCTTCTCATCAATATCGTAGTGCCCGTTCGGCTCCTCTTCCTCTTCGGCCGTATTCGGTCGCAGCCGGCGCACGTACTCGGCAAAACGCAAATATTCCTTGCCCGATTGGGCTGCCGGGCCGGAGATGATCAGCGGCGTTCGCGCTTCATCGATGAGGACGTTGTCAACCTCGTCGATGATGGCGTAATAGAGCTTGCGCTGAACCAGTTGATCGCGCTGGATGGCCATATTATCGCGCAGATAATCGAAGCCGAACTCGCTGCTGATACCGTAGGTGATGTCGGCCTCATAGGCCTGCAGCCGCGTGCACGGCCGCCAATGGACCAGTCGCTCATCTTCCAGTTCGGCGCCGGGATGGACATACTCCGGGTCGAAAAGCGCCGAGAATTGCTGCGGGCCGATGACGCCAACGGACAGGCCCAACATATGGAAGATCTTGCCCATCCAGCCACCGTCACGACGGGCCAGATATTCGTTGACCGTGACCAGGTGCGCGCCTTCGCCGGCGAGCGCGTTGAGGTAAAGCGGCAAGGTGGCGACAAGCGTCTTGCCCTCGCCGGTGCGCATCTCGACCACTTCACCCTGATGTAGCAAGACGCCTCCCATGAGCTGTACGTCATAGTGGCGCAGGCCGATGGCTCGGCGCGAGGCCTCGCGTACGAGCGCGAAAGCCTCGGGAAGAACAGCGTCGAGGCTTTCACCGGCGGCGACCCGCTCTTTCAGTACGGTGGTGCGCTCGCGAAAGGCCTCATCGGGCAACTGTTTCAGTTCCGGCTCGAACGCGGCGATAGCCGCTACGGTCGGCCGCAAATTATTGATAATCTTTTTGTTCGGATCACCAACGATGCTGGATACAATTTTCTTAAACATGGCGTCTACTATTATAGGAAATCCCCAGCGAATTACAGGATTCCCTAGTTAATCATTAAGTTGTCAGGGGGATGCCGGCGCCGAACCTGCCTCGTTATTCGTTGAACAGCTCGCCGACGCTGCGTCCCTCATGAGAGCGGATGATCACTTCGCCCAGCAATTCAGCCACACTCAGGATGGTCATATTCGGCAGCCGGTTTTCCGGAGGAATGGTCAGCGTGTCGGTTGTGATGATCTCGCTGAGATTCAGCCCACTCAATCGTTCGATGGCCGGCGGCGAGAGCACTGCGTGGGTGAAGGCCAGATAGACGTTCTTCGCGCCGTGGGCCCGCACAATCTCGACGGCCTGGGCCACCGACCCGGCAGTATCGACCAGGTCGTCGACAATGAGCACATCCCGACCGTCCACGCTACCAATCAGCGTTAGCGCCTCGCGCCCCGCCTCGTTGCCGATACGTCGTTTCTCGACGAAGGCCAGCGGAAAGCCCAGCGACTCGGCATAATTGCGGCCGCCTTTGGCATAACCCAGATCGGTCGTCACAACGGTTGCATTGAGCTGTTTCTGTCTGATGTAATCGCAGATGATCCGGTGGGCCGTCAACGCATCGCCGGGGATTTTGTAAAAGCCCTGGATCTGGCCGGCGTGCAGATCGACGGTGATCCAGCGGTCGGCCCCGGCCGCCTCGATCATGTCAGCCAACAGGCGGGACGTGATGGGCACGCGCGGCTGGTCCTTTTTATCGCTCTGGGAATAAGCCATGTAGGGAATAACCACGGTGATCCGTCCGGCCGAGTCACGCTTGAAGCAATCGATGGCGATCAGCATCTCCATGATATTATCGTTCACCGGCCGATCGTGGGTCTGGATGAGATACACATCCTGGCCGCGCACGCTGCTATTCAGACGAATAAAGATGTTTTCGTTGGGAAAAGTGGTGATATCCCACCGATTGAGGCGTATACCGATGTAATCGGACACTCGACGGGCCAGTTCAGGGCAAGCCGAACCGGCATATAATTTGATATTGCCGTACATGAATGCTCCAGACTCGAATCGACTAAGCGGACCCAGGATCGGCATCCGCGATTGAAAATAACCGGTCGGCGGCCGTGTAGGGGTCCAGCCGTCGCTCGACAACAGCGGTGATCAGCGCCGCGAATTCTCCCACCGGGACGCGGGCCTTCAATTCATCAATATATCGGTCGCGCAACACATGCTCGATCTCTCTCCGGCTACGCGTTCGCTCGCGCAATGCCCAGCCGCCATTGGCCTTGAGCCAATCGCGATGCCGGTCGATGGCGGCGGCCAATTCCTCAACGCCGGCGCCGGTCGTGGCCGTCGTCTGCAGGACGGGGACGCTCCAGCCATCGTCATCCGGAGCCGAGGCTTCAGACGCGCGCTCTGGCGCCCGATGACCTCGGTCACGATGCGTCGGATCGACGGGCGGCGGCATGGACGGGCGCAGCATCATCTCCAGAATCCTGACCGCACGGTGCGCCCCCGGCTGGTCGGACTTGTTCACGACCAGGATATCGGCGATCTCCAGGATGCCGGCCTTGATGGACTGAACATCGTCACCCATTCCCGGGGCCTCGAGGACGACGACGGTATGGGCGGCCGCGGCGATATCGACTTCCGCCTGCCCCGCGCCGACTGTCTCGACCAGGATCACCTCATAGCCGGCGGCGTCGAGCACCTTGACGACGGACGCCGTGGTGCGCGCCAGGCCGCCCAGATTGCCGCGAGACGCCATCGACCGCACGAAGATGCCGCTGTCACCGGCGAGATCGCGCATCCGCACCCGATCGCCCAGCAACGCGCCGCCAGTGAAGGGGCTGCTGGGATCAACGGCCACGATACCCACACGACGGCCGCGCCGCCGGAAAGCCTTGGCCAGCTCGTTCACCAGGCTGCTTTTGCCCGCGCCGGGCGAGCCGGTGATGCCGACGATATGGGCCTGACCGGTTCGGGGATAAAGCTCGCGGATGATAGCTTGCGCGGCCGCGGCATCGCTCTCCACCCGGGTGATGAGCCGCGCGACAGCACGCACGTTCCCTTCGCGCGCGGCGGCGATCCAATCAGCGTTAATCTTTTCCGAAAGCACTGCGGGCTATTATAGCGATGGGCCTCCCCTTTTACGAACGGGGGGCGCCTGTGAAAAATGAGATCAAAATGAGTCAACTTCCTTGCCCACGCGGCAACAGCGCCTTTATACTGAATGATAGAGGGTTTGGCAGTATCTAGGCCCTCGCTTCGATATCGAGCCACGTACTGCCATGAATATGACATCGTTTCCTCGCCTTCTCGTTCGATCGCATCGCGCGCAATCGTTCCACATCGCCTTGCTATGGTTGCTCATCGGCCTGATGGTGCCCTCCGCCTATGGCGCGCGAAACATCCAACCCCAGCCCGGCCCTGTGCCCTTGTCCTCCGCAGGAAAAATTTTTGGGCAGGCGCGAGTCGAGGTCAGCTCCCTCAATGTGCGCACCGGGCCGCATATCAGTTATACGGCCGTCGCCTATCTGATGGAAGGCGAGCGAGTCACCCTGACCGGCCGCAACCGGCCGGGGACATGGGTGCAGATTCGGCTATACAATGGCTACCGAGGCTGGATCAATGCCGCCTACCTGCGAACCAACATCCCGATCGACGCCTTGCCCGTCGTCGACGTCTCCTTGCTGGGCATCACAGGCTTCGTCACCAACGATCCCGTGCCGGTTTACACCGGGCCGGGCCTGGTTTTCCCGCTCGCCGGCCGCGCACTGCCGGGCGAAGTGCTGACGTTTAGCGGTCGCGACGCCTCGGCACGGTGGCTGTACGTCCGGCTACCCGACGGACAAACCGGGTGGGCTGCCGCCGATAGCTCATTCCTGCCCTGGGGAGCGCTCGCCGACCTGCCAATCCTATACCCGTTCCATGATACTTCAGCGGTCGATCTGTCGCCGTTTTTCCTGGCCTATTCCGGCCCGGGATTCCTTTATGCTCCGCTCGCGACCATCACGATAGGTCAATCGGTGGACATCACCGGACGGACTGCTGACAGTCGCTGGATCCAGGTACGCCTGCCGGATGGGCGGGAAGGTTGGCTCGCCGCGGAGATCCTCCATATCGAGGGCGCGACAGCCGATATTCCGATCGTCGACAGCGGCGTTGCCCCGCCTCAAGTCGCGAGCTGGATGCCCTCCGTCGCGACGACGAACGCGGCCGGCGGCCGCCCCATGATCGGCAAGACAACCGCCACTCCCACAGAGAAGCCGGAGGAAACGACCGTCGCCGCGACGACGCCCCTAGCGACATCCCCGGCGCCGGCAACAGTCATCCCTACGGGAACCGCAACGCCCGAAGCGCCCGGCGCAGGGGAATCGACCGAGGAAGTCCCCGCAACGCCCCGGCCCCCCATACCCGTCATATACGTCTATGCCGCGCCGGACGAGACCTCCGCGCCGATCTTGCGCGTCGTCCCGGGGCAGCGCGTGGTTCTTATTGGGCGAACGAGTGACGCGACCTGGCTCAAAATATGGCTTGAGGGTGATCTGGAAGGTTGGCTGCGCGCCGACACGCTGAAACTGGATGTCGATGTTCAGGTGTTGCCCGTGCTCGAGTTCTGAGGCGATGTTTCGCCTAGGCAGCTCCGAAAAATTATTATCCTCATTGGATCTCTTTCTTTAGTTCTTTTTTAGTAGTCCGTAGTAGGCCCTGGGGAAACGTGGATAACGCTTGGGCACCCCTATATGCGGGGGTATGCCGCTGTTTTCTCCCGCATATCGCCGCTATCTGGGGGTATGCGGGGCCAGCCGATGTGGAGAACTTGCGGAAGTTGCAAGAACAACCTTTTTCTCCACTGGCGTGATGCCCGCGCGCTTTTCCCCCGATTCCACGGCTGACCCCCATATATAGGCTCTTTTGCCGGATAAACACCTAAATAGGGACTTGCGTGCCAAAACGTCAAGGCCGAACTTATGTCGAGATTTCCCCAAACCGGTAATGTTTTCCACAACAAACAGCCGGTTATCCACAGATATTTATGTTTAATTGTCCAGATCGATCGCCATCCGGAGCCGATTGAGAGCGGCTATTCTGGCGGCATGATCCTGTTCGGCGTTCAGAATGGTTGGGGGTGCGGCCCGCAAGGTGCATTGATCCGGGGGCAACGGACAGCGCTCGCAGGTCTCATGGATGAAAGTGTGGGGAATCGCGGGGTCGTCCAGGAAGCGAATCAGCTTGCGCGCTTCGGCGTCGATCCGGAAGCCGACGATGACGCTGCTGGAGACGCCCGGCGACAGCACCATCCGGCGGCCGAAGCCCAGACACAGGAATTTCTCTTGTGTTTCCAGAAACTCGGAGAGCTGAACGCCCACCGGCAGCGGGCCGGTGGCATTGGACATGCCGGGCGCGGCCGCGTCGGGCAGCAGACGGATCGATAGCCAGCGCCGGCAATGGTGTTCGAACAGTCCCGTCCCGCTGGGGACGAGCAGTTGATTCATGTTGAGGTGACGCACGAGTTGATATTCGTCCGTGCCGTGCGTGTGGTGGAAGCGCAGGAAGTGGAGTTTTAGGCCGAAGAATTGCGGGATCAACTCGCTGAAACGGTATAGCAGCATTTCCGGCGTGACATCGTAGGTCGTCAGCATGGCTGAGAACGGTTCGGGATCCCAGGCCGGCAGGGCAAAGAAATCCTCCAAATCACCCAGCAGGCGGCCGCGCGGCATGAGCACCGCACCCCCGAAGTAGGCGGCCCGGGCGTCATTGAGCAGCTGCTGGAAGGAGTGGACCTGTTCCGGCGAAGAGGTGATCGAGCGTTCCTTGATGTCCAGATAGCGATAGCCGATCTCGCGGGCGAGGATGTAGCGCACCTGCCGGGCATAGAGCCGGTTGTTGATGAACAGGTGTGGCCTGGGGCCGGGCAAGCATAGCGAACGGTAGTGGCGCAACTCTTGGGTCGCGACGATGGCTTCGTCGTCGATGTGGTAGTTGTATTCCTGGCGCAGGATGTTTTGCAAAACCGAGAGAGGGATGATCGACAACTCCGCGAACCCGTATCGAGGGCCGAAGTCGCGGATGAACGATTCGGCCGCGTCTTCCAGATCGGGGAAGTAATTTTCATGGATCTCCTGATAGGAGCGCAGGGCGGCCCGCAGGAACTCTTCCTCCTTGAGGTCATAGTGCCGGGCGATCTCCACGACGGCGTGGAGCAAGGCGCTGGCGCGATCCGGCTCTCGTGTCAGCAGTCCCAGCGCGTCGGCCGGCTCCAGCCCAAACTCTTCAAACGGGAAGCGTCGGACGGTCGACGAGGCCAGCGTCGATTCGAGGTAGCGTAGCGAAGGCGCCAGCTTGATCGACACCAGGTCATCGTACTCTTTGCCCAGGGCGGCGGCCATCTTGACGATCTTGTCTGCGCGAGGGTACTTGCGCCCCTTTTCGATTTCGGTCAGGTAGGAGGGAGACAGCTCGCTTTGACGGGCCAGGTCGGATAGCGTCATGTTCGCTTCCAGCCGCGCCTGACGAACTTTCATGCCGAAGATGATGTTGATGAGATCGAGTCCCATAGAATTTCCCGGTTCGACGATAGCTGCGGCTCGATTTCAAGCAAGGTCTTTACAATTCATGACACAATGCGTTATAATAACGCAACGCGTTAGAAAGAGTGGGCAGAGCCGCAATCACATTGATTTTAGCGAATTTTCGCTAATAGCCAACACTCGATGATGAAGACATTGACAAAATTTGGCGAGATCGTCTATACTTGCCGGCGTAGTTAGCGAATATTCGCTGGCAGTGAATATCGATGACGCCTAATAGGTATCGCTCGACGAGCGGGAGGATGCAGATGGCGCAAGAAGGGATTGAGATTCGAGGGGAAGTGACGCCGGCGTTTGCCGAGATTCTTTCGCCCGAGGCGATCGATTTCGTCGCCGCGTTACAGCGAGCTTTCAACGATCGACGCCTGGCGTTGTTGCGTCGTCGCACCGAGCGCCAGGAGGAGATCAACGCCGGGGCTATGCCGGATTTTCTACCCGAGACGGCCGACATCCGCACCGCCGAATGGACCGTGGCTCCTATCCCCGCGGATCTACGGGATCGCCGGGTTGAGATCACGGGGCCGGTCGACCGCAAGATGGTTATCAATGCGTTGAACTCCGGCGCCAGCGTCTACATGGCCGATTTCGAGGACGCCCACTCCCCGACCTGGGCCGCGACGATCGAGGGCCAGATTAATCTGCGCGACGCCATCCTTCGTACGATCACCTTCACCAGCCCCGAAGGCAAGAACTACAAGCTGAACGAAAAGACGGCCGTCTTGCTGGCCCGACCGCGCGGCTGGCATCTGGACGAGAAGCATGTCCTGGTCGACGGCCATCCGATGTCGGCCTCTTTGTTCGATTTCGGCCTTTACTTCTTCCATAACGCCCGTAATTTACTGGCTCGCGATACAGGGCCGTACTTCTATCTGCCGAAGCTGGAGAGCCACCAGGAGGCGCGACTGTGGAACGACGTTTTCGTCATGGCTCAGGAGCGGATCGGCCTGCCCAACGGCACCATTCGAGCCACGGTGCTGATCGAGAATATCCTGGCCACCTTCGAGATGGACGAGATCCTCTGGGAGTTGCGCGACCACTCGGCCGGCCTCAATTGCGGCCGTTGGGACTACATCTTCAGCGCTATCCGCAAATTCCAAAAGCATCCATCTTTCTTCCTGCCGGACCGGGCGCAAGTGACCATGACCACCCCGTTTATGCGCGCCTACTCGCAACTAGTCATCAAGACGTGTCACCGGCGGAATATCCATGCCATGGGTGGAATGGCCGCCCAGATACCGATCAAGAACGATCCGCAGGCCAACGAAGAGGCCCTGGCCAAGGTCCGCGCCGACAAGGAACGCGAGGCCAAGGACGGCCACGATGGTACCTGGGTCGCGCATCCCGGTCTGGTGGGCATCGCCCGCGAGATATTCGACAAGTATATGCCGACGCCTAACCAGATTTTCCGCAAGCGGGAGGACGTCAAGGTGACTGCGGCCGATCTGCTGGCCATTCCCACAGGCACCATCACCGCCGCCGGCTTGCGCACCAATGTCGATGTGGGCATTCGCTATATGGCTGCCTGGTTGAGCGGCAACGGCTGCGTGCCCATCTATAACCTCATGGAAGACGCGGCCACGGCCGAGATCTCGCGCTCGCAAATCTGGCAATGGCTGCATAACCCTAATGTCAAGCTCGACGATGGCCGAGCCGTCACCGTCGGTCTCTTCCGCAAGATGACATCCGATGTGCTGGTCGAATTAAAGGAGCAGGTCGGCGAGACCGAATTCGCCGCCGGCAACTATGAGTTAGCCGCCCGATTGTTCGATGAGATCAGCGTTGCCGATCAGTTCACCGACTTTCTGACACTGAAGGCGTACGACTATTTGAATTAAGCCCGCGATGATGGGCATAACGGGGGGACGGCTATCCGGCCGCATCCCATGAATCGTATAGGGTATGAAATCAAATAACGATAAAGATGTGGAGGCGAGGATGTTTAAACCGTATAACGTGGCAAAGATGAAGGATGATTGGGAACTGAACAAGCGCTGGCAGGGAATCACCCGGCCTTATTCGGCCGACGATGTGATCCGTCTGCGTGGCTCAGTGCAGATTGAGTACACCCTGGCCCGTATGGGCGCCGAGCGACTATGGCGGTTGATGCAGCAGGAGGATTTCGTCCCCGCCCTGGGCGCCGTTACCGGGAATCAGGCTGTTCAGCAGGTGCAGGCCGGGCTGAAGGCGATCTACGTTAGCGGCTGGCAAGTGGCAGGCGATAACAACTCCGCCAGCCAGACCTACCCCGACCAGAGCCTCTATCCGGCCGACAGCGTGCCCAACCTGGTACGACGTATCAACAACGCCCTGCAGCGGGCCGACCAGATCTACCACATGCAGGACGAGAACGAAACCTATTGGTTCGCGCCCATTGTCGCCGACGCCGAGTCGGGCTTCGGCGGCTCGCTCAATGCCTATGAATTGATGAAGGCGATGATCGAGGCCGGTGCAGCCGGCGTCCATTTCGAGGATCAGCTCTCGTCGGCCAAGAAATGTGGTCATATGGGCGGCAAAGTCCTTGTGCCGACCCGGGAGTTCATCCAGAAGCTCGTGGCGGCTCGCCTGGCGGCCGATGTAATGGGCGTGCCGACCGTCCTCGTCGCCCGTACGGATGCCAACGGGGCGCAACTTCTGACGGCCGATATCGACCCCAACGACCAACCCTTCTGCACGGGGGAGCGTACGTCGGAGGGTTTCTATCGCATCAACGGTGGCATCGAAGCCGCCATTAGCCGCGGGCTGGCCTATGCGCCCTATGCCGACGTCGTCTGGTGCGAGACCGCCTATCCGGATATGGCTGAGGCGCGGCAGTTCGCCGAGGCCATCCACGCTAAATTCCCCGGCAAGCTGTTGGCCTATAACTGCTCGCCGTCGTTCAACTGGCGGCGCAATCTGAGCGAATCGGAAATCGCCAACTTCCAGCAGGAACTGGGGCGGATGGGTTACGCCTTCCAGTTCGTGACGTTGGCCGGATTCCATACGCTGAATGCCAGCATGTTCGAACTGGCGCTGGGCTACAAGGATCACGGCATGGCCGCCTACTCCCAGTTCCAGCAGCGCGAATTCCAGATGGAAGAAGAACACGGCTTCCGCGCTATCAAGCATCAGAGCTTCGTCGGCGCGGGTTACTTCGATGAGCTGCAGATGGTGATTTCGCAAGGCGAGGCGTCGACAGCTGCCCTCAAGGGTTCGACCGAAGAGGAGCAGTTCGAGGTCGCCGGGACGAACGGCCGCGCCTGACGGCCGCGCCCCATCTGTTCCTCCATTTCATTTCTCCTTCAGTGAAGGGGGGTGAGCCGCCCGGCCGCCCCCCTTCGCGGTTTGTCGCCACAACTGTACGATCAACGTCCCGACGGTGACCAACGCCAGCCCGGCGATCTGCCTGGCGTTCAACGGCTCGCCCAGAAACACCCAGGCCAGGATAGCGATCTGGGGCAGCATGGTGTTGTTGATGGCGCTCGGTTCCACGGCCGTCGGCGTGCGCAGCGAATGGTTCCACAGTGTGAAGGCGAAGGCTACGAACCATAACAGTATCATGAAGGCCAGGCAGTAGCGCAAACCGGCGAAGGTGAGCGGCGGCAGACAGGCGTGCAGACCGACCTTGATGAGCGCCCGCGACGACACCCAGAGGAATGTGACCAGTATGGCCTGAAGGATGGCCCGGTTGCGTCCAGCGCCGGTTCTGCTCAGCGTGCCCAGTGCCCCAGGCTCCTTATCCGGCTCCGAACTCTTCCAAAAAGGTTCGCTCGGCTTTCTCGGTGCCGATCAGAATAAGTTCCGCACCGGCGGGCATGGGCGTGTTTGCGTCGGGGTTGAGCGTCGTTGTCTCGTCCACTTGCCAGGCCACCACGTTGATGCCTGTGCGGCGGCGAATATCGGCCTCGGCCAGCGTTCGCCCGACCAGTTCTTCCGGCACGGGCACGCGCAGCGCGTCAAGCCCTTCAGCCACCATGAGCACATCGCTGCGGCCGAGCAGCGAGAGGATGGCGTTGGCGCCCATTGTGGCGTAGGACATCACGAAGTCGGCGCCGGCGCGGTGGAGTGTGGCGATATTGCGCTCCAGCGTGGCCCGGCTGACGATGCGCGCGTCCGGTCGCAAATGCTGGCAATAGATGGTCAGGTAGATGTTGATGTCGTCATCGTGGGTGCTGATGACGACCGTACCCGTCTCCATGATGCCCGCCCGCTCCAGTATTTCCTGCTCCGAGGCGTCGCCCAGGATATATCGATCCGCATGTTTGGCTCGGATCTGACCCGGATCGCGCTCGATGATGCGATAGTCGATCTCGCGGGCTTCCAGATCGCGGGCCACGGCTCGCCCGATGCGGCCGCCGCCGATGATGATCACCGGCCCGGTGGGATCTTCCTGATGGCTATAAGTCTGGTTATAGCGGTTGATGTCGATATCGCGCCCGGCCATGATGAGTACCGTGCCGGGGACTAACATTGTATCCGGCCCGATGATCTCGAATTTGCCCCATCGCCATACGCCCAGCAGGTTCACGCCCGTGCGCCGGCGCAGATCACTTTCCCTGACCGTCTGTCCGCTGGGAGGGCCATCACTCAGGGGCGCCTCAGCGATCAGCAAGACGTCGAAACGATCGATGACGTGGGCCCGTGTCTTGTCGTCGCGCACCCGCCGGGCCAGCGCCTGGCCGAGCATCTCGCCCAACTGGAGGACGTGGTCGCTGCCCGCCAGCTTGAGGATATTGGCTCCGGCGCGATGATTGGCGATGGAAATAATGGGCACGGTCTCCGAGACTTCGCGCACGGTGGAGACGATGTTGGTGTTCAACATGTCGTTGCCGGTCGTGGCCACCAGTCGGGCGTGTTCGACGCGGGCGCGCCGGTAGGTCTCAGGACTGTCCAGATCGCCGCGCATGACCCGATAGCCCATATCGTGCAGTCGCAAGGCCTCGTTCATATCGCTGATGATGAGGACGTATTCGTAATGGAAGCTCTTGAGCTTGTTGATGAGATTGTTCGTCACCGGGCCGAGGACGGTCAGGATGACATGCCCATTGGTTTTCTCGGGCAGCTGGGTGGGGGCGCGGT
This sequence comes from Promineifilum sp., assembly GCA_019454405.1. Classification (GTDB taxonomy): domain Bacteria; phylum Chloroflexota; class Anaerolineae; order Promineifilales; family Promineifilaceae; genus Promineifilum. The sequence continues at coordinate 77,728 of JACFOH010000005.1, forward strand.
TTTCGGCTTGCACGCGCATCCACGGCGCGTAGAAAAACTCGATGAACGTGAACGGCAGGACGATGAGCAGGAAAATGACTCCGCTCAATAGAACGATGCTGGAATAGAAGCGGCCGAGATCGGATTCAAAGGTGATGTCACCGAACCCGAGAGTTGACATAACTGTAAGAACCCAATAGAAACCGGTGATCCAGCTGAACGAGCGGCCTTCGTAGGCCATGATGTAGTGGAAAAGGGCGCTGAAGATGATGACCAGCAGGACCAGCAGCAGGACGAAGCGCAACAGTTGCAGGATACGTACGCGGCTGGTGCCGCGTTGCATGAAGTAGGACAGTTGTGAGGGGAAATACTTCACGACTTCGCTGCCGGATACGAGCCGAGAACCTTCAGGAATGACGCATGACGCAGAATACCCAATAGCGCCTCCCGCACTGGCTCATCTTCTTCATGTCCCTCGAAGTCGACATAAAATAAATAGTGCCATGGCCGGTTGCGGCGCGGCCGGGATTCGATCTTGGTCATATTGATCCCCCGCCGCGCCAACTCGCCCAGCGAGGCGTAGAGCGCCCCCGGCACGTGGCGTGTCGTCAGAATGATCGATGTTTTGCTGGGATCGTGCCGCGCCGGGTAACTCATGCCCAATACGAAGAAGCGGGTGAAGTTGAAATCCTGGTCTTCCAGGCTGCGGGCCAGAATGTCCAGCCCGTAGGTTTCGGCCGCCAGAGCCGAGGCGATGGCGGCCGTGGCCGGTTGTGGGTTGGCTGCCAGATCGCGGGCCGCGCCGGCGGTGTCATAGTAGTCTACCTGCTCCAGCCCCAGCCGTCGCAAGGATTGCTCGCACTGCATGAGCGCCTGGTGGTGGGAGCGAACGTAGCGCACGTCGGCCAAAGTGGTTCCAGGAGGAGCCATCAGGCAATGTTCCACGCGCAGGATGAACTCGGCCTGAATGTGCAGATCATAGTCGATGAGCAAATCATAGGCGGGGATGACCGTGCCGGCCAGCGAATTCTCCACCGGCAACATGCCGTATTGCGCGCGACCGCTCTGCAGGGCTTCGATGATCTCCAGAAACGTGCGGCAAGGTAGCGTGTCGATATTCGCGCCAAAGTGCCGGCGGGCCGCTTCCTCGGAATAGGCGCCATGCTCGCCCTGGAAGGCGACGATGGGAATGTTTGATTCGGTGGATGTCATGCGGGAGGTCCCTCCAATATCCGAGCCTTGTTGAATTCGACGCTCCCGCGAGAGCCGAAGAGCGTTTCCAGCCACCAGGTCATGCCAGCCGACGCATACTCAGCCACCATGTTACGCTGGTTCGTCTGCGAGCAGCCGGACATGGCGACTTCGAATGGCGCATCGGTCCGACGATGCTGCCGGATATAGGCGATCTGCTCGGCTAGCCTGTCCGGGGATTTGGTCATTTCCTGTTGTTCATTGACCGCGCCAATGATCCAGCCGTCCCAACGGGCGGCGCGGCGTAGCGCGGGCGGGGTATCGCCGCCGATCCAGATGGGGACGCGCGGCCGTTGCACCGGCGTTGGGTTGAGCGAGACTCCATCGACCATATAGTGACGACCGTGGTAGGCCACCGGCCTGCCGGACATGAGGCCCTCCAATATCAGCAGGCCCTCTTCCATCATCTCGGCGCGTGTGCGTTCGTCTTCCGGCTCGCCGAACGCGCTGAATTCCTGCGCCAGGCCACCCAGCCCTACGCCCAGGACGAGACGGCCGTTGCTGAGGATATCAATGCCCGCCAAGAGGCGCGCCAGAACATGCGGCCGATAGCGGGGCAGCGGGGCGACGCTCGTGCCGAGACGCAGACGCGTGGTAACCGTCGCCGCGGCCGACAGCATCACCCAGGGATCGCCCGCGGGCATGCCCCAGACAAAACCGAGGTGATCCCAAATGAATAACCCATCCCATCCGGCTGATTCGGCCGCCGCGGCAAGTTCCGCGACCACTCGAGGGTTGCCGAAGTCTTGACCAAAGGGCACGATCTCGATTGCATACCGGGTCATGACGCCAAGTATACCCTATCGACGGGGAGTGCGAGAAGCTGGTTGTCTGGGGCATTTCACCCTGATTACCTGACAAAGATCATGGCAACTATATATCAAATGCAACTTTGCAAATATAAATAACCTTGTATCATAATGACAAGCGGCGGCGTCGCCTGTTGGTTCCTGCTCAACAACTGTCGTGGTCGGAGCCGACCGTTCCTGTCGTTTGTGTATGCAACAACATCATAATATCTGTCGTGAAAGAAACCCATCCGGTGAGAGCCCGACATGAGTCAAGAGAGGATAGCCCCATGAGCCTGAGTTACTCGGATAAACCCTGGATAAAGAGCTATGACAAGGGAGTGCCGGCAACCATTGAGGTCCCGGACTACCCCGTCCATCATTTCCTGGAAGAGGCAGCGCGTCGCGTTCCCGACCATACGGCCCTTATCTTTCAGGGGAAGGAAGTCACCTACGCGGAATTCAACCAGTCAGCCGATGCTGTGGCGGCATCATTGGCGGCCAACGGCTTTAAGAAGGGTGATCGGGCCGTTATTTACATGCCCAATCTGCCCCAATTCGCCATTATCTACTATGGCATTCTGAAGGCGGGCGGCATTGTTATCGCGACTAACCCCCTTTATACGGAACGCGAGCTGCAGCACCAATTGAAAGATTGCGGGGCGGAGACAGTATTCGTTCTCAGCCGCTACTATCCGTTGCTGAAGAAGGTGCAAAAATCCGGCCAGACCCGGGTCAAGCGGATCATCGTCACCTATATCAAGGATTATCTGCCGGGGATTAAGAGCGTGCTCTATGGCTTGCTGAAGGAAAAGAAAGCGGGCGACCGGATCGATATGGAGCCGGGAGACATGACCCTCAAGGATTTCCTGGATTTGGGCATGCGCAGCCCCAAGCCGAATGTCAAGGTGGTCGGCAGCGATATCGCCCTGCTGCAATATACCGGCGGCACGACGGGCCTGTCAAAGGGCGCTATCGGCCTGCACAGTAACCTGGTCTCCAACGCTCTTATGGTCAGCGATTGGATTGGCGACTGGAAATATGGTGAAGAGGCGTTGCTGGGAGCCATTCCGTTCTTCCACTCCTATGGTATGGTGACGGCGGCGATTTTCACCCCGTCCATCGGTGGCCGGTTGATCATTATCCCCAACCCCCGCGACCTGACGGATTTGTTGACCAGCATCAACAAATATAAGCCGGCCTACTTCCCCGGCGTCCCGGCCATGTACGTGGCTATCAATAACAACCCCGACGTGGCTGCCGGCAAATATGACTTGCGCTCCATCAGGGCTTGCATCTCCGGTTCGGCGCCGCTGATGGTCGAGACGAAGCGCAAATTCGAGGAATTGACGGGCGGTGTCCTGGTGGAAGGGTATGGCCTGACGGAATCCCACGTTGCCACTCATGCCAACCCCTTACATGGCAAGAACGTCGCGGGTTCCATCGGCTTGCCGCTGCCCAGCGTCGAAGCGAAGATCATGGATCCGGTCGATGGCGACAAGGAGTTGCCCATCGGCGCGATCGGCGAGCTGGTCATGCGCGGGCCGACCATCATGCAAGGTTACTGGAATATGCCCGACGAGACGGCCAACGCCTTGCGCGACGGTTGGCTCTACACCGGCGATATTGCCCGCATGGATGAAGAGGGCTACTTCTATATCGAAGATCGCAAGAAGGACCTGATCATCGCCGGCGGCTACAACATCTATCCTCGCGAGGTTGAAGAGGTACTGGCCACCCACCCAGCGGTGATGGAGGTCAGCGTGGCCGGCGTCCCCGACGCCAAACGCGGCGAGACGGTGAAAGCCTGGATCGTCAAACGGCCGGGCTTTGATCAGGTAACCGAAGAAGACATCATCGAATGGAGCAAGGGCGAACTGGCAAAGTACAAGTATCCGCGCCTGGTCGAATTCCGCGACGAGCTGCCCAAGACGACCGTCGGCAAGGTGCTCAAGCGCGTCCTGCTGGATGAACACAAGAAGGAAGCCGCCGGCTAACAGATGGCCGAATCGGCGAAGGCCGATATAAATGACAAGAGCGCCAGGTATTGTAAAGCCTGGCGCTCTTTTTTTGTGGCAAAGTGGAGGATTTCGTCAGGCGGCGCCGTTCGGCCGAGCAGCATCGAGGCGAGCCACCAATTGGTTGATGTAAGGGGCGTAACCGGGCTGGTCATAGATGGCCAGCGCCACTTCGGTCGTGTCAAACGGCTCTGGTAAGTCACGGATGGCTTCCAGGTAGGTCATGTCGCACCGGATGACCCCTTCCTGATAGGCTTTAGGCCCTTCGAGAGCCAGCAGAACAGGCGCGGTGGACAAGGTCTTGCCCTTCAAGGTGCGTACGACGCCGGCCCGGCGAGCCAGGACGATCATGGCGTTGATGATATTGCGCGAAGTTTGCTCGTCGTTGGGATGGCGGGCGGCCAATCGCTCGACCAGCTCATGCCACTCCAGATCGGCCTCCTGTTGCAGGATTTCGATCGTTTCCTTGAGCAAGACGAGCCGCGTGCGAGGCGGCACGACACGGAGCTTTTGTTTCTTGAGCGCGCTGCGGTAGCGGCGATAGAGTTCGAGCTGGGTTGTGTTGTCGGCCGTGCGACGAACATAAGTCGTTGTGCCGTCCTTCTCCAGCGCGATGATGTCCGCGTGGCGTCCGAGAAACTTGCTGAAGGATGTATCGGAGTACTGCAAGCGGCCGAATTGCCCCCCGCTCAACTCGATCATGCGCTCCTTGACGACGCTGGCGCGCACGCGTTCGTCCCCCGTCAGCAGACCGTTGACGGCCTTGACGAGGAGCGACTCGACCTCATTCTCGGTCAGCGGCGGCACAGGCAGCATGTCCTCGTAGTAAATGTACTCGTCGCACAACCCCATCAGGCTCTCGCTGGTCGTGTGTTTCAACCCCATGCCGATGACGTATTTGCCGCGCTTGCGCAGCGTATGGATGAGCGGCAGGAAGTCGCGGTCGCCGGTGACGATCACGTAGGTATCGTATCCCTGGCTGTCGATGAGCGTATCCATCGTGTCGACCACCAGATACATATCGATGAGGTTCTTGCCGAAATTATTGAGTGAGACGGCCGATTGCATGGTGAATCCGGCGGCGGCCATCTCCTTCATTAGCTTCTGGTCCTGGCGCAGGTTGCCGGAGTAGGCGCGCCGCAAAACCACACGGCCGCCCGTACGTTGCTTAATCTCGTTGATGATGAGATTGATATCAAAATTGAGATTGGCGTCACGAGCGCCGATTACCAGGTTATCGAGATCAAGGAATATGGCGATGTCATTGCCCATTAGGGAGTTCCCCAGCCGGCGTCCGAGAATAGGAGATGTTATTCACCATTGTCAGAGCAGAAATCCAGAATAATGATTCGATTCTAGCGGATTTGAGCGATATCGCAATGCGTAACGTGAAATGAATGTTTCCCGGGAAACATCGGCTGGTTTATTGTTTCCCGGGAAACATTCGCGTAAGCTGTTTTGCATCATTTACATATGACCATGGCTGCCAATCGTGATTGGCAGCCGCGTGCCAAATCTGTTACCATGCCGCCAATGTCGAATCAAACACCGGTTGTCACGCCTGTTTGCGATTACGAAGGGTCCGATTATCGCGAGCGCTTCTGGCAAGGTCAGGGGCGCGACTATGAGGATCAGGTCGAGCGTATCGCTCTGCGCCGTTTAATGCCGCCCCACGGCGATACATTGCTCGACGTCGGCGCAGGTTTCGGCCGCCTGGCCGACGAATATACCGGCTATAAGCGGGTGGTCCTCTTCGATTATTCCCGCTCCCTGCTGCGTGAAGCTCAGGAGCATCTCCGCGATGATCCTCGCTACCTCTTCGTCGCCGGGAACTGGTACAACATGCCGTTCGTCGCCGGCCTGTTCGAGACACTCGTCCAGGTGCGTACGCTCCACCATGCGGCCGACGCTCCGGCGCTGTTCAGTGAATTGAGTCGCATCGCCCGTCCGTCGTCGACCTACGTCCTCGAGTTCGCCAGCAAGCACAACCTGAAGGCGATGCTGCGCTACTGGCTCGGCCGCCAGACGTGGTCGCCCTTCGATGAGCAGCCGGTGGAGTTCGTCACTCTCAATTTCGATTTCCACCCCGCCTGGATTCGCCAACGCCTGACCGAATCGGGGTTCGCGCCGGGTGAGACGCTGACCGCCTCCCACTTCCGCTTTGCGCCGATCAAGCGCGTCGTGCCCACGAGCTGGCTCGTTTCGCTCGATGCAACCGCCCAGCGAACCGGCTCGTGGTGGCAACTGACGCCGAGTGTATTTGTTCGCAGCCGTCGTGACAGTTCCGGCCCACTGGCCGATCCCGCCGCATTTTTCGCTTGCCCAACGTGCCGCACGCCTCTCGGCGAGCCGCAAGATGGATTGTTGATCTGCGCCAATCCGGCGTGTGGCCGGCGCTGGCGCGTCGAGGATGGGCTGTATGACTTCAAAGAACCCGTCGACCCCGCCTGACGGACATTTTTCCAGAGGCTGGCTGGCATTGCCTGTGGCTGTGGCCGCCGGGACGCTGAGCGTAGTCGTGGCTCTCCGTCGCCTGATGCGCCGCTCTGTACCCTCATCGGACGGCCGTCTCGCGGTCGATGGCCTGCGCGCGCCGGTGGAGATCATCCGCGACGAATGGGGCGTGCCCCATATCTACGCCGCCAACGAGCACGATCTGTTCTTCGCCCAAGGGTTCGTCCACGCTCAGGATCGCCTCTTCCAGATGGATATAAATCGGCGGCTCGGCCTTGGCCGGATGTCTGAGGTGATGGGACCATTGGGCGTGCCTATCGACAAGTTCGCCCGTCACCTGGATTGGCCGCGAGCCGCTCGGACTCAGATGGATCAAACCGACGAGGCGACGGCCGCGGTCATGGAGGCATATGCGGCCGGGATCAATGCCTTCATCGACACACAACCCCTCCCAGCCGAGTTCAAAGTATTGGCCTACCGGCCGGAGCCATGGGACGTGCTGGCGACGAACGCCTGGGGAACGGTGCTGGCCTGGGGGCTGTCGGCCAATTGGGAGACCGAGTTGCTCCGCGCCTGGCTGATCGACGAATTGGGACCGGAGCGTGCCGCCGATCTGACGCCCGTCTACTCGGAGGACTATCTGACTACCTTGCCGGATGGGCAGATCGGCCGGCGGCTGGCCGAAGGGCTGATCGACGCCTTCCGTGAGACAGCCGCCCATGCTCCGACCGGTATGCCGTTGTTTGGCAGCGGCTGGGGCAGTAACAACTGGGTCGTCAGCGGCTCCAGAACGGCCTCAGGACGGCCGCACCTGGCCAACGATCCCCACCTGCCGCCCGCTTTTCCGTCGATTTGGTACGCCAATCACCTTATCGGCGGCGACTACAATGTCACCGGGTTCACCATGCCCGGCGTGCCCGGCGTCATCATCGGCCATAACGAGCATTGTGCCTGGGGCATCACCAACGCCTCGCCCGATATCCAGGATGTCTATATTGAGCGCTTTCATCCCGACGATCCCACGCATTACGAGGTCGACGGCGAATGGCGGGCGGCCGAGGTGGACGACGCGACGATCGTCGTGCGTGGCTTGCCCAACGTTCATATCAAGGTTCGGACGACTCGCAACGGCCCTGTTTTCTCCGATGCGGTGCCGGGGAAGCATGCTGACTTGTCTTATGACTGGACGTTATTTCACGGCGCGAATCACGTGCGGGCGGTGCTGGCCACGAATAAAGCGCGCGGCTGGGAGGAGTTCCGTGAGGGGCTGCGCCACTGGACGTTCCCCAGCCAGAACGTCGTCTACGCCGATACGGACGGCGTCATCGCCTACATGATGCCTGGCCTCGTGCCGCGGCGGCGCAAGGGCGATGGCCTGTCTCCGGCGCCCGGCTGGACGAGTGAGTATGGTTGGGATGGCTGGGTTCCGTTCGAAGAATTGCCTATTTATGTTAATCCACCGGACGGGTTTGTCGCCACGGCTAATAATAACATGGTTGGGGACAGTTATCCCCATCTGCTGACGGGTGAGTGGATGCCCGATTACCGCGTCCGGCGGATCCGGGAATTGTTGGCGAAACGGCCGAAGATAACGCTCGATGACCATCGCTCTATCCAGACGGAGACGATCTCGCCGATGGCGCGGCGCTTTTTGGCGGCAGCCATGCCGGCCGTCTCCGGAACGCCTGATCTGGAGGCTGGCGTGCGCGACGCACTACAGCGTCTGGCGGCGTGGGATGATGACATGGCTGCGGACAGTATTCCGGCCACACTGGCTTTCGGCTGGCAGATTCATTTCACCCATGCGGCCGTGGCCCAGGCGGTGGGCCAGACGCGCGCGGACGCACTCCTGGCCAGGAAAGGACGTGTTGGCTTCCCTTCCACGCCGTTTTACGAGATCAGCTATGAATTGGCCTTGCGCTGGCTGGAAGGGGAGCGCCCGGCCTGGATCGACGACGTGCGAGCGTTGTTGCTGCCCGCTTTGCGCCGGACGCTGGACGACCTGCATAAAGACTACGGCTCCGATCCGGCCGGCTGGGCCTGGGGCAAGCTGCATCGCGTAGCCTTTGAGCATGAGATGGCGCGGATACCGGGCATCGGCCGCTTGTGGAAACCGGTGACTGTTCCTGCTTCAGGTGACGGCTATACCATCAACCAGAGCGATCTGACGCCTCATTTTCCGCCCGACCTGTCGAATATCATCGCTAGTTGCCGCCTGATCATCGATGTTGGCGAGTGGGACCGGGGCCTGGCCGCGCTGCCTGGCGGACAATCGGGTCACCCCGCCAGTCCTCATTATCAGGATCGCATTGCCGAGTGGCGCGAAGGCCGCTATTTTCCGCTACTCTTCTCGCGAGAGAAAATACTCGACGCTGCTGACGGGACCTGGGCGCTGGAACCTGAATGATCTCGATGACGCCTTTCATCTTGCCGGCGTCGTCGCTTGGTCTACAATATATTCCCGCATGAGCAAGCATACTTTTCTCCGCATCGTTCGCGCCATCGCCCGCGTCGTGCTGGCGATCATCGCCCGCATCGAGATCATCGGGGGCATGCCCGAAGAGAAGGGCGGCTTCATCATTGTCGCCAACCATGTTGGGCGGCTGGAAGCCTTCCTGGTCATTTTGCTGGCTAATCGGGATGACGTGGTGCTCATTCTGGCCGAGAAGTATAAAAAATATGCTATCTGGCGTTATGTGGCCGACAAGGTCGATGGCGTCTGGGTCAATCGTTTCGACGCCGACTTCGGCGCGTTGCGAACTGTTCTCAAGCGGCTACAAGCCGGGGAGGTGGTCGCCGTAGCCCCGGAGGGCACGCGTAGCCCGACAGAGTCTTTACTGCCGGGCAGACCCGGCGCTACTTATCTGGCTGCCAAGTCGGGCGTGCCCGTCTACCCCATTGGAGTCGTCGGCACAGAGGATCGCGTGGTCAAGTACCGGCTCAAACGGTTGCAAAGACTTGACATAACGGCACGAGTGGGCGCGCCTTTCCATGTGCCGCCCCTGCCTCGGGTCGATCGCGATGAATGGCTGCAAGCCCAGACCGATGAGATCATGTGCCGCATCGCCATGCTGTTGCCACCTGATCATCGTGGCGTCTATGCCGACCACCCGCGCCTGCGTGAATTGCTCCGCGAAAACGGTAGCCCGTTCCCCGAAGATTTGCTGGGTGGAACAGCGCCGGCCCGGATTGACGCGGAAACGCCGGGCTAAGCGGCCGCATATTCTGATCCGCGAACAGCCGCGCCATCGGCGTTCCATTTCTCCCCTGCATCGCGTATCATTGACCCATGCGTATCGCTATGATCGGCCCGTTCGGGTTGCATCCTAAACAGACCATGCGCAGTCGGGCGCTGGGCCTGGCGCGGCCGCTGGTCGCTCGCGGCCACGACGTGCGGTTGTTCATGCCTCCCTGGGACACACCTGATGAAGCCGACCGGATGTGGAACGAAGACGGCGTCGAGCTGCGCTACGTTCCCCTGGGCGGCGGCACGCTCGGCATCGCGCGGCGGCTGGCCGGTGAGGCGCTGGCGTGGCGGCCGGATGTCGTCCATTGCTTCAAACCCAAGGCATACAGCGGGCTGGCCGCCGAATGGCTGTGGCGGTTCTATCGCCGCCGCGTGCGCCTGATCATCGACACCGATGATTGGGAGGGTGCGGGCGGCTGGAACGACATCGCCCCCTACACACCACTGCAAAAGCGGTTCTTTGCCCGCCAGGAGCGCTGGGGGCTGACCCACGTCCATGCCGTCACCGTCGCCAGCCGCACCCTGGAGAGCTTGGTATGGAGCCTCGGCATGCCCCGCGAGCGAGTGACCTACATTCCCAATGGCCCGGGCATCGCCACGCGTCCTGTGACGACCGAGGAACGCGCCGCGACCCGCGCCCGGCTGGGGCTGGGCGACCGACCGACGGTGTTGGTCTATAGCCGCCTGTTTGAATTCGACACGGCGCGGCTGGTGGCGGCGCTGTCGGGGGTTCGCGCGGCCGTGCCCGATTTGGCCGTGCTGCTCGTCGGCGCGGGACTATATGAGGAGGACAGCGCCCGCTTCCGCGAACAGATTATTGGGGCGGGGCTGCAGGAGGCCTTCGTCGAAACCGGCTGGATGGCGCTGGAGAAATTGCCGCCGGTGCTGGCCGCGGCCGATGTTGGCCTCTATCTGATGGATGACACGTTGCTCAATCGCACCAAGTGCCCGGTCAAGCTGGCCGATATGCTTGTCGCCGGCGTGCCCGTAGTGGGCGAAGCTGTGGGGCAGGTGACGGAGTACATTCGCGATGGCCGCATCGGGGCGACTCGTCCGACGGGCGATGTCGCTGGGCTGGTCGCCGCCGCTGTGGAGCTGCTGCGCGACCCAAGGGAACGGCAACGTCGGAGCGCGGCCGCCAGAGAGGATGTGTTGAAACGGTTCGGCTGGGAGGGGCTGGCGGAGCGCCTGGGGGAGGTCTACGAGGGCTAGGAGAGATCCAGGAAT
>JACFOH010000005.1:88791-118993 GCA_019454405.1 Promineifilum sp.
TTCGATGTCGTCCGGCCGACGATCCCCATTCTGTTTTATGATGACCGCGCCGCGCAATGGCATGCGGACGAACGGGCGCGGCTTACGCAGCTGGGCAAGACACCCTCTTTCGCCGATGGGCAAATCGCCGCCATCGCCGCCGTGAATAAGTTGACGCTTGTGACGGCTAATACGGCCGACTTCGAAAACTTTTCCAGCCTCGATATTGAAAACTGGTTTATAAGTTAACTACCGCCTGCCTTCCCGCCACTCCAGCGCCCGGTAGACCGGCCGGCGCGAGCCATCGAACCGCAGCAAGCTGTAGCCAACCTCCTGAAACTCGGGGCCGAGCGCCGCTGTGAAGTTCAGGTTCCACAGGAACATTGGCCCCACCCACGACCACTCATGTGCCATCTCGAAGGCGCGCAGGGTATAGATCGCCTGCTCCCACTCGCTGTTGTCGGCCATGAACTCGGAACCGGGCGGCGGCGCGGCCGGCTGCCCCTCGTCTGTGCGCAGGCCATCGAACGTGCCCCAGCCGAACTCCGTCGGCCATAGTTTTAAGTCGCCCGCTCCAGCGGCGACCAGCATCATGTGATAATCCTCCAGCGTGTCGGCGAAGAAGAAGCTGGGATGATTGTTGTGACTTGACGATGCCTGGGTCGCGTCGGCCGCGCGGCTGTCGGGTGGATTGGCCCAGCCGTAGGGATGCACGCCTGCGCCGTCGACCAGCCCGGCCATGCCCGCGGCCAGCGCCGCCCTGAAGTAGGCGCGATCGTCGATGGCGTTGATGCCGTCGTTGATGCCCGTCGGGGCCGGCGCGCCGCTGATCAGCAACGCCGCCGGATCGGCCGCGCGAACACCGGCCACGCCGCGGCGTATGAGTTCTACGAAATCGGCCGCGCTCAGGGGCGAGCCGTTCCACTCGCGCTGCAGGTTCGGCTCGTTCCACAATTCGTAGGCCGCCACCCGTCCGGTGTAACGCGTTGCCAGATAGCGCATAAACGCCTCGAACCGACCGTAGTCCACCGGCGGTCCGTCCATCTCGGTCGTCGCACGACTCCATTCCGGCGCCTTGCTGACGCTTAACAACACCTTGATGCCCTGGCCGTTGGCTCCGTCTACCAGCCGATCCAGCTCGCTAAACAACTCCTCGTCATATTCGCCCGGCCGTGGTTCGTGGAGCTTCCATGACACCTGTACCTTCACCCAACCGACATCGAGCGCCTCCAGATGGCGCAGCAGGTCGCGCACGTCCTGACGATGGAGATAGATCTGTAGTCCGATGCCGTCCCGATTGAGCGGCGGACCGGTGTAGGCGGGGTATTCCGGCTCGGGAGTAGCGGCCGGCGACGAGGAAGTTGAGGTGATGGCCGGTTCGGTCGTTGGCGTGGTTGCAATCTCGCCGCCCGGCAGGATGGGCATGAAGACCTGCTCTCCGGGGAAGGTTGTCGTGGGTTGTGGCCGGCTGGTAGCGAAGACTTCGGCCGTTGGCTGCGACGGGGATGTGGCGGTCGGGGCAGGCGGCTGTTCGGCCCGACAACCGGTTAGCAGGAGCGCGAGGGTGAATATCCCGATAATACGGCGCATGACACGAATTATAAGAGGGCGATAGCCGGCGGATCGGAAATCGACTGATCTTCTAAGTTGGCCTGAGAGGGCGCGGCGGCTACTGTTCGCCGACGGACAAAGGCCCGAGCTGGACCGCATCCCCTGCAGGACGACCGCCGAGCGTTACGGCCAACCGCTGCCCTGTCTCGGCGATGTACAGGCCCACTTCGATCGCGTAGTTGCCCGGCGGCAAGCCCGCGGGCAGGGCGATCTCATAGGCATCTACGACCACCTCGCCGGGTTGCCAGCGGCTCGTTGGGTAGTTGCCGCCGCGCGGTATGGCGTCTGCCTGCCAGACACAACATGTACCGTCCGGCCATAGCAGATGTACGAAGACGGTGTAGTCGGTCGCCGGTTGTGTTTCGGCTTGCCAGACCAGTTCCAGCGTGCGCGTTTCGCCGTCACCCATTAGATTGTAGCCGGCCAGGGCGATCTCTCCGCTGAACGAAGCTTCGAGCGAATGTTCGATCGGTGGCCGAGTGAAAACGCGCTCGGTCGGCGTCACCGTCAGGGAGCCGAGATCGGCTGTATAGGTCGGTTGCCCGTCGGCTTCCAGCAGTTCGAGTCGGTAAGTGTAATCGCCGCCGGGCAGGTCGTCGGGCACGCGGAACTGTTGGCGATCGATGACGAAGGCCGGCGTTTGCCACTGATCGAACGGGTAGGTGTCATAGGCCGGCTGGCCGGCGCCCAACTCGTGAGGCGCTCCGGCCGCGTCGATGAGCGACAGGCGCAAACTGAGAGGCGGTAGCGGGTTATCGGCCGACCACCACAAGGCCAGCGATACCCGTTCGCCCGTCTCGGCCGCGGCCCCGCCGCGCTCGTAACCCAGGAAGCGCAACTCGCTGGTCGTCGATTCGTCCACCGGGAAGGGCGGCCGCGGCAGTGGGTCGGGTGGCGGCCCGGCGCTGAGGATCATCTCGTCATCGATTAGCGAATCGCCGGCATAGCCGCCGCTCGCGCCGATGCGGGCCAGTCGCTCGCCCGTTGCGGAATTGAAGCGGCCGAGACGCAGCCGGTATAGTCCCTCCTCGCCGGGTGGCATGCCCGGGATGGTGGGCAGGTCGACCCGCTCCAGGATAATGTCGCCCGGTCGCCATTGTTCGGCCGGATACCCGTCCTGATCCCTCTGGCTCCAGCGATGACCGGCGAAATCCTCCAGGTGGACGAACGTGGCCCATGAAACCCCGTCGGGCGGCGCGGACGCCACCGTCCACGTCAGCGTCACCGTTAACGACGCCCCCGCGACGGCCGGTTCAGTGGCGATGTTCTCGAGGGTGATCAATCCGCCGAAGTTGGCTCCTTCTTGTGGTGATGGCAGCGACGGCCGCTGGGTCAGCCGGTAGACGCGGAATAGCTCTGTCCCGTTGGCAGCGTTGATGATTTCCGGCGCACCCTCCGCCTCCAGGTAAGGGAGGGCCCAATCGGGCGCGGGACTGTTGGCCGGGTACAGATAGAGCGCTTCGCCCTCTGCAGGCAAGACCAGCGCATGGCTGCCCGGCAACCAGTTAATGCGATCGTAATTCTCGCTCAGAAAGGCCATCGTCGGGTGACGGTAATGCACCGAAGCCACGTAGATGGTTGGCTGTTCGTCCGGCGGGATCGCCGCCAGCGTCTCGTCGAGATAATCGGCCGCGGCGGCCATGTCGCCGTCGTTGGCCAGCAGCAGGTCGCGTTGCGTCGCCCACTGGTTAAAGTAGAGATATTGCGTCCACATGCCGCCGCCGAGCAAGATCAGCAGCAGGATGACCGACACGGCCCAAGTTAGCGACAACCGAGGGATGCGTCGCTCCACGTCTCGCAGCAAGGTAACCAGGCCGATGGGCGGCAGGAAGAAGATGAACGGGATAAGCCCCATGGCCCGCAGATTGCTGGGGACGATCTCGTTAACGGCCAGCGCCGTGGGCAGGATCATGATCAGTGGCGCCAGCAAAAGTAACAGCACGGCCGCGCGCTGCCAATCGTAAGGGAAACGTCGGTAGCGCCATAGACAAAATAGCCAGCCGGCGACCAGCAACCCGCCGGTGACGAAACCGAATAGCGGACGCTCCGGTAAATTGAAGCGCAAGTATGGATCGCCGCGCAGGAAGAACATGGCCAGAGATCGCAGCAGGCTTTGGCTGAGGGAGAGGCTTTGCTGGTCTGGGGCGACCTGCCCGATGCGCACCCAGAAGGCGTCGGGGTGCAGGATGAAGTAGCTAATCAGCGGCAGGGCCGTCAGGAAGGCTACGAGGGCGACGAAGAATAACTGCCGCCAGCGGACGCGAAAAGTGGCGCGGTCGAATAACAGTGGCAACAGGCCGAGGGCGAGCAGGACGGGAAACAAACGCGCCGCCAGGTAGGTGTAGGCGCTCAGGCCGATGAACAGCCCGGCCAGCCACAGCCACGGCCAACGGCCGCTGCGCAAGCCGCGAAAGAGCGCCGCCACGGCCAACGCCTGCAGCAAGGGCTGGCTGATGACGCGAAAGCCGAGGCGACTGAACAGCACGTGCCAGAAGCTGGCCGCCAGTAGCGCCGCCGCCAGCAGCGCGATCCGCCGGTCGGCCAGCATCTCGCGACCGAGCCAGTAGGTCGCGGCGATGGTGAGCAGCCCGACGAAGGCCGCAGTCAGGCGCAGGGCGAAGAGAGTGTTGCCCAGCGCGCGGGCCATGCCCCCGGCCAGGTACAGGAAGAGCGGCTCGCGACCGGTGAAGCTGGGAATGAAAATCGGCCGATCACCGCGCAGGCCGATATCGCCGGCGTTGAGACCATAGGCGGCCTCGTCATAGTGCACGCCGGGAGGGACGGCCGTCAGATCCGGCAGCCGCAGCGCAGCCGCCACCAGCAGGGCCAGGACCATAAAAGCCAGGGCATGGTAGCGCGTCAGACGATTCATATGCGGGAAGGGTGTAGCTATTGTAAATATTTTCACAAACGTAGGTTTTGCGTAGCTTGCACGTAGCGCGCGCGTACAGCGAGGATTGACATTCCGTCATAGAATAGTCCATGAAGGGTAAAAATCTCTTCTTCTTCTCCTCCTTTTAACGAGAGTCAGGTTTCGGCGTTCCTGACTCTCACCAAATGAAAGGGGCCGGCATATCGACCGGCCCCTTTCGCTTTCCCGGGGTTTATTTATTTCACGTTACCTGGCCCGACTGAGGTTCCGTCGGCCGATGGTTCTGCCCATTCGGCGGTTTCGGATTCGGCCGGTTGGCCGTTCATCTCGGCGGCGGTCACCGCCTGTCGCGTCTCACGAATCACCGCGACCGAGGCCACGGCGTCGCCTTCACGCAGGTCCATCACCCGCACGCCTTGTGATGATCGCCCCTGCTGCGAGATATGCGCGCCCGACATGCGCAGCAGAATGCCGCCGGTGGAGATGAGCGTCACCTCGTCCTTGGGCGATACGACCCGCGCGGCGACGATCGATCCTGTGCGCTCGGGCGTGATATTCATGACGCGCACGCCCTGACCGTAGCGCCCTTGCTGGCGGTACTCATCCAGCGGCGTGCGCTTGCCGTAGCCCTTTTCGGTGATGATCAGCAGATCATCGTCGGGCGTGACGACGTCCGCCCCCGCCAGGCGATCCCAGCTGTCGAGGCGCATGGCGTTCACGCCGGCGGCCGTCCGGCCCATGGGGCGCACGGCCTCTTCGTTGAAGCGGATACCCTTGGCCTGCTGGCTGACGAGAATGATGTCCTCGTGGCCCTGGGTCATCTTCACCCAGCGCAGGCTGTCGCCCGGTTCCAGGTTCAAGGCGATAAGGCCGCTCGGCCGCACGTTGGCAAAGACGCCCAGCTCGACGCGCTTGATGCGCCCCTTGCGGGTGATCATGATCAGATATTTGGCGTCGTTGAAATCGTGCACCGGCAGGGCGACGGTGATCTTCTCGTCCTGCGACAGAGGCAGGATGTTCATTAGCGACACGCCTTTGGCCGTCCGGTCGAGTTCGGGAATCTCATACGCTTTGGTGGCGTAGATCTTGCCCAGGTCAGAGAAGAACAGGATTGTATTCAGTGTGCCGGCGACGAAGAAATGCTCCAGCTCATCTTCGTCGCGGGTGGTCATGCCAATTAGTCCCTTGCCGCCGCGCGACTGGCGACGGTAGACAGTGACAGGTGTGCGTTTGATGTACCCGCGTCGCGTGACCGACACGAACACATCTTCGTCCTTGATCAGGTCCTCGATGTCAAATTCGCCGTCCGCGCCGGGGAGGATCTGCGTCCGGCGCTTGTCCCCGTATTTCTCCTTCAGCGTGGTCAGGTCTTCCTTGATGAGACCCAGGATCTTCGTCTGATCTTCCAGCAACCCTTTCAAATAGGCGATTTGTTCCGTCACCTCGCGGTGCTCGTCTTCGATCTTTTGGCGCTCTAACGCGGCCAGCCTTCGCAACTGCATGTCGAGGATGGCCGTGGCCTGAATCTCCGTCAGGCTGAAGCGAGCCATCAACTGGGTGCGCGCATCGTCGGCGTCGGCCGCTTCGCGAATGGTGCGGATCACCTCGTCGAGATTCTCAATGGCGATGAGCAATCCGGCCAAAATGTGTTGGCGGCGCTCGGCCTTGGCCAGTTCAAACTCCGTCCGGCGCGTGATCACATCGACGCGATGGTCGATGTGGATCTGCAGCGCGCGCTTCAGCGACAACAGGCGCGGTTGCTTGTCGACTAACGCCAGGAGCTGTACGCCGAAGGTCGACTGCAGCGACGTATATTTGAACAGCTGGTTCAGGACCTTGTGCGGCTGGGTGTGGCGCTTCAGCTCTACGATGATCGACGTGCCGGTGCGGTCGGACGAATCGCGCAAGTCGGAGATGTCATCGATGATGCCTTTGTTGACCAGCTCGGCGATGCGCTCGACAAGCATCGCCTTGTTCACCTGATAGGGTAGCTCGGTGATGTTGATCTGCATGCGGTCGGCGCTGCGCGGATTCGGCTCGATATTGGCCACGCCGCGCATAACCACACGGCCGCGGCCGGTGGCGTAGGCATTGCGGATGCCTTCGGTGCCGATGATTTCGCCCCCGGTGGGGAAGTCCGGGCCCTTGATGAATTCCATCAAGTCGTCGAGCGTCACATCGTCGACGTCTTCCTGGCGATCGATGAGATAGATGATGGCGTCGCATAACTCGCCCAGGTTGTGGGGCGGGATGTTGGTGGCCATGCCGACGGCGATGCCCGACGAGCCATTGAGCAGCAAGTTGGGCAACCGCGCGGGGAGCAAGTCCGGCTCTTCGAGAGACTCATCGAAATTGCTGCTGAAATCGACGGTGTTCTTGTCGAGATCTTCCAGCATTTCCATGGCGATGGGCGCCAGGCGCGCCTCGGTGTAGCGCATGGCCGCCGGGCTGTCGCCGTCGACGCTGCCGAAGTTGCCCTGACCATCCACCAGCATGTAGCGCATGGAGAAATCCTGGGCCATGCGCACCATCGCTTCATAGACGGAGCTATCGCCATGAGGATGGTATTTGCCCAATACCTCGCCGACGATACGCGCGCTCTTGCGGTGGGGGGTGTTGGGCCGCAAGCCCATGTCGTACATGGCGTAGAGGATGCGGCGGTGCACCGGTTTTAGCCCGTCGCGAGCGTCGGGCAACGCGCGGGCCACGATCACGCTCATGGCGTAATCCAGGTACGAACTGCGCATCTCCTGGTTGATGTCAATGCTGTTTACTGTGCCAATATCCAAATTGAACCTCCGCCGGCTCCGGCTATCTACGTGCCCATGAGCGACTCTATGCACGGCGCCATTCCGGCGGGTTTGATCCTTATGTGCATCGATTACCTTATATGGTCGCGGGCTATCCGGAGGACGAATACCATCCCATATTATACCTTATCCCTCCCTTTTAATCGAATCCGGCGGCTCGTCGGAACGGCTCTGATTGGCATCTCTCCCTCGAGGTTTTGCCGGAGCCTACTATAAAAATGTGCATAGTTACTCCCCCGGAATTGGCGTTATGTCATAATCCATACTAAAACTACACATGATTCATGCCAAAGCGAGCGCACAAAGCGAGCGGTTTTACTGGTAGCCCTGGTAAGCCAACGGTATACTTCACCTTCTATCGGCGGCTTCCCCGCGGCCGATTTAAGGGAGACGACGGAGGCATTAATGAAAGCTGTTCGAACAGCTTGGATATTGTTCTTGATAGCCTTGGCGCTCGCTGTCGCCGCTTGCTCCAGCCGGCCCGGCCCCCAAGGTCCACAAGGCGCGATTGGCCCGCAAGGGCCTCCCGGACCGACCGGTCCCGCCGGTGAGCAAGGTATCGCCGGCGCCGCGGGTCAGGACGGCGTCAGCTTCACTCCTCCTGAATACGTTGGTTCCGAGACGTGCGCTAAATGTCACAGCGGCGTGTTTGAGCAATTCAGCCGGAGCGGCCACGCCTGGGCGCTCACGCCTGTGGTCGACGGTCAGGCGCCGCGCATCCCTTCGGGCGAAGTGCGAACCCCGCCCCAGGACATGACCTGGGATGATGTGGCCTATGTGGTCGGCGGCTTCCAATGGAAGGCGCTCTTCGTCGATCGCGACGGCTTCCTCGTCACCGGCGAAGCTGCACAATACAACCTGGACAATAACCTGCTAGAGGCCGGCGGCGAGTTCGCGGCCTATCACGCCGGCGAGGAACTGCCTTTTGATTGTGGCGCATGCCATGCCACCGGCTATAACTCGCGCGGGATGCCGGCCACGGAAACGGCAATGGTCGGCACGTTCACCCAACCCGGCGTCCAGTGCGAAGCCTGTCACGGCCCGGGCAGTCTGCATGTCAATAACCCCTTCGCCTTCCGTCCCATCGTATCGCGCGACGCCCAGACATGCCGCAATTGCCATATGTCCGGCGAAATCGAGACAGCCGACGGCTTCATCCAGCATACCGATCACGAATACGGCGATCTCTTCCCCGGCAAGCATGCGATCCTCGACTGCGTCGATTGTCACGATCCGCACGCCGGCGCTGTTGTCCCGCGTCAGGAAGCGCGCCAATCGGAGCTGAGGGCGACCTGCGCCAATTGCCACTTCCGGCAGGCGCGCGAGGATAAAGTCCACCGGCAGATTCGCGTGGCCTGTGACACTTGCCACATGCCGCAACTGATTCAAAACGCGCTCGGCGCTCCGGATTCGTTCATGGCCGACCTGAAGACCCATCAGGTGACCATCAACGCCAAACAGATGGAGCAGTTTGCCGCGGACGGCAGCATCTTGCCGCAACTTGGGCTGAATACGACTTGCCGCCAATGCCACAACGGCGAGTTGGGCATCGGCCCCAACCTGCCCGACGCCGTGCTGTTGAATGCGGGCGATGGCTATCACGAGCCGGCGGCGCCGGCTGTGGGAGAGAGCGCTTCGGTTGCCCCCTGAGGCTCGGAGCCGGTCAATTCGTCCTATGAACCAATCAGTAGAGAGAGGTGTATCGCGTGCGACGATCAGATAGAACCGGATTGCGCACCATCGCACTGGCCCTGGTCGTTATAGCGGCCGTGGTTCTGGCCCTGGCTCGCTCGGCATCGGCGCGAGTTGCGAGCGCGGCCGCGCCCCCGGCGGAGGCGGCTTCGATGCTGCTGCCACCTGCGCTGACCGTGTACGCTGCCCAAACCCAACCCCAGCCGCACCCGCCCACCAGCAGCTCGACTTCTTGTCGTTCCTGCCATGGCGACACCGATGCGGAAGTCGTCTTTCCGTCCGGCGAGTCGATGTCCGTGCGCGTCGATCTGGCCGCACTGGACGCCTCGGCTCACGGCCCGGCCAACAACGTCCTTATCGATTGTAATGCCTGTCACTCGGCTACCGATTACCAGTTCCCGCATACGCCTCTGGAGGCGGCCGATTTCCGGGCATTTGCACTTGAGCAGTCCCAATCCTGCGTGCGTTGCCATTCCCCGCACTTGACCGGCCACCCGGGGCCGGAATGGGCCGGCGGTTACGATCCGGCCGCGTCCGAATCCGGCCTGTCGGTCGTCTGTTCCGATTGCCACGGCAGTCACCAGGTCCAGACTATCAATGCCTGGCAGTTGCCGGCGTCGACGTCTGTTTGTGTCGATTGTCATGTCAACGCGGGCGTCGCGCTGGTCGATCCTATTCGCTTGAGCTTGCATGTGGAGGCGGGGCTTTTTGCCCAGCGGGAGGCCAATAGTGATTTCTGCATCGGGTGTCACGGCCCGCCCGGACGCACGATGACATTCCCTAATGGGGATACTGTTTCAACCAGTATCGAACTTGAGGCTCTGCATGAGTCTGTCCATGGCACGGATAATAGCTGGCAAGCGCTGGCCTGTACCGATTGCCACGAAAATTACGACCTTCCTCATCCCCCTCTGCAAGCTGAATCAGCTCGCGCTTTCACAATACAACAATCTGAGCTATGTGCCCGCTGCCATGAGACGCAGCACGAAGGGCAGATGGACAGCTCCCATGCCCGGGCATTGGCTGACGGCAACCTCGATGCCGCCACCTGTATCGATTGCCACGGTTCCCATGCTATTCCCGTGCCCAATGAGCCGCGTTCGCGCATCTCGCAGACTTGCCGGCAATGTCACAGCGCGATCTTCGATGAGTACGCCACGAGCGTCCACGGAGCCGCCCTGCTGGAAAACGACAATCCCGACGTGCCGACGTGCATCGAATGTCATGGCGTACATAGTATCGGCGACCCCACGACGGCCATGTTCCGCAACCGCTCGCCGGAGCTTTGTGCCTCTTGTCATGCCAATGCGGAGCTGATGGAACCGTATGGGGTCTCAACAGACGTCTTCGATACCTACGTAGACGATTTCCACGGTACGACGGTGACGGTCTTCCATTCGGAGGACCCCAACGTCCCGACCGGCAAGGCCGTCTGTTTCGACTGTCACGGCGTGCACAACATCAAGCGACCGAGCGATCCCGACTCCGGCATCAAGGAGAATCTGCTGGTCACCTGCCAGCAATGCCATCCCACGGCCACGACCAATTTCTCGGACTCCTGGACCGGCCATCACCGGCCGTCGTTGCGCCAAAATCCGTTGATGCTTCTGATCACGATCTTCTACGCCGTCGTGATCCCCAGCACAACCGTTTTTCTGCTGTTCCTGGTTGGCACTGACATTTACCGTCAGGCGCGCGGCCGGTAGAGCGTGCAAGTCAGGTTTGAATGAACGAAGAATCACGCGATCTCGAGAAGATACCCGCCGAGCCGGCGCCCGTCCTGAGCGAGACGGACACGCCGGTCACTGCGACGACGCCTCCCGTAGAGGAGCCGGTTGAAACGCCTGCACCCGAGACGGAAGTTCCGGTAGCGCCGGCTCCGGAGCCGGTGATCTCTGAAGGCGACGCTCCTGAAGCCGAGGCAGCCGCGCCCTCCGTGGCCACGCCTCCCGTGGCTGAGGCCGAGGCCGAGGTCGTAAAGCCGGCGGCCGCCGCTTCTACTGACGAGATTTTCTATACGCCCGGCGGCGAGCCGGAATACCCGCGCTTCCGATTGATGGCGCGTATCGAGCATATGACTTTGCTGGTCAGTTTCACCATCCTGTGTCTGACCGGCCTGCCGCAGAAATTCCCGTTCTCGCCTGTCTCGCAATGGATGATCGGGGCGATGGGCGGAATCGATATGGCACGGATGATTCATCGCTGGGCAGCTACCGCGCTCGTACTCGGTTCGATTTATCATCTGTTGACCTCGTCCTATCGATTGTTCGTCAAACACGAAGATATGCGCATGCTGCCCGATCTGAAGGACGGCTTCGACCTGCGCGATACGGTGGCCTATAACCTCGGCATCATCGACGAGCCGCCCAAGATGCGCAAATTCAACTTCGGCGAGAAGTTCGAATATTGGGCCGTGGTCTGGGGCACGGGGGTGATGATCGCCACCGGTTTTATCCTGTGGAACCCCATCGCCGCCACGCGGTTTATGCCCGGATCCTATATCCCTGTTGCGGTATTAGCCCACGGCTGGGAGGCGGTGTTGGCGGCCGTCTCCATCGTCATTTGGCACCTCTATAATGTGTTGGCCAAGCATCGTAACGTCAGCATGTTCACGGGAACCTTGTCACACAAAATCATGGAGGAAGAGCACGCTCTTGAACTGGAGCGTTTGCAGGCAGGCGGCGAGCCTTGGAAGGTTATCCCGGCCGCCGTGTTAGCCCGACGGCGAAAAATATTCATGGCCGTCGCAGGCGTCGTCCTGATTCTGGCTGTCGTGTTAGTGTTCTGGATGTTCACCTTCGAGGACACTGCCATCATTGCGCCACAGGTGACGCGAGATGTGTTCGTCCCACTGGCAACGCCTATACCCTAGAGAGCGGGAGCCAGTATCTATGATGTCGATCGGATAGGGAGCGACGCCCGGTCGGCATTAACAATGTGGAACATTAACTGAAGGAGGTTAATCAATAAACATATGAGATCTAGTAAGCGTCCGCTCATCTATATAGTGGTGGCTCTGTTGTTGTCCGGGCTTCTGTTGGCGGCTTGCCGCGACGCGAGCCAGGTGACAAACGGACAGGGCCAGCCGGCTACGGGAGGCCAATCCGCGCCCGAGACCGGCGCCGTCACGCAAGCGACGCCCGCGCCTTCCGAGGGAGCCGGCGAAGTAGTCGTGACAGAGGTCGAGGTCACGCGGATCGTGGAAGTGCCGGCCCAGTCGGCCATCGCGGTCGTCCCCTTCGCCGATGAATGGATCAACTCCGCCCACAATAGCGCGAGCGATGAGGCGTTCAATCATTGGAATAACGATGACCCGGCCGAAATCCCGACCACATGCGCCAAGTGCCATAGCACGTATGGCTTCCTCGACTTCCTCGGCACTGACGGCAGCACGGTCCGAGTCGTGGACGCCCCCGCGCCCATTGGTTCGACGGTGCAATGCCAGGCCTGCCATAACCAGGCGACTCTGGACTGGACCAGCGTGGTCTTCCCCTCGGGACAGGAGATCACCGGGCTTGGTCCCGAAGCGCGTTGCATGGAATGCCATCAGGGCCAGGCCTCCATGGTGACGGTCAACCAGCGCATCGAAGCCGCCGGCATGACCAATAGCCTGGATAAGGTCAGCGAAGACCTGGGCTTTTCCAATATCCACTATTACGCCGCCGCCGCAACCCAATACGGCACGCTGGCCAAGGGTGGTTATGAATACGAAGGCAAAGCCTATGACGCGCGATTCGACCATGTCCCCAGCCATGATACCTGCGTGAAATGCCACGACGCACACACGCTCGAGATCAAGCTGGATGAGTGCCAGGCATGTCACACAGACGTTAAATCGAAGGAAGACCTGGTCAATGTCCGCATGAACGGTTCGCTGGTCGACTATGACGGCGACGGGGACGTGAAAGAAGGTATCTACTTCGAGATCGAAGGCTTGCGCGACATGCTTTACAGCGCTATGCAAGCGTATTCGCTCCAGAACACCGGTAACATGATCGCCTATAACGGCGACGCGTATCCGTACTTCTTCATTGACACCGACGCCGATGGGACGCTGGGCGACGGTGAAAATACGCCGTTCAATACCTGGACAGGCCGCCTGACCAAGGCTGCCTACAACTATCAGGTGTCGAAGAAGGATCCTGGTCGTTACGCGCATGGCGGCAAGTACATCATTGAGTTGCTGTACGATTCGATCGATGACCTGAACACGGTCCTGGCCGAGCCGGTCGATCTGAGCGCAGCCCATCGTATCGACATGGGACACTTCGCCGGGTCTGAAGAGGCTTTCCGCCATTGGAACGGCGAGCCGGATAACGGCATCGTGCCTAACTCCTGCTCCAGATGCCATACAGCGACGGGGCAACCGCAGTTCATCACCGAAGGCGTGGTCACCAGCCAGCCGGCCAGCAATGGCCTAAGCTGCATCACGTGCCACAACGACGTGCAGAACTTCACCATCTTCGAGGTTCCCTCGGTCAAGTTCCCCAGCGGGGCGACGGTATCGTTCGGCGAGCGCGACTCGGCGGCTAATATGTGCATGAACTGCCATCAAGGCCGTGAGTCGACCGTCAGCATGAACCGGCTGATCGGCGATAAACCCGACGATGTGGTGGATCCGGGACTCCGCTTCCTCAACATCCATTACTTCGCCGCTGGAGCGACGTTGTTTGGCACGGATGTCAAGGGCGCTTACGAGTTCGCCGGCCGTCAATACACGGGCCAGAATCAGCACGTGGGCGTGTTTAACTCCTGCAACGAATGTCACGATACGCACTCGCTGCAGATCGTCATCCAGGATTGTGCCGAGTGTCATGCAGGCGCTGATACGCTTGCGGGCCTGCGCAACATCCGCATGACCGACACCGACTACGACGGCGATGGCGACATCACCGAAGGCGTCGATGGCGAGATCGATACGCTGCGACAGTTGCTGTATGGGGCGATGCAAAGATATTCGGTCGACGTCGTTGGCACGCCGATTCTCTATGGCGAACATACTTATCCGTACTGGTTCGCTGATGAGAACGGTAACGGCAAGCTGGACGAGGGCGAGGGCGGCTTCTCAACGTGGACGCCGAACCTGCTGCGCGCGGCCTATAATTACCAGGGCGCTCTCAAGGACCCGGGTAACTTTGCCCACAACTCGACCTACACAATGCAGATCCTGTACGATTCAATTCAGGCCGTGGGTGGCGACGTGTCGGGTCTGACCCGCGCGGAAGTCCGCACGTGGAAATGATGATTCGTGTCGGATTCGGTTAGGCGCGTCGTGAGCCTTCGAGCCGCGACGCCTTAACTGCTACTTGGCGACAGGGAAGGGCCGCGCTCCTGTAAGGGGTGCGGCCCTTTTCGCGTCTATGAGCCGGCCTTGTCGCACGTGGCTGGTGGATACGAAAAGGCCGGCTCGCAGTAGCAAACCGGCCTCTTCAAGAGATAGGAGTTTTGGAGATGAAGTGTGCTTGTCGTGTGCGCTAATGCGCGACGTCCGTCTTATCGTCAGAGTTCGATTTCGATCCAATCAGTCGTTTCACCAGCCGGGCGGATCCGTAGATGATCAAGACCGGGATCGCGAAGCGCAAGACGAAGAAAATGACTTCAACGGTGATGGCTTGAAACTCGTTCATGGTTTTCCTCTTTCCCGGTCGTCGTCCTCCGGGTGGTGATTACCTTCAAGGTGACTACCTTCAGCCGGGGCGATTTAAAAAACTCCGGCGTATCATCAGAATAAGCGATCCCGGCTCGAGAGTAAATTGGGCGAACCCGCCATTTCTCTTTGAGGAGATCACCCCATACGGCCCTACTTAATCGGCCGCGCTTGTCATGACCCGCCCAACCGCCTTGTTTCGCCTCCTGCGCATGGGGAATTTCCCCATGACCCCATCTGCCCAAAATTGGGGATTTGCCTGATTTACCCGACCTGTCTCTACCTATATACTGCTTGTAGTTGCTCAAAGAGTTCATCCAGCCGATCGCCCTGATCGGACTTGGAGGAGGTTTTTATTCTGATGATAAGCCCACAAAACAAATGGATCGGCTATGGCGCGCTCTTAGGTGCGCTGTTGGTGATCCTGGCGTTTGCGGCCATTCCCACGGCCAACGCCGCCCCCGCGATGCAAAGCGCCACGCCGGAGCCTGGCGCCCAGGAATGTGTCGGTTGTCATGAGGGATTGCGCGGCTATTGGGAAAACAGCGCCCACGGGAACGCCCTCACAGACCCTGCCTTCCAGGATGAGTGGACCGCCCAGGGAAGCCCGACCGAATGCCTGGCCTGTCACACTACAGGTTTCGACCCGGCGACGGGCGAATATACCGAAGGCGGCGTGGCTTGCCTGACCTGCCACTCGCCGGTTCCCGCCAATCATCCCGACGCCTACATGCCCACCGACGTGTCATCTCGTCTGTGCGGCAATTGCCATGTCGATACCTTCGCCCAGTGGGAGATTAGCGAGCATGGCGAGCAGGGTATGACTTGCGTCACCTGCCATAATCCACACACGGCCAAGCTCAGGGTTCAAGGCGCGCAAGAACTATGCAACAGCTGTCATAACACCGAAGGGCATTACTACACCTTTACCGGCCATGCCCGCGAAGGCGTGCTGTGCACTGACTGCCACCTGTGGGTGAATGATTCGCCCGGAGCCGGCATGATGGGACATGGCGCGCGCGAGCATACGTTCAAGATCGACCTCAAGACATGCAACAATTGTCACCTGGGCGAAATGCACTCGGAAACCATCCTGGCGATGGGCACCGGCAGCAAGACGCAGGCGGAGGGATCGGACTATCCGGCGACGGCTCAGACATTGCCCAACTTCACCCCGGCGCGCCAGGACACCACGCACTTCATCAGTAATCAACCGGTCGGCGCTAGTCCACTGGTCTATGTTCTGCCAATCGGCATTGGTATGGTATTTGGCGCGTTGCTGGCTCCCTATATCGAGCGCCTGACAAAGCGCGGCAAGAACAAGAAACAGGAGGATGACCATGTCGACGAAAATTGATCGCCGCGATTTCCTGAAGCTCGGCGCCGCCGCCACAGCTACGGCCGCCATTAGCATCGGCATGAGCGATCGGGGGCTGATCCCCCTGCCAGCGACGTCGGCGAAGGCCGAGGCTGATGCCGAGGCGAAGGCCAAGTCCGCGCAACGAGCGGCCCGCAAGTGGGTGATGGTCGTCGACCAAAACAAATGCGTCGGTTGTGACCTTTGCCTGGCCGCCTGCCATGCCTATAACGACACGCCACCCAACATCTCCTGGTCGCGCGTCGAAGAAGTTGAGCCGACGAGCGAAGGCAAGCGCGTCTTTCGCCCGATGCCTTGCCAGCATTGCGAGAACGCGCCCTGTGTTGAGGTCTGCCCCGTTCGCGCCACCTACCATCGTGAGGATGGTTTGGTCATGATGAACTATGACCGGTGCATCGGCTGCCGCTATTGCCAGCTATCCTGCCCTTATGGGGCGCGCTTCTTCAATTGGGAGAAGTTTACCGGCCCGAACCCGGATGTACCCCACGCAGGAACCCCCGAAGTGGAACGCCGACCGCGCGGCGTCGTCGAGAAATGCACGTTCTGCGTCCATCGTATCGATCGTGGCCTGTCGGTTGGCTTGATACCGGGCGTCGACCCCGATGCGACTCCCGCCTGTGTAGTGGCTTGCATCTACGGAGCGCGCACCTTCGGTGACCTGAACGACCCGGATTCTCCCGTCAGCGTTCTTCTCCGCGAACATCCCGAGGCTTACCGGTTGCACGAGCAATTGGGGACTGAACCGCGCGTTTATTATATACCGGCCGAATCCAAGGAGGACGCTGCATCATGACCCTGATTCGTCGTTATGTTCTGCCTGCGATGAAGCAGCCCGTCTTCCAATGGATGGCTTTTCTGGGCGTCTTTATCGTCGTGGGAGTGGTGGCGGCTCTGATGGTCTTCATCAAGGGACTGTACATCACCAACCTGAGCGATCTGGTGCCTTGGGGATTGTGGATCTCCATCGACCTATCGGCCATCGCCTTGGCGGCCTGCGCCTTCAGCGTTTCCGCCCTCGCCTATCTGGCGCGGCGTGAATCACTGAAACCGGTGGCCAAGACGGCCGTCTTCGTCGGCTTCGTCGGCTATAGCATGGCCATGATGATGCTTCTGCTCGACATCGGGCGCCCTGACCGCTTCTGGCACGGTTTCGTCTTCTGGAATATTCATTCGGCGTTGTGGGAAGTGACGATCTGTGTCGGCCTCTACTTCACCGTGTTGATGATGGAAGTGTTGCCCATCATCGGTCATTGGGATGTAGTCGAGCAGCGGTTTCCCAAGATTTCGCACTCGTTAGGCTCGCTCCACAAACTGACGCCCGTGCTGGCCGTCATCGGTCTCGGCCTGTCCACGCTGCATCAATCCTCGCTAGGCCTGACCTACGGCAAACTGGTGGCCAAACCCATCTGGTATCGTCCCTGGCCAATGGCGATCAACTTCTACATTTCGGCCATTGTCGGCGGTATCGCCCTGGTGACGTTTATCTCGCTGTTCGCGGCCAGGTTGACGCCGCGCGCGAGGATCGACAAAGCCGTTCTGGCCAGAATGGCTTACGGTGTCGGCTGGGGCGTTTTGTTCCTGTTCGCCGTGCGCTGGTGGGATCTGATGTCCTCTATGCCGGCCGGCTATGTCCCCGGCAAGACGGAAGCGCTTTATATTCTGACGCGCGGCCGTCTGGCGTTCAGCTTCTGGGGGCTGGAGATCGTGTTGGGGATGATTTTGCCGGCGATTCTGCTGCTCGTGCCCAGATTCCGCGGCAACGAGCGCGTGCGGATGGTCGCCCTGGCGCTGATCGCTATGGGCGTTATCGCCTATCGTTGGAACACGAACCTGGTTGGTCAACTGGTCGTCTTCGGCACAGTTGCCGGCAGCGATATTCCCGTGTTCACTCATTATATGCCGTCACTTGTTGAGATTCTGACAGGAGTCGGGGTGATTGCCTACGGCCTGCTGGCGATCACTTTCGGCGTCAGATTTCTCAACGTGATTGACCATGGAGAAGTGGTGGAAGCGCCCGCCGAAACCTCTGTGCCCGCCGCCATGGTGCCCTCCTCCCGTTGAGCAACTCAGGAAAAGGGTGGGCTATAGAAAGCGCCACAATGGGCAACCGTTGTGGCGCTTTTGATTTGTCAGGTCCGGGCGTGGCGGCTACAGTCTGAACGGGAAGATCGACTATAATCAGACGTGATGACAACACTGGAAGATATACTCGATAAACTGGACGCCAGCCGTGAGAGAACGCTCATCACGCTGGAAATGCTACCCGATGATGTGCTGGTCATGCCGGGCGCCATCGGTCGCTGGTCGATCGCCGATCTGCTCAGCATCCTCACCGCCTGGGACGCGGAGGTCGTCACCGGCCTGCTGCGACTGAAGCAGGGCAAATCGCCCGAGAAATTGCTGGCGGCTGTGGCCAATCCCAACGCCTATAATACCGCTCGTTATGATGAGGCCCAGGGCCGCGATCTGGACGTCATCTTCAAGGATTTCCAGGGCGCGCGCCTCCACCTGGAGGGATGGCTGTCTGAGCTATCCGAGCGCGCCCTGACCGATCCGAACCATTATAAGACGCTGGGCGGCGTGGCTCTAAGCCAGATCATCGCCAAGGCCACCTATGAGCACGAGGCTCGCTACCTGTCGTTCCTGACGACGTTCGCCGGCTACTGGGAGGTCGACGAAGAGGAGGAGCCCGAAGATGATTCATCGGAGGATGCCGGATCGCCGCTTGCCGCGGGGCCGCCGTCCGGCAACGGAGCCGGCCCGCAAGAGACAGAAGGAGATGACAACGAACGCGACGATTGAGCAGGCCTATGCCGTGGCCCACGAGTCGGCCGTACTGGTGGATCATGATCGGCGGGGAATGATGGCCCTGACCGGCGAGACGCGCCTGGAGCTGATCAACCGTATGTCGACCCAGGCTGTGGCAGAACTGCGTTCTGGTGAGGGCGCGGCCACGGTGCTGACTACCAATATCGGCCGTATTATCGACCGGATCATCGTCTATGCCACCAGCGCCACCGCCTATGTACTGACCGGCGATGACCACGCCGAGGCCCTGGCTCGCTACTTCCTGCGCAATATCTTCTTCAACGACGACGCGCAGGTGCGCGATATCAGCGCCGAGACGGTCGTTTTTGGCATCTATGGCCCCGGCGCGACCGAAGTTGTCGCCCGCGCCGCGCAACTCCCGACGATCGATCTGTCGCTTCACCATTGGCGATCGATCGAGATCGGCGGGGCGACGGCTTACGCCCATCGGGCCGATCCGATCGCGGGAGGTGGCTGTTTCGTCACTGCGAATGCGACCGACCGGCCGGCGGTGTGGGCGGGACTGGCGGCGGAGGCGCTGTCCATCGATGAGCCGGCCTATGAGTATTTACGCATCGAGGCGGGAGTGCCTCGCTTCCGCCACGAGCTGACCCTCGATTACATTCCGCTGGAGGCCGGCCTCTGGGATGACGTCTCCTTCCGTAAGGGTTGCTACACCGGGCAAGAGATCATCGCTCGCATGGAGAGCCGCGGCAAGCTGGCCAAACGGCTAGTGCGCCTGCGAGCAAGCGAGCCGGTAGAAGCGGGGATGACTGTCTCGGCCGGCGGCCGTGTCGTGGGGACGATCACTTCGGCCGCGAGCGGGCCGGAAGGCGCTCTTGCGTTAGGTTATGTCAAATCATCTACGCTGGCCGAGAGGGCGGCGCTGGATGCAGGTGATATCACGCTCGCCGTTGTTGAGTCCTGATGGCCCAATTCTTCGAGCATAACCTCGTCGTCGTCTACTTCTTTTATGGCCTGGCCTTCTTCAGTATGGGGCTGGCCATCTGGCTGGTATCGTCGCGCTTCAAGACCTCGGAGTTCCGGCTGGCCGGGGCGCTGCTGTTCCTGGCTGGCTTTGGCGTCGTCCACGGCCTGCAAGTGTGGTTCGATATGTTCGAGCTGCTGGATGAGCGCGGCGGGACCAACATCCCGCATTGGCTGCTCCTGCCCGAAGTGCGGTTGCTCCATCTGGTCACGTCCTTCCTCTTGCTCGTCTTCTTCGGCATCAAGCTGCTGTACGTCAACCGGAGTTCGGCCGGCAATGGCAATCGCTTCGCATTTATGGGGGCGGGCGCGTTTCTGGCCCTGTGGCTGGTCAGCGTGGGGGCGACGTGGCTAGTCTACCGGCCGGAGCGACTGGCGATGATCGCCGCAGCCGACGTCCTGGCCCACTACACGCTGGGCCTTACCGGCTCGATCATCGCCGGCTGGGCCATCTGGCTGGAGCAACGCAACTTCAAGCGCCGGGGAATGGAGCGCTTCGGCCGGGCGTTACTGGGCGCGGCGGCTACCTTGTTCATCTATGGTCTGGTCGGTCATGTCTTCGTGCGGCCGAGCTTCATCTTTCCTTCAACGATCATCAACACCGATCTGTTCCTGCGGCTGTTCGGTTTCCCGGTGCAGGTTCTGCACGCCGTCGTGGCTGTTCTGATGGCCGGCTTTATTATTCGCGCCCTCAACGTGTTCGAGATCGAGAACCAGCAGCGGTTGGCGGCGGCCGTGGAGTTGCGCGTCGGGGCGGAGCGCGAGGCGTCGCGCGTGCAGCAGCAAGCTCGGGCCGAGACGGAACGCCTCAACCGCCAGCTTCAAGCGGCGGTGCAGGATTTGGCCTTGCTGTTCACCGTCTCGCGACAAATGGCCGGGACTCTTGACCGCTCGGCCCTCCTGCAGGATACCGTGCCGCAATTGGTCGAGATGTTACCCCAGGTCTCGGCCGGGATGCTTCTGCTGCGTCGCAAACCCGACCAGCCCCTGGAGCTTGTCTCGATCGTCGAATGCGGTGATCCGGGCGCATCCGTGGCCGAGCGCAAGGCACAGGGACTACAACTGGCCGAATACACCACGGCTACCGGCCGCCCGTCGTGGATGGTCGGCGGCGAGACGCTGCCGCTGGATGAGTCGGCCGTGATCACGGGGGCGCATGCGTCAGACCTGAGCGAACTGGCCACGGCTTCGACCGCGGCCGGCGGCCACACGATGGCCATGCCCATCACCATGCGCGGCGCGGTGGCCGGTAGCCTGGTCTTTTGCACCCTCTATGACAAGCGCCCGTTTTCCTTGCGCGATGCGGCTCTGTCGCGGGCTATTGCCGACCAGTTGAGCGTCGCCATCGAGAACGCCACGCTCTATGACGAAGTGCAGCAGAGCGGCAAATTGCGCGGCGAACTGCTTCATCGCATCGTCTCGGCCCAGGAAGCCGAACGCAAACGCATCGCCCGCGAGCTTCATGACGGCACCGGACAGACGTTGACCGCGCTTGGCCTGGGTCTGGCCGCCGCCGCCGAGCGTGTGGAGGCCGATCCGGCGGCCGTACGCAAGCAACTGGTCGATATGAAGCACATGAACGCCCAGGTGCTGCAAGAGGTGCACAACGTCATCTCCGATTTACGGCCGTCGGTTCTGGACAATCTGGGCCTTATACCCGCCCTGCGCAGCCACATCAACACCTTTGAGACGCGCACCGGCATCCAGACGCAACTGGCCGTCCAGGGCAAGGCGACGCGGCTGGAGCCGGAAGTGGAGACGACCATCTTCCGCATCGTCCAGGAATCGCTGACCAACGTAGTTCGCCATTCGGCCGCGCATAGTGTGCTGGTGCGGCTGGAATTTGGCGAGACAGGCGTGGAATTATCGATTCGGGATGACGGTCGCGGCTTTGATGTGGCCCGCGCGCTGGCCGGCGAGGACGGCCGCGCTGCTTGGGGCTTGCTGGGTATCCAGGAGCGGGCGTCGCTCATCGGCGGTACGGCGGCGCTGGTCTCGGCTCCCGACCAGGGCACGACCGTCCGCATCACCATCCCCCATCCTCTCAAGGAGGCAGACCATGACTGACGAAATTCGCCTGTTGCTGGCCGATGACCACGCCGTAGTGCGCTCGGGGTTACGGCTACTGCTGGAGGCTCAGCCGGATATGGTGATCGTCGGCGAGGCCGAGAACGGCCGCGACGCCATTAGCCGGACGGCCGAACTGAAGCCGGATGTCGTGTTGATGGACGTTGAGATGCCGGGGATGAATGGGATAGAGGCCACGCGACACATCAAGCGCGAAAGCCCGCAGACAGCCGTCCTGGCGCTGACGATGTACGAGGATGACCAGTACTTCTTTGAGATGCTGCGCGCAGGAGCCTGTGGTTATGTGCCCAAGCGGGCCGCGCCGGATGAGCTGGTCTCGGCCATTCGCGCCGCCGGCCGGGGCGAGGTATTTCTTTATCCGTCGCTGGCCGGACGCCTGGTGCAGGATTATCTGGTGCGGCGCGACGTGGAAGCCCAGGAGCCGCCGGCCGGCGACCTCACCGCGCGCGAGCAGGAGGTGCTGACGCTGATCGCCCAGGGGTTGAGCAACGGCGAGATCGCCGAGCAACTGGTCATCAGCGCCAAGACCGTCGACCGCCACCGCGAGAACATCATGCGCAAGCTAAATCTCCACAACCGCGTCGATCTGGTCAAGTATGCCCTGCGCAAGGGTCTCATCGACCTGGAAGATTAGGCACGGGCTGCTCCCGGCTCTATCGCCGTCTGGGTAAATTCCCCATATAAAAGATATGCCGTCCACCCAATAGACGCCCAGCCCCGCCGGGGTGTATCCTACAGTCAGAGGCAATAGAAGCCCTGATAAGCAGTGGAGAGCATTCTGTAGGAGAGATGGGCGCGATGAACGATTTCCAGGCGACGACGGTCTTGGTGGCGCTGTTTGCCTTGCGTTGCGTCTTGCCGATAATGCTCATGGCAGCCATCGCCTACGGCATGAAGCGGCTGGTCAAGCATTGGGAGAGGGAAGAGGCGGGCGCGTTTGGGTCGCAGCCGGCGATTCCTCTGCCGATGATCGCTACCCCTATAGAGCAATCCCCTAGGATAACGATCCCCTGTTGGGTCTTCAACGATTGCGATGAGGGCGTGCGTGAGACCTGCCCGGCCTATATCACCAAAGCCCCTCTATGCTGGCTGGCTCGATTGGGTTCTGACGGGCGCGTCCCGGCCAAATGCGCTAATTGCCCACTCTACACCGAAGCGCCCGCTTTTGCTCTCGGGGATTGATACCCCTCGTCCTGGTTAATGACCATTCCATGACATCCGTCACGCCGGAAGGGTGACGATCCGCGCTGGGAATATATGCGCGCTTGTCTATAATTTGTAAGGTGTACGTTAAACCATGCATGAATTCGGGAAGCTCGGTGTTTGCTTAGCTTTTTAACCAATCCCGGCTGATTGCGGTATAATGATGCACTAGTCGGTTGTTCGGTCATTGTACGGTCAATTGAAGATGACATATGGATACAAACAGCGCTCATTCAGCCCCTGAATCCGAACCGGGTGATACCCGGGAAGTTCGCTGGACAGTCGTCGAGACGACACCCGGCATCACCCCCGCTGAAATCATCGCCGGCCGCTTGCGCTCCGAAGGGATCCCCGCTCGAGCCTGGCAAGAAGGCGCGGGCGAGGCATTGGGGTTGTTCGTGGGCGTGCTCGGTATGGGCCATGTCGTCGTCCCCGAAGAATACGCCGAGCAAGCCCGTGCTATCCTTGAAGCCGATCTGGAAGCGTTTGAGGAAGAAGAATAGACCTTCTCTTAAGGAGTGTAATTATGGCAGATCTGAGTTGGCAGAATACCGAGGACTCTCTGGTCCTGGAGAAGCCGCGCCGGAATCGATTGATGTTCGCCATCGGCGGCATTTTGCTTTTATCGGCCGTTGTGTTTCTGGTCATCAATGCCATGAGCGGCAACACGCAGCTATACAAGACGGTCGATGAATTCTATGCCGATCAAGATCGACTGGTCGGTCGTGACTTGCGCGTCGCCGGCTGGGTGCTTGGCGATACGATCCAGTATACGCAGATCGACGCTCAAAACTCCATCCTGGAGTTCGACATCGTCGACGATATGCATAACCCGGGACAGCGGCTGCACGTCGTTGCCTACAACGAGCCTAAACCTGACTTGTTGCAGAACGAGGCCCAGGCGCTGGTGGAAGGCCAAGGTGATGCCAACGGCGTCTTTAAGGCGAACCCCGGCGGATTGATGCTGAAATGCCCAACCCGCTATCAAGAAATGGACCCTGCCGGCCACCCGGACTCGGTTCCAACATCCTGATTTGTGATCCTTATACCGGGCCTCGATTAATCGACGCCCGGTTTTCCATGTGACGCGTGGCGGGCCGGGGCGCGGAATGCGCCTCGACTTGCCTCTACGCCGTCAGGTTGAAACTCTATGATCGCTGATATTGGCTTTATCACTCTGTTGACCGCCTTTCTATGTGCGGTCTATGCCATCATCGCCGCTGCTTATGGGATACGCAAGAAGGACGATCGCTGGGTGCGCAGCGCCCGCAACGCCATCATCGCCACGTTCCCGCTGCTGCTGTTGGCCGCCGGACTGATCATTACTGCCCTGCTGACCGGTGATTTCTCCATCCGCTATGTTTCCAGCGTCAGCAGCCGTGGCATGCCCACCTATCTGAAAGTGACCGCGCTTTGGGGTGGCCAGGCCGGCTCGCTGCTGTTCTGGAACCTGCTGATGTCGGCCTTCACGGCCACCGTGATGCTGAGTAAATGGCGCGAACAGAAGGAACTGATGCCCTACGTCATCATCGTCGTGGGCATGACGCAGGTGTTCTTCCTGCTGCTCTCGACCTTCATCGAGGATCCATTTGCGCGCAACGTCGTCATCCCGGCCGACGGACAAGGACTCAACCCGTTGTTGCGCCATCCTGGGATGATCATCCACCCGCCGATGCTCTATCTGGGCTTCGTCGGTTTCACCATCCCCTACGCCTTCGCCATGGCCTCGCTCATGTCGAACCAGCAGAGCGACAACTGGATCCATACGACCCGCCGCTGGACACTGATCGCCTGGTTGTTCCTGGGGCTGGGCCTTATCCTGGGCGGCCGCTGGGCCTACGACGTGTTGGGCTGGGGTGGCTATTGGGGGTGGGACCCGGTGGAGAACGCTTCGCTCATGCCCTGGCTGGCCGGCACCGCATTTCTGCACTCGGTCATGATCCAGGAAAAGATGCGCATGTTCAAGATGTGGAACATGTTCCTCATCGTGTTGACCTACTGCCTGGTCATTCTGGGCACGTTCATCGTGCGCAGTGGCGTCATCTCGTCAGTCCACTCCTTTGCCCAATCGGCCATTGGGCCGCTCTTCTTCGCCTTCATCGTGATCATGTTCATCTTCTCGGCCTACTGGGTCACGAAGCGGCATGACACCTTGCGGTCGGAGAACCAGTTGGTCTCCTACCTGTCGCGCGAGGCGGCATTCCTTTATAACAACTTCCTGATCATGGCTATTCTGGCTGTGGTCTTCCTGTTCACCTATTACCCCATCTTCTCCGAGCTGTTTACCGGAGAGAAGGGGTTTGTGGGGCCGCCCGTCTATGAGCGGGCGCTGGCGCCGCTATTCGCCGTGCTGGTACTGCTGATGGGCGTCGCGCCGTTGACGATGTGGTATCGCACCAGTATCAAACGGCTCGGCCGGTCGATCATATGGCCGGCGCTGGGGTCGACGGTGTTTATCGTCGCCCTGTTCTTCCTCGGCGTCCATCTGTGGGCGGCTCTGCTGGGCTTCTGGCTGGTTACTTTCTCGGCTGCCCTGACGATCATGGAGTTCGTCAAGGGCACGCGAGCGCGCATGCGTAAAGGCGAAGCGCCTTGGACGGCCTTCAACAACCTGATGGCTCGTAACCGCCGTCGCTACGGCGGCTACTGGATCCACATCGGCGTTCTGATCATGGCCTTTGGCATCGTCGCCGACGGTATGTACCAGACCGAGACGCAACTACGGCTGTTGCAGGGCGAGAGCATCACCCTCGGCGACTTCGAGATGCGCTTCAACGGAGTCACCCGCTACCCCGGGGCTGATGATCTGCTCATCACCGAGGCCAACCTTGACCTGTACAAGAACGGCAAGCTCGTGCGCCAGCTGACGCCGAAGATCGAGCTTTACCAGCGCAGCGGGCAACCCATGACGATCCCGTCGGCCCGTTCGACCATCACCGAGGACTTCTATGTTATCCTGGTCAACTGGGAACCGACGTCGGCCGACGCGGCCACGTTCCGCATCTTCCTGAACCCGCTTATCAACTGGGTCTGGGCCGGCGGGCTTGTGTTCGTCTTCGGCACGATCATCGCCGCCTGGCCTGAACGGGAAAAGCAGCGAGTGCGAGCGCGCAAGCCGGCCATTGCCGTCGCCGGGGATTGACATGTCCCTCACGGAGCGATGTAAATGTTACAAACAGTGACCAAGACCAAGGCGCTGCGCTGGCTGCTTCTGGCTTTTCTGTTGCTTCTGTTGCCGGCGGCGACGTTTGCGCAGCAACAGATCACTGACGATCAGGTCAATGAGATCGCCAAGGACGTCTTTTGTCCGGTATGCGAAAACACGCCGCTGGATGTCTGCCCGACGGTGGCCTGCCATGACTGGCGCGAACTGATCCGCACCAAGCTGGCCGAGGGCGAATCGCGGGAAGAGATTCTGGATTACTTCGCCCGTCAATATGGTGACGGCGTGCTCTCAAATCCGCCGCGTCGCGGGATGAGCCTGATCGTCTTGTGGATATTGCCGGCGTTGGGCGTGCTGTTGGGGCTGCTGCTGTTCAGCCGGGTGTTGCGCGGGCTACGCGCAGCCGCGGCCGAAGCGCCCGCCTCTCCCCCGCCGCGCCCCAAGTCGTCCACGGGCGACCCGACTCTCGATGACTATATCTCGCGCGTCGAGAAGGAAATCGAGGACTAGATCATAACGATAACGATGTAGACAACTATGACCGATACAATTCAAACAACCCCGCCCGCCACTGAGGCGCCCCGCCGCAAGATCCGCTGGCCGATGGTCGTCATGTGGGCGGCTATCCTCGCCCTTCTGGCTGTGCTGGCCTGGGGGCTGGTCAACGCCAATGCCTCGCGCCCCGAAGCCGGCCAGAACGCGCCGACCTTCAATGTGGAGTTCTTCGACGGCTACGAATGGGATAACCGCGCGGTATCCAGTTTGTCGGAGATGCGCGGCCATCCGGTTGTGCTTAATTTCTGGGCGTCGTGGTGCGTGGAATGTCGCTACGAGACCGACGCGATAGAGCAGGCCTGGCAGCGTTATCGCGACCAGGGCGTCGTCTTCCTGGGCGTAGCTTACGCTGACGTGGAGCCGAACTCGCTGGCCTACATGAACGAGTTCAATGTCACCTTCCCGCACGCGCCCGACCTGGGCACCGCGATCTCGAAGAAATACGAGATTACCGGCGTGCCGGAGACTTTTTTCATCGATAAAAACGGCGTGGTCCGCCACGTGCAGATCGGCCCGGTCAATCAACAGATGCTGGATACCCTCATCCCGCAGATGCTGGCGGAGTAATCGGAGAATATTTCGTGAGTTCATTTTTGGCGAACCTGACTATCGGTTCCATGTTATTGGGCGCGGCGGTGGTGTTGGTCGTGATACTGTTCCTGGTGCGACCGTTTGCCATGCCCGAAGACGAGGAAAAGCGCATCGACCGGGAGGAGGTCGATAGCTTGCTGTTGCGTAAGGAATCGATCCTGCGCGATATCCGCGAACTGGATGAAGATTATGAGTCGGCCAAAGTTGCGCCCGAGCTTTATAATCGTACGCGGCCGCAAATGGTGAAACAGGCGGCTCTCATCATGAAGCAACTCGACGAGCACGGCTATGTCGAGGCTCCGTCCGCTTACGCTGTCGTGCCGAGCGTCGACGAGCAGATCGAGGCCGCCGTCCGACGTATTCGCACGCCCGAGCAGCTGGACGCCGACATGGAAGCGGCCATCCAGCGCGCCCGGGTTAAACCAGCTGCCGCAAGCGCCGGGCCTGCGACTAACGGCGGCCCGCGTTATTGCCCGCAATGCGGCCGCCGGATCGAGCCGGACGAGCGGTTCTGCCCCCAGTGTGGCCATCATCTGGCCCAGGAACAACATCCTTCTCAGGCTGCTCGCGCCTGAGCCACCGGTATTTTCATCCTATGAATCATTTCATCACTCTGGCCGCCAAGCGCCGGCCCATGACGTTTGCGCTTCTGACGATCATCACCCTGGCCGCGTTGCTGTTGTTGCCGCGGGCGGGTCAGGCCCAGGACCCGGTACTGCCGGAAACGACGCCCGAGGCGCTGCCCGGGCTGGAGCTTTTCGCCCAACGCTGTGCCGGTTGTCACGGCGAAAGGGGCCAGGGCGACGGCGCGCTCATCGCGCAGATGGGGGCGACGATGAACCCCATGCCCTTCGATGCCGGCTACATCTTCACTACCATGCCGTCGACCATGTTCCGGCAGATCACCGACGGCGAGGCAGCCGTGGGCATGCCGCCGTTTGGCGATGCCAGCAGCAACCCGATCAACGAGGCCGGCCGCTGGAATCTGGTGGCCGCGGTCTATAGCCTGGCCACGCCGGCCGAAGATATAGCCGCCGGCGGAGTGATCTATGAAGCTCAATGTGCCGTTTGTCACGGCGATACCGGCGCGGGAGACGGCCCCGACGCCGCTGCGAGCGATCCCCCTGCGTCTGATCTGACCAATCCTACGTACTGGTTTAACCGCAGCAACGAGACGGTCTTCGCCCGTCTGGCTCCCGGCGCTATTCCGGCCCATGCCTATGACATCGCCGATGACGATCTGCGGCGCGCGGTCGATTTCGCGCGCACGTTCAGCTATGGTTATGCCGATCCGGCCGAGCTTGACGCGCCTATTCCCGAGGGCGTCATCTTCGGCATCCTGAGCAACGGCACGACCGACGAGCGGCTGGCCGATACCGAAGTATCCTTGCGCGCCTTCACGCCCGACTTCGCCCAGACGCTGACGCTGACGACCACGACCGACCTGGAAGGCAACTTCCGCTTTGATGTGACGGAAGTGCCGCCGGACTGGATCTATATCGCCGGAGCTGTCTACAACGATCTGAGCTTCAGCAGCGGCGCCAACCAGATCAGCCGCAGCAATACGACAGTGGAGATGCCCATCACCGTCTATGACAAGACCAGCGACGCGGCCGGCGTTTCCATTGCCCAGCTACACATCGTCATGGAATTTGTCGACGACCGGGTGCAGGTGAACCAGCTCTACATCGTCAATAATGCCGCCAACGCGGTCTATGTTGGCCCCTCTGGCGATCCGGCGCAGGGCGTCATCGAAGTGGCCGTGCCCGATGGCGCTCAGAGCCTGGCCTTCTCGCGTACCTTCGGCTCGATGAGTTCGTTCATCCCGGCTAACGATTTCGTGAAGACGGAGCGCGGCTGGGCCGACCCGCTGCCGTTGCGACCGGGGAGCAACGCGCTGACGCTGCTGGTGAGTTACGAATTGCCCTATACCAGCGGCATGAGCATCGCTCACCCGGTCTTCTATCGGGCGGCGACGAGCACAATCATCATGCCCGAAGTGGGCGTGTCGGTCACCAATACACCGTGGGTGGAACAGCCGAAGCAGGATTTCGGCCAGGGCCAGATTTTCCGTAACTATAGCGGCCCCGGCATCCCCGAAGGTGAGACGATCACCATCAAGCTGGAGGGACGTCCCAGCGTCATCGTCGATTCGACTGGCGCGACCGTCGCCAACCGCGACCAAACGCGGGAACTGCTCATCGGTGGCGCGGCATTGCTGCTGGCGGCCGTCGGTGGCGTGCTTCTCTGGTTCGCCTGGCGCAAGCACTCCGCCGGCGATGATGACGATGATGAGGCATGGCAGGACGAAGTCGAAGCCAGTGTGGCCGCGCCGCCGGCCGCGCTAACGGTGGAAGCGGATACGCTGCTGCGGGACATCGCCGAGCTGGACGATGCCTTCGAGGCGGGGACGGTGGACGAGGCGACCTATCAGGCCCGGCGTGACGAACTGAAGCGCCAGTTGGCGGCCGTGTGGCAACAATAATCGAACCCGTCGATGTTCAAGTTCGTGGTAATCTACTATCGCGTCGATGATGACGCCCTGCTGGAGGATTTCTACTCCAGCACGCATATGGTGCTGACCGAGCAGTTGCCCGGGCTGCGCCGGTTTGAGGTCAGCCGCATCATCTCGCAGCCGTTTGGCGCGTCGCGCTTTCACCTGATGGTCGAGGCGTACTTTGACAACGAAGTGGCCTGGCTCGCGGCGCAGCGCTCCGAAGCGGGCGCGGCCCTGATGAACGCGCTCAAGCCGTGGGCCGAGGAGCGGCTCATCGCCTGGTTCTACGCCGATTCCTTCGACGAACAAAAATAGGGCGGA
>JACFOH010000006.1:0-38161 GCA_019454405.1 Promineifilum sp.
GGTGACATTTTCGCTTTTTCCTTAAGGGGTGTCAGATTCGCTGAAGCATAACATGAGTACAATTACGTATTGACTCACTCTGCTGACCATGCTACGCTATTGGTAATCGCGAGCCTCATCTTTGAATAAAAG
Source organism: Promineifilum sp. (assembly GCA_019454405.1). Classification (GTDB taxonomy): domain Bacteria; phylum Chloroflexota; class Anaerolineae; order Promineifilales; family Promineifilaceae; genus Promineifilum. The sequence goes on from JACFOH010000006.1 coordinate 133, forward strand.
ACGATGTTCAAGAGGCCGGGAAGCTCCGAGAAATTGGAAGGCCCTTATCAAGTTCAGACTTCTGATCACGCGAATTTCGGTTGCGGAAAGGGAACTGGAAGCAACGGGATTGTGACAAAGTCAGAACGCTCAAGGCAATAGAATCGAAGAAAGATACAGAAGGGAACTTCTGTAACGGTCGGAGAGGAAAGCCGAGAGAGAACCCAACAAAATCCGATTTGTGATTAGAACGGAGAGAGTTGGGGAAAGGTAGGGTGACTGGAAGGTTACTTGGAGCTCCCTTCTTTTATGTCTTCCGGCCGAAAGACCTCCGCTTTCAGCAACCCCACGAACGGCAAATTTCGATATAACTCTCGATAATCCAGCCCATAACCCACGACGAATCGATCCGGCAGGTCGAACCCTTTATATCGAATGGGTAGCTTGATCAGGCGACGTGAGCCTTTGTCGAACATCGTGCAGACCTCAAGGGAAGCCGGATCCCGGCTCTTTAACTGGTTCAGTATGTAATGGAGAGTCAGGCCGGTATCAACCACGTCTTCGATGAACAACACGTGCCGTCCCGCGATGGGCTGCTCCAAATCCTTTTGCAGACGCACCACGCCTCTTTTCCGCGTGTCCGGGCTGTAGCTGGCGATAGCCAGGAAATCGACCTCTATTGGAATGGTGATCCAGCGGACCAGATCGGCTATGAAGGGGAAGACCCCTTTCAGCACGCCCACCAGCAACGGTCGAGTACCGTTATAATCGCGCGAGATTGCTTCTCCCAACTCTGCCACACGATTTTCTATTTGCGCAACAGTGAACAAGATTTCACTGACGCCATCATATAGCCCATCGAAAGCTTGGGGTTCGGGAAAACTCATGGCGACTTATCCTGTGCGGCCGTCCCCATGATCCGCGACGCTTCGTCGTCCATCTGGAACCGGAGCATCAAATCGCGTAGATCGCTGCGTTTCCATAATTGGATATTGATATCCGGATAGAGTTCGTTCATGCGCCGCAGCTTGCGATTCTTCTTCGTCACCAGCTTTGGCCGCATGGTCGTCAACTCGACGTACAAATCTTGTTCAGGTAGATAAAAATCGGGCGCAAACGCGACTGTCACCCGACCTTGCTCATCCCATTCCAGATCAAATGAACGCGGCTCATATTCCCAGTCTACGCCATAGTAGTCGAGAATGGCGGCGAATTCCTCTTCGATAGGGTGTGAGAAATTTGGCGTTGGCTTTACCGGCTTGACCTCTTCCTGATTCGTGACTTCGCTCATATTGCGCTTTTCAGCGCCCCTCCAACCTTCATGCTCAATGAACTATGGGCAGATTGACAGGTATTAATCGAATGGAAAACCTGTCAATCTGCCCTCTGTGTCGTAATGGCTTATTTAGCGGCTGCCAACACGTCGTAGACGCGTTGGGGCGTGGCTGGTATGCGTCGGAGGCGTACGCCGGTTGCGTCGAAGATGGCGTTAGCGACAGCTGGGGCAACGCCGTCCATCGGGATTTCGGCAATGGCCTTGGCTCCAAATGGACCGGTTGGCTCGTGGGTCTGCACCAGGATGGCCTTGAGCTCCGGCACTTCAGTAGCCCGATAGATATAGTAGGGGCCTAGCGCTGGATTAACCATACGCCCCTCGTTATCGTAGACCATTTCCTCGCAATGGCTGTAGCCTAGCGCCTGCACCATGCCGCCTTCGACTTGGCCCGTTGCCGTCATGGGATTAATAGGCATGCCTGCATCGACGGCCATAACTAATTTCTTTACGGTTACCTGGCCTGTCTCCGTGTCTACTTCCACCTCGGCGAATTGCCCCGCGAATGGTGGCGGAGAGTCCAAGCTAACAAAGGAAGCGACGGCCATCATCTGTCGCTGATCTTGCTGATGCAACGAGTGTAGCGCGATGCGCTCCAGACTCACGGTCCGACCATCGGGTGCGATGGCCATCCGATTCTCCAGCCGGATGTCATGCCATTCATCCAACCCTAGAATCAAGGCCGCTCTTTCGCGGATCTGCTCCGCGATTTGTTCGGCCGCTTTCTTCACTGCCGTGCCTGAGATATAGGTCGTCGAGGAGGCGTATGCTCCAACGTCAAAGGGTGTCATGTCGGTATCGCTGGAGTACATCACGATACTGCTTAGCGGCACGCCCAATACCTCGGCCGCGATTTGCGCTAGGACTGTATCCGAGCCTGTGCCCAAATCAGTCGCACCGACATTGATGTTGAAAGAGCCGTCATCATTGATCTTGATGCTCGCGCTGCCCATGTCGAGGCCCGGGATAGCCGTTCCATGCATAGCCATTGCCGCGCCTATTCCACGCCGTATGTGCGGCTTGCCGGGAACGGTTCGCCATGACGGATCGTTCCTCCGTTCCCATTCGATCGCTGCCATACCCTGAACGAAGCATTCATCGAGGCCGCAGGATAAGATGACCGGCGGCTCGATATCTTCCTTCTTTTCGCCCTCTGCCAGATAGACTGCCATCGGCATTGTGTCGCCGGCCTGTACCCAGTTTTTGCGCCGGAACTCGATAGGATCCAGCCCCATTTCGTGGGCAATTTCATCCATATGCACTTCCAGCGGGAACAGCCCCTGTGGCGCACCATAGCCTCGAAACGCGCCAGGGACGGGCAGGTTGGTATAGACTACATTGCAGTCGAATTTGCGGTTATCGCAGTTGTAGTTGCTGAGGCCACGCAATCCGGTCACGGTCATCACTGTCAGGGCGTGGGTTCCATAAGCCCCGGTGTTACCGATTACTTTCATTTCCATGCTGCGCAGCGTTCCGTCGGCCATGACGCCCGTTTTGAAAGTGACTCGTGCGGGGTGGCGGGATCGGCTGCTGTAGAATTCCTCGGAGCGAGTCAACTCCAGCCGTACCGGCCTACCGGTAGCGATAGTCAAATGGCCCACGATATCTTCGATGAGCATCTCCTGTTTTGCGCCGAACCCGCCGCCGATTCGCGGTTTGATCACGCGAATACGGCCGACTGGCAACCCCAGAAGCGGGGCAACCATACGCCTGGTATGGAACGGGACTTGGGTTGAGGTTCGAATCACCATCCGTTCATCGGAGTCCCACCAGCTGATGGCGATATGTGGCTCGAGGGGGACCTGTTGTACCTGATGCACGTAATAGGTATTCTCGAACACGCGATCCGCCTGCTCGAACCCTGCCTTGACATCACCGTATTCGGCCAGGATGTGATGGACGATATTATGCGAGGCATCGTGAATTCCAACGGTATCCTCTTCATCGTGGATGATTGGTGCACCGGACTGCAGTGCTTCGCGCTCGTCGAAGACGGCCGGCAGTACCTCATACTCCACTTTAATGAGCTTGATGGCTTCGTCGGCGATCTCCTGTGTATCGGCAGCAACGGCCGCCACCCGATCACCTACATATCGCACTTTGTTATCGAAGCTGACTTGATCATGCGGCGGCGGGTTAGGATATGACTGCCCGCCGGATGCATACTTGACGCGTTCGATATTTTGATAGTGGATGACGGCACGGACACCCGGCAGGGCGCGAGCTTCGCTATCATCTATGTTAAGGATCCGTGCGTGAGCATGCGGGCTGGTCAATAATCGAGCATATAGCATGCCGCGCATTTCAATATCGTCGACGAAGGCGGGGTTGCCCTTGGCCAGTTTCACTGCGTCGACTTTCGTCTCCGGCTTGCCGACGACATTCATCTCTGTCGTGTGGCCTTTCAGGGTGATACCGGTCCGTGGTCGCACGCGCGTCTCAGTCATTGGGCCATCGGCTCCGCCCGCCAACTCAGGCCCACTGAAATCGGGATCATCTGTCCCAAATCCCCCATCGTCGTCGGCCATATAGGTCGCGTCAACCACTGTGACATCGCTTGCGGGGGGTTCCTGGCCGCGCAAGATCGCTGCCGCGCGTAATACTGCCTGCACTGGCTTCAAATAGCCCGTCTCGCGACACAGAATGCCCGATAACGCTTCGCGAACTTCTGCTTCGGTTGGATCGGGCTGTCGTTCCAGCAGCGCTTTCGTTGCCAGTAGCATGGCCGGCGTTGAGTACCCTGACTGGATCGCCCCCGCATCGATGAATGCTTGTTGGATTGGGTGTAATTCGCCGACCCGGTTGCTGAACCCTTCGACCGTCTCGATCTTGTGGCCAACTACCTGTCCTACTACCAGAGTATCGGCGCTCATGAGGCGGCCGTCGACCAGAATCGCAGCCGCCCCTGTCTCACCCGTATGACTACCGAACCGGACGCTCACGTAACCGGCCTTACGTAGAGCGTCTCGAAGGTTGTCATTAGTCGCGGCCTGAATTTCTTCTTCCTGGCCGTTGATGAAAAGCGTAACAGACATGAATGGTGTCTCCTCTGACTGTGCTTCCAGGCTGTCACGGAGCCGGGAAGTTGCTAATGAATAGGCGCGGCAATCGATGTTCAGTCGTCTGAGCGTGCCGTCCTCAATACGTTCAAATAGTTGGCGCGCTCCAGCGCGGCCGAATCTCCGATTTGGGCACGGCTTAGCAATCCGCGAACCTCTTTCACCGATGTATAGGCGTTACTCTCGAGCCATTGGTCAAGCCCGTTGGTCAATGTGGTCAGATGTTTGATGCCGTTCTCCAGCAACGCAGAGGCCAATGTCACTACGGTTGCCCCGGCCATGAGGCTTTTAATGACATCCTCGACCGAATGAACGCCGCCAGTGATAGCTAGATCCGCCTCTATCTGCCCTGTTAGCAGCGCCACCCAGCGCAGCCGTAAGCGCAACTCGCTGGATGTACTCAAGTCGAGGCTGGGAACGACGGCCCGATTGACAATATCGAAATCTGGCTGATAGAACCGGTTGAATAGAACCAGACCCCTGGCCCCCGAATTGACTAATCGTTTCGATATGTTGGCCAGAGCGCTGAAGTAAGGGCTCAATTTGACGGCAACCGGGATCTGAACCGAAGATGTGACCTCGCGCACTAAATCGACATACATCTGCTCTACTTCGGCGCCGGAAATATGCGCCTTGGTGGGCAAATAATAGATGTTCAATTCCAGCGCGTCAGCTCCGGCAGCTTCGATCAGGCGGGCGTAACGTGTCCACCCACTACTATAATAGCCGTTCAAGCTGGCGATGACGGGGATGGACAGGGCTTTTTTAGCTTGGTAGGTATGCGCCAGATAATTGCCGGCCCCCTGGTTATACTCCTTCATATCGGCGATATGTCGCAAGGGTTCGGGCATTTCTTCGCGATGTCGTTGGTAATAGTCCGCGAAACCCATCTCCGCTAATTCGATCTGTTCCTCGAATAGCGAGTAAAGAATTATCCCGGCTGCGCCGGCGTCCTCCATCTGACGGAGATTATCTAACTCATAGGTGAGCGGATTGGAAGACACGACTAATGGCGACTTTAGGGGAAGTCCTAGATAGTTCGTTTCAAGATCAACCATAGGTTTGTATCCGTTTGTGTGGACAAGGGGCCAATGGCTAGGGTGTGTTGATCGTGGCCCCGGAAGATCAGTTAATGCTCAAGATCAAGGCATAATCTGCATGAATATCCTTCCTATTGTACCTAAAATTTCACGACAGGCCTAAAACAACGGAGGATGATTAGCAGCGAGCGGGGGTGGAGAACGCGGGAGCAGCGCCTTTGCAAGAAGAAAAGATGAATGAAGGGTGACTCGTTTTGGGCCATGATGCACGGGCGGTTATAATGCGAGGTCGGCAACAGATTGCTTATGAGTGAGAAAGATAAAAAGATAGAGTCGGACCCGATCGCCTATCGTTGTCCACGGTGCGACAGCATCGTACCCGAAGGGGCTGAGGGATGCGTCATGTGCGGGCTGCCTCGCGATGACATCCGGCCTGAACAGCAATCCGCCGGGGCTGCTGTCCTCCCTGCTGAAGATTCCGTGCAAGTCGGAGCCACGCAATCACAAGCTGTTGCCCCTGTTCCTATTGAGGAGCGGCAATCGTATGAAGAAAACCATTTCCCGGCCGTTTTTGAGAGTCGTGTGCAAGAGAGCCGTTCGTCGATCGTTTTCTGGATCGTGGCCGCCCTGGTCGTAGCCGGTCTTGTCACTGGCTGGTCAGCGCTTCGCGATCAAGGCTCGGTAGTCATGGCTGCATTTATCCCCACAATGACACTGCTCCCTCCCACGACGACCAACACGCCAACGTGGACGCCATTACCAACCGAAACCGCACCGCCGACGGAGACCCCGCCCCCGACGAACACACCGGAGCCGACCGCTACTCCCCGTGATCCACGCTATCATACGGTGTCTGCAGGAGAAACATTGTTCGGCCTGTCGCTTCTTTACCGTATCTCGGCTGAATCTATTGCACAAGCTAACGGATTTGATATGAGCGCCCCCATACAATCCGGACAGAACCTTACCATTCCCTGGCCGACGGCAACTCCGCCGCTGGAATCTATGCTAATCGAGATCAACGGCGAGCCCGTCCTGGCTGATGCTACCCAGTGCGAGATCATTACCATTCAATCGGGCGATTCCGCTTATGGTATCTCGGCGTTGAAGGGCGTCCCTCTCGAGGCTATTATCGCTGTGAATCGCCAAACCCAGGAATCGATTCAGCTGCTTCAACCGGGCGATACCCTGTGTATTCCTAAGCTGCTATACGGTGACACCATTCCACCGACGGCTGGTCCCTCACCAACGCCATCGCTTACGCCACCACCTGCCGGCCCGTCCCTGCTTTATCCGGTCGAGGGTGCTGTTATTGCTGTGCTCGATACACCGATCGTCTTCCAGTGGACGGCCGTGAAGGATCTTGACGAGGGTGAATGGTATATGGTGGAATTGCGTGACGCTGGCGAGCGTGATAGTTTGCCGAAACGCGGTTTTACGCGCGATCCATCTTTTCGCCTGCCGGTTGAGTGGCGGCCACAGATCGATGAGTTACGGCGTATGCAGTGGACGGTGAGTATCGTTCAAGTGACCGGCCGGCGTAGTGACGGCGGATTCATCTATACATTCGGTGGCCAACCTAGTCAGTCAGCCACGTTCATGTGGCAGGGCGCGATCCCCACGGCCACGCCTACCCCGACGGCGACTCCCACTGTTGAACCTTAAGCTGGAGACGATAGAACCTGAGCGACTCGTTCGCTCATCTCAATCGTCCCGATGAACGACTCTCCGGCCCTGGCGATGTCGGCCGTTCGCGCTCCATCTGCCAGTACCTGGGCCACCGCTGATTCAATAGCTATCGCTTCCTCTTCTAACCCCAGGCTTGAACGTAACATCATCGCTGTGCTCAAGATAGTCGCCAGTGGGTTGGCAATATCTTGGCCGGCGATATCCGGCGCGCTGCCGTGGATAGGTTCATATAGCCCGGGGCGGCCGGACTCGCCCAACGAAGCTGATGGTAGCATCCCCATTGAGCCGGCGATCATTGACGCTTCGTCAGACAGGATATCGCCAAACATGTTTTCGGTCACGATGACATCGAAATCAGCCGGCCGGTTTATCAAGTACATTGCGCAAGCGTCGACCAGAATATCTTCATGTTCCACGTCGGGATATTCGGCCGCTATTTCGTGTGTTACTTCGCGCCATAATCGTGATGATGCCAGAACGTTGGCCTTATCCACTGAGGTCACTTTGCGGCGGCGACCGCGCGCCAGTTCGAATGCCAGGCGAACCACCCGCCGAATCTCACTCTCTCTATAGCGCATCGTATCGACGGCCGCCCGTTCGCCATCGATTGTCTCCTGACCTTGCGGGACACCAAAATACAGCCCCCCGGTCAATTCACGAATGATAAGCAGATCGACGCCCCGTACCCGTTCAGGTCGTAGTGGACTGGCTTCTATCAGCGCATCCAGTACGACCACCGGCCGTAAATTCGCAAAAACGCCCATCGCTTGCCGCATCTTTAATAGACCTTGCTCGGGCCGCACTGGTGCCTTGGGGTCACTCCACTTCGGGCCACCAACGGCTCCCAATAAGGCGGCATCGCTACTGAGGCATAAGCCGAGGGTTTCTTCGGGTAGCGCCTCGCCTGTGGCGTCGATGGCACAGCCGCCGATCATCCCTTCGCGATAACTAAATACATGTCCAAATCGGGCCGCAATCGCGTCCAGCACGCGCCGCGCCCCGCCCACAACCTCCGGGCCGATCCCGTCTCCGGGTAATAATGCAATTGTATAATTCATGGGCCTCTCAATGGATAACCGATTACGGTAAGGGCTAATAAATTATCATCCTGTCTACTTGCAGGGATTTGGTTTTACGTGCACTCGAGTTCTACTTTGAGGTTAGCTAGTTTGCCATTGGCTGCGCGGACAAGATCGTCAGGGCGAATGGAGAAGACAGTATTAGGTGTGCCTGCAGCTGCCCATATGACGTCATACAGCGCCAGGTCACGGTCGATGTAGAGCGGCATTGGTGTCGTGTGCCCGAAAGGCGGCACGCCGCCGATGGCGTAACCTGTAGCCGCGCGGACGGTATCGGCGTCAGCGCGCTCAACTTGTTTCCGGCCCACTTCAAAAAGAGATGCCAACTTTCGTGTGTCGAGTTGATTCGCTCCCGAAACTAGCGTCATGACGGGGTCGCCTTTCACCGTGAAGACGAGACTCTTGACGATTTGGCCAACTTTGCAGCCGATGGCCGCCGCAGCTTCTTCGGCCGTCCGGGTCGAATGATCAAAGATGATGATGTTGATTGGCAAGCCCAGCGCTGCGGCTGCGTCCGCGAAGCGTTGCGCCGATGAAGGTAATTGTTTCTCGGTCATAGGTCAATAATAGTTAAAGATGGGCGATCAGGCACGGTATTATCGAATCAAGGCGTATTCCATGCTGTCGGATAGGGCGCGCCAACTGGCATCGATAATGTTGGGGCTGGCGCCGACTGTGCTCCATCGATGCATCCCTTGTCGGGTCTCAATGAGTACCCGTGTGGTAGCCGCCGTATTATTCTCTCCGTCGAGAATACGGACCTTGTAGTCAGCCAGCCTGACCCCGCTGATTTGCGGGAACACCCCCGACAGTGCTTGCCGCAGAGCTGCGTCCAGGGCATTCACAGGCCCATTGCCCTCTGCCACCGTATGCATAATCTTTGGCCCGACGCGTACCTTGACCGTCGCCTCGACGATAGGACCACGGCCGCGTCGCCGCTGCACCATCACCGAATAGTCCATCATTTCGAACGGGGGCACATAGGCGGGGTGCGTGCGTCGTAGCATCAGTTCTACCGACGCTTCCGCTCCCTCGAATGTGAAACCTTGCGCTTCCAGTTGCTTGATTTGGTCCAGTACTTTGGGAACGTCCAGGCTCTCTGGATTCAGATTGAACTGCTTGATCTTGTCGATCAGGTTGCCACGGCCTGAAAGCTCCGAGACAACGGAGCGCTGCCGGTTGCCTATTGTCTCCGGATCGATGTGTTGGTAACTGGCGGGGTGTTTCAACATGGCCGCCACATGGATACCGCCCTTGTGGGCGAAGGCGCTGGCCCCCACATAGGGGAGATGGTCGTCGTGCGTCAGGTTGGCTAATTCGGCTATATAGCGCGATAGCTCGGTCAATCCCAATAGGCGTTCAGGCGACACGCAATCGTAGCCCATCTTAAGTTGCAGGTCGGGAATGATAGTGCATAAGTTGGCGTTAGCCACGCGCTCGCCATAGCCGTTCACTGTCCCCTGTACTTGTACAGCTCCGGCTCGTATGGCTGCCAGCGAGTTGGCTACACCACAGCCCCCATCGTCATGGGTGTGGATGCCTACGGGCGTGCTGCCCAAGCGTTGGACTACGCGCGTCACGATCTCTTCTACTTCCCAAGGGAGCGAACCGCCGTTTGTGTCGCAAATGACCACGCAATCAGCTCCACCTCGTGCTGCTGCCTCTACGGTGGCCAGTGCGTACTCGGCGTTGGCCTTATAGCCATCACAGAAATGCTCAGCGTCGTAGATAACTTCCTTGCCCTGGCTCTTGCAATAGGCGACGCTCTCCTCAATCATCGCCAGATTTTCTTCGGCCGTCGTCTCCAATACGTCTATGACGTGCAATTCCCAACTCTTGCCGACTACTGTCACTACCGGGGTTTCGGCCGAGAGCAATGCCTGAATGTTGGCGTCGTCAGCCGGGCGAATATTCTTGCGTCGTGTGCTGCCAAAGGCCGCCAACTTGGCATGTGACAGGCCCAGCGAGGGCGCGCGCCGGAAAAACTCGACATCTTTTGGGTTTGAGCCGGGCCAGCCGCCTTCGATGTAATCCATCCCGAAGGTATCCAGGCGTGCCGCGATCTTTAGCTTGTCATCTAGCGAGAGCGATATACCTTCCCGTTGCGTGCCATCGCGTAAGGTCGTGTCGTATAAATATATTTTTGTCATGTCAGAGGATATGCCTCGGTATTGATCCGTGCCGGGTGACTGCGCTCGTAGCCTTCAAGCTCCGATTCGTGTTTCAGGAGGTAGCCCATCTGATCAAGCCCTTCCATCATACAGATTTTATTGAAGGTGTCGATTGGGAAACGCGCTCGGCGACCATCTGGTAGCAGAAGTGATTGTGTGTCCATGTCGATCTTCAGCTCCATCTCGGGGTCTTCATTGACCAGACTGAGGAGCTGCTTATGCGTTTCACTGTCGACGACTAGCGGCAGGAGTCCGTTTTTTAGAGCGTTGTTGCGGAAGATATCGGCGAATGATGTGCTGATGATGGCTCGAAAGCCGTAGTCGGTTAATGCCCACGGCGCATGTTCCCGGCTCGATCCACAGCCGAAATTGTCGCCCGCCAGCAGAATCCGAACGCCGTCGTTTTCGGGTCGGTTAAGCGGGAAATCTGGATTGGGATCCCCTTCATCATTATATCGCCAATCGGCAAACAGGTTCTGGCCAAGGCCGGCTTTGCTAATTGTTTTCAGAAAACGCGCCGGAATGATCTGATCCGTGTCGATATTATCGACGGGGATAGCGACCACCCTCGCGGTCAAAGTTGTGAATGGTTCCATAATTACGTCCTGCGGTCGGTTACTATCGTCGCTCAGGCGATTTGCCCGACGAATTCTCGAACGTCGGTGATTTCACCCGTCACGGCTGCGGCCACGGCCGTCAGCGGACTGGCCAGGAATGTGCGGCCGCCTTTGCCTTGCCGTCCCTCGAAGTTACGATTGCTGGTACTCACTGCATATTGTCCGGGTTGAAGCTGGTCACCGTTCATTGCGATGCACATGCTGCAACCCGGCTCGCGCCATTCGGCGCCGGCAGATTTGAAAATACGATCGATGCCTTCGGCCTCGGCCTGCCGCTTCACCGCTTGTGAACCGGGCACGACCATGACGCGTACGCCTTCTTTCACGGTATGCCCGTCCATGAGCTTTGCCGCTTGCCGCAGATCACTAATGCGCGAGTTAGTGCAGCTACCGATGAAAACCACGTCCACCGGGTGCCCCAGTAACGGCCGTCCTGGTTCGATATCCATATATTCCAGAGAGCGTTGCAAAGTCATCCGTTGGGTCGGATCACTTATGACAGCCGGATCAGGCACGGAGGCCGAGATGGGGATTCCCATGCCGGGGTTAGTGCCAAAGGTGATCATCGGTTCCAGCAAAGAGGCATCGAGATCAACTGAACGGTCGAAGACGGCTCCATCGTCGCTTGGTAATTGTCGCCACCGGGCTACGGCTTTGTCCCAATCCGCTCCCTGTGGCGCGAAAGGCTTACCCTTAATGTAAGCGAAAGTTGTTTCATCAGGTGCGATCAAACCCGCTCGCGCGCCACCTTCGATGCTCATGTTGCAGATGGTCATTCGTTCTTCCATCGACAACGCCCGAATTGCGGACCCGCGATATTCGAACACGTGACCGGTCCCTCCGCCGACGCCGATCTTGGCCAACAATGCCAGGATGATGTCCTTCGCTGTCACCCCTGGTTTCAATTGTCCCTCGATATTGACAGCATAAGTTTTTGGTTTCACCTGGAGCAGGCACTGGCTGGCCAATACGTGCTCGACTTCGCTGGTGCCAATGCCAAATGCCAGCGCCCCGAATGCGCCATGGGTAGCCGTGTGGCTATCACCACAGACGATAGTCATGCCCGGCTGCGTCAGCCCCAACTCCGGCCCGATGACATGGACGATCCCGCGGTTCATGCTGTGCATTCCCAACAACTGGATGCCAAAATCACGTGCATTTGTCTCCATTTGGGCGATCTGGGCCGCCGCCATTAGATCTTGAATGGGGACGTCAAGTGGGGTAGTGGGTACGCTATGGTCGATGGTTGCCACAGTTTGCTGCGGCCGCCGCACCTTGAGACCACGCTGTCGTAACCCCGAGAAAGCTTGAGGAGAGGTGACTTCGTGAATCAGGTGTAGGTCAATGTAGAGTACTGCCGGACTGTCCGGCGCTTCGGATACGATATGATCGTCCCAGATTTTGTCTATGATTGTACGGGGTTTAGAAGAGGTCATAAAAGATGTCCGTCAGTAAAGGGTTTCGTTACGCTGGTTGAATGCCGATCGCACCCAGTCGTGTGTTTGCCGATGTTCTCATCTCATACGGTTGCCGGGGTTGCCCGGCCAGGAGCCTTATCTCTTTCTGCGAGCATTTTATTTAAAGCGCTCAGATAGGCTCGTGCGCTAGCCACCACAATGTCAGTGCTGGCCCCGTGCCCGCTGTAAGTGCGATAGACCGGTTTGTCGGTTTGTGGATTGAGCGTGTATTCGGTTTCATCGCTGGGATGAATGCGGATCGTTGCCTCGGCGACGGCATCCAACCCTTCAGTTACAGCATTGATGCTAAATTCTGTCAGCCGGTTGGTGACGCCAATGATGCGATTGATCGCTTGGTAGACTGCATCTACCGGGCCGCTGCCCAGCGCTGCGTCAGAGTAAGTCTCGCCGTCTGGCCCGGTCATCACCACACTGGCCGTTGGGATGCTATGGTCGCCACATGACACCTGGATGTGATCGAGTTGCCAGATCACGGGAGGCTGGTAGATCTCATCAGCGATGATTGCCTCGATGTCGGCATCAGTAACGGCCTTTTTCTTATCAGCGATCGCCTTGAATCGCTTGAAAGCTGCGGCTACATCTTCATCATCCATGTTGTCGTAGCCCATCTCTTTCAGGCGGACGCGGAACGCATGGCGGCCGGAATGCTTGCCGAGTACGAGCTTTGAGGTGTTTAACCCCACAGTCTCTGGCCGCATGATTTCATATGTCTGATGATTCTTTAGCATCCCGTCCTGATGAATGCCTGCTTCGTGGGCGAAGGCGTTGGCTCCGACGATCGCCTTATTGGCCTGGATGACCATGCCTGTGTACGTGCTTACCATATGGCTGGTGCGCACGATCTGTGTCGTGTCGATATTGGTCTGTAGGTTGAAGTTCTGCGGCCGGGTAGTCAGGGCCATGACGACTTCTTCCAGGGCCGTATTACCCGCCCGCTCGCCGATGCCGTTCAGGGTCACTTCAGCCTGTCGCGCGCCGGCCTTGATACCGGCCAGCGTATTGGCCGTCGCCAGCCCCAGGTCGTTGTGGCAATGCACTGACCAGATGACTCGATCTGAGCCGGGCGTGTTGGTGATGAGGTAATCGATGAGCCAACCGAATTCATCCGGCGTGGTATAACCAACTGTATCGGGGATGTTCAGTGTAGTGGCCCCCGCTTTGATCGCCTCGCCCAATACCTGAACCAGGAATTCGGGATCGGATCGACCCGCATCTTCCGGAGAGAACTCTACGTCATCGCATAGTGATCGGGCATAGGACACGGCCCGAATAACCTGGTCTACACACTCTTCACGGTCGATCCGTAACTTGTGCTTCAGATGGATGTCACTTGTCGCCAGAAAAGTATGAATGCGGTGACGCGGAGCGCTCCGGACCGCCTCATAGGCCCGACTGATGTCTGTCTCGTTAGCACGCGCCAATCCAGCGATGACCATTGGCTGTCCGTCTTTGCGCCCTTCGGTCAATGGCCCAACTTCCTCTGCGATCCGTCGTACCGCCTCAAAATCGCCGGGCGAAGCGATTGGGAAACCCGCTTCGCAAATATCTACACCAAGCCGCGATAGTTGGCGTGCGATCTCCAGTTTTTCCTCGACGTTGAGCGTCGCGCCGGGCGATTGCTCCCCATCGCGCAGGGTGGTATCAAAAATCAGGACGGTATCGGGCGACGACATTGGATTACTCATCAATTCACCTGCCTTGGAAATAACTATCTAGACCACTTTGGGGTTTAGCCACGACATCATCTGTCGCAGGTCGCGCCCTACTTCTTCGACGCGAGTTTCGCGAGCTTCCGCTTGTTGTTTATTGAACCATGGCCGCCCCTGCGCGTTCTCGTCGATCCAGCCCTCAGCGAAGGCCCCGGATTGAATATCGGCCAGGAGCTGCTTCATAGCCTGTCGCGTTTGGTCAGTCACGATCTTGGGGCCGGCGGTGTAATCGCCATATTCGGCCGTGTCGCTGACGCTATAGCGCATATAATTCAGGCCTCCTTGATAGATCAAATCTACGATAAGCTTCAGCTCATGCAGACACTCGAAATAGGCGATCTCCGGCTGGTAGCCCGCGTCAACAAGCGTATTAAAGGCCGACTCGATCAGATGACTGACCCCGCCGCACAGGATGGCTTGTTCACCGAACAGATCGGTCTCGGTTTCCTCGGTGAAAGTAGTGCGGATCACACCGGCGCGCGTGCAGCCTATTCCCTTGGCGTAGGCCAGCGCAACCTCGGCCGCCTGGCCACTGGCGTCCTGGTGCACAGCCATCAGCCCCGGCGTTCCCATCCCTTCCACATACAATTCACGGACTCGGTGTCCGGGGGCCTTGGGGGCGACCATGCTGACGTCTACGCCGGCTGGAGGCACGATTTGCGCGTACCGGATATTAAACCCGTGGCTGAACATCAAGGTCTTACCCGGCGTGAGATACGGTTGAATCCCCTCGCGGTAGATAGCGGCCTGCGAAGTGTCTGGAGCCAGGATCATGATGATATCCGCTTCATCGGACGCTTCGGCCGTCGTCTTCACGGTCAAACCGTCCGCTTCAGCCTTGGCCCACGACTTGCTGCCAGGGTAAAGTCCAACGCGAACATCCATGCCTGAATCTCGCAAATTCAGTGCATGGGCATGTCCCTGACTGCCATAGCCGATGATCGCGATTTTCTTGCCGGCCAGCGCCGACAGATCTGCATCCTTGTCGTAAAAAACTGTAGCCAAAATGAAATCTCCCTAATCTAAATATCTACACGGAAACCGGGTTTTACTAATAACCCGGTTTCCAGTTCCTATATGTTATGCTTGATGTCCATTCTTTTCGGTGACGACAGGTGCGACTTCCGTCCACTCCCTCGCCCCGTGGCGATGCCCGTGCGCTGATGATCCGCGGACCATTGCCACTCGTCCGGTGCGGACCATTTCCTCGATGCCGAAATTCTCCAGCAGCTTGATCAATGAATTCACCCGATCTTCGGGAGCAACTACCTGGATGATTAGCGAGCTTATATCCACGTCTACTACACTGGCGCGATAGATGTCGACCAGTTGCATGATCTCGCCCCTCGTTTGGCTGGTAGCCGTTACCTTGATCAATGCCATCTCGCGCACCACAGATGGTTCATTGGTCACATCGGCGATATGCACGACGTTGATCAATTTGTCCAGCTGCGTTGTCACTTGCCGCAGATCGCGCTCTGTGCCACGGGAGACGAAAGTCATCCGGCTGATGCCCGGCGTCTCGCTATGGCCCACATTCAGGCTTTCGATATTGAAATTGCGACGGCTGAACAAGCCAGTCACACGGTTTAGGACGCTGGGCTTGTCTTCCAGCCAGGCGATAATCGTATGTCGTCTGTATTCCGTATCGTACATTGTGGTGCTCCCTAATTTTCAACCGAACGCCCGCGTCGGATCATGTCGGCATTGCTTTTGCCCGGCGCGACCATCGGATAGACATTGGTAAATTCTTCTACCTGGAAATCAAGCAGGAACGGCCCATCGGTATTCTGGGCTTGGCGAAGAGCCTCAAATACATCGTCCTTGCTGGTCACGGCGCGACCGGGTATCCCATAGGCCTCAGCTATCTTGACGAAGTCCGGATTGTATAGGGGCGTGCCCACATAGCGCTTGTTGTAGAAGACATCCTGCCACTGACGAACCATCCCCAAATAACCGTTATTGATAATGGCTATCTTGATTGGCAAACGTTCTTGCATGACTGTGGATAACTCCGGCATCGTCATCTGGAAACCGCCGTCGCCGGCGACAACCCAAATCTCTTCATCGGGTCGGCCCATTTGTGCGCCGATGGCCGCTGGGAGAGCATAACCCATCGTCCCTAACCCGCCGGAAGTCAGCAAGCTGCGAGGCTTGGTGTGGTTGAAATATTGCGCTTCCCACATCTGATGTTGCCCTACATCGGTGACGATCGTGGCATCTCCCTGGTTCGTCGCATACCATAGCTGTCGCATCACATAGGGGGCAACCAACTCGTCTGTTTCCTCAGTCAGGATGTCTCGCTCAACTGATTCACTGCGCCACTCGTTGATCTGTGCCAGCCATGCAGGATGCTCATTTGCCTCTACCTGTGGTAGCAGAGCGCGCAAGGTCAGCAGCGCGTCGGCTATCACAGGCGTATCGATGGTCAGGTTCTTGCCCACTTCAGCGGGATCGAGATCGACATGGATGATCCGCGCTTTTGGAGCGAAGGTGCTGAAGGCGCCGGTTAGCCGGTCGTCGAGGCGGGCGCCAATAGCCAACATAACATCGCATTCTTGTAACGCGTAATTGCAATAAGCTTCGCCATGCATGCCACCCCAGCTGATCGATAGAGGGTGAGTGGCCGGGAATGTCCCGACACCGAGTAGGCTGGTAGCCACAGGGATATTGGCTTTTTCGGCCAGATGACGTAATTCCGCCTCCGCGTGCGCCATGGAGACGCCCTGGCCGGCGACGATTACCGGCCGTTGGGCTTCGTTGATAAGCCGGGCTACGCGCTGGATAACTTCTGCATCCGGAGCGAGGACATGCGGACGGTACCCCGGCAAGTAGACCTCGTTCGGATAGCTGAACTCCATCGTCATTTGCTGCACATCTTTGCAGATATCAACCAGGACAGGGCCTGGGCGACCTGTTCGAGCGATATAAAAGGCTTCCTTTATAGCGGCAGGTAGGTCCCGGATATCTGTGATTAGATAATTGTGCTTCGTCACCGGCATGCTGATCGCCCGGATATCAGCCTCCTGAAAGCCGTCGCGGCCAAGGAGAGTGCGCGGGACTTGTCCGGTGATAGCTACGACAGGCGTCGAGTCCATATAGGCCGTCCCCAGGCCTGTGATCAGATTTGTCGCCCCTGGTCCGGATGTGGCGAGGCATACGCCGACCTTGCCCGTGGCCCGCGCATAACCATCTGCCATATGAGATGCCCCTTGCTCGTGTGTCACAAGTACATGGTGTACGGGATAATCATATTTGTAGAGATCGTCGTAAGTCGGGATGACGGCTCCGCCCGGCAGACCGAATACGACGTCGACCCCTTCATGGATCAGACTTTCCCATATGATTTGCCCACCTGTCTTCAACTCGCTCATGCTTTCTCCTCAACTAATTATGGAATCAAACAAAAAAACCGCCCTGTTGGGCGGTTTTTGTTAGCTCGATTCGTTTCCTTAATCTGTACTCCTCGTCCGTCACCCAACAGCTATTGTCTCCTTATCAATAATAAGGAGGAGGCTAAAGAGGACAATGACGAGGTCTTTCTGGTAAGGATTCATTAAATTACCACGGTCGGCGTGATGGTCGGAAGTATAGGGTCGTTCAATTGGAAGGGCTATATATAAATAGCCAAAAAGATCGACCTGATAATTGGTTATTATGCACAAATGGCCTGAGCTATGGGGGTAGACCAAAGAGGACGTGCCCGGTCGAGCACGTCCTCTTTAGTTCCCACTATTTCCCACTGAACCGCGCACTCTAGCGCAAGCCTTAGAAGAGTATAGAGGATTCATATTCTGGAATATACGGACAATGTGGCAGATGAATAGGGGGTTGATTTGTTCAAATTTCACAATCAGGCAGCCTTTTTCAGGCAACTGCGCTATCGCGCTCATCCTCAGGCCGTAATTGCCATAACTTAAGCGCAAGATGCAACGCCAGCCGCATGTTAGTCTGGTCGAGGTGCAGGCCGGTTAATTCCTGGACCCGTTCCATTCGATAGAGCAGGGTGTTGCGGTGAACGAACAGCGATTCGGCTGTCTGACTGATATTGCCGTGATGGTCAAAATAAGCTTCGACAGTCCTCACTAAGCTTCCACGATTCTGGGCATCATATTCAGTTAACGGCCGCATAATCTCGTCGGTGAACTTACGGACATTGTCGAGTCTCTCTAGATCGTAAAGCAAGCGATAGATACCCAGACTGCTAAACTCCACAAATTGGTTGGTCAGGTTCAACCTTTCACCCAGTTCCATGGCTTGTAATGCTTCATCATACACTGTCGGCCACTCGGTAAGCGTCATGGCGGGGCCGCTGATGCCGCCGAGCAATGTCGCGTCGGGGAATTCCATCTCGGCTTGCTCACGAATGCGGCGGCCAAGCTGGTGTGCGCTGTCCATATCTTCGTCATTTTTCAATGCCTGAAAGATAACTAGGTGCCGATTACCGTAAATATGTACCAGGGCTGGACGGGGGTGATTCGACAGCACCCAATGGACTAGCGTCTCTAGCCTTCGCAGGCTTGGGCTAGCCGAGCCTAGCCATCCAACTACCATGACGGCATGTGGCTCTCGTGTATGGTGATCCAGTCGCCCCTCAAGGCGCTCGATCTCTCTTCTGGATAAGGAGCCGGCGAGGAGGCCTTCCAGGAAATCGCCGCGTAGCGATTTTTTGGCCTCATTGACTGCCTTGGTTTTGGCCATTTCCAGCGCACAGGCTGCTGCTCCATGTTCGACTGCCAGGCTGTCGAACATATCCAACTTGTCCGCTGGACCGATGACGGACAGATAACCTCGCGCTCGATCGCCAGAAATAATGGGGCTTAATAATCGGCCGATCGGGGTGGGAGAATCTTCGGGCGTGAGAAGTTGTTGCCAATAACTTTGGCGTGCTTTAGCAGCCGCCTTTCGGTTACGTAGTACAGGAGGTAATGCGTCTCGCTGTTCCAATGCCTTGATGATCGCATCACGATCTACGGCCATATTATTGGGCCAGCTTGCTGCCTGGATTTCCATCCGTTTGTCCTGTACGACGACGGCGTTCCCGGTGAGTTTGCTGATCACCTCCGTCATCGCACCCAGCCCCTTGCCCTCACGAGACATGGCTGAAAGTTGACGATAGAGTTGAATCGCGCGATCGCTGGTGGCCGCCTGGCGATCAAGGAGTAATGACGCGACAGATTGGTGAATCTCTCTGATGGAAGCCGAATCTGGAGCCACTAGCATGGTCAGATTGGATGCTTTAGCTAGTTGACTAAGCTCGTCGCCTGGTGAACCCATGCATAACAGTCCGGCTATCGGCAGGTTAGCCAGCGCAGTCAGGATGTCTGGTGTTGGAGACACTCCGCGATCGTTTATGAGGGAGTTCGGGATGATGACCAGGTCGTTTGGTTCTACCTGGCTTTCGATGTCGCTCCATCCTGCCAGAATGGTCACCCAATTGACATTTCGCCGTGTGTCATCGCCATCGCTGATAAGCGTTGTGTTGAAAGGTAAGGCGAGACGCAAGATGTCGCCAATATTGACCTGGGTATGGGTATTGTTATCGTGGCTCATACTATCAATTCGGCCGGCGACTCTTGTGAGTTTGGGGAGCGTCGCTATGACCAAATGGACCCCAGGGTAGTTAAATAACCGGGCCAGCCCGCCTATTTCAGATATAGGCCTGACGCGTTTCCATCTGGGCCCTGGATCGGTAAGGAGACAATAAATGTTGTGCCCTCGCCCATTTTACTCGCAATCGATATCTCTCCGCCATGTTGTTCGATGATCCGGTGACACGTCGCCAGGCCAAGCCCGGTTCCCTGCCCTGGGCCTTTGGTTGTGTAGAATGGCTCGAAAACGTGTAATGTTTCGGCCGAGGTCATTCCTTTGCCGTTATCGTATAGAAGTACCTGGACTGATTGCCCGTCTTTGTCCAATCGGGCGGTAATATTCAGTTGCCGGTTATCGTTTATGTGTAGCAGCGCGTCACGTGCATTTAGCAACAAATTAAGCCAGACGCTTTTCATGTGCTCCCAACTGGCAATGACCTTGGGGAGCGAGCCGTCTATCTCTTTTGTAACATTGATCTTGGCCGACTGGAGTTGATAGTTGACCAGATCAAGCGCTTCCTGAAGTGATTCATCTACGCGACCTTCGGTGAAACTGTATTGTTCCTGTCGCGCAAAGTCGAGTAACCCTCGCACGACCTTGGCTGCACGCTCTCCGGCTCGGGCGATTAGATCGACAGACTCGAAATTTTCATCCTCCACCGGCATGATCATTTTCAGCATCTGGGCATTGGCGTTAATGGCTGTAAGTGGGTTATTAATTTCATGGGCTACGCCGGCGGCCAATTGGCCGATAGCGGCCAATTTACCGGCCTGCATCAACGAACTCTCCAGCCGCCGCTCTTCAGTCTTGTTTTGCCATACTAGCACTGCACGAGCCGAGTTGGCTTGTTTTCCGGGTATGGGGTAGGCGCTGACTTCCCACTCGCGCGGTAGATGATCTTCCCCCGTCCATTTTACCGGCCAATGTTGCTCGGTTTTTTCCTTTAGTGTCAGGCCCACCTTGCAATGATCGCAGGGCTGCGTGCGATTATAGAAGGCGCGAAAACAGACGCGGCCGCTGAGCGCTTCCGGGGTTGTGCCCAGTTCGTCAGCCTTGCTTTTGTTCACGACGACTAATTTCCAGTCATCGGTGATGGTATAGATGGGATGGGCGATTCCATCTATGAGGGCCTGGAGTGTGTCACGCCCTTCGGATAGTTCCTGATGGCGTATCCGGATGCGCTGAAACAGCCAGGCATTTTCAATTGCTTCACTGATCGAGCTGGCCAGCGAGGAGAACAGATCAACATCTACATCGGAGAACTGACCGACGCGTTTGTTGTAGGCGGCCAGCACACCGACCGGCTGACCTCGTACTGTTAGCGGCGTCGCCAGCATCGATCGTACACTATAACCTATCGGTGAGTCGCGTGACGGATCGTACCGTGGATCACCGGCGACTTGATTTAGGCATAACGTCTCTTGCCCACTCCACGCAGTTCCCAGAACACCTATGCCTTTGTCGGTCGATGGAAAAACATGGGCCGGGATGGCTCCCTTGTAATGCCGGACATGCTGGCAATGCAGCTTGCCGCCCTCGACGATAAGGACAGCTGCCATTTCGACTTCGAGTATGGCATCTACGCCGCGAATGGCTGTCGTATAGACTTGGCTGGTTTCCAGGGTGGCGGCGACGGCCTGGCTAATGCGGTTCAAAGCTGCCAATTGGCGACTCTGCCGATGAAGTTGCTTCTCGAGTTGTTGGGTACGCAATATGGTTTTTACCCGCGCCAACAACTCTTGCATGTAGTATGGTTTGGTGATGTAGTCATCCGCGCCGGCTGATAACGCCTGCACTTTTTCATCGTTGCTGGCTGCCGCGGTCAGGAGGACGACTCGGGTAAGATTCAAATCAGGGTGTTGCCGAATCCAGGCCAGAACGTCCAGCCCTGTCATTTCCGGCATTTTCATATCGAGCAAGACGAGATCGATCTCTGTGGCATTGCCGATAGATTTTTCCAGGAAGGTAACTGCCTCTCGACCGTCATGAACGATCTCGACGCGGTAGCCCTCCTTCCTGATCAGAAATTCGGCCAACGAATCGGCGATCTCAACTTCGTCGTCGACGACCAGAATTCGGGCTGTATCCGATGATTCCGTGGGAGGAGGGGAGGTGATGCGTGGGGTCGTGATGGGCCGGCGGGAATGCTCATCTACAAGCATTCCCGTGGCGGCCTCATCCGTATCTACGTCAGGCTTCGATTGACTGGAAAGCTCTTTTAAGCGCTTCCCATTTGAGCCATCGAGCGTTCTATCCAAGCGTCGCCTCAGATGAGAAGGAATACCCGTGGCCCTGGATCGTCTTGATATAGATCGGGTCCGTGGGTTGTGGCTCGATCTTTTCGCGCAGGTTTTTGATATGCGCCCTGACAAGCTCAGGACTACCCGTGTCACGTGGATAATCCCATACGTCTTGTAATAGCTGTTGGCTGTTAAATACTTGATCCGCGTGACTCATCAGATGATAGAGCAGATCAAATTGCACGTTGGTCAGCAAGATAGTCTGATTCGGTGTGGTCACTTTGAACGTACGACAATCCAGAACGACATTACCGACAACTACCTCATTGATCACCATCTCTTCAACTTTTTCGGGGCCGGCTCTCCGCAGGATAGCCTTGACCCGTAATTCAAGCTCCTGCATGTTAAACGGTTTCACAAGGTAGTCGTCGCCACCGGCTCTGAAACCCTCGATCTTGTCTTCATCCTTGGCTTTCGCTGTCAAGAATAGAACCGGCACGTCTTGCAACAATGGATCGCCCCGAATCTGGCGGCATACTTGATACCCGTCTACGCCGGGCATCATGATATCCAGGATGAACAGGTCAGGTCGGTGCCTCCGGGCCAATTGCAGACCTTCAATGCCGCTATTAGCCGTCATTACCTGGTAATCGTAATGTTTCAGCGCTCTCTGTAATGTTCGTGAAACCAGATCATCATCGTCAATGACCAGAATCAGGGCCATAGTACTTCTACCCCTTCAAGTTTTGTAACGAATTGGCTACCAGTATAACCTAACGACACGGCCCCGGCAGTATATTCGTTACTTTTTACACTAGCAGGCGGAGAGGGTTCTCTAGGAGTTCTTTGAGTCGCTGCATATATCTTGCCGCCTCGGCTCCATCTGTTACACGATGGTCGGCCGATATAGTGGCTTTCATCCGCATGCCTACCGCTAATTGACCGTCTTTCACCACGGGGACTTCTCGCACTGACCCGATCGCCAGAATAGCTGCTTCCGGCGGATTAATGATCGCGATGAAGTGGTCGACGTCGAAGGCGCCCAGGTTGCTGACGGTGAATGTTCCTCCCTCGACGTCATCGGGACGGACCTTGCCCGAGCGGGCGCGCTCGATCATGGCTCGATTATCAGCCGCCACTTTTGAAAGCGTTGATACGTCTGTATCTTTCTGAACAATCGTCGTCAGACCGCCTTCCACGGCTACGGCCGAACCGATATTGATGCGCTTGTGAAGGACGATCTTGTCTCCGGCGAAGGAGGCATTTAAGTTCGAGAAGTCGCGCACTGCCAATGCCGCGGCCTTAACGATGATATCGTTCACTGAGATTTTCTGGTCTTCGGGCAGCGTGCCGTTGATCTCCTTGCGCAGCGTTAACGCCCGAGCCATATCGATCTCCGTTGTTACGTAGAAATGGGGGACGGTTGTTTTGCTTTCGACCATGCGGCGACTGATGGCTGAACGCAGGCGCGTGAGGGGGAGTTCCTCGCTATCTGGACCGACTGCTACTGGAGTGATGGCCACCTGGGGTGCTATAGCTTGAGCGGGTGCCGATTGTGGCTTTTCAGCATAGGCCTCAACGTCCGATTTGGTTATTCGACCGTCCGGACCACTGCCGGCCACGCGTAGTAAATCGATTCCGCGCTCCTCCGCCAGGCGCCTTGCCACGGGAGTCGCCTTGACTCCGCCGGGGTATGTTTCATCCGGTTGGGCCGCTGACGGTGGCGCCACATGGGGGGCCACAGGAGATTCTTCAGTTTCGGTCGTCGCTGTGGGCTGGGCCTCAGTCGGCACGGCTTTGGTCGCCGGAGCCACACCGTTACCACCTATCATTCCGGAGATGTCCTCACCTTCTGAGCCAACGATGGCCATATTGGCGCCGACGGGTACGATATCACCCGGCTCGTGTAGCAGTTTCAGCAGTGTGCCGCTGAGGTGAGATTCCAGTTCCAGCGTAGCTTTATCTGATTCGATCTCGGCAACGACATCGCCCTTATCGACGGCGTCGCCAACCTGCTTCACCCAGGTATTCAACACGCCTTCGCGCATGTCAAAGCCTAATTTCGGCATAACGATGAAATCGGCCATTAGACAATCTCCTTCACTGCGGCAACTACGCGATCCTTGTTAATCAGAGCTGCTTGTTCTAACTCTCGCGAGTACGGCAAGGGTGTCTCCAATTGTGCTACCCGCTTCACTGGAGCATCCATGAAATCAAACCCTTCTTCTTGCAGGCGAGCGGCAACCTCGGCTCCAATGCCGTATGAGCGCCAACCCTCCTCAACAACAACGGCTCGGAAAGTCTTGCGGAACGAATCCAGTACCGGGCCCATATCCAGTGGTCGCAATGAGCGCAAATCGACAACCTCTGCCTCGATCCCTTCTTCCGCTAATTGTTTGGCCGCTTCTAGTGCAACCTGTAGCCCTTGAGCATAGGCTACGATTGTGACATCGTCGCCCTCTCGCTTTACGTCTGATTTTCCGATCGGAACAACGTAATCACCCTCTGGTACTTCGCCACGGACCTGGTAAAGCGCCTGATGCTCGATGAACAGGACCGGATCCTCAGTACGGATGGCTGATTTTAGCAATCCTTTGGCGTCGTAGGGTGTGCCGGGTGAGACGACTTTAAGCCCCGGGAAGTGGGCGAAAATGACGTCGGGTGTGTGACTATGAGTGGCTCCCAACTGTCGACCGCTGCCGCCTGGAGCGCGGAAAACGGCTGGGCATTTAATTTGACCGCCGAACATATAATGAACTTTTGCGGCATGATTCACGAGTTGGTCAAGTGCCAGGAAAGCGAAGTTAATTGTCATAAACTCAGCCACTGGCCGAAGCCCGTTCATAGCCGCTCCGACGGCCACGCCGCCGATAGCCATCTCCGAGATCGGCGTGTCTCGTACGCGCTTGGCGCCAAACTCGTCGTAGAAGCCGCGGGTTACGGCGTAAGAGCCGCCCCACACGCCAACTTCTTCGCCCATAATAAAGACGGTTTCGTCGCGCCGCATTTCCTCGCGCAGGGCGTCGGTAATTGCCTGTCGCATGGTGATAAGTGCCATACTAGCTCCTGTATAAACCTCAAGAACGTCAAGCTATTCAGGCTTCGACGTAGATATTATCGAATAATGTATCAAGCGCGGGGAAGGGGGATTTCTCGGCAAAATCAACGGCCTGTTCGATAACCTTTTCGACCTCCTGGTCGATATCTTCCAATGTTTCCTTGCCTGCGATTTTCTTTTCGAGGATGTAGCGTTCCAGAACACCTATTGGATCATCCTCACGCCATTTGGCGACTTCTTCCTTGGTTCGGTATCTCAACGGGTCACCCATGCTGTGCCCTTCATAGCGATAGGTTATTACGTCGAGGAATTGCGGACCTTTGCCATCATGGATAGCGGCAATCGCGTCTCTTGTCGCCTCATAGACTTCGATGACATTCATGCCGTCAACTTTCTTCGGCTCCATGCCATAGGCGAGGGCTTTGGTCGAAATATCCGGCACGGCCGAGGCTCGATCGACTGCCGTGCCCATCCCATACTGATTGTTTTCAACGATGTAGATGACGGGCAAATCCCAGACGCCGGCCAGGTTGAGGGATTCATGGAAATAGCCGATATTAGTCGAACCATCGCCCATATAGCACAGCACGACTGCATCTGTTCCGTTGTATTGTTCAGCCAGAGCGATCCCCGTTCCTAAAGGTACATGGCCACCGACGATACCATAGCCGCCCCAATAGTTATGAGCCACGTCGGCCATGTGCATCGAGCCGCCACGCCCCTTGCTGATGCCAGTTTCTTTTCCCAGCAATTCGGCCATCAGGGCGCCGGGATCCGTGCCGACGACGAGGGCGTGAGCGTGGTCACGATAGGCAGTGATAACATGATCCTGCTTGCGGCGTGCCCCAATCGACCCGACAGCTACTGCTTCCTGACCAATATAGAGATGCAGGAATCCGCCAATTTTCCCTAATTGATAAAGCTCGGCGCTTCTTTGTTCAAATCGACGAACTAATACCATTTGTCGGTACCAGTCTAGTAACGTCGCCTTATCCATTCATATCTCCTTCATTTGTGGTGGACGGAACTGAATCCGTTGAGCAAACAGTGGTAGTGAAGAAGTTTAGCAAATATCACGGTCGCCGGCGACCTGCATCTTATGCCGGCGTGACATGTGAAGATGCCGAAGCATATCGCTCGGGAGCGACATGCTAGCCAGGCAGAATCGACACATCGACCCCGAGGGCCGACGGATTCAGGATCCACGTTCGGCTTCCCAGGCCGGCGGCCGCGAAGGCGTCTCTCATCGACCGGCCGATCGCTTCTTCATTATCTGTCGCAAAAGCGATAAGACTGGGGCCGGCACCGCTAAGAGCTACACCGATAGCTCCAGTCTGGTATGCTGCGTGGTGCGCGTCGAACGCCCCCGGAATGATCTTCATTCGATATGGTTGGTGAATCCGATCGCTCATCGCCACGCGCAAGTGATCGAATTCGCCCGTGGTCATGGCGTAGAGCAATAGCCCCAGACGACTCGAAGTGAATATTACGTCACTTCGGTCGGTTGCTGTGGGTAATGCAGCCCGCGCTTCGCTAGTCAAGAGATGAAAATCGGGCAGAACCACGATGGCTTTGAGTCGTGGCGGTTCCCAGCGATGAGTGATTAGTTGCGCTGGCCCGTGGACTCCATCCGGCAGTACGCCCAATACCAGCCCCCCTAGCATAGCCGGCGCGACGTTATCCGGATGTCCTTCCATTTCAACCGCTATCTGCAAGAGATCCTCGGTTGTGAGATGTCCCCCTATCAAGGCGTTCCCTGCTACCAACCCGCCGATGATGGCCGACGAACTGCTGCCTAAGCCACTGCCTACCGGGATACGATTGTTTAACCGTACGACGATCTCGGCCGGTCGCCGGCCTACGAGTTCGAAGACTGTCTCGGCCGCGATAATAGCCAGGTTGCTCCTGTTGGTGGGGACCTTACCGGCGTCGACCCCATTTACGGAGATAAGATATCGAGTTGACTCTCCAGCTTTTGCTAAAGTATCGTTAGTGGGTGAGAAGGCGATCTCATTGCGTAAATCGAGTGCAAGCCCGAGACAATCGAAGCCCGGCCCGAGGTTGGCGCTTGTGGCCGGAACCGTGACAGTCACGGTACGTGGGTAGTAGGCAGCAGATACCATAAACTCGTGTGGCGGGGGCCTCGGTCCATCTTGACGGCACTAGACTCCTCCGGCGATCCCTTGTCGCTACGTGGTCTAGACTTCGCTCGTGACTGGCACGCCAGGTAAGACGGAATCCTCTAATTGTACTTCCACCTGGCTCTTTTCGTATGCCAGCATATTCTCGAAGGCGGCGATCGCCACCGCCAGCATACCCATATCCGGCTCGCGGGTTGTCAACCGTTGCAGGGCCAGATTCGGTTTGGTGATCAGGCGGATGAAAGCGTTGCTTTGGTGTGCGGCAGTGAACTTCAAGAACTCATAAGCGATACCGGCCACGATGGGCAGCAAGATCAGGCGCGACAAGATACGCAGCAGTAGATCTAATTGCGGCAACAAACTGTAGACTAATATCGATATGATCACCACGCTCAGCAAGAAAGCCGTGCCGCAGCGGGGGTGTTCCAGGGGGAAGCGGGCGACCGACGTCGGGGTTAACTCCGCACCAGCCTCATAGGCGTTGATCGTCTTGTGTTCTGCCCCATGGTACCCGTACAATCGCTTGACATCAGCCATCAGGCCGATCGACCAGATATAGCCGATGAGTAGTACCAATCGGATCATTCCCTCGATGAGATTGACCGCGAAAGGCATTCCCTTCAACCCGAGAGTCTTCTCAAAAAAATGAGCCAGGAAGGTGGGGAGTACGAAGAAGAGCAGAATCGAAAGTGTCAGGGAAAAGGCGACCAAAGTCCATTGTACCGGGCCTTCGAACACCTTTTCAGGCTCGCCATTAGCGTCGGTATTGCCTTCTTCCTGTAGGGATACTTCGGCCGCAAATAACAGGCTCTTGATCCCCAGTCCAAGCGCGTCCCATAACAGCGTCAGCCCGCGCAAGAATGGAATCCGTGCCAGATGACCACCATAGATACGTGAATCAAGCGGTTCGGTGTGGACGACGATGTCGCCTTGCGGATTGCGTACAGCGACGGACAAAGCTCGTGAGCCGCGCATCATCACACCTTCAATAACGGCCTGCCCGCCATAGTTGGCTGATGTGAGCTGGATTGGGGAATCTCCGTTGGGGGAATGCTGAATATTCGACATCGAGTTGATTCTACATGAACAAATAGCGCTTGCCTATTATGGCTGTGGCAGATAGGGGTTGTCTCATAACAAGGAGATGATGATGAGCAATATCCAGCCGATGCTCAGATAGATCGCCAGCCATCCTAATGCGCCGCCGATCCCTGCCTTACCTCGGCCGCTATGCTCCAGGACAGCCGGTAAATTGAGGTACCATGATGCTCGCTGGCCCTGGCGAAGTGCGGCGTAGCCCACCAATATCGCCGGCAGGATGCCTATCACAGCCGCTAATGTGATCGTTAAGGGTGTCAATGTTGCGCGTATCCGGTCCAACAGACTGATATCTGCCGGGTTCAATAGAGCGGGGAGTACGAGGAGCAAGAGCGGGATCGCGTTTAGCGCTAATCCGATCAGCCCATAAGTCATGCTGGAGTTGGCTGACTTCGTAGCCTTTTCACGCATCTCCGGCTGAACCGCTTCCAGGGTAAGGGGGCGTCCGCAATTGGGACAGAACGCGCTGCCCCGTAATGTTGGGGAATAACAGACGCTGCACATCGTCACGAACCCTGACCGATCGGTGAATACTTCGGGATCGACTTTCAGTTCCAGCAACATGTTTTGTCGATTCTTGACCAGAACGCCAGGATTGTCCGGGATCGCGATTGGCGCATCCATCGATGGGCCAACGGGCTGAGCAGGATCGCCGGCCTCCACGAGCGCCGTCGGTTGTTCATCTACAACGGCCGGCAAGTTTGATTGACCACTGCCCAACAAACTTCGCACCTTATTGGTCAGTTCTTGTTGTCTGGCTTTACTGGCTTGCTGGCGCTGCAGATCCACCCATTGTATTGTTGCGTTCGCCTGGACACGACCGCCATCTCTTGTGTACGTAGCGATAAGCTGCAGCAATTCTCGCGCTTTGTCGAAATCGGGCGCATCCAGCTCAAGCTGGCATGTGCCCTCGAAAGAGCGTATGCGCGCCACGACCTCTTGCTTTTGCAGCCCTAGCCATTTGGAGACGGTAGCTACGATAACCCCGTTCTCCTCGTTGTAGGTTTGCAGGGTTGCGCCCATATTCGCGAGTGCGAACAATGTACTGCGCATAACGACTGTTGAGTTAACCGGGAAGGCCCTGATTTCAGTGACGATCATAATTTCATTCACCTGGCGTGAGTCGGTAGATTTCGCCGTACCAGTAATTCAGTACGTATAATTCTCCATGCACGTCTTCACCGAAAGACGAGATGATTAGGCCGCTGTTCCCCAATGGATCGCCTACCCAGGTGTCTCCGTCGTCGAACAATCGCCAGATAGTTCCTGAGCAATAGTCGGAAAAAAAGTAATTGCCCGCCATCTCTGGATATTGCTCACCACGGTAGACATATCCTCCGCTGATCGAGCAACCCTGGGAATGATCATACTCGAAGATCGGAAGAATCAACCCGGTTTTATTGCAGTTGCTGCCCGACAGACAATGCAACCCTTCCATGATCGACCAGCCGTAATTTTCGCCGCCCTTGCTTCCAGCCAGCTGAAAGTTTACCTCTTCATAGGTATTCTGGCCTACATCGGCGATGTAGAGATCTCCGGTCGCGCGATCAAATGACATTCGCCATGGATTACGGAGGCCGTAAGCCCAGATCTCGGGCCGAGAATCTCCTTGCCCCACAAAAGGGTTATCCGTGGGGACGGTATATCGGCCATCTTCAGAGTCGACGTCGAGCCGTAAAACCTTGCCTAACAAAGTAGATAAATTCTGGCCGTTCCCTTGTGGGTCATTTTGGCTACCCCCATCCCCGAGTCCGGCGTAGAGATAGCCATCTGGCCCGAAGGCCAGGCTACCGCCGTTGTGATTCCCATAGGGCTGTTTGACGGTCAGGTAATTAACTTCGCTGTTCGGATCTGCTCGATACGGATCATCCCTGGATACTAAGAACCGCGAGATGTGGGTGTTCCCGCTGTAATCTGTGTAGTTTACGAAGAAATACCCTTCATACCTGGCCCCCGGTGTCGCGTAGTCAGGATGGAATGCTAACCCCAATAAGCCTTGTTCGCTATCGGCCGAGCCTACTCTGTCTCGGATATCGAGGAAAGGGGTCGGCAGTAATTCGTTGTTCTCTATGATCCTGATCCGGCCGACCTGTTCCAACACAAACAGACGCTCGTCAAACGCATGAGTAAGCCCGGTCAGCTTCTCTAGCCCCTGGACGGGCAGTGGTATCAGGCTGATGGATTGGATGGGTGCTTCAGGGACAGGAGTTGGTTCGGCCGTAGGTTCAGCAGTCGGTGTACTCATCGGGATGCTGGCGGTCGGAGATATCGGCTCTTCAGCTTCGATAGTAGGGGATGGGGCGCCGGCGTTCTCAATGGATTCGGCCGTTACAACCGGCGCGGGCAGAGTATTGACGACGATGGCTATCGTGGGTTGCGGCTCTGGCGGTTGTTGGGCCTTGCCATTGTTACAGGCGCTCAGAAGTACAACACCAAAAGTGATCAGAAGAAGATGGAGTCGTCGCATGACATAATTATAAAGAGCCAACCGGGAATAAAACCATTTCACCAGTTGGCTCTCATAACTCGTTGAAAGTCGTCGCCTAGAGAGGTTCGGATTCACCCCACTAGCGCTTTTCCAATGGTACGTAAACTCGATCGCGCTGGCCTACGTAACTCTCTTGCGGTCGGATAAGACGGTTGTCTGCTAGTTGCTCCATCACCTGAGAGCACCAGCCGGCGATACGGCTCATGGTGAACAGGCAAGTGAACTGATCAACAGGTAGCCCGATCGTGTAGAGCACGACGGCTGAATAGTAATCTACGTTGGCGTAAAGGTCGCGTTCGATGAAGTAGTCATCGGCACGCGCAAGCGCCTCGATTTGTTGGGCGATATTGAACCATTCGCTTGTGCCGCTGCTCTTCGCTAGTTTTTCCGCCAGGGGGCGCAGGATTCGAGCGCGAGGGTCTTCAACCTTGTAGATTCGGTGGCCAATGCCCATGATGCGTCTGCCAGACTCCCGAGCCTCAGTGAACCAGGCTGAAACATCTCCACGCTGCGCGGCATCGATAAATTGCTCCATCGCGCGCTGGGTGGCGCCACCGTGGGCCGGTCCTTTCAGCGTGCCGATGGCGCTGGTGATTGCCGAATAAACGTCCGTACCTGTGCTGGTTGTCACGCGTGCGGAGAAGGTCGAGGCATTAAAGCCGTGGTCGGCCAACAGCACCAGATAAGAATCAAGCGCCTTCACGGCATCGGGGTTCGGCTCATTGCCATCGAGCATGTAGAGAAAATTAGCCGCTTGAGACAGACCTCTGCGCGGTGGAATTGGCTCACTACCGTTGCGGATACGCTCCCAGGCGGCGACGATAGTCGGCATGATAGCTGTCAAATAGAGCACTTTGCCGCGAACGCCTTCAGGCGTCAGGTCATCGGCGTCGCGATCAAGCAAACCCAGGGCACTGACCGTTGTGCGTAATACCGCCATAGGATGGCTGTTGGCCGGGAACTGCTTCATGATGCTGAGCAGCTGGTCGGGTAGCGCTCTCTTTGACTCTAGCGCAGCCTTGAATGACTCTAATTCGCCCGCGTTGGGGAGGTCGCCATTCCAGAGCAAGTAAATCACTTCCTCAAACGTTGCGTTGGCGCCGAGGTCGCGGATATCGTAACCGCGATAAATAAGTATCCCTTTCGTCCCATCTACGAAGCTCGATGAGGTTGCCATCCGGTCTTCTTTTTTGGTTTCGGACATGTTTATCTACTCCTGTAGGATAACTAGACAATGACTATTGTGGCGCGGCCGCTCTCAACCGCTCGCCATATTGGGCTTCATAATACTTGCGGAATTCACCGCTCTTGATTTTCCGCCACCACCATTCATTATCTCGATACCATTTTACGGTCTCGATGATGGCTTCTTCCGGGGAGTGCCCAGGCTCCCACCCCAGTGCTGTGATCTTCGCGATATCGAGACTATACCGGCGATCATGGCCGGGACGATCGGCCACGTGGCGGATAAGGCTCCGCGGTCGGTCGAGTGTATCGAGCAATATCTCGATCATGCTCAGGTTTTCAACCTCGATCCCGGTGCCGATATTATAGGCTTCTCCGATGGTGCCTCGATGTAACACAAGGTCGATAGCTTCGCAATGATCCATCACATGTTGATACTCACGCATCTGCCGGCCATCACCATAAACCGGAAGAGGCAGATTGTCGATCGCGTTGGTCGTAAACAACGGGACGGCCTTTTCCGGATATTGGTAGGGGCCGATGTTGTTCGACCCGCGTGAGATAGTGACGGGTAAGTCATAGGTGATGAAATAGGCGTTGACCAATAGATCGGCGCTGGCCTTGCTCGCGGCATAGGGGCTGCGAGGATCAACCTTATCGGTCTCCTTACTGGACTGTCCCATGGGTATATGCCCGTAGACTTCATCGGTTGAGATTTGATGGTATCGTTCGAGGCCGAGACTCCGGGCAACTTCCAGCAGAATATATGTTCCGTAGACGCTCGTCTGGATGAAGGCATCCGGATCCATGATCGACCGGTCGACGTGGGTTTCGGCCGCGAAGTTTATGATAGTGTCGATATCGTATGTTCGTACGGCGCTTTCCACGTCCTCACGATTACAGATGTCGCCTTGGACGAAAGCGTAACGAGGATCATTCTGGACGGCGATGAGATTATCGAGGTTGCCCGCATATGTCAGCTTGTCATACACGACGATACGGTAATCCTCGTGGTGTGCCAACATATAATGGACGAAATTCGACCCGATGAAGCCTGCTCCGCCAGTGACCAGTATATTCTTCAACAAAACCTCCTAAATCATTTCACTCAGATCAGTCAATCTCGCCAAATAATCGACAATGAGCAGGGTAGCTTCAGGGCGCTCCATTCCGAGAGAGATTTGACTTTGGCGACGATTCCAGCGTCTCCAACTCAAATCTGAATGTCAAAGATTGTAGCCGATGCGCCCCGTTTGGTAAATGATAATCTATCCACATCATGGAGTTGTCTTTCTTTTTGAATGATGATGCTCACACAAAATATCATTGGGATGGTTCTACCGAATCTCCCATGTAGTTTTCCCGAGCCCAGGAAGTGATTAGACGGTTGGCGATGCTGGGTGGCGGGGGGATATTGGGCAATGCGTCAGGTGAGAACCAACCGGCTTCCGCGAGTTCGGTCGAATCAACGCTTAATTCTCCACCATCATAGTCAGCAGTAAACGCGACCATCAGGGAATGAGGAAATGGCCAGGGTTGGCTGCCGAAGTACTGGATATTATGGACTGTGATGCCGACTTCTTCCCCGATCTCGCGTTCCACGCATTCCTCCAGCGTTTCGCCCGGCTCGACAAACCCTGCCAGGACGCTGAACATCGGGGTTGGGAATCGTTTGGCACGAGCCAACAATATCTTCGACCCGCCGGGAGATCGTTTTTGGACGCGCACGATAATAGCCGGATCTAATCGTGGGAAACTGACCAAGCCACACTGGGGACATTCCTTGGCCCGATCTTTCTTGTGGTTTACGGTTGCCTGGCCGCAGCGGCCGCAGTATTGATGCGTTCGATCCCAGTCGACGATTTGAATCGCGACCCCCGCCAACCAGAATAACCTTTCGTCGAGCAGAGGGTAGAGTGGCCGAAGTGACTCCCAACTGTATCCGGACGGCGGCAAGGTATCCTTCTCGATCTCACCACAAAAACAATGGATTCGTTGTCCATTGTCATCCCAATAACCGAGATATTGTTCACGAACGGGATGTAGCCCGAGGTTGTCTGCCGATATACTAAGTGGAATCTGTAACCCTTCATCGGCAGTGCTGACCAGCAAACGATATCCTTGAAACAAGAACCAAAGGGCAGGTTGATCCAGGTCACTCGGTGGGGTGACGGCAGTCTTGAACGTTGATAGCATGTGTGCGAGCCTTATGGATATCCGGTAGAAGTGGGCGAGGCGGGAGGGTAGCCGGTTCCCGAGGGCGTACTGGTAGGGATGGTGGGCGGGTTGGTCGCTCCTGCCCCCGGCGTTCCCGTTGCTCCAGCAATTGTTGCCGTTGGTGTGGCCATCGGATTGGGTGTCCCCGGGCCAACGGGTGTACCGATTGGAATCAGCGGGGTGACCGGCAAGGTGTTGGTGGGTGTTGGCGTGAGAGGCGAGGGTTGGCCAATGTCGATTGTGACGGTGGGTGTGAAGATGTTGGTGTTGTCCGGTGTCGAGTCCGCTTCGATTTCAGCGTCGAGACCAGGTTCGGATTCGGTAAATTCGGGAACCGATGTGCTGAGGGCGGGGAATTCAGGTGAACCCACGACGACGGTCAACGCTGGGTCAATCTTGACCTGCAGCGGATTAGGTTCCAGGATGCGGTCGACTTCCAGATACCATATAGCTTTGTCAGCCGGCTCTTTACCACAACCCAATGGTCCCCGATATAGGCGCCATGTCCCGATGACGGTCATCTTGATACCCTCATCAACCAGTCTTAACAGATCTTCAAACCCTGTTGCGTTAAGCTGCAACCCTTCAGCCACGAGACCCCATCGGATTATCGGGCCTGTGTGGTCCAGACATTTGAGCGCCGGCATCGGTGTGTAAATACCTGATATTTGTAAGCGCTGATTTCGGAAAGAAGCTGGATCATTGTTGAGTTCAGTGAAGCTGATCACGCGAACCTGAAAATCAGTCGTTCCCGGCGGTGTGAAGGTTGGCAAAGCAGGATAAAGAGGGTGATTGCTGCCTCCAGCAAGGGAGTATGCGAGCAGCCCTGATCCTGCCACGACCAATATAATGATCGCGATCAAAGCAAGTAACGACTGCCCGCCAAGCGCCCGTGCGCGTTCGGTTGCACCGGCCGGAGAGGCATCATTTTTTGTTTTATCGTCTTGCTCTAACTCGCTCATTTGAACTTAAGGAACGGTGGCCGCCTTATTCCCCTCTGATAAGTGGCCCACCATTCGATCATTAATATACATAACCCCGCCAGCAGCAGATAGGGCCATAACTCCCATCGTCTTATAAATCCATCGCTATCGGACACTATCTCGCTCGACCCGATATAAACTGAATCGGAAGGCTTGATACGCGATTCCTCGGGGTTGAAAAAATTTATCGCAAATTGTTCCGAACGAATCTCTCCTGAATTGATGCGATAGGACACCGTATACACCCCAATTTGCTGGGTGTCGTTAAACAGTATGGGAGCCCCTGATTCCTGGCGGGAGATCTCTGTTACTGTGCCGTCCGGATGAGTGATGGCGATAGATTCAGCGCGGGCATTCGGGATTAAGGTGACAACCGCTCCCGGCTGTGGGCTCTCCTCGGCCGCTACCACTCGCCCTGGATTTAACCAATCAACGATGTTAGCCATTATAACGGGAAATGCAATTTGCAACGGTAAATCGGAGCGGTGGAGGTCAAACGTTAACAATGCCACACGCCTTCCGTCAATTTCGCCGGCCAGTACGAGTGGGCCTGTCTCGCTGGCTACCAGGGTGGCTAGCCCGGGTGCGCTGACGAATTGTGCCTCGGCGATGTTGATCGCTTGCCAATCTACATTAGTTAGCAAGGGATCATCGGCCAGACGCGTGATGGCGGTCTCTGTAAAGCTCCCGGTTACCTGGATAGCCGGATGTGGCCCTTCGGTTCCTGTCCCAGGTTGCGGGTTGATGATCAAAATGCTCCCGGTGGGTAGCTGCTCGGGTATTGTGACGCCGTCGAAAATATAGAGGTCAAACTCTCCTCCAGCTTCGGGCCATTGCTCTATATCACTTTTAGGAACCCGGACGAGTTCATAGCCCGGCATGATCGCGAAAAAACGCTCCAGGAAAAGGTTCTCCTCGCTGACAAGTAATACTCTGTGGGTGGCTTGCCCCCCGCTTATCGCCCATGCTTGGTTATCAATAGCCAGATGATCGATCGTTCCCGTCATTGCCTCTAACCTGCCCTCGATCATGTTTGCCTTGGCCGGCACCGACCATGATAAATGGCTGGCCTGGTCTGCGCCGATTCCAATCCGTTGCGAATCGAACAGCACGTTATCGATGTAGAGACTTAATACTGCTTGTCCAGGTGATTGCCCCTTGTTTGCGACGCTAACGAGTAAATCACGTGCTTCACCGGCAGGCCGTGTTGCCATGGCCGTTATCGCCAGATTTTCATCGCTTCTGCCTACGGGTATAAAGGCGACCTCGCCCGGTAGGGCAGGCAATGTCTCCGGCAACCCCCCATCAGAGATAATGACGATACGTGGGTCAATCAATCCTTGAGATGTGGTCGCAGCCAGAATAAATGCGGACGCCCAATCCGCAGAGCCATTCTCCGGCTCCGCTTGTTTCAGTGCTTGTCGTAGCAACGGCCGATCGTTCGTCATAGCTATTGGCACGGACGGCGTACGCCCAACCAGGACGAGCGTCATCTGATCGCCAATGTTCAAGCCATCGATCAGTCGTTCAACTTCGGCTTTGGCATCGACGAAACGTGACGCTCCTGCCTCGCCGTCTGTTGCTTGCATGGAAGCTGAGCTGTCCAGGAGAACGATCAGATTGCCATTTGCTCCTCGGCTGGATTGCCAGTAAGGGCGAGCTAATGCCAATACCAGCATAGCTAAGATAAGCAGTTGCAAGAGCAGGAGCAAATTACGGCGCAACCGTTGCCAGGGGGCGTTGGCCGTGCGATCTTTGACAAGCTCTTGCCATAGTAGCGTGCTGCTGACGACCTGGTCGCGCCGCCGCAGCTTCAGCATGTACAGCAAAATGATAGGCGCAGCCAGCAGTCCAAGGATTAGCGCGCCCGGGACTAGCAAGGACATCTATCGAACGACTCCTTGCTGTCGTAAGGCTTGCAAAATGAGTTGTTCCCATGACGTATCGCTGGCGGCGAGTGAATAATGGATGCCGCGCGCGCCGCAGAAGGTGCTGATTCCTTGTTGCCACGTCGCCAGATGAGTGGCGTATTCGTCCAAGGCAAGGGCGTCGAGGGTAACTTCGGCTGCCTCCCCGGTTTCTACATCTAGCAATCTCAGGTCGCCTGCTAGCTCAGGCGATAGCTCGCCGGGACTCAAAACATGGAGCAGGACGACCTCGTATCCTCGGGAGAGGAGCGCATTCAGTCCCTCACGAACATCACCGGAGGTGAGCAGGTCGCTAATGAGGAACAGTAGCCCCGGTCGACGGGAACGCAGTGCATAATCTCTCAGCGACAGATCAAGAGCCGTTTGCCGTGTCCCGCCATTTGTCAGGTTTTGATTGTTAGCTTCGAGAAACTGAATCAAAGGCCATCCATTCGACCGGCCACGAAACGGCCCCCAATCACGGCGACCGGCGCTGTCGAACAACGTCACGGAGACGAGATCTCCGGATAGCAGACCGATATATCCCAATACCCCAGCGAGCTGCAGCCCGAATCGCAGTTTGTGGTCAGGCGCGATCTCTCCGTCCGCACCGGGAGGCCAGCTCATGCTGTCGCTGGTATCGACGAGGATGTGAACGGCGAGGTCTTCTTCCTCTTGGGTCAATTTAATAAATGGCCGCTCAAGCCGGGCGAAAACGTTCCAATCCAACCGCCGCAGATCATCTCCTTGCGCATAGTCACGATAATCAGCAAATTCAACTGAAGCTCCTCGTTTGCGGCTACGCCGGTTGCCTTTCATGACGCCGACGCGCACCGAATCGGCCGTGAGCGTTAATTGCTCCAGTTTGTGTAATGCGGCTTCGTCGAATAATCGCATGAGATTTGTTCGCTAGGGCAGAGCAGGCTCGCGTGGGACGGCCTGCGTGAGGTCTGCGATGATATCCTC
>JACFOH010000006.1:38261-118372 GCA_019454405.1 Promineifilum sp.
AATACCTGCATAGCGATGAGATCTTCTCCTCGCGCTACGGCCGATAGCTCAGATCCCTCTCCAGCAGTTGTCCGATTCAGTATCTCCGTCAGATCATTGGCCGTCGGGAAGGGGACGTTGACCTTGAACAGGAATCGATCGAGTTGGGCTTCGGGGAGCGGGTAGGTACCTTCCTGTTCGATAGGATTTTGAGTTGCCAGCACGAAGAACGGTGTGGGGAGCGGGTAGGTCATATTGGCCACGGTGACGGTGTGTTCCTGCATCGCTTCCAACAAGGCTGATTGCGTCTTGGGCGTCGCTCGGTTAATTTCGTCGGCCAGCACTAGATTGGCGAAAATCGGCCCTTGCTGGAAGCGAAAGCCGCGCCGTCCATCATCGCGCTCTTCCATGATTTCGGTGCCAGTGATGTCGGCAGGCATTAGATCTGGGGTGAACTGGATGCGGCTGAAGTCAAGGTCCAACGCCTGGCCCAGCGCGCGGATCAGCATCGTTTTACCTAGCCCCGGCACGCCCTCTAACAGTACGTGACCATTGCTGATCATGCCGATCAGGACGTGGCGTATGACGGCATCCTGGCCAACGATAAGCTTCTTCACCTCGGCTTCGATGGCTGCGGCTTGTTCGTGAAATGTCTCCGGGCTAATCTTTCTAACTGATTCTCTCATGGATCCGACCCCACAATGTTTCGCCAATTATACAGTCATTTGCGTCATGAAAATGGCTCACTCATCATAGCCTCTCTCAGCCAGGTAGTCAGTGTAGCCTCCAATGAAGTCGGTCAACGATCCGCCTCGCAATTCGATGATACGGTCGACCACCTTATCCAGGAAATAACGATCGTGTGAGATGACGAAGACTGTGCCGATAAATTCGTTGAGAGTTTCTTCCAGCACTTCAATAGCCGGGATATCGAGATTGTTGGTTGGCTCATCCAGTAGCAACAGGTTCGGCCGCTGCAATACGAGGCGCGCCAATTGTAACCGGCTT
Source organism: Promineifilum sp. (assembly GCA_019454405.1). GTDB lineage: Bacteria > Chloroflexota > Anaerolineae > Promineifilales > Promineifilaceae > Promineifilum. Next base: position 39,249 of record JACFOH010000006.1, read on the forward strand.
CGTTCACCGCCACTCAATTTCCCAATGGGTTGCTGCATTTGATCATAGCTAAATAGAAAGCGCATTAGAAAAGCCACGGCCGCCTCTTGGGTTAATGGCGCTGCTTGTCGAATGCAGGCGACTAGATCCTGATCTGGATTGAGTGTTTCTTGTTCTTGCGCATAGTATCCAATTCGAATACTTGGGCCGATCTTGATCTCACCCGACGATGTGCTCTCGGGATCGAGAAACATCTTGAGCAGGGCCGACTTGCCCGCACCGTTAGGCCCAACGAGGCCGACACGTTCGCCATGCCATAACGTCATGTTAAGCTTGCTGAAGAGCGTAACGCCAGTATCGAATGTACGGCTGACATTCACCAATTCCAGCACCTTGTTGCTGCCTCGCCAACCGTTCAGCTCCAGGGTCATTCGTTTGGCATCTGAGACGTTCTCGATCTTATCCATTTTTTCCAGCATCTTTTGCCGGCTACGCGCCTGACGAATGTGACGTTCATTGACGACAAGAGAGGCCCATAATTCGAATCGGGCGATTGCCGCCTCGATACGGGCGATCTCTTTTTGCTGAGCAGCATATAACTGTTGCTGACGTAAGCGCCGAATGGCACGTTCGTTGGCATAAGTGGTGTAATTGCCGGTGTATTGGGTGATGCGGCCGCCCTCCAGTTCGGCAATATGAGTTGCCACGCCGTCAAGTAGATAACGATCGTGAGAGATAATAACTACGCAACCCGGGTAGTCACGAATAATTCCCTCCAGGGCTCGTTTTGCCGGTAAGTCGAGGTGATTATCCGGCTCGTCCAGTAATAACAGTTGCGGCTGTTGAACCAGTAACTTGGCCAACATCACGAGCTTCTTTTGGCCGCCGCTGAGGTGTTCGGTCAAGGTTGACCAGCGATCACGACCGATACCCAAGGCGAGCAAGGCCGCCTTGATTTTGCTCTCGAAACGTTGGCCATCGAGTTGTTCGTAACGATGTAGTAGACGCTCGTGTTTTCGCATAGACTTTTCCAGAGCCTCAAGGTCGTTATACACCTCCGGTTGTGCCATCCGGTTGGCTAGCCACTCAAGCTCTCGCTCGATCTCGTCCAACTCGGGTAGGGCAGACAACGCCTCCTGCAATACCGTGCGACCGGCAAGGAGTTGTGGCTCCTGCTCTAACCGTCCCCAGGTTAGGCCTGCAATGCGAAATACCTGCCCCGCGTCGGCAGCTAATTCTTGTGCGATGAGTTTCATGAGCGTTGATTTACCCGCGCCATTTGGCCCTATCAGAGCGATCCGTTGATCACGTTGAATTTCCCATGTGAGATTGGATAGGATCGGCCGCCCGGCCAAGCTGACGTTGATATGATCAAGCTTGACAATAATCTCCGCCATTTCGCCTCCAAAAATAAAAAGCCGGGGTGTGTTACGCCCCGGCTGAAGAAATTCGTTAATCATTTGACATAAATATCATTCGCCAGGCGTGCGTCGAGAAGGCAACCCGAAACTGGAAGCCAGCAGGTGTGTTTGCGTGATTCGTAGTGTATATCCTGATAGGAATGACATGAGCCGAATTTAACCTGAAGAGTGGCGAAAAGGCAACTTCTCCCAACAATGATATACTAAAGGCTGGTTTAATTATGAGATCTGTAAAGCCTCGCTTTGGTTATCTTATTGCGTCCATATTAAGTCTCGCCTTGGTGGTCGTTGCCTGTGGAATTAACCCGAACGCCTCTGAAGCGGAGGTGACGCCTTCTCCGGCCGTAACAATGCCGGTGGAGATCCCGCAACCGGCCGCCACTGCTGCATTATCCTCCACCCCGCAATCGCCTCCGTCGGTATCATCCCTTCGCTTATGGATTCCACCGGAGATCGGCGCGCGAACCGAGCCTGGGGCAGAGGAGTTGATAGGACAGATTCGAGCTTATCGCACGATGCACCCTAATCTGGATGTCATTGTTGAGCAAAAACTGATCGAAGGGCAGGGAGGGCTGCTTAATTACCTTCAGACCGGTCGCGAGGTCGCGCCTTCCATATTGCCTGATGTCGTCGCTGTCCCTACGTCACTCCTGACTGATACGCGGGTGAAGGACCTGTTCTATCCTCTGGAAGGGAGCATCGGTTCTGAATTTCTGAACGATATCTACCCGGCTCCGGTTTCCCAGGTAGTAAGTAACGACCATATCTATGGCTATCCCTTCGCATCGACTGGGCTAACGCACCTGGTCTATAACCCGGCCGTCGTTACCGAAACCGTTTCCCTGAATTGGACTCGATTTATTTCGGATACGGGCCACACTATGGTTTTTCCTGCGGATAGTCGTGAGGGAGCCGTATTCGGCCTCCAATTTTATCTGGCGGAGGGGGGCACTCTGGTGAATCAATCCGGTCAGGTAGCTCTCGAGGCCGAGCCTTTGTCGCGGGCATTAGCGAATATTGCCGTCAATAAAGGTAATTTGCTACAGAGCCACCAACTTAAGACATTGGATGAGAGTTGGCAATATTACCAGTTGGGCTTGAGTGATACGATCTGGATGCGTGCTGAGTATCTGTTTGGTCGTCAGCTTGCTCACTCATTGCCCGTAGATAAGCAAGGATTCTCGGCCGTTCCCGGCCCGGAAAGCGCGTTGATTCCTTTGACAACAAGCTGGGCTTGGGCGATTACGACGAGTGATCCGGCGCGGCAGGCCGTGGCCGCTGATTTCATTCAGTATCTGACTGATCCCGATAGCCTCGCCAATTGGAGTGAACGCAGTCAGGTGATGCCGGCCAGACGTAGCGCGATGGCCCTTCTCGCTGAGAATGATTTGTATTATCGATTTCTGGGCGAGCAATCGGAATACGCTCAAGCGATGCCCATTAGTGAAACGAGCCGAGTGCTAGACGTGATCGGCGATGCTGTCTTTCAGGTATTGACGACGGACTCGTCTCCCGCGGCTATCGCTGATCGAGCTGTTGCAGCTTTGCGCCAGTAGCGAGCTATCCAGTCGACCACTTCTTCTACGGCCGCTTTTACCGGCCCTGATAACCCCTCATCGAATCCCATACTTGCCGGGCATATCCCTAGTACGTAGCCGTCTGAACCGGTCATGCTGGCCACGTAGGTTGCTAGCATGCCCAGCGAGAGAGTGTGGGTGCTACTACCGGCACTATCAGCTTCACATGCTCTCAACCAGCGGATAGTTCCCGCTGGCTCGTCTGTTCGGATCGCATCGACGAACAGGATTATGTCGGGGCTGAAGCGAATGATGGGGCTGAAGCAGTTTTCCGGCGCGTGGCCACAGTTGATCAGGAGCAGGTTGTCATGAGGTTTCAGGACTTGTTCCAGCCCACTGATAACAGCCGGCCCCGCGCCGTCGTCGCCGCATAGCGTTTGACCGACCCCTATGATAGCGAGTCTCGGCAGCGAATGGTCAGGCCGGTTCAATATCCGGTTCAGGTTCAGATTCCAAAGAGAACTGTTCAATGTCCTCTGGCTCCCCATAGAGAACGGTGTAGTTATCTCGTCCTAGATCAGCTAACTCCCATTCGTCGTTCGATAATGTGATGCAATTAAAGCGGCATGAGTATGCGCATTGACCGCAGAACAGACATCGGTCGACATGATAACGGATGACAAATCGCTTGGCGGCCTTGTCGATAGTGATGAGCTCGATCGCGTCCGCGGGGCAATCCTTGACACATAACGCGCAGCCCGTGCACCCTTCGGGATTCCAATGCAGCATGCCCCGAAAGTCTTCGGCCGCAGGCCGTCGTTCAACCGGATACAGCTCAGTAACTGGTTGGCGAAATGCCGATCGGATCATGTCCTTGAGCATGCCAATCTTTTTCATCTCAACCTCCCAGGTTTAACACCCTGATGATAAGAATGATCAGCCATTGTGCGATAACAAGCACCGAGCCAAGCTTCCACCACAAGCTCACAGTTTGGTCAATGCGCAATCGAGCCAGAACTGTCTGTAGCATGACGACGATGACGAGCAGCCCTAGCGATTTCGCCGTGAATATTATCGGCACCAGCAGGCCGTCGCCGACACCGCCTAGATAGAGAGCTGTAATCAGCATCAGCCCGATGACAAGCTCGGCGGCCCGCGCCAGATTGAAGAGCGCCAGACCGCGGCCGCTGTACTCCGTCAGCGCTCCCGCTACGATCTCCGTCTCCGCTTCCGGTGCATCGAATGGCGGTAGCTCCAGCTTACCCATCAATCCGATGATGGCGACGATGAAGGTGAACGGCAATGTTAGAGCGAACCAGGGTCGATTCGCCGCTGATTGCGCCAACTCCCAGATTTGCCAACTACCCGCTTCACCGGCGATCATCAGGGCGATGGATGGGCTGAGAAGTGCTAGGATGAAGGGTGCTTCATAAGCGAACACCTGTGTGAAGGCTCGCAAAGCCCCGGTTAGCGAAAAACGACCGCGCGTTTGTGCCCCTGCCAGCCCTGTGCAGAGCATCAATAGACTGAGTAGATATAGGCTTACGACCAGATCGCCCGGGAAGCTGAAGACCGGCGGTAAGCCGAATAGAGGAACGGCTAACCCGGCCGTTAATACTCCGGCTAGTGCCAGGATGGGCAACGCGGCGAACAGGAACGCACTCGTTCCATGGGGCTGGATCTCTTCTTTGCCTAGTAATTTGAGCGCGTCGGCGAATGGCTGGAACCAACGTGGCCCTAGCCGGTTCTGAAAACGAGCCAATAGCTTCCTGTCTATCCATTGATAGAACAAGCCGGCGGCGATGAGACCCAATCCCGCCGGAAAAAACATCAAGTAGGTCAGGTCGCGTACGATAGCCATATGATGTGTCCCTTACTCCAATATTGATGACTCCAGGCCCATTTTGCGCCGATAAAATTCGATTCCGTAGCGGCGAAGATCAGCCCAGTTCCAGACCTTTTCCTGGCCGTTGCGTCGTGACTCGCGAATGGAGACGGCGCGATCATTGCAGGAAAAACAAGGATCGATGCCGACCAGAATCATAGGCACATCGGCCAGATTGTGACCGACGGCTTGTTTGATGACCGATCCCATATTGCAGAGAGTAGGCGTGCGCACTTTAATACGATCGGGCGATTCTCCTCCGGTGCTACGGATAAAGTAGAACAGTTCGCCGCGTGGCGCTTCAACCCGACTGATCACCTCACCGGGTTTCATCTTGCGCGGCATGCGTTTGACGGTGAGCTCCCCTTCCGGCATGTCGTTAAGGATATCTCGAATGACTCGATAGCTATCGAGCAGTTCATCCAACCGTACGAGAAACCGAGCTTCCAGGTCTCCGGTCGGGAGCGTGACCAGGTTGACCGGGAAATCGTGGTAGGCGATATAGGGCGCGTCGACGCGGATGTCACGTTCCACGCCGGAAGCGCGCGCTGTTGGCCCCACGACACCCAAGCGAAGCGCCTCTTCTTTTGTCATCAACCCCACGCCCCGCGTCCGCTGCAGGAAGAACGTGTCTTCATTCACCACACTTCGATAGTGGTGAGTTCGTTCTTCCAAGAAGTCCAGCCCTTTCAAGATGGTATTGGCGGCTTTGTCAGTGATATCGAATTTGACTCCGCCCAGGATATTGGCTGAGTAGTGCACGCGGTTGCCACTGACTTCTTCCAGGATGTCCATCACAGTTTCGCGGTCACGCCATGTATACATGAAGAGCGTATCGAATCCCGCATCATGGGCAGCCACACCTAGCCAGAGGAGGTGGCTGTGGATGCGCTCTAACTCGGCAAAGATTTCCCGGATGGCTTGAGCACGAGGTGGCGCTTCGACTTCGGCTAACTGCTCGACCCCGAGGGTGTAGGCTGTCGCATGAATGTGTGAGCAAATGCCGCAGACGCGCTCCAATAAGTATAGATTTTGCGTCCAGTTACGACTTTCCGTGCCTTTCTCGATTCCCCGGTGCGCATAACCAAGCCGAACCGAGGCCCCGGTTACTGTTTCTCCTTCGACCGTGAATTCAAAATGCCCAGGTTCCTTCAGCGCAGGATGTTGGGGGCCGATGGGAATGATGAAACGATCGGCTGTTTGTGTCGGATTCATATCACTTTTGTCCTTCCGCGATAGCGTCGGCCATTTCAAACTCTTTGCGCATCGGATATACGCCTTCGGGCCAATCATCGGGAATAAACAGACGACTCTTGTCAGCCATGCCGATGATTTCGACGCCTAATATCTCGGACAATTCGCGCTCGTAGATTTCTGATAAGGGTACGAGATGGTGCAGCGTGGGTACGGCGGGCTTATCCCGTGGAACGGTTATCCTCAAGGTAACAACAGCCGCGCCCTCGGCGAAATGATAGAGCACCCATAAAGCCCCCGTTGCCACGCCCGGATCCATGCCCGTAATCGCGGCCAGGTATCCCCAGTCTGACCTGACGAGTGCTCCGGCGGCGGCTAATAGGTCGCCCGGATCGATTATCACGTCCAATCGATGCGGTTGAGGGGCGCTGGTGCCGCGCGACCATTCGGCCAGTAATCGTTCAGCGAATTCCAATCGGGTCTGCGTATTCATCTGTCAGGTCCTCTTCTTGTGGTATCGCATGAGGGTCGATGCCCATTTCAACCATGAGATTATCGATTTCGTCCACCCTGTCCGGCTGTAACTGTTTCAACAGGAGCGCCACGCCATTGATAATCGCCTCAGGTCGCGGCGGACACCCGGGAATGTAAGCGTCAACGGGTATCGCTTCGTCAATGCCTCCCAGGATGTTGTAGCAACCGCGAAACACACCTCCCGAGATGCTGCATGTGCCGACGGCGACGACAAATTTCGGCTCCGGCATCTGCTCGTAGATCCGACGCAATCTATCTCTCGACTGGCGTGTCACCGGCCCCGTACAGACCAACACATCTGCGTGGCGCGGGCTACCTTGTAGTTTGATCCCCAGTCGCTCCAAATCGTAGCGTGGCGTCAAGGTGGCCAGAATTTCGATGTCGCAGCCGTTGCACGATCCACTGTTGTAATGCACCAGCCAAGGTGAGTTGGCCAGCGCCCAATTGCGCACCCTTTCCAATAAGTCTCTTAGATTTCTGGTTGAGCCTTCGACCATCATGTCTATATCCTTGCCGCTGATAGATCGCCTAACTTAGAAAAATGATAACCATCGTGATCGTTAGCCCGATAAGGTAAATGAGCACTGCTACCCATAAATTTGCGCCAATGACGATCCCCCCGGCGGTTAACCCGGCTGTCGCCAGGACCAGCGCGGCTAGATGGAGAACGGCGAAGAAAAGGGCGACAATGAAGAACCGTCGATAGCCAGGGGCGGCTTTCTTCGTTGACGCGACTTCTCCGCCGGCATAGAGACTTGACTTGATCGAATTGTGTGGCTTTGCTATTGGCGCCATCAAACGGCCGAACAGATAAAGCAACGCGACAAGCCCGATGTAAATCATGAAGGCGATGGGGGGCGAAGAAAGTAATGTCATAACTCCATTTCCTTGCGTTTCATCGCGTGATGAAGCTCAATAAATCGGCCGCCGCCGGAGCAGTTAGTTGGCCGGCCAACATGGGCGCGACGCCCAAGATAACGATAGCTGCTGCCAGGATGAGCAGCGGTATAGTCATTGAAAGCGGTATCGTACGACCGTTGGCGACGGCGACCGCCGGTTTATGCCGGTAGAGCCGGTTGATCAGCGGCGCGTAATATCCCAGCGAGATCACGCTGAACAGGGCAGCAGCGATCAGAATAATTAACAAGGTGGGATCCTGCGCCTGGGCGCCGGCCATGAGCACTTGCCACTTCGACATGAACCCTGCCAACGGGGGAAGGCCGGCCAGGCTCATCAGCGCCAGGCTGAATACCAGGGCGATGATTGGATAGCGCTGGGCTGCCCCGGACAGGTCGTCGATTTCCAGGCCTTTATGGCTGCCTGGATCGCTGTCATCTGACGCGCCCAACTGATGCTGCAGTCCATAGAGCAACGCGCCGGCAGCCAGGAAGGCCAGACCTTTCATCAGGCCATGGCTCAATAGATGGAAGAACCCCGCTTGTGCTCCCGCTTCCGTCCCGACATAGAGCGCTACGCCCAGCCCCAGGATCATGTAGCCGACGTGGGCGATGCTGGAGAACGCCAATAGCCGTTTGACCTGTCGCTGGCGAAGCGCCATTAAGTTCCCTACAGCGATGTTGAATAGCCCGAAGCCTATCAGTAGTCCACCCCAGGTGACGGCCGCCCCCGCCAGCGCCGATAAAGACCGGAGCAAGGCGATTAGACCCGCCTCGATAACGACGGCCGACAGGATGGCGCTGATGCTGCTTGGCGCTTGCGCATGCGCGTCGGGCAACCAGGTGTGTAGTGGGACAAGAGCGATTTTCACGCCGAAGCCGACGATGAAAAGCACCCCGGCCGTTATCCAAAGGGGCGTCCCTATTACGGTGGTGTCGATGGCAGCTCGCACCTCTAATATGTCGAGTGTCCCGGTGGAGAGCAGAACCAGAGCGACACCTAGCAGGATGAATACTGAACCGGCCGAACTCTGGACCAGATATTTAATCCCTGCTTCAAGCGACGTGCGATCATGTGTGTAGAATACGACTAACGGGTAGCCGGTGATGGCCATCGCCTCGAACCACATCCAAAGATTAAATAAGTCTCCAGCACTCACCAGGCCGATAATCGCCCCGGTCAGCAGAAGCAAGAGAGCGTAATGTTTTTCGACGCCTTCTTCCCGGCCGACATACGGGCCGGAATAGAATAGGATGGCTGTCATCAAGGTCATAACGAGGCAAGCCATTAGGACGCTCAATCCGTCAAAGCGCATTGTTATTGCACCCAATGTCCACGTAGCGGAATTGATCAGATCGATATTGCCTGCTTCATAGAAGGCGGTAAGGGTTCGACCCAGACCAAGCCAGCCTGCCGCGATACAGAGCAAGCTTAGCCAACGCGCCAGATTTCGACGCGAATCGGTCAGGATATCGATGCGGCCGATGATGTAGACAAATGGGGCTGAGAGAATCAGCCAGAGAATGAGCCAGACGAACGGTGGAAGGGTCATATCATAGAACCCCTTGTAGGATTATGATTAACAGAGCGATTAACCCCAGCGCGATCCCGACGATGTTCCAATTCAGTTGCCCGGTTTGAGTCTTTTGCAACAGAGCAGCCGACTGACGTGTCGCGCCGGAGACAGCCTCGGCCGATTCATTGAAAAACGCCTCGATCCGGCCGATTCTCGGCGCTAGTCGCGCCGATGCCGCAGTCGTAGCGCCAGCCCGCCACCCTAAATATAAGCCGACCAATGTCAGGCTCATGATGATCAGGGTTGACCATGCGAAGAGCGTGTGCGTCGAGATAAGGCTTTCCGGCGCTCGGTGCGGCAAAATGTACTCGGCATGGAAGGGAAGTGTGGCCCACATCCAACTTACAAAGGGCGCGGCAAGGAGCCACGCCAGGGCGACCCCAAGGGCGAGTAAAGCCAATGGCAGCGACATGGATAGCGGCACGTGCGGATGATCATCTGCCGTGCGTTCATGTTGTATCGGAGCAAAAAACACCATCCGACACATGCGTGCGGTATAGAACGTAGTGATGGCTGCGCCTAATGCCAAGGGCAAATAGACGCCCAACGGGTTGCTCTCTAGAGCAGTTTCCAATAGGAGTTCCTTGCTCCAGAACCCGTTGAAGAACGGCAGGCCGACCAGCGCGGCCGCCCCTATAAGAAACGGCAGGACGACCTGCGGCATTCGCTTCCATAATCCGCCCATTTCACGCATATCGCGCGTGCCCAGCTCGTGGATAATCGCCCCCGAGCTGAGGAACAGAAGCGCCTTGAACAGCGCGTGGCTGAACAGATAAAATTGGCTTTCGAATATCGCCCCAATACCGACCCCGGCCACCATATAGCCGAGTTGGCTGACCGTCGAATAAGCCAATACTCGCTTGATATCATTGCTGAAGACGGCAAATAATGCGGCTAACAAGGCGGATGTCACGCCCATGGCAATGACGACAGCCGTCCATCCCGGCACGGCCGCGAACGCCGGATAGAATCGGGCTAGCAGATAAACCCCCGCGTTGACCATCGTCGCCGCATGGATGAGCGCGCTGATCGGCGTTGGAGCTTCCATCGCGTCCGGAAGCCAAATATGGAGCGGGAATTGGGCAGACTTGGCCATCGCTGCAATCAGAAAGCCGAAAGCGATGATGGTCAGGATGTCGCTTGGCAAGCTTCCAGCGGCCGCCAGCAACGTGCTAATCTGCAGGTCGGGCAGATAGGCGGCGGCGACGATGATGCCGATGAGCAGCCCTACGCCGCCAAGTTGCGTGACGATCAGCGCCTTGATACCGGCGGCTACGGCCTTGGGATCGTCGTTATAGAAAGCGATCAGCGCGTAAGAGCAGAACGCTGTCATCTCCCAGAACAAGAATAGGAAGAGCAGGTTCCCACTCAACACCAGGCCGCACATTGCACCAATGAACAAGAGGACTAGGGTGTAATAACGGCCGAGCTGCGCCACTCCGGCCATATAACCTTGCGAGAAGATGACCGTCAGGCTGCCGATCGTTGTCGCGATGACTGCCAGAAATACGCCCAGACTATCGGCGACGAAAGTCATGTCTCCGACAAATGCTCCAAACGGTAACCGGAGCACTACTTTGCCCGTCTCCCCCCAGAAGGTAGGTTGGAGCAACCATAAGGCCGCCGCCGCGGCAACTAAACTGGCGATAGCCGCGGTCAAGTGCTGGAGCCGGGGCTGCCGATCGCCGATTAACCAGACGACAACTGCGCCGATCCAAGGCGCACCGATCGCGATAAGGATGAGAGAAGGTTCCATGATTCTTCCCGTCATTATTTAGATTGTTGGTGGTGGCCCCGTTATACTGACGGGGTTGGCTTCGTTGCGTAGATTAATGTCGAAGATCTGTCAATTTCGCTGCGTCTAGATGACCCGTTTGCCGTTTGATTTGGACGACCAAGGCCAAGGCTAGAACAGCAACGATGGTGTCGACTACGATAACGGTCAGGGCAATACTTTGCGACAGATTTATCCGGCCGGTTGCGTTCCCGGCCACGACCAGCGCTAGAATTGCCGATTTGGTCATAATCTGGAGAGCGATGATGATCTTGATGAGATTACGACTGGCTAACAAGGCGTAAAGGCCAACGCCCAATAGAGCGATGATGCCCATGAAGGAGAGTTGCAGCGGGCTCACGATCGCGCCTCCATTTTCGGTTCAGCGGTTCGCCGGGATTCCCCTAATAAGCTTAGGACGCCGATAACTCCGGAGATAATGATGGCGATTTGCACCAGCAGATCAAGTAGGCGGTTTTCCCACATCTGGGTGATGAATGGCGCCTCAGCTGCGGTGGCCGCCTTCACGCCAGGTAATTGCGGGAGGATCAGCCATAGAAGAAGCCCGCCTGCGGCCAGGATTAATATCCAGGCGAACGGACGGGGCACGATCGATGCGGGCATCGATTCATCCTCAGCCATACTGATTGCGAAAGCCAGGAGTACGGTAATTAATCCCGCGCCGACGCTTAATTCAATGACAGCCACTTCGGGCGCGCCGAGACGATAAAGAAGAAGAGCAGTGATTGCGCTGAGAACTGCCAGCCAGAGAGCGGCCGTTAGAGGACGTGCTCGAACGGTCAAGATCGCACTGAGGATCAGCCCGACAATAAGGACCATATCAATCGACATGTTCGCCTTGCCTCCTACCAGTCACGATAGCGTGAAGCGCAAATAATAAACAGTGATACTTGTCATGCTATCGCCATGACAAATATCCCGTCTTGTGAAATTAATCACAAGACGGATCTGAATAGATACGCTCGTATCGCTTTGGAAGAGATAGAAAGAATTAGAACCTGACTGATGGTCAGAATTAGAAATCGGTCAATGGATGGGGGAGAAAGCCGGGGAAATCTTCGAGTTCGAGCGGTTCCTCCGTGTCAGACGTTAATAATTTTTTGTATAGCGATACTATCCGCCCGGCGATGATGGTCCAGTCGAATTGCTCCGCGCTCAGTCGTGCGGCGTGCCCCATCGCTTCGCGGCAATCAACATTGGTTAATAATTCAAAGATGCGCTCGGCAAGCGCCTCCGGATCTCTCGACGGCACGTGATAGCCGGTTATTCCATCCTGGACCAGGAAGGCCAGGCCCCCCACTTCCGATGCGATGACTGGCCGCCCCATGGCCATCGCCTCTAACGCGACCATACCGAAGCTCTCATAATGGGACGGCATCACCACCATTTCAGCCGCGGCGTAATAGTTAGGCAATACCTCTTGGTCCTTTGCCCCCAGGAACATGACAAAATCATGGATGTTCAGTTCCTGGCGTAATGTCTGCAGTCGTTCCATCTCCGCGTCCGGGTTATCAGACCATGGATCGCCACCGATGATCGCTACACAAGTGTTCTCGATGACGGCTGGATGACGCTGCCGGATGAGGGCCATCGCTCGTATCAAGGTATCGATGCCCTTTAGAGGCTCAATGCGCCCGGCAAACATGATGTTTTTGTCGCCGCATGGGATACCTACCCTACGTTTGGCCTCGGTCTTGTCGATTGGATGGAAGCGCTCCAAATCGACGCCCGGTGGGATAATGGCGACTTTTGCCATGTCGGCACCATACAACCAGTTGAGCTGAGCTTTCTCGGCCGGCGTGGCTGCGATGATCCGATCGGCGATCGCCAGCACGCGACTCTCCCCCTCGAGCCGTTCTTGCGATGCCCGCTCGCTTGGGCTGCCGGCGATCCGATTCTTCATGTGGCCTAGAGTATGGAACATGTGGACAATTGGTGTCTTTCCCCAATAAGCCTCCAGCTTTTCAGCTACAAGCCCCGACAACCAATAATGGCTATGGATGAGGTCATAGTGTAATCCTTCGCCTGCCGCGAATTGTGCTACACCCGCGGCAAATTCATCCAGATAATTGATGATATCGTCAACCGGGACCGGCGCTTCAGGCCCTGCAGGGATATGGATGACTCTGGCGTTCTCATCCAAATCATGGTTCACCATTGGCACACAGTCGTCCTGGGAACGAGTGAAAACATCGACGTGTATACCCATTCGACCTAGCTCCCGGCTGAGATCACGGACATAAACGTTCATCCCGCCCGTCTTCTTGCCGCCTAACATAGCCAATGGGCAAGTATGAACACTCAACATGGCCACGCGAAGCTGGGGCATGATTGATTGAGAGTTTCCTAAATGATCGTCTTGAATCATATCAACTCACCCGTTACGCTCGCTCGATACGCAGCCGGTAGATTTTCGTGTCCGTGGCTCCGAACCGGTATTTGTATTCCTCATCTCCGCGCATGAAATCGAATTCTCGGCGGCCCAGATTAATAGCTTGGGCGATTGCCTCCGCTGTAATGATTACCCCCGGGCTGAGCGCAGAAAACGCAGCCGGATCCAGACCTGAGTTGTAGACCCATATCCGATCCCTATAGTCGAAATTAAACAAGGCGGCCGCCCGCTGACCTTCCAGCGTTGTGAACATTAATTGTAATGTCCCTGCTTCCAGCGCCGCACGGCCGACTTCATGGAAAAGCGCCCTGCGACCAGCATTCAGCCAATCTCGCTTCTCATAGGTGCTCTTTTGTAGTAAGTCCAGGAAATTATCTACTTCGACATCGATATCATGAGGCTCTTCAACGATGATGGTTTCGATGCCTGCCGCCTCGGCTCTCCGCAGCTTGCGATTAAGTTCTCGCCGCTGCTTGCTGTCGAGAGATTCCAGATAAGCGTCCATTGACTTCGGTAACGAAATAATCGGGCAAACTTCCATGATCTCTTCCTGGATAGAGATGCTGTACTTTTGCGCGAGAGCCGGCAGGATTGACCGCGTGGGTGAATCGGCCGGGATATTGCATAGTTCAAGAGTTGTCCATTGTGGGACATCACTACGCTGGAGACACTCCCATGTCGCTTGCCACACTCGTTCAGCGTGGTCATTTGACGCAATTAGATCGAGATAATCTGTTTCCTCAACGCAACCATTAAAGTGTAGCAGGCCGCCCACCGAGTAAAAACAGCCGATTCCGATGAGTTCGTCATCATCGTTGCGGGTGATTACCGTCAAGAGTATGGCGCCTTCGGGACCGAGATGTGTCCACCAGGCTCGTTGGTAGGCAAGCGTCTGAAATGGCGTCGCTGTGAACCCTTTGGCCGCCAACTGATCCCACTCTCCCGCCAGATCTGTAAATGCAGTTTCTCCAATGATAAGTTCTGTCCTCATGAATTCCGCCTATGATTGAGCATCCTGTTATATGATAGCGCACGGCTCGATAAGTAGATATAGGAATTGCGTCAGAAGCTGCTTAGGGAGCGGTCGACGACCAAACGCGGCCGCTATACGGGGGGAGAATTACAGACGCGCCGGCCTGTAAACTTTCACCTTGAGTTGCGCCAACCGGTTCTTCCCTGAGAACCTCGCCAGAAGCGCCTGTGTATTTGAACACGGCCGGTTTTCGGCGTGCCACATTGAAAGCAACCACGACGCGTTCTCCTTTAAAATACCGTTCGTAAGCGACCACTTGCTTGTCGGCCTGAATAACCTGGAAAGAGCCACGCCGCAATGCAGCTGACCGATGTCTCATGGCGGTTAATCGCTTGAGCTCTTCTAGTAGACTATTGTCCCATACGCCCAGGTCATGCCAGGGAAACGCCTTCCGGCAATCGGGATCAGTTCGGCCGGTCATTCCGATCTCATCCCCGTAATAAATGTTCGGAGCGCCGGGGACTGTCATCTGGCATAGGAATGCCAAGGCGACTGTAGCACGATCGCCGTTGGCCAGGGTCATCAGGCGGGGTGTGTCATGGCTCCCTAGCATGTTTAATTGAGCCAGGGCGATCTCCGGATGGTATAAATGGTTGAAGATATGGTCAAGCTCCTTGCCGAAACTCTGCCCATCAAGCGTCCGGATCCGACCATATCCCATTGGGATCGTCTGGGATTGGTCCAGTTTGCGACCGATGAAATAGCCGAACACGGCTCGTGTGAACAAATAGTTCATTTGGCCGTCAAACTGGTCACCTTTCAGCCACCGATGAGCGGGCTTCCACAACTCCCCGACGATGTACGCGTCCGGGTTCACTGACTTGCAACGCTGCCGGAACTCTTGCCAAAAAGAGTCATCGTCGATCTCGTCGGGCACATCCAATCGCCAACCATCTATGCCCCGCTCTAACCAATGCGTTCCAACACTCCATAGAAATTCGCGTACGCCTGGATTATCGGTATTAAACTTGGGTAGCGCTGGAATGTTCCACCAGGCGCTATAATCAGGCGCCTCATCGGATGAATAAGCGTTCAGGGGCCATCGATTAACATGGAACCAATCGCTATAGGGCGAATCGGGGCCGTTCTCCAGTAAATGATGGAACTGGAAGAAGCCTCGGCCGCAATGGTTAAAGACACCATCCAGCACCACACGGATGCCTCGCTGATGCGCGGATGTCAAAAGCTTATCGAAGGCGGCATCACCACCTAACAGGGGATCGACCCGAAAGTAATCGTATGTGTTGTAGCGATGGTTGGCGGCTGCAGAGAAGATCGGATTCAGGTAGATCGCGCTGATCCCTAACTCGACCAGATAATCCAGACGCCGCTCGACACCGGCCAGATTCCCGCCCATGAATTTACGCGGCGTTGGCTGGCCTCCCCATTCCTGAAAAGTAACACCTACAATTGCCGGGTTGCCGGCGCTGTCTCCCCTATCACGATCGAAGCGATCGGGAAAAATCTGATAGAATACCGCATCCTTAACCCAATCGGGCGTGCTGACGTTCATTGGCTCTCCGAATGATGAATCATATGATGTCACTATATTATATAATTATCTAACGATTGGGAAATCTGATGCTACCATAGCACAGGGAAAAAGGTAGCGCGATGTAACGCTCCTGAATTACTTCCTGGAGTTCTGAAATGACCGAGAAAACTCAGGCGATGCGAGCCTTAGAAGGCAAGCGAATTCCTTATGAAGCTGTGACTTACCCGGACGGGCTTCGTGACGCCGAAGAAATTGCGCTGCTTTTGGATATCCCGCCCAATTCTGTGTTTAAAACCTTAGTGGTGCTGCCCCCCGAAGCAGGGAAGAAGCCCATGTTGGTGATGGTTCCAGCCGATGCCCACCTGGACTTGAAGAAGCTCGCGGCTGCCACAGGCGCGAAGAAACTCAAGATGGCTACTCATCGAGAGGCAGAGCAGTTGACCGGTTTGCAGGTCGGGGGAATATCGGCGCTCGCCTTGCTCAATAAAGGGTTCGCCGTGTACCTCGACTCGTCCGCCAATGGTCAGGAGAAGATCTATATCAGCGCCGGCAAAAGGGGTATTCAGCTGCGGGTATCCGCTGACGCGGTCGCAAAAATAACTAATGCTCGCTGGGTAGATGTGGCAACTTACGAGGCAGCCTAGAACAACCCCCAATCTCCACCCGCGCCTTCTTCCATCATCGATGGGTCCCATAGCTCTGCGCCGATCTGGACGCGCACGCCACCAGACATCACCTGGTTGCCAACCAGCCGAACCTGCTCGACTATCTGCGGGCCGTAGGGGCAAAAAGGGGTTGTGAGGATCATTGTGATCTCGGCGTGTTGGGCGTCCTCATCGACATCGAGATTCCGAATCAAGCCCAATTCAACGATGTTCAATCCGATTTCCGGATCGATTACCGAACGCAGCGATTCCATCAATTGTTCTTCTTGATTTGCGATCATCTAATCCTCTTTGTGACTTTCAGTTTGTTTCGACTATTTGTCGATCAGCTTCGGGCTGACCTTGTTCGTCAGGCGTAAATTTTGCCTCGATATGGTATTCACAGAAATTGGCGCCATGCAATATGCAGCTCTGCTGCTGTACCTCTTGCTGCAGGATACTATTCATGATCTGCCGATCAAAGTTGCAGACTTCGGTGTGGGCGCTGCCGATGGACAAATAAGGGCAACTATATTCGACCAGTTTGTAGCCGGTCCGCGTGCGCTCCCATGTAGAGAGGAACCCTTCATCGGATAGCAGGTTCGTCAGGTAATCGAGCCGCTCTTCCAACGGCAGATGCTCGTATTCTCCGCGATGCTCATGAAGTACAGTTTCGACGACTCCTTCGAAGATCTCCTCGATGGCTTCTTGCGGAAGCCTGTCTTTCAATTCGTCGAGCAGACGGCTGGTCAATTGGACATATCGCCTTGGGAATAGCTCCTGGCCGCGTTGACTCAATGAGTAGACATAGTAAGGGCGACCGACTTTTCGGCGAATGCTTGTCGCTTCAATTGCGCCTTCAGCCAGCAAGGCATTCAGGTGATGGCGCACAGTGACCGGGGATATATCCGCAACTTCGGCCAGATCTTCAACAGTCGACTGAGGCGATTGCTTGATGCCGTGCAGGATAATTTCCCGAGTCGTACGTTTTTTCCCGTTTATATAATCGTCCACTCAATAACCCTGTATCGGAGAATAACCCGGCTCAGTAAGAACAAATCCGTCTCTCAGGTTCTTATAAACCAATTGAGGAGAATCGGATAGATCGCCGCTCCCTGCCTCTGTGCCAAATGTCGATTATAGCAAGCGACTAACAGACGTCAATTTACCCTATATTTATCATTATTATCATAAATATTGACGCGTGTCAACGGCCATGATATAATTCCGCCTGTCTGATTCTTTCCATCTGACCTTCTACATCACGACACATTCGGCGGGAGCCCGCCTATCACTTACGAGGAGCATACTTGACGATGACTGTTGCGTTGGAAATCAACAATCTCCATGTGAATATCGGAGAAAATCGAATTCTTAAGGGCATCGATCTGACGGTGAAGCAGGGTGAAATCCATGCCCTGATGGGCCCAAACGGATCGGGGAAAAGCACGCTGGCTTACACGCTTGCCGGCCACCCTTCTTATGTCGTTTCAGCGGGACAGGCCACGTTTGATGGCCAGGAATTGCTCGAAATGGAAGCGGACGAGCGCTCTCGGGCCGGCCTTTTCCTGGCGTTCCAATATCCGGTTGCCGTGCCGGGTGTGACGGTAGCTAAGTTCTTGCGTCAAGCCATTAATTCGCGTCGTAAAGCCGCCAACCCTGAAGATGCTGGAATTCCGATCCCTGAGTTTCGACGCCTCCTGCGCAACAAGATGGAGGTCCTGGGTATCGACCAGAAGTTCGCCGGTCGGTATCTCAACGACGGCTTTTCCGGTGGGGAGAAGAAGCGCGCTGAAATCTTGCAGATGGCCATCCTGGAGCCGAAGATCGCGATCATGGACGAGACTGATTCGGGCCTCGATATCGATGCCTTGCGAATCGTGGCGGAAGGTGCACAGCGCCTTCATGAGATGAATGATATGGGCGTCCTGGTCATCACTCACTACCAGCGCATCCTTAATTACATCCAGCCCGACCATGTTCATATCATGCTTGATGGGCGCATTGTTGAGAGTGGTGGCCCTGAGTTGGCCTTGCACCTGGAAGAGAACGGTTATGATTGGCTGCGCGAGAAATATGGTGTAGCGGAGGTCGCATAAATGGCTGATCAGGCAATAGAACACCTGACTGAAGAAGAATTGCTGGCCGACGTTCGCGCCGACTATGCTACCAAGTATGGTTTTTCTGACGCCGAGGATTATGTTTTCAAGGCTGAACGTGGGCTGAACGAGAATGTCATCCGGGCCATGTCAGCCATGAAGGGCGAGCCGGAATGGATGCTTGAGCGTCGTCTGGAAGCTTATAAGCATTTCATGGATCGGCCGATGCCCACATGGGGCGCAGATCTGTCTGAGATCGACTTTGACAATATCTATTATTACATCAAGCCGAGCGAGAGACAGGAAGACTCCTGGGAAGACGTGCCGGGTTATATCAAGAATACCTTTGACAAATTGGGTATTCCCCAGGCGGAGCAGAAGTTCCTTTCCGGCGTCGCTGCGCAATACGAGTCCGAAGTTGTCTACCACAACATCAAGAAGGATCTTGAGAGCAAGGGCGTTATCTTCCTGGGGACAGACGACGGCCTGGCCCAATACCCCGAACTATTCAAGGAATACTTCGGTACGATTATACCGGCCAGCGACAATAAATTTGCCGCGCTGAACACGGCTGTTTGGTCGGGAGGTAGCTTCATCTATGTCCCGCCCGGCGTCCATATCGAGATGCCGTTGCAAGCTTATTTTCGTATCAACGCCAAGAACTCCGGCCAATTCGAGCGTACGCTTATCATCGTTGATGAAGGCGCATATGTCCATTACGTCGAGGGTTGCACCGCGCCTATCTACTCTACGGATTCGCTGCACTCGGCTGTCGTTGAGATCATCGTCAAGAAAGGCGGTCGTTGTCGCTATACCACCATTCAGAACTGGTCCAACAACGTCTATAACCTGGTAACCAAGCGCGCTATGGTGTATGAAAAGGGGACGATGGAATGGGTTGACGGCAATCTTGGATCCAAGATCACGATGAAGTACCCATCGGTCTATCTGATGGGCGAAGGCGCCCACGGTGAGGTGCTTTCGATCGCTTTCGCAGGGAAGGGGCAGCATCAGGATGCAGGCGGCAAGGTCGTCCATATGGCTCCCCATACGACAAGCCGGATTATCTCCAAGTCCATCAGCAAGGGTGGCGGCCGTGCTTCCTATCGCGGTATGATGAAAGTCGCCGAGGGCGCCAATGACTGCAAATCCAATGTCGTTTGCGATGCCCTTTTGTTGGATGAATACAGCCGTTCCGATACTTACCCCTATATTGAGATTGGCGAGCAAGATGTGACGATTGGCCATGAAGCTTCCGTCAGTAAAGTTGGCGAAGAGCAGGTCTTCTATCTGATGAGCCGAGGTATCGGTGAAGACGAAGCCAATGCCATGATCGTCAACGGTTTCATCGAGCCGCTTGTCAAGGAATTACCGATGGAGTATGCGATTGAAATGAATCGCCTGATTCAACTTCAAATGGAGGGTAGCATTGGCTGAGTTGCTTCCCTTAAGTCGTAATGCCGTTGCCCAGCTATCGGCATCGCTTGATGAACCTGAATGGATGCTGGATCTCCGCCTGCAGGCTTGGGACATCTACGAATCCTTACCCGTTCCTTCTACGTCAGATGAAGCGTGGCGACGAACTGATATTCGCCGTTTCAAGCTTGGCTCAGTAGGCGTGTCGTTAAACGGAGATAATGGGGTCGCGGATACGCCTGCTCCGAGTTATCTTGGCGAGCAGTTGACGGATGATATCGCCGGTGGCGTCCTTTTTGAAGTTGATGGAGTTGTCAAAGAATATGAGCTGAGCGACGAGCTGCGCGCTCAGGGCGTCATCTTCTGCGATATGCATACGGCCGTACGCGAACATGGCGAACTCGTCCGCCAGTACTTCATGACCCAGGCTGTGCGTGCCGATGAAGGCAAATTTGCTGCTCTTCATGGCGCGTTCTGGCGTGGCGGCGTGTTCCTTTATGTTCCGCGTAATACTATAGCGGCCGCACCTCTTCATAGCGCGTTATGGGCTACCAACGGCCGCACGTTCACGCACACACTGGTTGTCCTCGATACCGCCTCGGAAGCGACCTTCATCGATGAGTACGCGTCTCCGGCGCGAGGCGAAGGTCAGGCGCTTCATAATGGCGTGATCGAATTGATCGTTGGCGATGAGGCCAGCTTGCACTATGCGTCGCTGCAGGACTTCGGCACCAACGTTTGGCAGTTCAACCATGAGCGTGGCCGGGTGGGTCGTGGCGGCAAGCTTGACTGGATCACGAGCGTCATGGGTACACGACTGACCAAAGCCTTCCAGACGGCCGAATTGGATGCTCCTGGCTCGTGGGCACGTATGTCGGGTATTTTCTTTACCAACGGTCGGCAGCATATCGACCTTGATACCCAGCAGAATCATAACGCGGCTGATACAACCAGCGATCTGCTCTACAAAGGCGCGCTGAAGGATCAATCGCGCTCGGTCTGGCAAGGTATGATTAAAGCATTGCCTGGTTCTCAACGCATCGATGGCTTCCAGGCCAACCGTAATTTGATGCTTGATAGAACCGCCCGAGCCGACTCTATCCCCGGTCTGGAGATCGAAGCTGATGATGTTCGGTGCACCCATGCCTCGACCGTTGGCAAGCTCGATGAAGAAGAGATCTTTTACCTCATGAGCCGCGGTATCCCGCGACATGAGGCGACCCGCATGGTTATCCAGGGCTTTTTCGACCCGATTATGCAGCGTATCCCGTTTGAACGAGTGCGCACACGAATCTTCGATCGGATTCTTGAGAAAGTAGGATAGCATCCCTGTCATGACAGTTTTTCGCCGACCAGTGGTGAGCCTCACCATTGGTCGGCGTTTGTCTATTATTATCGGGCAGAGCATCCATTCGCAATGAGGAAGTTAACATGGCGGAAAACGATTATGCTCACAATGAAGTCTTAGTTAGCACCCAATGGGTTGCCGACAACCTTGCCAACACTGACGATATTCGGCTTGTAGAGTCCAACGAGGATCTGCTCCTCTACGGCACAGGCCATATCCCCAATGCCGTCCATATTGATTGGGTGGCCGATCTCAACGATTCCATTCGACGTGACTATTTGAATGAAAGCCAGTTCGCGGCTTTGCTGGCCCGCAACGGCATCCGTAACGATACAACTGTTGTCTTCTACGGTGATAAAAATAATTGGTGGGCTACCTACGCCTTTTGGGTATTCAAGTTGTTTGGCCACCAGGATTGTCGCGTCATGAACGGCGGCCGCCAAAAGTGGATCGCGGAGGGCCGTACTCTGACCAAGGAGAAACCGTCTTTCCCACCGGCTGATTACAAACCGTTCGCCCGCGCTGATTATAAGATTCGCGCTCTTCGTGATCAGGTCCTGACCCATATTAATGCCGGACATCCACTGGTGGATGTTCGCAGTCCGCAAGAGTTCAGTGGAGAACTGCTTCACATGCCCGGGTCTCCACAGGAAGGCGCCTTGCGCGGCGGCCATATCAGGGGCGCGGAAAGCGTTCCCTGGAACCGTGCCGTGAATGAAGACGGTACCTTTAAGTCGGCTGATGAACTGCGGGCGATTTATGAAGGCGAGAAGGGCCTGTTGCCTGATCAAGATATTATCGCTTACTGTCGGATTGGAGAGCGTAGCTCCCATACCTGGTTTGTTTTAACCTACCTTCTCGGTTATCCTAACGTCCGTAACTATGATGGTTCCTGGACCGAATGGGGTAACCTGGTCGGGGTTCCTATTGAGAATCCGTCCAGGCAAGCATGAGAGTGAATTGTGTATGACGTTGAGCGCATTCGGGACGATTTCCCGATCCTGAAAACAGAAGTGTATCCCGGCGTGCCGCTCGTTTACCTCGACAGTGCCGCTTCGTCGCAAAAGCCACTGACTGTCATTAGGGCGATGGATGATTATTATGAGCATTACCATGCCAATGTGCACCGTGGCGTCCATCGTTTAAGCGAGCTGGCGACGACAGAATATGAAGCGGCGCGGGAAAAGATCGCTCGCTTCGTCAATGCGCCTGAAATTGAGCAGATCATCTATGTGGGCAACGCCACCGAAGGTTTTAACTTGGTCGCCTACGCTTGGGGACGAGCTAATATTGGGTCGGGCGATGAGATACTCCTGACCGAGCTAGAGCATCATGCCAACATCGTTCCTTGGCAGATTTTGGCCGAGGAGAAAGGCGCAACTCTCCGCTATTTGCCTATACTCGATGACGGCACGTTAGCGATTGAACGACTCGGTGAATTCCTGACTGAGCGCACAAAATTGTTCTCGTTCACGGCCGCCTCTAATGTTGCGGGCACTATTACTCCTGTGCGCGAGTTGGTTGACGCGGCTCACTCTGTGGGAGCGCTTGCGATGGTTGACGCCGCACAACTAGCCCCTCATATGCCCGTCGATGTCCAGGCGATGGATTGTGATTTTCTGGCCTTTTCCTCCCACAAGATGTGTGGACCGACGGGGATCGGCATTCTCTATGGAAAGCGCCACCTGCTCGAGACTATGCCCCCGTTCATGAGCGGGGGGGATATGATCCGGCGTGTTACGTTCGATGGCTTTGTGCCTAACGATCTTCCCTGGAAATTTGAGGCTGGGACACCTCGAATCGCCGAAGCTGTTGGTTTAGGGGCAGCCATCGACTACTTGTCTTCGTTGGGGATGGACGCTGTCCATGAGCATGAGCGTGCAGTTACCGACTATGCGTTCGAGGCGCTTAGCGATATACCCGGCATTCGCATTATCGGTCCCCTTGGTTCCCAGCGAGGAGGATTGATATCTTTTACTTTAGCGGGTCTTCATCCGCATGATATCGCCGAAATCCTTGATAAGAAAGGTATCGCCATTCGCGCAGGTCATCATTGTGCCATGCCGCTACACCAGCGACTGGGTCTCAGCGCGACTGCGCGAGCCAGTTTCTATGTCCATACGACGTTTGAAGAGATCGATCAGCTGACAGCCGCGTTGCATCACGCGCGTTCTGTGTTTAAACTAAAGTAGGCAGTGCCGATATTTCTATTCGTGGGAACTCTTATGGACGCAAACATCTATCGCGAACAGATAATCGACCTCTACGAAAATCCACTCAACTATGGGGAAATCGAAAACCCTGATTTCACCTATGAAGAAGATAACCCTCTGTGTGGCGATGTTATACGAATTGACGTCCGACTTGATGATCAAAATCGTGTAGCCGAAGTTGCTTGGCGTGGCGACGGCTGTGCCATTAGTCAGGCGTCTGCGTCCCTTCTCACCGAGGAGATTAAAGGCAAGACCCTTGATGAAGTGAAAGCTTTTCCCAGCGAGAAGCTGTTGGAGCTTATCGGTGTCCCTTTGAGCATGGCCCGCGTCAAATGCGCGCTCCTTTCCCTTAAGGTGCTCAAAGCCGGCGCTTACGGCATCCCCGATCCAGGAACAATGCGTACTCATGAGTAAGATGGTTTCAGTTGCTCGTGTCGAGGACATTCCCTCCGGTTCTCGACTCCACCATGATTTTGAAGAAGAATCTGTTATCGTCCTTAACGTTGATGGTGAATTCTTTTGTATTGCCGATCTCTGTACCCATGACGGTGGTCCGTTAGAGGATGGAGATGTGCTAGACTATCAAATCGAATGCCCCCGCCATGGCGCTCGCTTCGATATTCGCACCGGCGCAGTAACCCGCCTACCGGCTACCGATCCCATCCCTACGTATCCAGTGAAGATTGAGGATGGGCTGATCTACATCGAAGAACCTGAACCCTGGTAACTTCCCCCCGAACTTACCATCTCTGTCGCTCACTCCGATCCTGTGCCTGGCTCGGCTGAATATTACTGCCTATTTCCCGTTGACGGCCACCGACAAATTGCCTATAGTTGGGGCGATTTAGAACAAATTTTCATTCGATCGGTCTCTATTTAATCGAGAAACTTTGCCGCCTATGGAAGTCGGACTAGTTAAACAAGTGAACATAGATCAGGAAATGCGTGAGTCATACCTGAGCTATGCTATGAGCGTCATCGTCTCGCGGGCGTTGCCTGATGTCAGGGACGGCCTTAAGCCCGTCCAACGTCGCATCCTCTACGCGATGTATGACATGGGCTTGCGACCTGATCAACCCTATCGAAAATCAGCCAGAGTCGTCGGCGAAGTATTGGGTAAATACCACCCTCACGGCGATCAATCTGTCTACGAAGCGATGGTGCGCCTGGCTCAGGATTTTTCCATGCGCTATATGCTCGTCGATGGGCAAGGGAACTTCGGCTCCATCGACGGTGACACCGCGGCCGCAATGCGCTACACCGAAGCCCGTATGTCTCAAATGGGCTTTGATCTCCTGGCGGATATCGATAAGGATACCATCGACTTCACTCCTAACTTTGATGAATCACTGAAAGAGCCGAGCGTGCTGCCCGCCACGATTCCTAATCTCCTTGTCAATGGTTCATCGGGCATTGCCGTCGGTATGGCGACGAGTATCCCGCCGCATAATCTCACCGAAATTGTCGGGGCCTTGACTTATATGCTCGATAACTGGGAGGGGTTAGACGATATCACTGTGTCTGACCTGATGCGTTTTGTTCAGGGACCTGATTTTCCAACTGGAGGATTAGTTGCGCGCCGGCGCGGCGATGAAGACGATACGGACGCTATTGCCAGCGCCTATGCTACTGGGCGTGGCCGGCTAACTGTTCGTGCGCGCGCTCATGTCGAGCAAATGGGGCGCAACAAATCACGTATTATCATCACTGAGCTGCCCTATCAGGTGAATAAAACAAACCTCATGGGGCGCATCGCCGATCTTCACCGTGACGGCAAGATCGAAGGCCTTACCGATCTTCGGGACGAATCCGATCGGAGAGGGCTGCGAATTATTATTGAGACGACGCGCACTGTTGACGCTGAAGAAGTTCTAGCGGATCTATTCCGCCTGACCCCACTCCAGTCGACATTCAGTATATCATTGCTGGCTCTGGTTAATAACGAACCGCGTGTATTGACCTTGAAACAAGCGCTGCGCTATTATTTGGAGCATCGTCTGGAAGTTATCCGTAGACGGAGCGAGTTCGATCTAAATAAAGCTCGCCAGCGCGCCCACATCCTGGAAGGGTTACTCAAGGCGCTTGATCATCTTGACGAAGTGATCGAGCTGATACGTCGTTCTCGTTCAGCTGAAACGGCTAAAACGAACCTTATCGATCGTTTCAAATTCACTGAAATCCAGGCTCAGGCGATTCTTGATATGCAGCTTCGTCGATTGGCGGCGCTGGAGAGAAAGAAGATCCAGGATGAATATAAGGAAAAGCTGGCGCTCATCAAGGAGCTTGAAAAATTGTTGGCCAAGCCCGAATTAATGCGCCGCCAAATCAAGACGGAGCTGGAGGAAGTCAACGGACGATTTGGCGATAAGCGCCGGACTCAGATCGTCAATACCGTCGATGGTGGGGTCCTGACTAGTGTGGGGCTGCTCCCCGATGAGCGGGGTTGGATCATGATTGGCGAGAAGGGCACGATCGGGCGCACTATCGGGTCCGCGCTGCCCACGATGGCACGGAAGCCTCCTGAGCAGCCGGCCGCTCTTCTGGGGGCGAGTACACGAGATATCCTGTACATTGTATCGGCATCCGGTCGAGCGGTGGGAATTCCCGTCCATCGCATACCTGAGGCGGAAACAGTTGGCAGTGGAGCATCGTGGACTAACCTGTCGTCGCTTGGCCGTTCCGAACATCTGGCTGCGGCTTTTGTCTTGCCTGCTGATGGATCACTCGAGGGATATCTTTTTCTGACGACTCTGGCCGGCGTCGTAAAGCGGGTTCGTCTGGAAGACTTACCGGGTGTGACGGCTGATCCTTTCACGGTGATTAACGTCGCTGATGACGATTCACTTGGTTGGGCGCGAATTACCGACGGAGACCAGGAAGTGTTTCTGGCTACATCGACCGGCCAGGCGATTCGCTTTAAGGAAGACACCGTTCGTCCAATGGGGCTACCGGCCTCCGGTGTCTTGGGGATCAAGCTTGATAGTGATGTTGATGGTGTCATTGGTATGGATGTGGTTACGCCGGAGAGTTTTGTCTGGAGTATCACTGATAACGGCCTTGCCAAAGCGACACCCGTTGACGAGTACCCGCTCCAGAACCGTTATGGTCAAGGGGTGATTAATCTTCGACTACCTAAAGAGGCATCAGAGGTTGTTGCCAGCACACTAATTACGAAAGGGGTGACTTTGATTGTCACCACGAGTGGTGGGGTCACTAAACGGGTAGGGCTGAGCGACACAGTCATTGGTTCGCGTAGTGTGCGTCCGCAATCGGTCATGACGCTAGCTGCCAAGAGCCGCGTCAGCGGCGTTGTTCAGCCATTGACAAACGAGATGCTTACTAAGAATAAGAAAGAGAGCGTTTCTGAGCCGCAGAAGAAGCGTATAACAAGATCGGGCAAGTCTAGGGAAAGAATGGAGAACTGATATGAATTTTCGAGATCGCTGGGAAGAAAACGAGCGCGGCGAGCGCTTCGTATTTACGGTGGAAATGCAGCGTCGTTTGAGTCAGGCTGGGTTACCGCTTGATCCTTCGTCGCTGTCTGAGCTAGAAGCAATGCCCGCGAGCGGCCACTCGCAGCGCGCTGAACGAGTGGATCGAGGAGAACGGCCCGGACGGGGAGAATCTTCATCGCGGCCATTGCCTCCGCGTCAACAAGGTGGCTCGCACTACGAATCGCCTCCGCGTGAGCCCGAGGTTGTCGGCCCGGAAACTATCCAGATCGATCCGATGACCGGCAAGTATATCGGCCTCGTCAAATGGTATAATGCCAAGAAAGGCTACGGGTTCATTGTTCGCGGCGCAGGGGAGGAAATCTTCTTTCATAAGTCAGCCACTGTTGGCGATGTGGAAGAGTATGAAGAAGGACAATGGATTCTTTACGATGTGGAAACGACGGCTAAAGGACCGGAAGCGACTGATATTGAGCCATATACCGGTGAGCCGCTAGGCTAGCCTGGATGATTCGGAGTCATACTCTCTATGAATAGAAAAGACCCGGGTGTGTCCCTCCGGGTCTTTTTGTTCAGCGGATCTTATATATAAATAGGTTTGTGACTATTCTTTTGCCGCGCCACTACCGTGGACCAGCCGCGGATCAAGAGCGTCGCGCAAACCGTCTCCCAGCAGGTTAAAGGCTAGTACGGTGAACATGATAGCCAGGCCGGGGAAGAATACCAGGTGGGGAGCGCTGAATACCTGATTACGCTCGATCGCCAACATCGAACCCCATTCCGGCGTGGGCGGCTGCGCACCGAGGCCGATGAATGAAAGCGCGGCCGTATCCAGAATTGCGGTCGCGATGCCCAGTGTGGCCACAACGATGAGTGGCGGTAATGCGTTAGGCAAAATCCGGCCGAATAGGATTTGACGACTGCTAGCCCCCAATGCGCGAGAAGCCTCGATAAAATCCATTTCACGCACAGACAGGACGCTGGCACGCGTGACGCGAGCGTAAGTGGGAATGCTGATGACTGCGATGGCCAGCATGGCGTTTGTCAATCCTGGGCCGAGGACGCTTACAATCGCTATAGCCAACAATAGGAAGGGGAATGCCAGTACAACATCGAGCACACGCATGATGATGTTATCGATGAGACCTCCAGCATAGCCTGATATAGCCCCCAGGAAAGTGCCCACAAGGACGGCGAAGCTGACGGTGAGCAGCCCAACGGATAGTGAAATACGCGTTCCATATATGATACGACTGAACACGTCCCGGAAGTTCCCATCGACTCCCATAATATGTTGTGGTTTGTCAGGTGGGCAACCGAGCAAATGGATACAAGGTCCTTGGCGCTTTGTTACGTTTTCGATGCCAATAAGAGGCTGCTCAGGGTTATAGGGCGCGATTATCGGCGCGAAGATAGCGCTTCCTACTAGGATAACCAGGAGGATAAAACCAACAACGGCCGAACGCTGCCGGAAAAGCCGGCGCATAGTCAGTCGCCACAGACTATTGGCACGGTAATCGCTTATATCTCCTGCACCGGCGTCATCCAGCGGCGGCAGGGTTGCTATAGGGGTCGGCTCAGGCATGGTTGACATCAGGCTAATCCAGATGAATGCGCGGATCCAATAATGCGTAAGAGAGATCAACGATCAGGTTGACAAATACATATCCGATAGCAATCACGACAACAAATCCCTGGATGATCGGATAGTCCCGAGCAGTTATGGCCTCGTACAGGCTACGGCCAACCCCCGATAAGCCAAAGATCGTCTCTGTTAGAATTGCCCCGCTAAGGATCAATCCGAATTGGAGACCAATAATAGTGACGATGGGTAATAAGGCATTGCGGAAGGCATGCTTCATAACCACTTTTTGCGGTCCCAACCCTTTAGCCTTGGCTGTGCGCACATAGTCCTGCCCGAGTACTTCAAGCATGGCCGAGCGAGTCATACGCGCAATAATGGCCAGCGGAATCGTCGCCAGGGCTACTGAAGGCAGAATGAGATGGCGGATGGCGTCGTTGAGAACTTTCCAGTCTGCGGTGATGATTGAATTAAAGATATAAAAATTGCTGATAAATGTAGCCAGCGTGGCGTTAATCGACCCTTTGGTAAATTCCCAACCGTAGACTTTATAAAAAGGGATAGGGCTGACGCCGGCTGAGAGCCGACCGCTGGGGGGCAACTGAAACGGGGTATCTTTCAGAAGCAAGGCGAAAACGTATGCCAGCATCAAGCCTAGCCAGAATACAGGCATGGAGACTCCGATGTTAGCCCCGATCATCGTCATGACATCTACGGGCGAATTTCGGCGCGTTGCGGATAGTATACCTAGTGGGATTCCAATAATGACAGCGATGGTCACTGATGCAATCCCTAGTTCGATGGTTTGCGGAAGCCGCTCGATCAAGATGTCCATCACGGGACGTTTGAATCGGATAGATGACCCAAAATCGCCGCCCAACATGTCGCCCATGAAGATGAGCAATTGAGTTGTAATCGGCTTGTCCAACCCTTTATCTTTGTTGAACTTGGCACAGATCTCAGGCGTCGCCTTCTCTCCGAACATGGCTGTACAAGGCTCTCCCGGAATGGCCCGCGCCAGGGCGAAAGTCACGATCAATACGCCTAGTATTACCGGGATTGCAGCTATGAGTCGGCGGATAGTATATTGGGCCATAATCCTCCCTTTATCTGACGGAGCATTTACCTGTAACAAAGGGCGGGATGGAGAACATCACACCAGGTGCGTGTTGTCCATCCCGCCCGAATGACTAATGAACGTACAGGCTAATGCCTAATACCACGATTCTACTTATTCCTCCGACGGCGGGGCATTCAGGAAACCACCCCACAGTGCCGAGAAGTAGGAGAAGGCGCCGGTATTACCGACATGCAGCGGGTTCGCTGCATCCCACTGAACGACATACGACATCACGACGTCATTCGCATCGAGGGCTGAGCCATCGT
The DNA here is from genome assembly GCA_019454405.1 of Promineifilum sp. Lineage (GTDB taxonomy): Bacteria > Chloroflexota > Anaerolineae > Promineifilales > Promineifilaceae > Promineifilum. Next base: position 69,107 of record JACFOH010000006.1, read on the forward strand.
GGAAGGTGATGCCTTCACGCAGGTTACAAGTCCAGACCGTCAGATCCTCATTTGCCGTGCAGGCCGTGGCCAGGGAAGGCTTGACAGCTGTCCCGCCGATTTCATAGGCCAGGAGCGATTCTGTCATCTGCTCGCAAGCACGCAGCGATTCACCATCGGTCTCGTCCGCGCAGTAGAGGCTGATAGGCTCGGCATTCTGCATCCAGACGAAGGAGTCCTTGCCGGAGTCCATCGAGGCGAACATTTCGTTGCCCAATGGGCTGACGTGCGCGTTCTTCACTGTCGCCAGATAAGCTGCCCCGGAACCGCCGTGCGCTACAGGAACCATCGGCACATACTGTTTGATCAGGTTGTTGGCCTGCTCGTACAGGGGCGCGCGAGCCTCATCGGTCGAGAGTGAAGCGGCCTCGGACAGGATCTTGGTCAGATCGGGGAATTTAGCGCCGAACTGATCTGAAGCGCCAGCACCGAAGTGGTAGTCCAGGAAGTTGGTCATGTCGGGGTAGTCAGCGCCCCAACCCAACAGATGCAGCCCCGTCAACCGACCGGCGTCAGACGCCTCCAGGAAAGCGCCGGATTCCATGACGTTGATGGTGGCCTTGATGTTCAAATTCTCGGCCAACTGGGCCTGGATGTCTTGGGCGACGATGTTGGGGTCGGGCAGATAGCCACGGACGACATCGCGATAGGCGATCTCGGTCTCGAAACCATCGGGGAAACCAGCCTCGGCCAGCAGGGCGCGAGCAGCCTCAGGATTGAACTCGTACCATTCTTCACCGGCGCAACCGTTCGGGATGACGCAGGGGGTGAAGTGGCTGGCGACCTCAGATCCCGGCGGGTAGAAATGATCGACGATACGCTGCCGGTCGATGCCCATGGCGATCGCCTGGCGAACCTTCTCGTTATCGAACGGCGCGAACTTGTTGTTCATGCCAACGTAGAAGACGTTGAGAGCCGCGCGGTCGAGGATCTGGAGATTGGGATCGTTAGCAATCGTCGCGAAATCATCGGGGGCCGGGTTGTCGATTCCATCAACCGTGCCGGATTGAAGCTCCAGCAGGCGGGCGGCCGACTCGGTTTGCCAACGGAATACCAGCGTGTCAGCATTCGCCGCGTCGCCCCAGTAATTGGGGTTTTTGACCATGACAAGTTCTTCGCCACGGCTCCAGTTCTGGAACATGTAGGGGCCAGTGCCAATGGGGTGCTCCAGCAATTCGCCCGATCCGCCGGTGGATTCCAGATACTCCGACGGAAGGATTGCGAACGGGGAGAATGCTGCCTTGGACGGGAAAGCCGGGTCGGGCGCGCACATGCTGAACTGAACGGTCAGTTCGTCGATTGCGGCGATCTCCTTGAACAAACCACCGTAATCGCAATCAGGCGCGGCAACAACCATAGGCTCAAAGGAGGACTCGCTACCGCCAGCCACCTGCGTCGCCGCGGCGGCGACCGTCGGCGCGACCTCTTGCACCGCAGCTTCCAGCGTCGGCGCTACTTCCTGTGCCGCGGCTTGAAGCGTTGGCGCCACTTCTTGCGCTGCCGCTTGAAGCGTGGGGGCTACCTGCTCGACCGCTTGCTGAATATCTCCACTTGTAGCTGTACAAGCAGAGATAATCATCGCTGCGACGAGAAGTACTCCCATCAACAACAGTATACGATTCTTCTTCATCTCTCTCTCCTATAGAAGACTTGAATCAGGCAAGACGCCTTTGTAAGGGACAAAAATATATCATATAGATCGGTATGCGCAAGCTATCGTGAAGTTTTGCTCTGTAAAGGGGAGCGCCGCCGTGTCCGCGGCGAATGGAGTATAATAAACACCAATGAAAAATCGTGATGTCGTCGATATATTCAATCAGATAGCTGATATGCTGGCCATTCGTGGTGACCAAATACACCGGATTCTCGCCTACCGGCGAGCGGCCGAGAGCATTGAAACTTTGGGACGAGATATCAATACTGTTTATGCCGAAGGTAAACTGACTGAAATCCCGGGCATTGGCGATACGCTGGCGGCCAAGATAGAGGAAATGCTCACGACCGGCAAGCTGGAGTTCTACGAGAAGTTAGCTAAGGATGTGCCGCCCTCTCTGGTCGATATGATGCGGGTCGAAGGGCTTGGCCCAAAGCGTGTTAAACAAATCCACGACTTGCTTGGAATATCTACGATGGCTGAATTAACCGCCGCCGCTCGCGAAGGTAAACTGCGCGAGTTGCCCGGCATGGGGGTGAAGTCTGAGGCCAAATTGCTGTCCGCTATTGAAGCTTTGTCTGTTCATGGTGACAGCCGTGTCCCGCTTGGTGTTGCCTGGCCTATTGCCCAACAAATGTTGGATGCCTTACAACAAGTCCCGGGTGTGACGCGCGCGGCCGTGGGTGGATCGCTCCGGCGCATGAAAGATACCATTGGCGATATCGATCTGCTGGTAGCGGCCGAATCCGCTGAGCAAGTCATGGATCGATTTGTCCAATTGGATTTAGTTGAGACTGTTGATTCACGTGGCCCTACGCGCGCGCGTGTTACTCTTCTCACAGGGCTTGGCGTTGATCTTCGTGTTCTGCCGATAGAGCGGTGGGGTACCTTGATGGCCTACTTCACCGGCAACAAGGATCACAATGTCAAGCTTCGCGAGATGGCTTTAAAGATGGGCTATTCGCTGAGTGAATATTCTTTCACCCCGCTTGATGGCGGAGCGGAGATTCTGTGCGCGTCGGAAGAGGGAGTATACTCACGACTCGGGCTTGCTTACATCCCTCCTACATTGCGTGAGGATCGTGGTGAAATCGAGGCGGCTAAGACGAAGAGCCTTCCTGTGCTGATCGAGTTAGAGGATATTCGCAGCGACCTTCATATGCACACGGAGTGGTCCGACGGCAAATATAGCGTCATGGAAATGGCCAAAGCTGCTCGTGAACAAGGGCTTGACTATATCGCCCTCACCGACCATTCAGCTAGCCTGGGCATTGCTAATGGGTTATCTGTTGAGCGACTGAGACAGCGAGCCGTGGAGGTGAAGGAAGCCAACGATGTCCTGGGACCCAAATTTCGCGTGCTCCAGGGCACCGAGATGGAGATCCGTGCCGACGGCTCATTGGATTATCCTGATGATGTCCTCGAAGAACTCGATTTTGTCATCGCCAGCCTCCATACCGGTTTAAGCCAGCCTCGGGAACAAGTCACACAGAGAATGTTGAGCGCCATCAACAATCCACACGTAGATATGATCGCCCACCCAACAGGCCGGCTCTTGCCCGATAGGCCGGGAGCGGATCTGGATATGGATGCCATCATCGCCGCCGCGGCCGCGACCGGAACAATACTGGAGATTAACGCTAATCCCGCTCGCCTCGACCTGCGCGATGTTCATGCACGAATGGCGATTGAACACGGCGTCAAAATCGCTATCAATACCGACGCTCACCAGCCGGAGGACTTTGGGTTACGCCACTTTGGCGTTGCCACTGCGCAGCGCGGTTGGGTTACCGCGTCCGATGTGGTCAATACCTGGCCTCTCGAACAATTCCTGGATTACATCAGCCGAAATAATGGCTAGCCTAAGGCCCGCGAGATGAATAGTTTTCATTGCGCTCATTAGGACGATACCGAATTTTCTATGTCATACGATCCGCGAAACGAACATCTAGCTAACAGGCCTGGTCACTCCGCCATTCCCTGGCTCTGGTTGGGCCTGGGGGGTGTGGTGGCCATTATTGGCCTTGTGGTCTTGATGATACTGCTCACCAACTATCTGGTTCGCTCCCCGGAGAATACGGCAGATATGATGGAGCCGTCGATCATTCAACTGACAGCTCCGCCACAACCGACGTTAACTATTGCCCATGACCCGCCGACCCCGACTATTGCTCCCACCGCAACGACTGCCCCTACGCCTGATTTGTCTGTCGCGCCGGACAAGATCACCGTGGGTTATTACGCCCGTGTGACAGAGACCGGTGGCGTTGGCGTCACAGTGCGCAATGGCCCCAGTACCAGCAACCAGCCGGTTGTCGTGGCTAGTGAAGGCTCCATTATTATGGTCACCGGCGGCCCAACGCGCGGAGGTGAATATGATTGGTGGCAGGTGCGACTGTCGGACGGCGCAGTGGGCTGGGTGGCTGGAGATTTTCTAACCCCTTCGGCCGCGCCCCGATGATGATTTAATCGAACCTGGCCTCGGCACTTAAACGGAGATTTCTATGAGCCTAGAGGAACAGATCAAACAACTTCGCATAGAGATAGATTATCACCTCTACCGCTACCACACCCTCGACTCGCCCGTCATCAGCGACGCGGAATATGACGCGCTTTATCGACGTCTTGTTGAATTGGAATCGGAGCATCCCGAACTGATTACGCCGGATTCACCGACTCAGCGGGCTGGGGCGGCGCCGTCCGATGTTTTCGTCAAAGTGAATCACCCTGTTCCCATATTGAGCTTGATGAACGCTTTCAATGCGGACGATCTACGCGCCTGGCGGATGCGGATCGACCGCCTCTTGCCTGAGGGAACCAAGCTGGATTATGTGGTCGAGCCGAAGTTTGATGGGTTGACGGTGGTGTTAACGTATCGAAATGGGGTGTTCACGCTGGGCGCGACCCGTGGCGATGGAACGGTAGGAGAGGATGTGACGCCTAATTTGCGTACCGTGCGGACGCTACCACAGCGTATCCCGGTCGATCCTCAGAGCAAAATCCCGCCACCCGATTACCTGGTGGTTCGAGGAGAGGCCTACATGCCGCTTGACAAATTCGAGGAGCTTAACGCTTCCAGGGCTGAGGCGGGGGAAGCGATCTATATGAATCCTCGCAATACGGCCGCTGGTTCGCTGCGTCAACTGGATCCGAGTAAAACGGCCGAACGCCCACTGCGAATGTATTGTTACGACGTGATTTTGGCTGATGGGACTGAGATACCTACCACACAATGGGAACGACTCGCCTATCTGAAATCGTTGGGATTTCCTGTGTCGCCTGATAATCAATACTGTGCCAACCTTGACGAGGTAATTGCCGCCTTCGGGCGATGGGGGGCCCATAGAAATCAGATCAATTACGAAGTCGATGGGGTTGTCGTCAAGATTAACGATCGCGAGCTGGCCGATAGCTTGGGCTTTGTCGGTAAGGATCCACGGGGGGCTATTGCTCTCAAATTCCCGGCCCAGGAGAAGACGACACGTCTACTTGATGTCCAGGTGAATGTCGGCCGCACGGGCGTACTAGCGCCTAACGCAATCCTCGAGCCGGTAGAGATCGGCGGAGTGACGGTGCGCAATGCGACGTTACATAATTACGATGAGATCGAGCGTAAGGATATTCGCATTGGAGACCGAGTTATAGTCAGACGGGCAGGCGATGTCATCCCCTATATCGTGGGACCAATTGTCGATGTTCGTGATGGTACGGAACGACCTATTGAAAGGCCGACTCGCTGTCCATTCTGTGACGAGCCTGTTGTTCAATTCCCCGGAGAAGTGGCCATCTATTGCGAGAATGCGGCTTGCCCTGAACAATTGATTCGTCGTGTGGAATATTACGTCAGCCGGGGGGCGATGGACATCACCAGTTTCGGCGCCCAAACGGCGGCGCTATTGTTTCAGCATGGCCTTATTCATGATGTGGCTGATATCTATACCCTACGTCGGGACGATTTGCTTCAGCTCGAAGGTTTTAAAGACAAGAAAGTTGATAATCTGCTGGCTGGTATCGAAGCTAGCAAGAATCAACCTCCTGAGCGTTTGTTGACTGCATTGGGTATTCGCTTCGTTGGCAGTGTGGTAGCCGCATTACTCATCCAATCTTTTGGCAGCATCGATGCACTTTCTGCTGCCTCAGTAGATGATTTGCAGCAAATCGAAGGAATTGGCCCACAAATCGCTGCGTCGGTGGTAGCCTGGTTTGCCAATAAACAGAACCACCAGTTAATTGAAAAGCTGCGAGCAGCGGGATTGAATTTATCGACTCCGGTTGCTGTGGAATCGCAGGGCGCTCGTTCCCTGAGTGGCTTGATATTTGTTATCACCGGCACCTTGCCCACGATGTCGCGTGATGCAGCGACTGCGTTCATCGAGGGCCACGGCGGCAAGGTCACCGGATCGGTGAGCAAGAAAACCGACTACTTAGTAGCTGGAGAGGCGGCCGGTAGTAAATTAGTCAAAGCGAACGATCTTGGCGTGGCCGTCATTGATGAAGCTGCCTTACGTGATATGGTGGCGGTTGGCTGAAATGGCTGAATTTTTCAATGTTTTGCCTCCCGATGATGCGCGCGCCTTGTTGCTGAGTCAGATTCAACCGCTGACACAGAGTGAGAGACTGCCGACGATTGAGGCGCTTGGCCGTGTGACGACCGATGACATCTATGCCCCGCATCCCCTGCCGGCTTTTCGCCGCTCTACAATGGACGGATATGCTGTTCGAGCTCAGGATACCTATGGCGCAAGCGAGGCCTTACCTGGATTTATTCAAGTGGTGGGGGAAGTTCACATGGGGCATGCGGCCGATGTTGAATTAGAGGTCGGCCAGGCGACGCTCGTTCATACTGGAGCCATGCTTCCGTTTTCCGCGGATGCGGTGGTTCAGGTGGAGCATACTCAACTGGCCGGTAGTCCTGACCCCCATGATTATCCTTATGAGATAGAGATCTATCGGGCAGTAGCTGCTGGGCAAAATGTTATTCAGGTGGGCGAAGATGTGCCCGAACAGGCATTGATTATCGAGGCCGGTGCGATGCTTCGGCCACAAGACATCGGCGGTTTGTTAGCTCTGGGTATTACATCAATTTCTGTACGACGGCAGCCTCGCGTGATGATTTTGGCTACCGGCGATGAAATCGTCTCGCCAATGGAAACCCCCCGGTTGGGCCAAATTCGCGATATCAATAGTTATGCTGTGGCTGGGCAATGTATCAGGGCGGGAGCGCTCCCGGTCATAATGGGCATTGTCCCTGACGATTTCGCAGCGCTGAAGGATGCCGCAGGTAAAGCCCTTGCCGACGGAGATATCGTCGTTATGTCGGCCGGTTCTTCAGTCAGCGTTCGCGACATGACAGTTGATGTAATTGACAGCTTGGGGGAGCCGGGCGTTTTGTTCCACGGCGTCGCTACGCGTCCTGGCAAGCCAACCATTGCCGGCGTGGTGAACGGCAAGCCTGTGTTGGGCTTACCCGGTAATCCGGTGTCGGCTATTATCCAATTCGATATGTTTGGCGTTCCAGTCGTATACCAGCTGCTGGGAATTAATCGCTTGCCTCCTCGAGAGCGAATTCAGGCTCGGCTGACGCAAAATATCCCGAGCGAGAGCGGGCGGGAAGATTATGTACCTGCTCGCCTGGAAGAATCACCTGACGGGTTCTGGGTCACTCCTGTGTTCGGCAAGAGCAATCTGATCTATACGCTGGTTAACGCCGACGGATTGGTTAAAGTGCCGCTTAATCGCGGCGGGCTGTTGGCCGGCGAATCAGTTGAAGTGCGACTGTTCTAGGTTTTCGTGTCCGGCCCTGTCATCATGGGATCTCGACTACGCATCGGAAACCAATTGTTCTATCGGCGTTGTCGGGGGCGGACGGGAAACGGATAGCTGAAGCGGTGAAATTGCCCGTGTCGTACCAGGAACCGCCTCGGACGACCTTGTCTTCACCTGTCGCGGGTCCAGTAGGATTCGATCGGGCAGGTTGAGCGTAATAGACTGGGTCATACCAGTCTGATACCCACTCCCAGACATTCCCGGCCATATCGTAGATGCCGAACGAGCTAATACCATTTTCGTAAGACGCTACCGGGGATGTTTCAGCAAACCCATCATTGTATTTAGTGTTTTTATGAGGTGCGTCACACGACGTATCACAGAAATTGACTCTCTCCCCATCGAAAGAATTACCCCATGGATAGCGTAGCGCCTTCCCCGTCTCTTCGTCCCAGGAGGCCGCTTTTTCCCATTCTGCTTCCGTAGGTAGACGGCCGCCACGCCAGGCACAATAGGCGGCCGCTCCATACCATGTAACCCCTGTGACGGGATGATCGCCGAATCCCTCCGCGACCGTGAATGCTCCAGTTTGCCCCTCGATTTGGCTCTCCTCAGTATCAATACAGGTCTGCTCCAGACAGTTCGGTTCTCCTGCGATCGCGTTCAAGAAACGCGCAAATGCTTCATTAGTGACCTCATGTGAATCGATATAATACCTGTCTACCCACACAGTATGAATAGGCTCTGAGGCGCTAAACCATTCCTGCTGGCAACCATCGCGGAAGAGCGCGCAATCATGGGCCAGTTGGTCGGCTGACACTCCCATCTTGAAAAGCCCGCCTGATATCATCGTCATCCATGCACCAGGTACGACGATGATATCGGGGTACGGCGTTGGAGTATAAGTGATGGTGGGGGTGGGAGTATCGGTTGGGGACGACGTCGCAGTTGGCGTCCTCGTATCTGTTGGAACTATGGTGTCTGTAGGAACCGCCGTGGGCGTAGAAGTTGATGAGGGGGTCGCTATAGGGATGCTGATCGTAGTGAGCGGCTGATTGATAACTATTGCGGTCGCAGACGGCACAGGAGCCTTGGCTGTGGCCAAGGCTACAGGTATCCGGGTTCCTAAATCCTGCGCATTAGCCACGGCAGTAGAACTCCAGGGCACGAGAGTCGCATCAAGCTGCACTGCAACAGTTGAGATTGCAGACGCTACGTCGTCTCGTGTACAACCGGCTTGCCCGAATAAACCGGTAAGCATCAGACCGATCAATAAGAATCTCCCCCGTAATCCAAGGGTGGAGATGTACCGACAAGTTATCATTGGAATTCCAGCCGTTTACACTAAAGAGTTCGTGTTATTTCGTCCAAATCGATTACGTGGCCCGGAAGTGTTATTCTTGCCGGGCCACGTATAAGCGCAACTATTTCAAATGATTGGTATTCACGCCACTACCGAGTCTGTTGTGAATCCCAGTGGATTTTTGTCGTATTGGCACACTTCTCTCCGGAGTGAACCTTGAAATCTTCGGGAGAACCGTTGCACCAATTGAAGAAGCCATTGCTCGTATTTGGCGTACCATCAGCAGCGACAATGCTGATGTCATCGATCACGAACATTGTCCAGCCAAGGAATTCAGGGAACTTGCGTCCCACCATTAAATGGAAGTATTGACCGGGTGAGACAGAAACAGTTTCATCGCGGCCGACATAATTACATACTCCATCCCCATTGGCACAGACGAATTGGTCGGCGAACAGCTCGCGCCAATCGGTAACTTCGGCTGGATTTGAGGAGTCGCTGATCGCATACCAGGCGACACTATTATAAGGTCCGGTCTTGCCGTCGGAGAATGCTGTTGTACTGATGCTTACATAGTACAACCCTGGGGCTGGGATTCGGTTCAATTGCTGATAAGCGCCGGCGTAGTAACCGCCTTCTTTCGCGCCGGAATGCTGGATAAACCAACCCATGGCGTTATTAATTCCGTCCTGATTTGCCGGTAACGCCAAATCCACCTCATGTAAACGCCCGGCTGTCCAGCCGGCCTTATTATCCTTCCAGAAGGTCCAGGGATCGGATGGGCCTAACTTGGTTCCCCACTTGGTGAAATCGCCGTTATCAATGAGGCTATTCTCGACAGCTGCGGCCGTGCGGCTTTCACTGTCCTGGATCGTAAACTCACTCCAGGTGTCATCAGTTGACGTATACGTTACGACGAGATCGGCGAACGCGCTGGCCGTTAATGCGAGTACCAACAGCACTCCGATCAGGATTGCCAATCTTGACCTTGTCATAATACAAACTCTCCTTACTTGATTTAACTTACAAGACTACTCCGATTGGATATAAGGGATGGGGATCGTTCTCAATAACTCCTCCTTGCCTGGGAACGGCTGCACGATGAATCGCGATTTGGATCTGCCAGATCCTCTGCTTAACTTGTACCATAAGTTAATTCGGGAATGTGTGAATCGGTCGTTAATAATGAATATAGTAAGAGAAAATCATGCGGATGATGCCCCTTCTTAGAAGTATGTATTTATATCGGCTCGCTACCCGAGCAACGGCGACCCCGGTATAATCGGCCGTACCATGAGCGAACTGCCTATGATCAGCGATGTTCATTTCGAACAAACGCCCGAAAGATTGAAGATCGTCATGCCACTCCGGCGTAAGTGGCTGTTCTTGATACCCTATTCGATTCTCGCTTTTTCGTGGATGATGATGGTGGTTTGGGGGCTGGTCTATCTAGTACAAATCCTCTTCTCGAGGCAGAGTTATCGATTCGTCTTCGCACTAATGATCATCGTGTTGCTGCTGATCTTGCTGAGCTTCGGCAAATTCCTAATGCGGCAATGGGCGCATTACCTCAGCAACAGAGAGATCGTTTTTATCAATCGGGAAGAGTTAATCGTGCGGCGTCCGGTATCTATTTGGGGTAATACTGACGCCTATGATATGGCCCATGTGACGCATTTCTACCAGGCCGACAAACCTGTGGCGCTAGCTTTCGACTATGGATATCGCCATATCTATGTTGGGGAAGCGCTGACTGCTGCCGGCCGCCACGCCCTTCTACAATACCTTAATCAAACGTATTTCCCCGGATACGACGAAGACGAAGATTGATTCTCGCCGGAGAAGGCATCTATTATTCCAGGAATTCCAGGTCTTTGCCGGCGAAGAGTGTGGCCGCGATGAGGAAAAGAATCGTGCCGTAGAGGACCAGGATGGCCGGAGCCAGCGCCTGTGAGGGAGTGAAGCGGCCGCTAAAAATAGCATCGGAGATGGCGTTGAACGGCCAGAAGATCATGCTAACGGCTTGAGCCACTGGGGCGAGCGGTGAGCGGGCGGCCCAGGACGCCATACTGACAGACAGATCGCTGAACCACATCAGATTGAGGCGCGCGAATAGTTGAGCCAGGTCAGTAAACCGATCAGAAAACCATGAATCTGGGCCTGACGCTGCCGAGTTAAAGACTAAAGCGATAGCTATAAAGCCGAATAATATAACTCGCGACCAGCCGGCGGTTACCAGATCAGAAGCATGGCAGGCTAGTACGGCCGCCAGTAGATTAATCGATAACCAGACAGGGGGAATAGCCAGGAGCTGGACTGAAGTTATCTCCGGTCCACGGATGAGCGCCAACCCGGCCACCAGCAACTGCATAAAGGCCCCTAAGATTAACGAACCCAAAAGAACTGCGACAAGATATTCGACACGGCTGGGCAGCCGAGTGATGAGCGGGTAATTTTCAAGCCTCGACGCGCGACCGCTAAGCGCCAATGTGGCCAGAAAGGTAGCCGCCGCACCCCATGCGCCAATCAGAACAATGTAGTTCTCGACATCTGGCGTTCCTTGGCCGGGAGGGAAAAACACCGACCAATATACCAGGCTGAAAATGAGGAGAATAAGCCCCGTGAGCGAGAAGAACACACCCTTTGCATAGTAACCAGCCAGGATCGATATTCGCCGGATCATCGCGCGGATCATTGCATTACCTCAGCATAAATCTCTGCCAATGTCGTCCGTCGCTGTTCAATTCTGGCGATATCGTATCCTTGGTTGATCAACACCGACAAGACCTGACGCCTCATCGCTATCGCCTCATCTCGTAAAATAACTTCATTACCCTCAATGAGGATGTTACGATGGATCATCGTTAGTAGTTCCTGCGATGGGTTAGGGGGGCGATCGACCTGAATGGCCACATGCGGTCGTAACGTAAGCGCCTCAGCCATCGGATTCTGATAGTGGACTTTGCCACTTTTCAGGATGATAAGATATGTGCAAACGCGCGTCACCTCATGTAGTTGGTGAGATGAGAGGACGACCGTTTTTCCGCCGGCGCGCAGTTCCTCAATATAGACCTGCATCTCTTCTTGACCTTCCGGATCCAGGCCACTGGACGGTTCATCCAATAAGATAAGATCTGGATTCCCGATGAGGGACTGCGCCAACCCCAGTCGCTGCCGCATCCCCTTGGATAAGGTCTTTATCTGCTTGCCGGCTGCCGCCAGTAAGTTAACCTGAGCCAGACTTTCCAGAACGACATTATCGATTTCCGCGCGGTCGATATTGCATAACCCAGCGACCATTTCCAGATATTGGCTGGTCATCAAGTTACCTGGGAAGACGAGGCGCTCGGGCTTATAACCGATGCTAGGCCATCGGCCATTACCTTCATGGACTCGTAACTCCCCCTTGGTCGGGGAGATGATTCCAGCGATAAGCTTGATTAGAGTAGTCTTGCCGGCCCCGTTTGGTCCTAATAGCCCAATGACTTCCCCTTGCGGTAGCGTCATTGTGATGTTATCGAGGGCAGTCAGAGAATAATAATTCTTGGTTACTTCTTTGAATTCGATCATCGGAGATGGCCAGATCCATCCATTTCGCATCCAGGCGTTCACTGTCTACGCGATTCATAAGTGTATCACAGCCGATTGCCATCGCAATTCGCTCTTTGGAAAGTTAAAATCTACCTGAAGTCGTTCGACTAGTGCCTCCGGCTTGGATATAATTCCCCGTTCGTCAGCGTGTTGGCGTTCGATCTGATTAATATAAGGAAACTTGCACAATCATGAATTTACAGCCTTGGGCACCATATTTGAGCATTATCCAAATCATTCTGGGCCTGGCCCTCACAGCGCTGGTTCTCATCCAGTCCAAGGGCGAGGATCTGGGTGGTTTTCTGGGCGGTGGTGGTGGCAGTGGCGGCGTGTTCCGGACCCGCCGGGGCGTTGAAGCTGTGCTCCATCGTCTGACTATCATTATTGCCATTCTTTTCTTCTTAAACGCTTTCTTCGCGTTTATATCATGGGGCCAGGTCAGGTAACCAGCCGATCTAGCTTTGCCGCTCCGTTCGCATGAAACCTGATATCCGCTGGCAAGCGTTGCTGGCGTTGTCCGGGTTGGCTTTGGTCTTGATGCTTCTCTCGTATCATGTCCAATCCGCGGCACTTTGCACCGTCAGTGTTCCAGCCGCCGGCGGAACATTTATCGAAGGAATAGTCGGTCGTCCGACGGCTCTCAATCCTCTTCTCAGTGATCCCTATCCCGTCGATCGGGAACTGGTTGATCTGATTTTCGATGGCCTGGTGCGCTATGACGAAACAGGTCAAGTTATCCCGGCGCTGGCGGAAACGTGGTCCATTAGCGAAGACGGGCTTTCGATTACCTTCACATTGCGCGACGGACTTACATGGCACGATGGCCAACCGGTGACGACCGAAGATGTCGCCTTCACCTATGGGCTAATGCAGGATGATTCCTTTCCTGGCCCGAGCCATTTGATTTCACTCTGGCAATCGATAACGATTACACCGCTCGATGAGAGTAACATTACGTTTACCCTCGCTCAACCCTATGCGCCATTTATCGAGGCGACCACGCGAGGCATACTCCCCGCGCACCTGTTGAATAATGTGCCCGTGGCAGATTTGGCGACGGTCGCGTTTAATACAGTGCCTGTAGGAACCGGTCCGTTTATGGTTCAGCCAGGGCAGGATTGGCGGCAGACCGGGCGATTGCGTCTGTCACCCAACCCGGCCGCCTGGCGCCAGGGTACCCAGCTAAGCGATATCGAATTCCGCTTTTTCTCCACAGCCGATGATCTGTTCGCCGCTTTTCGAAACGGAGAGATCCAGGCTGTCGATGGCTTGCCGCCGACCATGATTTCTGATGCGGCGTCGCTTTCGAGTGCACGCCTCTTCACGTCACTCGCGCCGCGGTATTCGGCCGTCTACTTCAACGTGAGCGATTCGGGGATGCCGGCTCTGCGAACGAAGGAGGTGCGGCAGGCTCTGGCTTACGGTTTGGACCGAACGTCGCTGGTCGATGACCTATTAAACGGCCAGGGCGTCGTATTTGATGGCCCATACATCCCCGAAAACTGGGCTTCACGCCCCGACATCATGACTCACTATAGTCACCAACCTGAGACGGCCTCTTCGCTCCTGGATGCAGCTGGTTGGGTTGGCCCTGGTGTGCGCATGCGGGAGGGAACGCCGCTAACTCTGCGCATGATCGCCCTTGACCAACCAGAGTATCGCGCGGTAGCTGAAGAGATCGTCCGCCAATGGATGGCAATCGGTGTCGATGCACAGCTGACTCTACTCCCGGACATCGACGCTATGCGGCTGACGCTGAGCCGCCGACACTATGATGTGGCGGTGGTGGAAATCGCTCCCCCTAATGATCCCGACCTCTATAACTTCTGGAGCCAGGAGGCAATGGTGCGGGGCCAGAATTTTGCCGGATGGAATAACCGTCGGGCGAGTGAGGCGCTGGAATCGGCGAGGCAAATTTACCCCCGGAATGAGCGCGCGCCCTACTATGAAGCTTTCCTTCGCCAGTTCGATGGTGATCTGCCTGCGCTGACTCTATATCAGCACGTGAATACATATGTGCTGAGCGATACAGTGCGAGACGCAGAGATCGGCCGTATTTGGCATCCTCGCGATCGTTTCAATTCCTTTGCATCCTGGTTTATCAATTATAGGGACGTGACTGTTAACTGTCCCGGCGACGGCGCGAATTAAGGGACTCCGTAGCCGCATGGCGTCAAACGACGTTTGCTGTAATATCGTAGAAGTAACGAGAACATCTCACGATTTTAGTAAGGAGAAACAAAGATGGGCACTATTGGATGGCCCGAACTGCTAATCATTCTATTAGTGGTGCTATTGGTCTTTGGCGTTGGTCGTATCGCTCGTGTGGGTGGTGAACTTGGCAAGGGTGTGGCTGCCTTCCGTGATGGATTGAAGGAGGGGCAGAAGAGCGGCGATGAGGAAGCCCGCAAGAAGAGCGATTCAACCGACGATCCGGCAGCCTGATAGCGGTTAATGGATAATATATTCGGCATTGGTTTGCCGGAACTCATCCTTATTCTGGCGATCGCTGGAATGGTCATGGGACCGGAGCGCATCGCCCGGACCGCCCGTTCTTTAGGGGTCATGGTGGCGCGCCTGCAAGAGGTGTCGCGGTCATTTTTTCGCCAGCTCAGCGCCGAGCTGGATTCGGTTGACGAAAAAGGGGGGCTTAAGGATACGATCGAAGAATTAAACCAGCTGCGCCGGCAAGTGGCTGACTTACGTGATGAAGTGTTCTCCCTCACCTCCGGGACGATAATGGATAGTAAGCCGGCAATCAGTAAAACCGAGCGCGAGATGGGACGCTCGACGGCGCTGCCTAGCCTGTCAGCGGAAGCTGAGAAGGCTACCCTGACGACTAAGGATGGGTCATCTGTCTATCGGCCGCCATCCTGGTCTGGGGAAGATTCGGCGATGGGGCCTCGTGACGAACATAGCAATGGCCTGGCAACCGCACCATCTTCCCCTATGAAATTGCCCAGGCGAGTTAATATCTCCGAAGACCCCGATCGATGATCTCCTATGAATCAGCAAGTTGAAGAACAGCGCGCGTCCGAGAACCGCGCGATCATGGGGGTGCTAGGTCATCTCAATGAACTGCGTATCCGCATGACGCATGCGGCCATCGCTTTGCTGATTACCGTCATCATTAGCCTTATCTTTGCCGATCGGGTGTTGGAGTTTTTGCTTCAGCCCTACGTGCGGAGCATGGCTAATGGCGCGACTTTGCAGACGCTGCGGCCGACGGAGGGAATCGAGACCTATTTCCGCGTGTCGTTACTCTCCGGCATCATTCTGGCCATGCCTGTCTTGCTTTACGAATTCTGGCGCTTTATCAAACCCGCGTTGAACAAGGGAGAGGAGCGCTATATCTACCTCTTTATCCCGAGCGCCCTCCTGCTATTTGGATTGGGGATCGCCTTCGCGTGGTTTGTGTTGGCTCCGGCGGCCATCTATTTCCTGGCCAACTTCATGTCAGATGTCTTCCGGGCTGAGTGGACGGGGCAGGAGTATCTCAGCTTCATAACTCGGCTCTTGTTGTGGATCGGCCTTAGCTTCCAGATGCCGATCATTGTTTATGTTGTTGCGCGTGTTGGCTTGTTGTCGGCCGCGACGATGAAGAATCAGTGGCGTGTTGCGGTCGTCCTGATCGCCGTTCTCGCGGCCGTCATCACGCCGTCCGTTGACCCGGTGACGATGCTCCTGACAATGGCGCCCCTGTTTGTTTTGTATATTCTTAGTATCGGGTTGGCCGTTATTGGCGAACGCCAGTTTGAACGCTCCATGGCCTGAATTGAAAAGTGGCTGCGGTGTTACGGTCGCCTAGATTTGTCGAGGACCACTGTAATAATAGGCGGCGGCGACTCCGCCGACAATGCCGAACAGATGCCCCTGCCATGACACTCCATTGGCAGGTAACACCCCAGCCAGTAATCCTCCATACAGAGCGAGGACGAGTATTGCTAATGCGATCGCGGCAAGGCTTCGCTCGTACCAGGCGTTGACGATCAGGTAAGCAAAGTAACCAAAGATCAGGCTGCTCGCGCCGACATGGACGGTGTTGCTGGGCGCGATGAGCCATGTTCCCAAGCCACTGATAATTATAATGAGGACTGTGATGGCCGGGAATTGTTCTTCGTGCCTGGCCATGACCAGAAAGCCGAGAATCAGGAAGGGGGCTGTGTTAGCCAGCAGGTGAGCGAAGTCGCCGTGCAGCAACGGCGCGAAGAAGATACCGCGCAACCCGATCAACTGGCGGGGGATGATGCCATAACCGTCGAGCGCTCCGCCGAAAAAGAGCTGATCGATGATCTCGATGAGCCAGAGTGCGATGATGAAGGTCAGGAGCGGCTTCAGCCTGCGCTTTGCATCTTCGCCATAAAAACGGAGGGTGTCTTGTAGGGTATACTCGGGCGTGTTCATCTTGAACACAATACGTGATACCCCGATCGAAGTTTCAATTACTCAACGAAGATTTCGACGCGCTCCCCGTCTTCGTCGTCAGTGACATCGATTACCTTCCCGAGTTGGCCACCCTTAACCGCCTCCAGGAGTTCTTCCAGGCGCTGCCCCTCGATCTCCGGGGCGAAACGTGCTCCCATCTTCATGCCTACATTGACCAACCCCATAGGGATGTTGATGTTGACTTTGTTGCGGCCCGTATTCATATCCGTGACGCGTACGCGAAACCAGCGAGGGGCGCTGGCTCCTTTCAAAGGCTCCTGAGTTTGGACCTTGTCGCTTTTTGTATCTAATGCCCGAAGTAACTCAGCCCCCTCAGCAGCGCTAATCTTTCCTTCCTCAATCATTTTGAGGATTTGTAATCTTTCCTCTGTCGTTGCCATCGGCTTATCCTCACAGACGTTATGAAAGATCCAGCCGCATATGGGTCAATGTTCGCTGGACCGTAAAATTCGCTTCTCTAAGTATTTGATCGACGTACTCATCCGATTCGGGATGATCGATCCGTATGTTGCGGTGGGGAAGGTATTGTAGACGACGGATGACCTTCGCCAGCAAGGGGCGCTCCAGTCGGCCGCTGTAGTCCGGTCTGATACGTAATGTGACGAGGTGACTGCGGCCCCATTCGCTGGAGATATTTGCCAGGCCGATTAGTTTGTCGTCGAGATCGGTCGTGACCCAGGTTTCAAGATGACGACCGTTCATGAAATCCATGGCTCGCTGCCACCAGGTGCGGCGATAGGCGTCCGGTTGAAGAGGCTCAGGCCAGTTCAGATCGCGGTGCACGTGTGCCGTATCCAGCTCGTAAGCTTCGCGCCATCTTCGCAAGGGGAATGATGTGATAAATGGTTGCGAAGATCCGTCGGAATCGACCGGAATCTGTCTGATCCTCGATCGGACCGCGTACCAGGTGGTCATATTCCCGAGGCTGATGTAACCCAGGCTTCGATAGAGATCGAGCGCTTGTTGATTATCCTTTACAACCTGAAGCAGTATTGTGCGTCCACCCCGCTTTCTTACCGCCTCTGTTGTGGCCTCCATTAATGCTCTGGCGATGCCTCTACGTCGATAGGAGGGGTGAACCGCGACGTTGGCCACAAGGTATCTGTCCCATGCTCTCGTCGATAGCAGAGAGGCATTGCCAACGATGCGACCGTTCTCCTGCCAGACGAAACCGTTGGAGAGCCGAGAGGCCATAGGGTTCATGCGATAAAGGATTTCGTTTACCGTTCCGGCGCTGTCCCCAAAGTATTGGCGTTCATCTCCGTCCAATGTATCGTCGAATACCATTTTAAGCAGTTCGATCACTTGGGGTAGGTCGCGGGATAATTCAACCGGGCGTAACCCATCTCCTGCGCGGGCTGTTGGAATTGAAACGTCCATGATTCGCTTTTGTCTTGTACCCTGCCACGCACCGGATGTTTCGTCGGACATCACCGGTGAGACACGAGCCCCAGCATAGATTGATAAGAGGCCTATGCTCCGGGGCTGCCAGCCTTTATCTAATATATTGTAAACCGGGACAGGGATGATAACCATAGCGAATATGGAGGGATATATTAAGCCTCCAATGCCTCCAATAACATTTGGGCTTCTTCGGGCGATATTTTGCCGTTCTCAACCATTTTCAGGATTTCCATCTGTTCCTGAATTGACACAGCCTTCTTGGGTGTTGAAGAAGGCTCGGCCGTAAAGTCAAATCCGGATGCTTGCCGGGAGTAGTCAGTCCGTTTACGGGTACGTTCAGCTACCTTCTCGGCCTTTCTGGCGGCCTTTTCGGAATAGCGCCGGCCAAAATCTCCGCCGAATTTCGCTTCCAGATCGTCCATGACGCGCGAGATATGGCTGTTCACCTCTGCCTCGATCCGGGCCGCAATGCTATCAAACTCAAAATTGAATTCCATGTCGCCTCCATGATATTTACTTTTGTCATGCTCCAATTCAGATTCTCTTAGGATCACCCGACCCTCGGATACTAACGTCAATTCGGCGCCACCCTGACCTATGTGGCCGGCCACCTCGCCTTTTTTCTCGGCAATATCTTCAAGCGAGAGGCGGTTATCAATCTTTGTGGCTGATGCGCGCAGGTCAAGAGGCAAGCCGCCCGGCCAGCGCACAACAATATCGCCTCTTGCTTCCAACAAATGATGCCCATCGGGCAACCCTCCGCGAAGGCGGATATCCCCCATGACGCCGGATATGTTGACCAGGCCGCGGACGTTATTGAGATTAACATCCCGGAAGCTTCGTTCAATCGTTACGTTACCATGAATAGTGCGCACATCGGAATCGCCGTTAACCGCCTCAATGGTGATGTCGCCTTCGACTAGTCTTACGCTTAGATCACCATGTACCTCTGCCAGCGCGATATCTTTAGCCCCGCGAATGACGACATCGCCGTTGACTTCCGCGGCGGATAATATCCCGATGAGGCTCTTGATGACCAAATCGCCGTGAACAGTGCCTAATTCTGTATCGCCTGAACGAGTGGCGACGACATCACCCTGCACGTATTCGCAGGAGCATGTCCCGATTGCATCCCGGATGATTAGGTTACCGCTGACTTTCCCGATGGATAGGAGCGCCTCTTCGGGAAGATACAGATGCAGATCGCCCTGACTTGTCACCAGGAAGCCCTTATCTGAATCGTGTAGTTGATAGTCTCCTTTCAGTTCCAGAGCTGGTTCAGGCCAGCCTCGAACAACGAGGTCTCCCGCACAGGAATCGACGCGAACAAATGGGGGCTTTGAGATGTTGAACCGTTCCCTAGTCATGTGTATTCCCCTTATCCGTGGTTCAATTTAGCTTACTCGATATATATCTGCACGTGTTCGTTATCGTCCTCGTCCTCAACATCGATCATCAAACCGTGCCCTCCGGCCTTCACCGTCTGCATTAGCTCGTCGATCTGGAGAGTATCATCGTCCTCTCCACTGAAACGGCGAGCTATACCCCAACAGAGATTGGCCAGGCTTAACGGGATGGCGATGTTCACCTTTTTCCGATCCGTATCAAGCTCGCTAACGCGGATCTTGAGCCAACGCGGCCGGTGGTCATCGTTGCGATCGGGGAATATATCCTGATGATGGATCTTAAATGACGGCGGTTCGTCGCTTTTCAGCTCTTCGATAGATATCGCCGGAACGTCCTCGATAGCCTTCAATTCATCAATGGTCTCGAACGAGATCATATCATCAGCCACTGAGGCCGCCCTGCTGCTATCCAGCAATTCGGTTGCTTCTGCCGTTGAAATCTTCCCTTCGGCCAGCTGTTGCAAAATTTCCAACTCAGTGTTTGTACCCATAACAACTCACCTTCATTTCCAAAGGATTAACAGGGTGCGTCGTCCGCGCACGCTAAAAATGGCAATGTCCCGTATTGGGCTTAACCGGTGCCCCCGCGTAATAATTGCAACGCTTCCTCGGCCGTTAATGCTCCGGCCTGGAGTTCATTCAAGATACTTTGTCGGGTTTCTTCAGATAGGCCTGTAGCCGCCGGAGCGCTATCGCCAACTTCGTAACCGAGAGTACGGATTACATCCGTCAGGCGCGCCCGGACGGCCGGGTAGGAGAGGCCGATCTCCTGTTCAACACGATTGATCTTGCCTTCGCACCGCAGGAATATTTCCACGAAGTCCAATTGTTCGGGACTAAGCTGGTAGAGGCGGCCGAGAGTGAAATGACCTTCTATCGTCGTATCACAATTCCGGCAATTTAATCGCGTCACATGCAGGTTGCCGCCACAGATGGGGCATTGGCCAATTACAGGATTCATAAAGCTGTCCTCTTGATCAGGTAATTTGATATTGCCTTCAAGAAAATCTATTCTTGCTAGCAGAATACAACGAAATATCAATAATGTCAATAACTATATTGATAATTACAATATAATCATTGATAATATTAAATGATTCAGAAAATATCTATGGAGTGGGCCGCATTTCGAGTATGCTCAGGAGGACGACATACCCAAAGCCCAATGAGGTGGTTGCCAAGAGGAATACCGGTCCGGCATAGCCTTTACTGATCGCCAACATCAGGGTTAGGATTGAGTAGAGGAGGAGGGTTCCTTCGACGCCCAACATCACACCAGGTGTCAGTCGATAGCTACGATGGGAGCCTTTAGGCGTGCGTTTGAACGTAAAGTCGCGGCGGAGGGTTCCATTGATTACAGCCCAGGCGTTTGAGGGGGCCAGGCCGATCGCCACGAGCAGTAGGGCGGGGAAATAGCGTAACCGGTGAAACCAGTCATGATATAGTTCGTGCTGGGCAAGAATGAATAGGACTGGTTGGCCGAGGCCAAGCATACTGAAGAAAAGCAACCAGGGCGGTAGCTGAGTGCCGGTCAATATCAATGGCAACTGAACCAGAAGAAGGATCAGAAGCAGAACGTGGGTCAGATAAGCTGACATGGAAAGCAGAGCATAAATACGAGCCATGCGAGTCTGTCGTTCGGCTTGCATGATTGGCCGTGCGTACTTGACCATGCATTGCGTCGCTCCCATGGCCCATCTGGCTTGTTGTACTTTGTATGAAAGAATCGTGGCTGGGAGTTCTGCCGGCACGACAACATCGTCGGCAAAATGAAATTTCCAGCCCTTCAGTACCGCCCTTGTGCTAAGGCATAGATCTTCGCAAACCGTGTCGGCTTGCCACCCTCCGGCGTCCAGAATGCAATCTCTTCGCCAGATCCCCGCCGACCCGTTGAATTTGGGAAACAACACGGCTCGGTGTCGAACCAATTGTTCCACGGCAAAATGTTTATCAAGCGCGACCGCCTGGGCGGCCGTCAAGCTCGACGCCTCTTCATTTAGGTGACCCCAGCGGGCCTGGACCGCGCCAAGCTGTGGATCGTCCAGGAAATACGGGATGGTTCGTCGCAGGAAATCCGGCCTTGGGAGGAAGTCGGCATCCAATATGGCGATGAACTCTCCGGCGGCCTGCGCCAATGACCCCTGAAGCGCTCCTGCCTTAAATCCGTGTCGGTTGTCTCGATGGAGAATCTGAATGTTGATTTCCTTTTGTTGACATACTTTGACATACTCCGCCGCCAATTCATAAGTTTCATCGGTGGAGTCATCGAGTACTTGAATCTCCAGTTTGTCGCGTGGATAATCCAGAGCCGTAGCCGCCGTGATAAGGCGTTGAACGACTTCACGCTCGTTATAGATCGGCAACTGCACCGTCACTGACGGCAAATCGGAGTCGGTTGAGCTTGGCAAAGGGGAGCGCTCTTTGCGAACTTGCAGGAACAAGCCAAGAGTCAGGAATCCAAATACCCCATATAGCGCCAGTCCGGCGGCGCTGACGATGTGTAGAGCAACGAAGATTGCTGTCATTTATTCGCGCGCTTCTGGTGGGGTCAAAATGGTTTTGAGTTGCTTGTTGAATTTCCCCCGAGGCAATAGAACACGCTTCCGGCACCCACGACATATCAGGCCGATATCGGCGCCCAATCGAACGACTTCCCATTCGTCGCTTCCGCAGGGATGTTTTTTGCGAAGCCGGACAATATCCTTCAAGCGAATTTCTACATACATCGTTCCGGATTATAGCATGGTTCTGGTTGGCAAATGAGGACGGATGACTCATAATCGATGCCATGGGCGAATGGTTGTTTCATGACGAACTCCAATTGACAGAAATTAATGTGCCACGCGCTGCGTTGCAATTCGCCAGAGCTATTGCCTATCCGAGCCTCAACGTAGCCGCCTATATGGCCGAGTTGCACGAATTAAGCGAAAGCGCATTTGAGCACATCCGCCCCGACGATCCGGTTAGCCTTCAAGTTGAAGGGCTGTCCAGGTTCTTGTTTCAGGAAGCCGGCTTTCGGGGAGATGCGGCAGAATACGGAGATCCGCGAAATAGCTTTCTCAATGATGTACTGGACAGGCGTTTGGGCGTCCCCATCTCTCTTTCGGTCATCTACATCGACGTCGCTACTCGCCTGGGGATACCAGCCTATGGCATCGGCTTGCCAGGCCATTTCATCGTTGGAGTAAAGGAAGAGCAGTCCGATTTATGGCTCGACCCTTATCATGGCGGCCGGTGGCTTGATCTATCGGATTGTGCCCAACTCATCCATCTGTCGTCAGGCTATGAAGGCCCCCTGGAAGCAAGCTGGTTCACACCGGTTTCTCCACGGAGAATATTGGCGCGCATGCTGGCCAACCTGCGTTCCAGTTATGTGTCATCCTCCTCATGGGCAAAAGCTGCTGCTGCTATCCAGCTCATCCGCCAAACCCAACCAAATGAACCGGAACATCTGCGTGACCTGGGATTGGTCTATTACCATCAGCACCACTTGCCGCAGGCCGCCTACTATCTGAATGCCTATCTCCAGAGATCGCCCGACGCCGTCGATGCGGAGGTGATACGCGACGGCATGAAGAACTTGCTGGACAGATGGGTACCCATGAACTAGCGGGATGCCTGTTGCCGTCTTGTTTCAGGGCTACTACAATTTCATCGATCGATCTCTGAAAGCATCGCTTGGAGACACAGGATAGGTACCTCGATGGTTGAGTCATTGAATACAAGTATTGCCCAACTCTACCGTTCTACGAAGGCATCCCCGCGCCGGATGGCTGTCGCTCTTCTTGTCATCCTGTTCTTCGTCATTGCTCTGACAGTGCTGGGTATTCAGTTTATCATCACACGGAATAGCCCCTTGGCTCTGGTTAATTTATTGGGCTTGATGTTGATCCCCATCCTGCTAATCGGGGCCGCGCTTTGGTTGACTACGACTTGGCGTCGTACACAGATGGATATCGCTCGCCTCAATGCTGCCCAGGCGATGATCGAGAGTTACTTTGATCGCTTGACCGATCTACTTCTGAACCATAATCTGAGTCAAGTTACATCCGATAACGAAGTAGCCGGCGTTGCACGCGCCCATACTCTAACGACCCTACGAAATTTGAACGGAGAGAGGAGAGGGCAGGTCGTGCGGTTCCTCTACGAATCTGCGTTGTTGAGCGCCGGGGAGCCGATAATCGATCTCCAGGCGGCCGAGCTGGGCGGCATGACAATGTCCCAAATCCCTATGCCCGGTATTAATCTGCGCAATGTCGATCTTCGCTCAGCGCGGTTGCTGGGGGTCGCTATGCCCGCATCGGATTTGCGGGATAGCAACCTGGAAGGGGCTGATTTAAGTCACTCCGATCTGAGCGAGTCATATTTGCGTGGCGCGGTACTGCGCGACGCTGTGTTGAACGACGCCAACCTCCGAGGCGCAATCTTCACGAAAGCCGATCTGGCTGGAGCAAATCTAAGCGGAGCGGATTTCTCAGATGCTAATTTGTCGGGTGCGGATTTATCCGGGGCCAACCTGACTGGCGCTAATATGAGGAGCGCGAAGCTGGTTGGCGCGATTTTGACAGGCGCTATTCTGGATGGAGCAAATATCAGCCTCGCTAACCTCAATAAAGTAAATCTGTCCGGGGTGAATGCTGATGGCACAAACTTCAGCGGCGCGAATCTGGCGAGCGCTACGCTTGTGGGGGCTAAATTAGACAATGCTCAACTAGGCGGAGCTATTCTCAGTGAAGCTGATTTGACCGATGTTGAAATGCGAGATGCTAATTTGAATCTGGCTAATCTGCGTGGGGCGACGATGAATCAGGCGGTTCTGGTTGGTTCGAGTCTGGCCGATGCTATTATGGGCCGCGTCTCTCTAAGTGGTGCCGATCTGTCTAATTGCGACTTAAGCCGCGCCAATCTCAGTATCGCCAATCTTAGTCGGGCGATACTGAACCGTGCCTTTCTGGAAGAGGCGGGGTTGAGTGGTGCGGATTTGCGCGCAGCTCAACTGCGTGGCGCGAATTTACGTGGCGCTATCCTCCGGGGAGCTATTCTAAGCGACGCAGACCTCAGCCGCACCGACTTGACCAGAGCTAATCTAAGGTGGGCCAATCTCCATAATGTTAATTTAACCGGCGCGGATCTAACCGATGTTGACTTGACTGATACAGAGGTGGCTCCCCAAACTCTGGCAAAGGCTCGCTCAGTGACCAGAGTTGAGCGGGCGGACGTGACTCGCTTTACGTCGACTCCGGATGTCATTCCACCTACGCAACCCGGCTCGCTATCGAGCCTCCGCCCGCCAAAATATGAGCGGCCGGGAACGGAGAATATCGGAAAAGCCGCGGTAATAGTTGAAAGCGACGCCGAGTCCGACGCTTAATTCCAGTCTAGCCGCCCCCTGGCCTGCCAGTATTCCACGGCGGGTTCGACGAGATACGCCAATCGTCTATCTGACTCATCATCCCACTTGGCCTTAAGCGCCTGAATATTGGACTCCAGGTGCTGGACTTGTGCCGCACCGCTGAGGACAATATCCACCCATGGCTGGGCAAGCACGGCCGCCAATGCTATAGCATCGATTGTTGTCCCTTTTTCGATCGCTAACTGTTCCAGTGTATGGCGCTTGTCGGCGAATGCCGGATCATCGTTTCTGGATGTCAAACGACCGTTCGCCAATGCCTCTTTAATGATTACTCCAACGCCCAAATCATGAGCCTCCCGGAGCGTCACAGTCGCTTCTCGCGCCAGCAGGTTCCACGTTGCCTGAACAGACCCAAACAAGGGGACACCTCCAATGCGGATAGAAAGGGCCTTCCGCAACGTATCAGACTGCCTCGGCCCACTTAGAGACAAACCAACCACGATTCCTTCGTCCCTAAGTTCGGCCAAACCGTCTAATACGGCATGGTTATCGAGTACGCCACTATCCAGTGTGGCCGAGTGAATTTGATATAGTTTGAGGTAGGGACCTAGCAAGGCTCGGCTTTCGCTGAGCTGCCGCTGGAAAACAGGCAAGGAGTGCTCCTTCACCTCGTGCTTGTCTGCCTGGACCTGCCAGCCGGCGGTATAGATGTATCCCCACTTTGACCCGACGGTGACCTCCTCTGGACGGATCCCCCGCGACTTGAGCCACGTTGATAGGAATTCCTCTGCTCGGCCATATGAGCGTGCGGCATCGAAGTAGCGAATGCCAAGTCTCCAGGCAGCATCCAGCACACGGTGTGCGTGAGATTCCATTGACGCCGGATCATACTCACGCTCGAGATCGGCCGCGTGACCAAGATTGATATACCCCGGTCGGCCCAGTGCCGCCAACCCTAATCCCATTCGCGTTACGAGCAAACCGGTCTCATTAAATTCAATCCTGTTCATATCACCCTCATGGCTCTATCCCGGTATGTATTTGGACAGGGCATCCTATGGCAAATCGGGTTGGAGAAGAGGTTAGTCACGATAGGCTCTGACGCTCCATCCAATCGCACAATCGTTGTTCCAGGAGGCCGTAACCTGTATACCTGATCTCCAGAGGTAATCCCAGCGTTTTGGAAATCTCGTGTGCTTTGGCTACTAACTCTATATCCTCGACCTGGCTTAGATAGACGAGGCGTTGATAATTCTGAAAATAATCTTCCAGCAGTTCAGGATATCTGTCCAGCCCTAACCCATGCCAGATGGTGCCGCGAAAACCGCGGACCAGGAAGTCAGTCAGGAAAAAGGTTCCCGGTTCCTCATCCATTAGCGCCTGAAATTGCGCCCCTCCATACATCTCGTAGCAGTGCGGGCCGTCTATTCGTTCGAGGCTGTGTTGTGACAGGAATTTGTCCAGCGCCCCCCTGGTACCGCAGTCGCCATAGACTACGAGCACTCGCTCATATTGGGCGCGGATCGTGTCAAACTTGTGCGCCACGTGAGGAGCTATCCGATCGGGATACATGTGGTCGATCGCTGGTATCCCATATACATCTACGCGCCAGTTATGACGCTTGACAATAGCCATTACTTCTCTTGCCAAGGCTCCACAAAGGATGAATGCGATACGTGCTTGGTCAGACAAGACGATGTAATCCTGATAGGGTGCGTTTTCAACGTGGCCGGGGAGTATAACGTCCCTTTCAAGCCCCTCCAAATGTGGATTGGCAGACAAGGGGCGCCATGATATGATGTTCTTGCTTGTATATGCTCCATATCAGATGGTCTACACTTAATCTGTTATGAATCAAGATGCCCCATCAATCGCCCAGATCCTTATCGCTCCTAGCCGTCTCCTCGTGGAGGGTTCGGTGGGGCCATTATCTATAGGGATTTTATCAAGCAGTGGCGAGGTATTTTGGGGAGATTGTTTATCTAATCATATACTTGCCGAACAGTTACCTACGGTTGAGCGCCTGGTTGATCTTGTTCTGTCCAGATCACGCGACCAACACTTATCCAGTTTCCGCGCTTTGTGGGATTCTATCCGGTCGATATTCCCTGATTCCGGCCGTGTTCAGGTCGCGGATGAGGTAGCCGCGGCTGTTCAACAAGCCTTGCTGACAGCTGTTTCTTCAGTTCAACATTGTACCGCCGTGGAACTGTTGTCGAGTGAGTATGGCCGGCCGGATCTCAACACAGATCGTTATGACTGCCCCGCTATCTTAGAAATAAGCGACTACACTGCTACGGCTGAGCGTATCGATCGTATGATAGCCCTGCGGCCGGCAGGAATTGGCTACCGGCTGACCAACAACCGCATTGCAGAATCCTTGGGGGAAAATGCCGAGTACCTGGAGCGTTTTGTCGCGGAGTTGTCCCAACGTGTCGGTCACCTTAACGAGGACGCCGCCCATCGCCCAACTCTGTACTTAGGGCTGAACGGCGCCCTTGGCCAATTGGCCGGCGATCCTGTGCGCTATATCGGGAAGGTGCTTGAGATCAGTGTGAACCTTCAAGTTGCCGCAGGCGTTAATCGCCTCGTTCTGGAAGATCCATTCCTTCTTAACGGCCTGACTGAGCAGTCGTCGAATTTGCTTCGCCTGAAGAATCTAATACGTGTCACGCCAACCTCGCATGGTCGCGATGAGCCTACTCAATTAGTGTCCCGTAACCGCTTCCTTGATCGCGAGGCAGTCGCGACTTGTGCCAATATTCAGCCCGTCCACGCCATGATGTACGAACTCACAGCAATGGGCGATATCGATGCTCTAATGGCGAGTCTGGCAGAGCTTGGCGAAGCTCACATCGACTCATTTATACGCATTGATGGACAGGCAACCCCACGTTGGGTGAAATCCGCCGTCGATATTGCTATGGCCTCTCGTTCAACAGGCTTGATCGTTGACTTCACCAACGGAACGGAGTTTCTCTATCATCAGATTATACGGCAAATGAGCGAAACGACCGCCTTGCTGCGGCAAGCTTCGCAATAAGCAGAGGCGCATCGTCTATTGCCCATATATTTCGTGTAGCTGTTATGAAGCCAACAAAAACACGACCACATTACAACAACCCCACCACGGCAGCTCCTCATAATTCATCTAACATTGTCGCCACACGCTCATCGTAGGGTAGGGGGCCTGCCTGGCTATTCAGCGCGTCTTTAGGCGACACGTCCAGATTATCCAGCCATTCTGTCACAACTTGAACACCTAAAATCGGAGCATAGATATTACGAGTCGTCGTAACATCCGCATGACCCAGGAACTCCTGTACGACTTCCAACGGCATGCCTGCTCGCAGCAGTTGTGTCGCGCGGTAATGCCTGAAATCATGAGCGGAAAGGCCTTCGTGTAGGTTCATTGCTTTCACCGCTCGTTTCACAACGTTATGGACCGTTGTGATGCTCAATCGGGCACTGGTTGAATTGCGACTGTGGGAAACGAAAAGGGCCGGATTCATATCCCGACGTTCAGACAGATAAGCTGCCACGGCTTCGCGGGCATAGCTGCGAATATGCAGTGTCCGCCCTTTATTGCCTTTCCCAACAATGGTGGCATATTCAGCTCGACCATTGCCTACATTGGCTCGGTTCAACGATACGACTTCTGATATACGAGCCGCGGTTGAATAAAGCATTCGCACAATAGCTCGATTGCGGAGGAGGGATAAGCGACGATTGTAGCGATCATTCTCCGGGGGTAGGGGCAGCGCATCATAGTACGCGATAATCTTCGGTACGTCCTGGCGCGCCAAATCAAGGTCAATAACGTTCTCAGCCTGATTACGCTCGATTTGTCGCCGTGCCATCTGGCGCTGAAGTTTTCCCAATTGGACCGCCTCAGGCAATTTATCATAGCCATCCAGGAAATTAAGATATCCGATGACGGACGCCATATAAGTCGTCACGGTAGATCGAGCTCGATTAGCCACCAGCCAATTACGATATTCCAGGACGATATCTGTGGTCAATCGATCGGGAACAAGCGGCCATGGCTCTTTTCTGGTATAGCCTGATTTTTGGAAATGCTGCAGCCAATCGGCAAAGAGCCGTAACCCACTACGGTAGGTCGATTCAGTCTTAAAGCTCTGTGCTCCGGCTTCACGCAAAAAAGCGTCCTGTTCAATCCAGGCCGGCTCTGCAGGAACGGGCTTGTTAGAAATGGGCAGCATCGTTTCCTTACGGCTCATTCGTATATCCTCCAGCTTATTAGGGCAGTGTGTGGGCTATTCGCCAGCATTGCCCGAACTGATAATCTTATAGTTAAATTAAGGTATATTATTATAATCGTAAAAATTCGAAAAAAGCAAGGCTATGAAAGCGAAGGTTTCATGATGCTTTCGTGCAGTTAGCTTGTTCTCGGGTAAAATAGATCACAGTGGACATACGTTTCCGGACCGGGCCTCATTGCTATTAAGCAGTCTGCTGTATGTAATCTGCTACTTGGAAAGAATAAGAGAATGCGAGGGTAAGCATATGGAGACCACCACACTTGATTCAAGCGTTATTGAAGCCATCGTTGGTGGTTATCATGGAGCGCCGTTCGATGTCCTGGGGCCGCACCTCATAGAAGGCAACCTGGTCATTCGCGCCTTCTGGCCGGATGCCCTCACTATGGCAGTCGTCAGCCGGTCAAAGCGTATACCGATGACACGGATCCACGAGGCTGGCCTGTTCGAGGCGGTTGTTTCTGGCAGGAAGAGGGTCCCCTCCTATCAGTTGAGTGTGGAGTTTTATGATGGTCACGCATTACTATACGAAGATCCTTACGCTTTCCCGCCTACGCTCTCAGAGTTCGATATACATTTGATGGCCGAGGGCACACATCTGCATACATACGAGCGGCTGGGAGCTCATTTACTGGAGTTGAAAGGCGTTCGGGGCGTCTTGTTTGCCGTGTGGGCGCCCAATGCGTTACGGGTCAGTGTGGTCGGGAACTTCAACAATTGGGATGGGCGCCGCCATCCTATGCGCCTGCATTCTTCAAACGGAGTATGGGAGCTATTCATTCCCAACCTTGGCGAAGGCGACGTCTATAAATATGAAATCAAAACCCGTTACCGGGACTATACAGTGACCAAGGCCGATCCGGTGGCTTTTGCCGGAGAGTTGCGGCCGAATAATGCTTCAATCGTTTGGAACATCGATAAATATCAATGGCGTGATGCAGAGTGGCTGGCTAATCGCGGTAAATATAACGAGGAGGCCAGGCCGATCAGCATTTATGAAGTGCACCTGGGTTCATGGCGTCGGAAGGACGGGTGGGAATGGTTAACCTACCGCGACCTAATCACGGATCTCATTCCTTACGTTAAGGAGATGGGTTTCACTCATATAGAATTGTTGCCCATAGCCGAGCACCCATTTGATGGATCGTGGGGGTACCAGGTCACCGGTTTTTTTGCACCTACCAGCCGCTTCGGAACACCAGATGATTTTATGGCGTTCGTCGATGCTTGTCATGAAGCAGAGATAGGCGTGATTGTGGATTGGGTTCCGGCCCACTTCCCTACCGACGAACACGGCCTCGGATTTTTCGATGGAACACATCTATACGAACACGCAGATCCACGCCTGGGGCGCCAACCTGATTGGGGCACCTATGTATTCAATTATGGTCGCAACGAAGTAACCCAATTCCTGATCAGCAACGCCATTTTCTGGGCAGATAAATATCATATTGATGGACTGCGAGTGGATGCCGTGGCTTCAATGCTATATCTGGACTTCTCGCGGAAACCGGGTGAATGGGTTGCTAATCGATACGGCGGCCGCGAAAACCTGGAAGCCATCGCTTTTATTCGTCGCTTTAACAATGAGTTGCACCGCCTGTTTCCCACCGTCATCACGATAGCCGAGGAATCTACTTCCTTCCCCGGTGTTACTCGCTCTACAAGTGAGGGCGGGCTTGGTTTTGATTACAAGTGGAATATGGGGTGGATGCATGACACATTGCAATATTTCAAGAACGATCCGATTTACCGCTCCTATCACCAGAAAACGCTAACATTCTCACTGCTTTATGCGTTTAGCGAGAAATTCCTGCTACCCTTTTCACATGACGAAGTCGTTCATCTAAAGCGGAGCATGCTCGACAAGATGCCTGGGGATTTGTGGCAAAAGTTCGCCAATCTTCGCTT
The DNA here is from genome assembly GCA_019454405.1 of Promineifilum sp. Taxonomy (GTDB): domain Bacteria; phylum Chloroflexota; class Anaerolineae; order Promineifilales; family Promineifilaceae; genus Promineifilum. The sequence goes on from JACFOH010000006.1 coordinate 100,260, forward strand.
GCTCTATGCCTATCAGTGGAGCCATCCCGGGAAAAAGTTGCTGTTCATGGGCGGTGAATTCGGTCAATGGCGCGAATGGAGTGAAGCTCGCAGCCTGGATTGGCATCTGCTGCAAGAAGATCCAAGGCACGAACAGTTACAAACGATGGTTCGAAGGCTTAATGCTCTCTATCAATCTGAAGCAGCTCTGCATGAAGATGAGTATTCGTGGAACGGCTTTCAATGGATTGATCTGCACGATTATGAGCGGAGTATTCTCAGCTATTATCGGCGGGCGCCCGACAGCGACGAGAAGGTGCTTGTCGTATTGAATTTCACACCCGTTGTTCGACATGATTTCCGGCTTGGCGTCCCCGATCCCGGGATATACGAAGAAATCATTAACACCGACGCGGCCGAATTTGGCGGTAGCAACGTCGTCAATCAGCCGCGCCAGAGCGTGGATCTAGCTTGGCATGATCAATTAAACTCAATCGAATTGACTCTCCCTCCATTGGGGGCGATATATCTGAAACGTACAAATGGATAAGGGCCAACAACTCTCACTCTATCCATTACTGTTCGCACCGGCGCACAAGGATTACATATGGGGCGGCCGAAACCTGGCTCGGCTACTCAATCGAGACTTACCGGCCGGGCGCATAGCGGAAAGTTGGGAGATCGCCGCGCATGAAGATGGTGTCGCAGTTGCCATCAATGGACCATACGCCGGACTTCCGCTGACCACAATTCATAAACGCCTGGGGCTCGATTTAGTCGGCACGAATAACACTTGGGCGCAAGATCGCGGGAAGTTTCCCCTACTCGTGAAACTACTGGATGCGCAAGATAAATTGTCAATCCAGGTCCACCCGGATGATTGCTATGCGTTGTCCCATGAGGGCAATGAATTGGGAAAGACTGAGATGTGGGTAGTCCTTCATGCCGTGCCCGAAGCTACAATCATCATGGGAGTTCGCTCGGGCACGACGCGAGAAGTATTCCGCGAGGCGATCAATAATGGCACGTTAGAGCAATATCTCCACACATTGCAGGTGAAGGCTGGTGATGTGGTGTGTGTGCCCAGCGGCACGGTCCATGCCATTATGGGAGGTGTCGTCATTGCTGAGATTCAGCAAAACTCTAATACCACTTATCGAGTTTATGATTGGAACCGCACTCAGGATGGCAAGCCCAGGCTACTTCACATCGATAAAGCCCTAGATGTAATCAATTTTGCGGCCGTTGAGCCGCAACTGGTAACGCCATCGTTAATATCGGATGAAGATGGAGTACGTCGATCTTTATTGTGCCGTAATCAGTATTTCACAACCGAGCGCGTCGAGTTCAAAGACGCGGCCGAGTTCTCCGGCTGGCTCAACGGAGAGAGCTTCGAGATCTGGGGAGTAATCGATGGACAAATAGAAGTAAATGATGTCCATCTGGAAGCCATTCAATTTACACTCTTACCGGCCGCTCTCGGAGCATATCGGATAAAGGTGCAAGGATCTACATCGTGTTTACGGACGTACGTGGAGAAATCGCCCGCCTGAGCGGGCTCAGTCTGTCGAGATGAAAATAGTTCAGAAAAAAGTCTGTTTGTTGGGTGATTTCGCCGTCGGCAAAACGAGCCTCATCCGCCGATATGTGGAAGGCCGCTTCGACGATAGATACCTGACAACTGTTGGCGTGGCTGTTTCTAGGAAAACAATTGAATACCCCAGCTTGTCACTCCACCTGCTTTTGTGGGACCTGGCTGGAGGAAGGGACTATAGTCAATCTGGATATCTAACCGGCGTGGCCGGGGCGATGATTGTCTGTGATTTGACGCGCGAGAGTACTCTCTCGAGTTATCACCTCTATGCTAATCAGTTGCGACAAATTAATCGTGACGTTCGGTTAACTCTCCTGGCGAACAAGGCGGACTTGTCGGAAGAGAGGGCAATATCAGAGGAACAGTTAAACGCACTGGCTCAGGAGATACGCGCTCCTTTATTATATACAAGTGCCAAAACAGGGGAAAATGTTGAACAGGCCTTTAAAGCTCTCTCAGACCTGTTGGTTGAATAGGTTCTCATCGAGAGAATCAAGCTCGTACACCTTGACCAGCTTTCGCCGGCGCTTCAATTGAAAGTCCCCTTTTTCTCGCACGGTGATTGAGTTGCTGGCCGCCTTGGCTGTCATCTCACCGATGAGGATCCTTCCCGCAGCGGCTAGAGAGCTAAGGTGGAAGGCTACATTTGTGGCATCGCCAACTACAGCAAATCGAAAGCGTTGTTGAACACCCAGATAGCCGGCGATAATCGGCCCCGTGCTAATGCCGACACCGAAGGCAACCGCCGGGTAACGAGCATCGGCCGTTTCGTTGAACGCGCGCAAACTGTCCTGAATATCAATGGCGGCTCTTATCGCCCTGATGGCATGGTCCGGCTGCTCTTCCGGCACATTGAAGACTCCCATCACCATGTCCCCAACCATCTGGATCAAGCTTCCATCATGACGCAAGATAGCTTCGGATACAACAGCCAGGTACTTATTAAGAAACTCAAGGGTATCCGCCGGCTTGTAGGCTTCGGCGTAAGCAGTGAAATCACGCATGTCAGCGAACAGGATAGTCGCCTCGCGTGAAAAATCCCCACCCGGAACGGGTATATTCCGCTGCTCCGTCATGCGTTTAGCAACAGACGGGGGAACAAGGCGGTTTAAGATATAGCTAAGCCGTTCATTGGTTGCGACCAGTTCGGCCGACAATAATTGAACTTCATTTCGTTGCTGCTGAAGAAGGGCCTCCTGATGAACTTTGCGCGTGACGTCAACCGTCGTTAACAACCATAACGCATCGTTCCCCCCTGCCAGGCGCCGTACTTGCAGGTCGAAGTAACACCCCAATTTATCCGCCGATGGCCGGTAGATTCCCTCGATCAGGTAAGGCAAATCGCCTTCACGGAGGTCCAAGATAGCATCTTCACTACCAATAAGCTCAGGAATACCATCGGTAATCAAACAGTTCATCAGCTCGCCATTGGGAGCCTCAAACCATTGTTGCACCTGCGAGTTAAAAGCCCGGGCTTTCAGAGTAGAATCAAAGAGGAGATAGCCGATCTCATAGGCCAGAATAGCGTGTGATAGAATATTATTTTGGAGCTGATCATCCATGTTAGTCAGAGCCTAGCGGAGATATAAATCCGGGGCAGAGAGATGATATAGTCACTTGTTAATTTTGCCGAATATGCTATTATCCATTCGCTCTCACGCCTCCAATAGTAATTGAGGCAATTTTCGGAGGATTTGAATTGGCTAATACTGAATCTGCGAAGAAGCGCATCAGACAGACGGAAAAGCGGACAGAACGTAACCGTCACTACCGTGCATCTGCACGCACCTATGTGAAGAAAGTTCGTCGGCTGATCGCTGAGAATAAGCTTGATGAAGCGGAAGTAGCAGCGCGCGACGCGTACCAGACGCTCGACAAGGCAGCGCGCAAGCACGTCATTCATCCCAGTAATGCGGCTCGACGCAAGGGACGATTGATGGCGGCCCTGGCTGCTGCTCGCGCTGCTGAATCCGGCGAAACAAAGTAACCCTATAATCGCGGAATATTGCGATCTGAAAGGAGCACCGTTCTATCAAGCGGTGCTCTTTTTTGCGTTCTGCAATTGTGAAAAAGGAAATAGAAGTTAGGCTAGGTCGGCCCTAAGCTCTGGCCGGTGGTTGCGGCAGCGTCGAAGGAGGGGGAATACTAAGCATATACCCTTGCCCGCGGATGGTTTTTAATAATTGGGGATCGCTGGGATCGATTTCTATGCATTCCCGAATCCAGCGGATATGGACATCCAGGGTGCGTGTATCGCCCACGAAATCAGTATCCCATACAGTCAGCATTAATTCAGGCCGTGTTAGTAGCTGGTTAGGGTGACGAATGAACATCTCGAGGAGCAACCCCAACTTAGGCGTGAGAATGAACTCGCCTTTGCCCGCCACGTCGACTGAACGTTTGACACGAAAAAGGGTGATCATCCCATAACGGACAATCTCCTCCTTATTGGTATCAGCCGGTAATAGGGCCTTAATCCGATTGAGAAGCTTTCGGGAAGAAAACGGCCGCTCAAGGTAAATATCGGCTCCCGCATTGCGATCCTCATCTTCCCCGGCCGCACGGCTATGGATAATCGGCGTGGCTTCAGCTATGCCTCGGAGGCGCCGGCAATTCCGCACTCCATTGGAACGCATCGTCGACGCATCAAAGATGATCAAGTCGGGAGCATTATTCCCCAACCATCTCACCGCTTCCGCGCCTGTGTGAACGATATTAGTATGATAGCCGGCTTTCTTGAGCACGAGCGCCAGTGATTCTCGACCGGCGGTCTGCCCCTCCACCAGCAAGACGAGCGGACTTGAATCCATTGTTCTTCCTATGTTTTCTTAACAGAAAACCCGATTATAGACTTTCCAGTTAAAGTGGCAACCTTCGATTTATTAACATTTTTCACTCTTTTTATCTTGCAGCGGCTGAAAACCCTGAGTAATATGCTTTCATGCAGCAATTAGGCCGGTGGATAGTTATTTGGCAGTGGGCATTATTATTGCTGTTGCTGCCATTGTTTCTGTTCCCGTCTGGTTTTCGGGGCCTGGTTACGCTAGCTATCCCCATCTTCTGGTTGATTCGTAAATTCATCTATGGCAAATTCGTCACCAGGTCGCCTTACGATCTGGCCGTCCTGGCCCTGTTGGCCATGATAGGAGTAAGCACGTTTGTTTCGTTCGATATCACCTTAAGCCTGCCTCGGGCCATCGGAATCTTGTTTGGAATCGCCCTCTTCTATGCCATTCTTGATTTCAGCAGTTACTTCTCGCCGTGGCCTGTCGTTGGAGTTTATCTTGTTGGAGGCGTGCTTCTAACGCTAATCAGCTTGGTAGGCGTTCATTGGTTACCCCCGTTCGATTTCCTCAATGGAATTCGCCCATGGTTACCAGCAGCCACCTCGATCGAGATCCCTGGCACTGTCGGCGGCATCATCAACCAAAACGAACTGGCCGGGACGCTGACCTGGATTGCGCCTCTTGCGTTGGCCTGCCTACTGGGCCTAGGGAAGAGCCTATGGATCAGGGGGAAATTGATCCTTTTCTTCGTCATCATTGCTTGCTTCCTAACCATCTTTGCACTCATTGCCACGTCCTCGAGAGGGGGCATCCTGGCTCTTGGCGTTGGAAGCACAATCGTCATCGTCTTTTTCATCCCAACACGTTGGAGGGTTGTTCTGGCCGTTGGTCTCGTTACCCTGGTACTGATAGCCATAGCCTTTGGCATGAGGTCTGTCAATAACGATGTCATGGGCGACACTCTGGGCCTTACGGGACGTGTCGAAATCTGGTCACGGGCTATGATAGCCATTGGTGACTTTCCGTTGACTGGAATGGGCATCAATAGTTTTCGCCAAGTTGTTCAAACTATTTACCCTCTGTTTGCTATCCCAGCAGATATCGATCTGGCCCATGCTCATAATCATCTACTTCAAGTTGCCCTCGACATAGGCCTGCCGGGATTGGTCGCTTATATATCGATCTGGATTATAAGCACCGCGCTATTGTGGGAGGCAAGGAGCAAGCTCGTCCGGCACGGCATGACGGATGATCCCAATTATTCATTGATTGCCGGCCTGGCCGGGGCGTTGGTCGCTGGATGGGTATTCGGCATATTTGATGCCGTCTCCCTGGGTTCACGACCGTCATTCATGTGGTGGATGCTAATAGGTTTAACAGGCTCGGTTTATTACGCGGTTATCTCTCCTGTGACGCGTTATGAACCCGACTCGCCTGCGCAGACGGCAGAGCGCCCCACCTATGATGAATCAACTGTTCCCCCACCGATCATCCCAACGGTGACATCACGATACTCCAAATCATGACGCCGGTTGCGTGTTAGAATAGCGCGGATTATAATTCTAGAACGTCCGCGGCATTGGTGAAGTGGTATCACAGCAGCTTCCCAAGCTGTTATCACGGGTTCGAATCCCGTATGCCGCTCCTAAAGGAACGTCGAGGCAAGCCAAACTGGTGATACTATCAGGCTAATGATAGAGGGCGCACGATAGAGGATTCTATTCCATCGTGCGCCCTTTCCCTTTGTTCAGGATCAAGAATATAACCTCTATCCACATACCATTGCTAATCGTTGATGATATTAGGAGAAAATACCATGACCAATAGAAAACCCGAAGACCACGTGAAGCTATTCCTGCCGGGGCCAACTGAAGTCCGGGAAGAAATCCTGGATGCACAGGGGCGTTGGATGATCGGCCACCGCATGCCCGAAGCCATTCAACTTTTCGGCCGTATCCAGCCCAAGCTAAGAAAAGTGTTCCGAACTGAGTATCGTGTTTACATAACAGCTTCTTCGGGAACAGGTATGTGGGAAGCCGCCAGTCGCAATTGTGTGGCCAAGAAAGTCCTCCATTGTACCAATGGTTCGTTTGGCGATCGCTGGATCGACGTTGCTCGATCCAACGGTAAGGAAGTGGAAGTACTTGAGGTCGAATGGGGCAAGCCGGTACTACCCGAAATGGTAGTTGAGCGCCTCGGCGCAGGGGGTTTCGATGCTGTGGCGTTTGTTCAGAACGAGACGAGCGTCGGCGTCGCTAATCCGGCCCGTGATATCGCCGCCGCTGTTCGGGCAATGCCGGACGGCCAGGACATTACCATTATGGTTGATTCTGTCAGTGGCATGAGCGGCATGGAGATGGAACCAGACTTGTGGGGTATCGACATCGTTCTTACATCAAGCCAGAAAGCGTTTGCCCTTCCCCCAGGATTAGCCTTCGCCTCTGTTTCGGATCGCGCCCTCGAAAAAGCCAAGACCGTCCCATATCGCGGCTATTATTTTGATTACGTCGAGCTGGAGAAATACCTCGTCAAGGACCAGACTCCTGCCACGCCGGCTATCTCCCTACTCTACGCACTCGACACGCAACTCGACACGATGTTGGCCGAAGGTATGGAGCATCGTTGGAAACGTCATTTGGTTATGCGAGACCTGGTTGTGAATTGGGCGGTTTCGCGCGGTTTCAAACTCTTCTCTGAAGATCTACAGTATGCCTCACCCACCGTGACGACTATCGAAAACACCCACAACCTGAGTATCAAGGATCTGAATGGTTTCTTGCGAACTCGGGGGATGATTATCTCCAACGGTTACGGCAAGTTAAAGGACAAGTGTTTCCGCATCGGCCATATGGGCGATTGGCAAGTCGCAGATATTGAAGAACTGCTCAATAACATGGATGAGTACTTGCAGACTATCGGCATCGCCGTCGGTGAAACTGCATAACCAGCCTCTTCTTTTGTAAAATAGACGTGTTCTCATCAGCCAGGGTCGATGGTGAGAACATGGTTCTTACACTCGCCAGACATAGATTTCGGAGAAACGAATGAGCAAGAAGATTCTTATCGCTGACAAACTAGGGAGCGCCGGATTGGAACGACTTGACCAGATGAGCGACATCTCATATGACCTCCATACGGGTATGACCAAAGAAGAACTGTTAAGTGTCATTCCAGATTACGATGCGGTCATCGTACGCAGTGATACCTTCATCGACGCCGATGTACTCGCTGCCGGCAAACGGCTGAAGGTCGTCGGCCGTGCAGGTATTGGCGTCGATAACATCGATGTCGCCGCAGCCACGGAGCGAGGCATCATGGTTATGAATACGCCCCATTCGAATAGCGTGGCAACGGCCGAGCAAACGATGACGCTGTTGTTAGCCGTATCGCGCAAGACAGTCCATGCTCACCGGTCGTTGGCAGAAGGCAAATGGGAGCGAGCTCAATACGTAGGCACCGAATTATTCGGAAAAACGCTGGGCATTATCGGCTTCGGCTACATTGGTCGCCTGGTCGCCCATCGCGCCCAAGCATTTGGCGTGAACGTCGTTGCTTATGACCCTTACGTCCCCGTAGAGACAGGAAAAGAGTTAGGCGTTACTATCTTGCCGTTAGACGAACTCCTGGCCACAAGTGATTTAATCACGCTCCATGCTATCGTCACGCCTGAAACAAAGGGGCTGATCAACGCGGAAACGATATCGTCCATGAAAGATGGCGTTATCATTGTCAATGTGGCGCGAGGCAAGTTAATCGATGAGCAAGCCCTGGCGGATGCTCTAAAATCCGGTAAGGTTGCTGCTGCCGGAGTAGACGTCTATCAAGAAGAGCCTCCGACTAATAGCCCTCTGATCGGCCTGCCCAATGTGACCCATACTCCACATTTGGGCGCTAGCACTCAGGAAGCACAGCATAACGTCGGTATCGAGATGGTAGAGGAGATTGCCGACGCCTTGCGCGGCGTGTCCTATCGTAATGTCCTCAACCCGGTGAAACCTCAATGAGTGCGCAGATGTCCCATGCGGCATCTGATGGGGAAGCCACCGTAAGTGAGGCTGACCTGAAATTTATACGCCTCTCATACGAAGTCGCTCAAGTATCCCGGGAAAACGGTAATCACCCGTTCGGAGCCTTACTTGTTAGCGATCAAGGGGAACTGTTACTTAGAGGCGAAAACAGCGTCATCACGGAAAGGGATTGCACGGGGCACGCTGAACTTAATCTATTACGAGAGGCATCCAGGAAATACTCACGAGAACTCCTGGCAACCTGTACGATCTACGCCAGCACGGAACCTTGCCCGATGTGTTCCGCAGCGATCTTCTGGGCAAACGTGAAGCGAGTTGTCTTTGGTCTCGGTACAGAGAGCCTAAATCAAATCGTGGGCGACCAAACCGAAGAGGTCATGCACATTCCCGCTCGCGAGGTACTGAGCCGAGGGCGAAAGCATATCGAAGTTTTGGGGCCAGTCCTGGAAGAGGAAGGGAGAAAACCACACAACGGTTTCTGGCGATAATATTCTCAGAGCAATTTGGTCGGGGAAGGCGTCCGGAATCAAGCAAGCGATTCGTGTCCGTTGCCTTCCCCATTTGCTTCTTGCTTACCCTGAGTCTCCAACTTAAACCGGACCCCGCCGATCGCGATGACGTCGCCCATCGATATGACGACCGGTGATATTAAAGGCACGTCGTTTAATAGCGTTCCGTTGCGGCTACCCAGATCTTCAAGCCACCATTGGCCGTCACGCCAGGTCAAAAGCGCATGTTCGCCGGAGACATAGGAATCCTCAAGCACTATTGTGTTCCGACTGTTTCGACCAACCGTGGTAATAGGAGCTAGATCGATCAGTGAATTAACGGGAGGATCTGGCAGTGTGTTCTCCAGAACGCGGAGCGCTCCATAATAAAGGGGCACGCCCAGGGTAACGAAACGAGCCGCCTTTATATCTCGATACAGGTACCAGAATATCAAACCCAAAAACGAGAGTAATAACGCGGCGCCAACGAGCCGCAAGAGGAAAAGGACCAGATATGGACTCATACGTTTGGTTTAAGCAACGTGGAACCCATCCCATCATCCTCTGAGGGTTCTGATCCTTCGAGGAGGGCTTCGCGTCCTTCACCGTAAACAAGGAATATATCGCTTAGCGCAATGACATCACCGGGCCGCAGAATATGCTCCAAAACCGGCGCACCGTTAACAAACGTACGGCCATGCCCGCTAACATCATAGAGGACGAAATAGGGTTGGCGCCAGCGGATCTGAGCATGTTGCCGGCTGATCGTGGGAGAATCCAGCACAATATCATTTTCGGCGCGACGGCCGATATGAATGACAGGCCGATCAAGGAGAATATGCCGGCGCCCCTGTAGGATGAGAAATGCGTCGGCCGCGCGGATCGCCTCCTGGGTAGGATCACCGGATTCGGCCTGATAGACGGCCGTCTCCACCGGGCCATTATCCTGGTCGTAATCTAAAACAATACGGGCTGACCGCTCCTTGACTTCTGGATCGATTTCGAGACGCACACGAGGTGTTTCCGACAGATGGATGCCTCGCCTCTCTGTCATCAGGACGACATAATCTCCCAGTTGCTTCTCGATACCGGGCATCGTCTGCCTTAATATGCGGTCATCGGCAGGATTAATGTAGATGGTAAACTGATTAGGCGACTCCCCGTTTGTCACCTGCTCTTCATAACTGCGAGACAGATATGCTGCCAGCTGGAATGGATCAAGCGATCCGCTGCCAAACCAGGTGAATGGTTCCTCCATGACCCGTCTGATGATGTTTTCGACGCGAGACAGAGGTGATTGCTTCATGATTAGCGATTATATGGGTGCGGCTAAAGCGGGTCAACGGGAATTGCCTAATCATGGGCCGGCAGTATACTTCTCGTGGTTTCTACTACTTTCTGTAGGTCCGATTTTTACTGCTGGCATATCTGGCGTGAACGGCTTATGACTACTGGACGACAAATTCGACTTACCTCACTCGCCTCTTGCGCCGGCTGAGCATCTAAATTAGCCCCGGCGGAGCTGGAGCAAATTTTGGGGCCTTTGCGAGATATGTTCCAGGCGGATCAATTCCCGAACCTCCTGGTCGGGCTCGCCGCGGCCGATGACGCCGCAGTCTATCAGTTGAACAACGAGCAAGCCATTATCTCTACGGCGGATTTCTTCCCACCGGTTGTTGATGATCCCTATGACTTCGGGGCGATCGTCGCCGCTAACGCGATGTCTGACGTCTATGCGATGGGAGGAGAAGTATTATTCGCTATCAATCTCGTCGCCTTTCCCGATACATTGAACAAAACAATCTTGCGAGAAATATTGCGGGGTGGAGCAGAGAAAGTCGCTGAGGCAGGGGCGGTAATCGTGGGAGGCCACAGCGTCAATGACAAGGAACCGAAATACGGAATGGCTGTGACGGGTGTAATCCACCCGGAAGCCATCAGGCGAAAAGGTGGCGCCAGGCCCGGAGACATCCTAGTACTCACCAAGCCCCTCGGCATAGGGGTTATCACCACCGCGCTGAAAGGCGGACAGGCAACCAATGAACACGTTGCGGTCGCTGTCGAGAGCATGAAACGACTGAACAAGCGTGCAGCCAAACTTGCTATTTCAGCAGGCGCTCATGCCATGACAGACATCACAGGTTTCGGACTGCTAGGGCACGGGCATGAGATGGCCGTACAAGGTTCCGTTGATTTTGTGTTCCAGCTATCTGATCTTCCCTGGCTACCCGGCGCGCTCGATTATGGCCGCGCGGGGACTTTTCCCGGAGGCATGGACAACAACGCACGCCACTTTGGCCAATGGGTGGATTTCGCCAAGGGGATCGACTATCTATATCAGGATATGTTGTATACGCCAGAGACTTCGGGCGGCTTGCTGATCGCCTTGCCTCCTGAGAGCGTCCCCGGTTATTTAGAGCAAATTCCATACTCGACTGTTGTTGGAATCGTAACCCATGGCAACGGCCGAATCTGGGTCAAACCATAAAAGGATAAAGACAAATGTCAGATAAACTAACTCAAGTTCGTGCACAACTCGACCGCTGGCGGGTCGATGGCGTGCTCATCACCAGCGCGGCTAACCGGCGATGGCTTAGCGGCTTCACAGGGTCAGCCGGCAGGATATTAGTAACTCGTGACAAGGCGGTCCTGGCTACGGATTCTCGCTATTGGGAGCAAGCGGAACAGCAAGCCCCTGAGTTCGATATATTCCGCATGACAGAAAGACCCAACGCCACCGCAGATTTTTTGCAGGCTGGTGGTGGTGTTCGCTTTGGGTTCGAGGCTCGATATGTGACCGTGGCCGAACTGAAAGGTTTGAGAAAGGAAAAGGGGTTTCAGTGGAAGGCGCTCAATACGACTTTGGAGCCGCTACGAGCCATTAAATCACCTGATGAACTGGCGCCCATTCGCGAAGCTGCTCAAATTACCGACAAAACGGTCAACCAGGTTCCTCGATTGGCGCGCGTCGGGGCGACCGAGCGGGAGGTGGCTTGGGAACTGGAGAAGTTCATGCGCGATTCAGGGGCCGATGGATTAGCCTTTGACATCATCGTCGCCTCCGGCCCAAATAGCGCCCTGCCCCACCATCACCCCGGGGACAGACAATTACAGGCAGGGGATATCATCGTTGTCGATCTGGGAGCCGAAGTCCGAGGCTATCGTAGCGACCTGACTCGGACGTTCTATATGGGTGAAAGCGCCGGCGAAGACTTCTGGGATATCTTCAACACAGTTCACCGCGCAGAGGTCACCGCGATTGAAGGTATACGCTCGGGCGTTACCGGACAAGCGATCGATGCCCTGGCTCGTGACATTATCAAAGCTGCTGGACATGGCGATCATTTCGGGCATGGAACGGGGCATGGCGTCGGGCTGGAGATTCATGAGTCTCCACGATTTAGCGTCATGGCCGGCAAGGATATCATCCCCGCCGGAGCAGTCATGACAGTAGAGCCGGGGATCTACCTACCTGGGTATGGTGGCGTGCGCATTGAGGATCTCGTTTTGGTGACCGACGAGGGCGTGGAATTATTGTCCTCCGCCCCCAAATCGCCGCTTATTGCGCTTTAACGACCTCGGCCACCAACGCATCAAGTCGAGGCACGATCCTGCGCCAGTCGTATTGGGCAGCGAACGCTTGAGCAGCCACACCCAACTGGATTCGCCTGCTTTCGTCATCCAATAGGCTGCATATTGCCTGCGCCCACGCAGCAGGATCATCAGCTAATAGAATATGCTCGCCGTTCACAACGGGGAATCCTTCAGCGCCTATCGACGTCGATACAACGGCCTTACCGGCAGCCATCGCTTCAATGAGCTTAAGTCGCGTCCCGCTACCAATACGCAAAGGTACGATATAGACGCGGCCACCCTTCAGATAAGGTTGAATTTCAGGAACTCGGCCGGTAAGGGTGACGCCCTCAAGTCCGCGTAGCGAATCCAGCCGAGGGTGAGGTCGCTGCCCTACGATCGCCCACGTTGTTTGCGGCCGAACGCGTCGGATTTCAGGCCAAATCTCATTCGCGAACCACAAAACGCCATCGATATTAGGCCGATAATCCATCTTTCCTGTGAACACCAGATCGAAATCCAGAGTGACCGGCGTTCGTATAGAGTCAATGGCATATTCAGAAACATCGATCGTGTTGGGAATGATGTAGATAGGTTTATCGCCCGTGCTTTCTAATTCCAGCAAATGGTCGCGATCTGTTTCGCTGACGGCGATGGCTGCATCGGCCGTATTGATTGCCCAACGTTCAAAACGCGCCAAGCGGCCGATTTGCATAGCTGAATAGGCAGCTGCCGGCCATCGCATGGGTATGAGAAGGTCGTTCTTCAATGAGCGGCGCTGAAGTTCAGTTTCTGCATTGTGACAGTCGAGGATAATCCTCACGCCGGGTGCGGCCGCTCTAATCGTATGCATATAGCGGGCCAGCTCGATTCCCTCGACCTGGACAATATCGTACGGCTCCGAACGCAGAGCGTTGGTCAGCGCCGTAGCATAGTCTTCATCGTGTAGTCGCGAAGCTAGATCGGGTTCCGGGGATGTGGCCAATTGCCTTAAACGATCCACACCGGATCGTTCCGGCACATTCACTGGAGGCAAGACATGGCTGACCGACCGCAGAGGGTTCAGTTCTTGTGACTGGCCTGACTCGATGAAGCTCAGCAGCGTGACTGTGTGGTGCTGTGCTAAAGCTCGCAACAAATGATAATTCCGCAGGCTGGTACCCTGCTGCGGAGGGTAGGGCAATTGAGGCGTCAGAACAAGGATACGCGCCATTAGATTGCTCCTATCATATGATAGATCGCAAGGGTCGCCGCGGCCGTCTTGTGCCAGGTGAATTGCCCCGCTTGGGCCAGTCCGGCCGCTCGCATCTCTTCAGCCAGCGAGGGATCCAGCAGCACGCGAGCCAGAGCATCAGCCCAGGCGTCTACATCATCCGGTTCCAGAGAGATGGCAGCGCCACCAACAACTTCGGGCAATGACCCTCGTGTACTGGCCACGACCGGACAGCCGCTATGCATGGCCTCCAGGGCCGGTAAGCCAAAACCTTCATAATGCGAGGGGATTGCCAGAACACCGGCCGCGTGATAGAGATGGGCCAGCTTCTCATCCGGTACGCCACTGAGATGGATAACATGGTCCCTTAACGACAGCGCGTCAATCGTTCGGAAAATTTCATCATGGATCCAGCCCTTTCCCCCCACCAGAACCAGGGGCACCACAAGGCCGCCTGTCCGCCTCAACTGGTGGTAAGCCCGCAATAAGGTTACCAGATTTTTTCGCGGCTCAAGCGTGCCCACGAAGAGAATAAATCCTCGGCCGACCCCATACTCATTAACGGTCTGGTTAATCACTTCCTCCGGATAACGAACGGCATAGACAGGGTTAGCGGCGAGGTGGACAGTCGTCACCCTGGATCGAGGAACGCCGAGCATATGGATCAAGTCCTGTCGCGTCGCTTCGCTGTCAGCCAAGATATGGTCAGCCGCCGTTACGGCCCATTCAATCTGGTCGCCATAATACCTTCTGCTCTCGGCCGTCAAAAATTCAGGATAAAATAAAAACGTTAGGTCGTGGACAGTAATAATGCGACGACGTGCGCCGGCCGTCGGAGGAATAAAGTCAGGGCTATGGTAGACGTCCAGCCGGTGAGGCAAGAGTTCCATCGATAGAATTCGTCTTTCGTAACGGTGATGACAAGGCGTCCACAGATTGCGCCGAACAAACCGTTCATCTCCCGGCGGTAGAAATGAGCGAACCTCTCTCTGGCTGTGAAAAATGAGGAAGGAATCATCATTAGCCAATCTGCCGAGGGCTTGGATGAGGTGAATGGTATATTGGCTGATGCCACCCATTTGATAGGTTGGCAGCCGACAGTCAATACCGATACGCATGCCTGGAATTGTAAGGCGCATGAGCATGACCAGGCAAGCTGGCCTGCCTATTGGCTGATTAGTATAATGCCATTGATATTGTCGACATTCGGCCGCAAATCACGACTTCGATCGTGGTCAGGAGTTGACTCAATGACCAAGAATACAAACGTTAAACCCGTGAGTGATGCACTCGACCAGGAAGTGACCGAGCTGCGGAAACGCCTGGAGTGGCTCGACGAAGAGCGACGGAAGTCCTCACGCAAGCTGGCAGAGCTAGAGCAACGTGTTGAACTTCGGGACCGCGAGCTTGTCAGCCGGGACCGAAGAATTCAGGATCTGGAAAAACAGCTTACTCAAGTGACATCCCAGCTTTCACGTGTATCGATGATCGATACACAATTGTCTCAATTCAGAGACGATATTGTGAAGATGATCGAGCAATATGATAAGCGTCGTATCGAAGCTGAACGCGAACTGGATAGTTTGCGAAGAGTGGAACACGAGGCGATAAACCGAGAGATCGCTGATGTGAGAAAGGGGTTGCCGACGATCGATCGTCTGGAGCAGGACCTCGCTTTGCGGCAGGCCGAAGACACACGTCTATCCAATTTGATTGGCGTACAGCAAAATGCGTTAACTCAGCTTGCGTCACAGATCGACAACGCCGAACGCTCCCTGGCGTTCCTGGAAGAAAAAGAAAAACAAGACAGCCGCAATATCGGTGAAATTCAGGCGGCCCTCCTGGAGATCAGCAAGCGTTGGGAACCTATCAACAATCGCCTGGAAATCATCGGGCAGAATTTATCCAGGGTGCAGACAACCGCCCAGAACACTGGCGAGGCACAGGTGTTGTTACGGAAAAGTATCAGCGATTGGACGGAACAGGTCCAGATTGGAGAGCACGAGCGCAACCAGCGGTTGGCCGGTTGGCAGCGTACGATGGATGACCATGCCACAGCCATCGAACGATTTACAGCCGATTGGGTCAATTTCAATAACCAGTACAATGAATCTCGCACCGCTGTCGATACGATGAAGGCGCTGCAAGTACATCTTGAAAAGCAGCAACGTGAGGCCAATGAGCTTGTGCGGGTTGAATCCAAACGAATGGAATCTCGATGGGAACAATTCCTGAGTGAAGACGCTCGTAAATGGAAGAACTTCGAAGCCGACGCCCTGCAACGGCTATCCGTCAACGATCGCCGCGAGCGAGAGCTCCGCGAGCAAATTCACGCACTGGAAGAGGATCTGGAACGACTGGGCCAAGAATTGAGCCAAACTTTGCGAGTACAGCTTGCTCAATCAGAAGCTATCAAAAAGTGGCCTCTGACCTGGCTGGAAGAAGTCGAAAAAGCCATCGAGCAGAACCCCAATCGACGGCGACAGCCCGCTCTCGTTCCGGTTCGCGAAGAGTAATATTTGTAACCCTCGGCAGTTAATCCCATGCATGTCATCGGTACGGCCGGCCATGTGGACCATGGCAAATCTACCCTTGTACAGGCGCTAACCGGTATCGACCCGGATCGTCTGGCGGAAGAAAAGGCACGCGAGATGACCATCGACCTAGGCTTTGCCTGGATGATACTGGACGGAGAGGAAGTAGGAATCGTTGATGTGCCCGGCCATCGCGATTTCATCGAAAACATGCTTGCCGGCGTCGGGGGGATCGATCTGGCTTTATTCGTCATCGCTGCCGACGAAGGAGTCATGCCCCAGACTCGCGAACATTTAGCCATCCTCGATCTGTTCGCAGTCCAGAAGGGCATCATAGCCCTCACCAAGATCGATCTGATCGATGACCCTGACTGGCTGGAACTCGTAACACTTGAAACGAGCGAGCTACTCCAGGGAACGGTTTTTGCCGACTCCCCTATCATCCCTGTATCAGCACGTACTGGGGAGGGTCTAGGGCGGTTGAGGGAATGCTTGGATGAATCACTACGCGAAATAGAGACGCGAGTCGACCTAGGTCGGCCACGGTTGCCAATCGACCGTATTTTCTCGCTCCCCGGCTTCGGGACTATAGCGACCGGGACGCTGCTGGACGGGAGCTTTCAGATCGGAGCCGAAGTAGAGATCGTGCCCGGTCACAGTTATGGAAGGATTCGCGGCCTGCAAACGCACAAAACAAAGCTCGAAACAGCTCATCCGGGTAGCCGCGTAGCTGTTAACCTGTCCGGCATCGACCGCGACACATTACATCGAGGTCAAGTGGTCGCTGCTGGCGGCTTCCTGAAAAGCACGAAACTGATCGACACGCAGTACCGGCATCTGCCGGATATCGATACCTCCCTGCACCATAATATCGAGGTGAAACTATTTACCGGCACGACCGAGATAGTGGCACGTACACGGATCATTGGCAGCGAAAGTATCGCGCCGGGTGAAATCGGTTGGGTACAATTCGTCCTGAGTGAGCCGATCGCTGTTGTCCATGACGACCGATTTATTCTGCGACGGCCATCGCCAGGCGCAACGATCGGAGGCGGCGTGGTTCTCGATGCCCATCCAGGAAGGCGTCATCGACGATTCCGCCCAGAATCGGTTGAGCGCTTTCACTCCCTGGCACAGGGTGATCCACAAGAGTTGCTATTAAACACGCTCGCCCGTGTCGGCCCCGTACAAGCCAAAGTCCTGCTTGAAAAAGCCGGCCTTCCTGAGAAAGGCGGCCAGACATATTTGAGAAACCTCATCGATAGCGGTCAGGTTATCGACCTGGGCAAAACAGTAGCCGCAGCCTCAACCATCGAACGGATCAGCGAACATATGATGGATGCGCTGGCTCAATTCCATAAGGGCGAACCTTTACGTGCGGGCATGGAAAGAGAGACCCTGCGCAACCAACTGCAAGCTTCACCTCAAGTCTTCAACCATGTGCGCGAGACGCTGGTCGAAGACGGCAAGCTCGTAGAAGCAGGGACACTATTACGACTGCCGGAACATCGTATAGAATTCACGGCCGAGCAGAAACAATCTATCGATGAACTGTTGATAAAACTGGAAGAGAGCGGCGTTCAATCGCCAAGCGCCAAGGAGTGCAAGGCGATCGTCGGTGAAGAAGTGTATTTTGCACTGGTTGAGCAAGACAAATTAAAACCCATATCCGAGGACATCGTCTACTCTACAACCACCTACAAGCAGTTGGTCGCACAGCTAACCCAATATTTGCATGACCATGGCTCTATCTCCGCTGGAGAAGCTCGTGACCTGTTGGATACCAGTCGTAAATACGCGATCGCCCTGCTGGAACACCTGGATGAACTTCATATCACGCGACGCTCGGGTGATACTCGCCTGCCAGCGAAGCCTCTTTCGAAGTCGATTTAACACTCCATCTGTATTCTACGGCGCT
>JACFOH010000080.1 GCA_019454405.1 Promineifilum sp.
TCCTCGATGCGCGAGAAACCACGGCCGATGAACTCGGCCACCTGATAGGAGGTCAACAGGTATGACAGAGGCGCGAAATGGCGAGCAATCCCTGTTCGTTCGCATTTGGCCGCTGGTGCCCATCGTTGGCGCTTTAATATTCACAGCTGCTATGCTGATAGCCATTAGCGCCAGCCCTTCCGAGGCGGCGAAGGCCATGTGGGCTGGCGCGTTTGGCGATCGCGACCGTTTCCTCAGCGTGATGGCCTTCTGGGTCCCGATGGCACTCGCTTCAGCGGGTTTGGTAATCACGTTCACGGCTGGACTATGGAATATCGGCGTCGAAGGGCAAATCGTGTTGGGCGCTATCGGCGCCAGCTGGGTTGCGCTTAAATTCGAGGGTCCTGATTGGATGTTCATTCCATTGGAGATCATCGCCGCCATGCTGTTTGGCGCGTTGTGGGCCGGGCTGTCTGCTGTACTCAAGACGCGCGGCAAAGTCAACGAGATTTTTAGCGGCCTGGCCCTCAACAATTTGGCCATCATTCTGACTAACTACATGATCTCAGGGCCGTGGCAGCCGGAAGAAGGTGGTACCTTCCGCGGCACAGATCTGTTCCCGGCCGCGGCACAACTGCCTCGATTGCTGGAATCACGATTCAGCGTCTTGTCCTTTGTGTTTGCGGTTATCGCTATCGTCGTCGTCTACTATGTCCTGCGCGGCACTACGTGGGGGTTGAAACTCAAGGCACTTGGCAAAAACCCATATTCTTCCTATTTGCTGGGTGTATCTAGTGAGCGCGAGACCATCATGGCGATGATGTTCTGCGGTGCGTTGGCTGGATTGGGCGGCGCGGTGCGTGTGCTAAGCTGGTTCGATAGCTTGCGCCAGAATATCTCCGGTGGCATTGGCTTCCTAGCGCTCATGGTAGTTATGCTTGCGGCCTATCGCATCCTGTGGGTTCCGTTCATCGCCTTTTTCTTCTCGGCTGTGCTTCAGGGTAGCGTCATCTTGCAACTCAGGACGCAACTCCATTCATCCTTGGGTGGTGTTCTAACTGGTGTGATGGTTTTGTTCGTCCTCCTGTTTGGTTCGGCGCGACAGTTGGGAATTGGGGTGTCCAAGAAAGTGGATGCCCAACCGCCTGCTGGCGACCCATCATCAAATATCACGACCGGACTGGAAGGGGGCGACTAATGGATAAGGTACAACTGATCGCCATTTTCGCGTCGATCGTCCTGCAAGGTACACCGCTCATTATCGCTGTCTGCGGCGAGATTCTGACCGAGCGTTCAGGTGTTGTGAACCTATCGCTGGATGGCGCGATGCTCATGTCAGCTATGGTTGGTTTCGTTGTTGGACTCAAAACTGAAAGTATCTGGCTTGGTTTTGCCGGGGGCGCAGCCACCGGCGCCGCATTCGCGCTGATCGTTGCCTTCGGCAGCATCAGGCTGGGACAAAGCCAGGTGGCTGTCGGTTTCGTACTGGCTTTGCTTGGCGCCGACCTTAGCGCCTTCCTGGGGCAGAACTACACTCGCTTGCGCGGCGTCGCCGTCCCCCATTACCCAATCCCGGTCTTGAAAGATATCCCTGTTTTGGGGCCTATCCTCTTTGACCAGGACGCTGTGGTTTACTTTGCCATGATCCTGATCGTAGTAACTTGGTGGTGGCTCAATCGTACGCAACCCGGCTTACGCTTGCGCGGGGCGGGCGAGCGACCGACGGCTGCCTTCGCGCGTGGCGTCGATGTGAACCGTCTGCGCTACCTTTACACGATCGTTGGCGGCGCGCTAATAGGCATTGCCGGTGCGGCGTACTCGCTCGACGTCAAACTTGGTTGGTCTGAGGGGCACATCAAGGGAATGGGCTGGATTGCGCTGGCCATCGTTATTTTCGGCGGTTGGTCGCCCATTCGAGGCGCCTTTGGCGCGCTGCTCTTCGGTGCGTCCAAGGCGTTGGCTACTGTGTTGCAACGTGAGTACCCGGAAATACCGGTCGTGGCATTTACCAGCATCACATGGTTCCTTATGATCTTCGTCCTTTTGGCCGTGGGCAGTGACTATACTGAACGATTTATCAACGCCATGCCAAGGAGCTGGCAACGACCGCTACGACGTGTCCTGCGTGTCTCGCCGCCGATGGCGCTAGGGACTCCCTTCCATGAAGGATAGCGGCCAATCTGATCGAGGAGACTCATGCTCACTTTTTTCGCCAAATATCCACGATTTGCACGACTCATCGACCTGTTCCTGCC
>JACFOH010000081.1 GCA_019454405.1 Promineifilum sp.
TCCTCGATGCGCGAGAAACCACGGCCGATGAACTCGGCCACCTGATAGGAGGTCAGCAGGTATGACAGAGGCGCAGAATAGCGGCCGGGCCTGGCTCGTTCGCATTTGGCCGCTGGTGCCAATCATTGGCGCGCTGGTATTTACTGCCATCTTGCTCATGCTATTCAGCGCCAGCCCCGCCGAGTCGGCGAAGGCCATGTGGACTGGCGCATTTGGCAACCGCGACAGGTTCCTCAGCGTGATGGCCTTCTGGGTTCCATTGGCGCTTGCTTCAGCCGGCCTGGTTATTACCTTCACCGCCGGGTTGTGGAATATCGGTGTTGAGGGTCAAATTGTTCTGGGCGCGATAGGCGCTAGTTGGGTGGCATTGAAATTTAACGGCCCGACCTGGATGCTTATTCCGCTGGAGGTCGTCGTTGCCATGCTTTTTGGAGCGTTGTGGGCGGGGATCATCGCCGTTCTCAAGACGCGAGGCAAGGTCAACGAAATCTTTGGTGGTTTAGCTCTCAATAATCTGGCCATCATTCTGACTAACTACCTTATCTCCGGACCATGGCAGCCTCCCGAGGGGGGTACATTCCGCGGCACGGAACCATTCCAGAGCGCGGCTCTCTTGCCTCGATTGCTGGATTCTCGCTTCAGTGTGTTGTCTTTCGTGCTGGCTGTCCTGGCGCTGGTAGGGGTTTATTTCATCCTGCGCGGCACGACATGGGGCCTCAAACTAAAAGCGTTGGGCAAGAATCCTTATTCTTCTTACTTGCTGGGTGTATCCAGCGAGCGGGAGACGATCATGGCTATGATGTTCTGTGGCGCGCTGGCCGGGCTGGGCGGAGCCGTGCGCGTGCTGAGCTGGTTCGATAGCCTGCGCCAAAGCATCTCGGGCGGCATCGGCTTCCTGGCATTGCTTGTCGTCATGCTGGCCGCCTATCGTATCCTGTGGGTTCCCCTGATCGCCTTTTTCTTCTCTGCCGTGCTTAACGGCAGTATTGTCCTGGAACTCAGAACACAACTTCACTCCGCACTTGGCGGCGTTCTAACCGGCGTGATGGTGTTGTTCGTCCTCCTGTTCGGGTCGGCTCACCAGCTAGGAATCGGCGTGCCCAAGAAGAATAGCGAACCACCTACAGTCAGCCCGCCATCCGATATCGCCGGCGGTTTGGAGGGAGGTGACTGATGGATAAGGTGCAACTGATCGCCATATTCGCATCCATCGTTCTGCAAGCCACGCCGCTTATCATCGCCGTCTGCGGCGAGATTCTGACCGAGCGCTCGGGCGTTGTGAATCTGTCACTGGATGGTTCGATGCTCATGTCGGCCATGGTGGCCTTCGTTGTGGGGTTGAAGACCCAGAATATATGGCTCGGTTTTGCTGCAGGCGCCGCAGTTGGGGCGTTTTTCGCCCTGATCGTTGCTTTTGGCAGCATTAAATTGGGCCAGAGCCAGGTAGCCGTCGGTTTCGTGCTCGCGCTACTTGGCGACGATCTGAGCGCCTTCCTGGGCCAGAACTACACCCGTATACGCGGTGTCTCTGTGTCTCATCAAGCCATCCCGATTCTGAAGGATATTCCCGTCATCGGCCCTATCTTCTTCGATCAGGATATCGTGGTTTATTTCGCCATGGTCCTTATTGTTGTGACGTGGTGGTGGCTTAACCGCACGCAACCCGGTCTGCGACTACGCGGATCCGGCGAACGACCAACGGCCGCTTTTGCGCGCGGCGTTGATGTGAATCGGGTGCGTTATGCCTATACCCTCATTGGTGGCGCGCTGGTAGGCCTTGCTGGAGCGGCTTATTCACTCAACGTCAAGCTTGGTTGGTCCGACGGCCATATCCGTGGTATGGGCTGGATTGCGCTGGCCATCGTCATTTTCGGTGGTTGGTCGCCTATTCGTGGCGCGTTCGGCGCGTTGCTCTTTGGGGCGACCAAAGCGCTGGCCACGGTGCTCCAGCGCGCATTTCCTGAGGTGTCGGTGGTGGCGTTCAATAGCATCCCCTGGCTCCTTATGATTTTTGTCTTGTTGGCTGTGGGTAGCGACTATACCGAGCGATTTATCAACGCCATGCCTCGGAGCTGGCAACGACCGCTACGCCGCGTTTTGCGCGTCTCGCCGCCGATGGCGTTAGGGACGACCTTCCATGAAGGATAGCGACCAATCTGATCGAGGAGACTCATGGTCACTTTTTTCGCCAAATATCCACGATTTGCACGACTCATCGACCTGTTCCTGCC
>JACFOH010000082.1:0-264 GCA_019454405.1 Promineifilum sp.
CGATATCGTATTCGGCGTTGCCGAATATTGCCGACGTCTTGGCGGTTTGATCCGAATCGGCCGAAGCCCCCGAAAACCGTACGCCGGCGACGAAGCTTCCCGACCCGTTCAGCAGCTCCGACAATAGGAACTGCTTGACTCGGGAATATTCATAACTGGCGCCGATCACGCCGCGAAATCTGTCTGTCGTCGCGTTAAGACGCACCTCCTGCATGAACGATTTAACTTTTCCGTTATCGTATGTGTTTACATTCAGAAGCGCAA
>JACFOH010000082.1:274-2224 GCA_019454405.1 Promineifilum sp.
ATCCGTCCTGATCCATGCTCGTATCGCGGTTATATTCGACATAACTCGTAAGGGAAACCAGGTCGAAAATAGCGGAAATGTCGTAATTTGTGCGCAGCGAAACCTGCCAGAGATTGTTATCGTTCGCATAGCTTCGGCCGGGCGTCCAATCGGCCGCCTCAGCATCGTCGGGCGCAAAGGCTGGAGGATTAGCGAAAACTTCGGGTACCAGCGGAATATTGGCCGGGTTTCTTGGAATGAACCCGATCAGTTGCGGCGCGGGTGAATCGGAATGATCGCGCCATCCGTTGATATTGAGATTGAATGTCAGGTCTTCAGACGCATCCCAATCAACGAGCAACCGCCCGATCAGCAAATCCTTGGCCCCGTTTTTTTCATCCCGGGTCATGCTCCTCTGCCATGCGCTGGCCGTGGTCGACCGAACACTAAAGCGAGCCCGCACGGTATCCGAGATCGGCCCGCTCACAAAGCCTCCAAGGTTCACCTCCGAATAAGTGCCGTACGAGGCGTCGAGGCCGGCACGAAACTCATTCGTAGGACGCGCGGCCACATAGTTGATCGCGCCACCTGTCGAGTTACGTCCGAACAGGATACCCTGCGGCCCTTTAAGAACTTCGACCCGTTCCAGATCCAGGGATGCGCCCACCGTCATCGCCGAATAGGCGAGCGGGACTTCATCGACATAGACAGAAACGCCCGGATCCGCCGAAAGTGAAGACTCGAAGTAGCCGACGCCGCGTATAAAATAGACCGGTGTCTGATAAGCGCTGAGCGTGTAGCTGAAACCAGGCACGACCTTCGCAAGGTCTTCAGGATTATCAACGCCAAGCGCCCGCAGATTATCGCCGGAAATTGCCGAAATGGAAATCGGAACGTCGTTGAGCCGCTCCTCGCGCTTCTGCGCCGTCACTATGATTTCGCTGGTGCTAGCGCTTGGAGTGGCATCGGTTTGCGCGTGCGCTGGAAACGCCATTGCCGCGCCGAGCGCGGGCAACGCGGCGCCAAAGGTCAGCCAAGTTTTCTTCATATTTTCTCCCTCCCCCATGAAATATTGATTATGAGTTCATGATATTCTGAACCAGTCTCCGCACTGGGTCTTGCAGACGCCTGTTGGTGCGGTCATGAACCGGTCATCCTGATTGTGCGAAAATTGTTTTCCTTCCGTCAGTCCCAATCCAGGGTCTCGTAACTGTGGCTCTACAACTCAAAATGACGAGAACCACTCAGACGGTGGCTGTACCTGATTGCGGACCCATGCGTCTGGTACTGACAAATCAGCACCACCGATCGATCGCGGGCAGGAGCACGAACTGCATCATATACGGCAGTCCGGGCATATGCCGTACTGGGAAGGATGGTAGAAAGACCTCCCGAGCGGCAAGATGATCGGCTACTTTTCTAAGGCATCAGACCCTCCCGGATTGCTATTCTTTGGACGTTAACCTCTCTCCATATCTGGAAATCTGGGATCGATCGGTTACGGGTGCAGTCGATCGCAGATGCAGTCAATTACGACCAGCGAATACCATTATGCACAATTAGGCATATCATCCTACGTGGCCTAAGTGCAAAGATCAGGCACAAGCGGGGCGGAGTCTTTCTCCGCCGCCAACAGGATATCTAATATAGCGGGTATCGCGTCACTAAACGGAAAAAATAAGAATGGGAGAACCGCCTGAACAGTGTTGCACGGGCTTCCATATGAGGTGAGCCGGCTTAAAAAACGGGGGCGAGGATGCAGCTTTATCTCTGGTGTGAACAGGGCGGATACGTTTGGGCTTCCCGGTGAATTTTGCGCGTATGGAAAAATTCGCCATCCCCAGGCGGTCACACTGTCCACTTTTGCCGACGATTACGTCCGGTAGAGGGCGTATTATCTTGTAGGTACGGATTATGGACTATGATTGGAGGGAGGTTTTATCATGGCGTTTCTTCGTAATGCCTGGTACG
>JACFOH010000083.1 GCA_019454405.1 Promineifilum sp.
GTTTTGGCTGTGGTTTTCGTTCTCCCGCTAATGTCGTTTTTCGTCGCGGAGAAATCGCCGGCGTTATCGGCGGCCTGACCATATATATATAAATTAGGAATGTCTACCGGGTCGTTGCTGACATAAACAGTCAATATGGCGGAGTCGATTGTCGCGTTCTTCGGGATGGTGACGCTCTGGAATCGCAACCCGCCGTGGCTATACGTCGATGATATTTCGATGCTGCCCGTACGGTTGATACTACCGCTGCTGGCGTTTTCAATTGCGTCGTCGTTCGACGCGCTAACCCGTTTGCTAAATACTGTCATACCGTTTTCAGCCTCGTCCAGAGGATCACCGCCGATCCCGTGGGTATAACGAAATTGGTCGCCCCGCCGAGCCGCCGCTTGCACGTCAATTCAACTGTGCCCGGATTGCCCTTGCTTAGGTCGCGCCCGTTCGTTGATCCGACGTTCGTCACCTGTAGATAAATGTCGTACAAATCCAGCGAGCCGCCCGCCGGGATTTCGCCCATAGGTTTGATCCTCAATACCGTGTCCTTCGGAAAATAGTTAAGACCGGCGTCCCAGCTTAGCTCGGCGCGGAGCTTAAACGTCGCGTCAATCGCGCCCAGCTTGTTATCGCCATTGTTGACCGGCGCTCCAACCCTGCTGGCCGTCTTAACCAATAGCGTGCCGCCGACGGCGTGCATCTCGTCGGCTACAAAGACGCTGGCGTGCAACTCCCCGCGCACTCGCAAATCGTTGAATTCCGCGTTGCCGGTATTCCAAATACGCCAGCCCGTCTGACCGCTAACGAATCCCGGATTGCCGCTTTCCAGATGCCCCGGCCCGGTGATGCGGACGTAAGGCGTGCCGCTGCTGTTTTCAACCCGCCAGATGTCGCCCGTTTGTCCGGCTATCTGTTTGAGGAATAGCGTCGTGTGCCCCGTGGCGGAAGCAACGCCATAAATGGCCGTGCTGGTGTCGGCCGCCACGCCCGCGCCCAGATATTTAACCGCCAGCTTCCCGTCGGTCGTCTTAAGCAGTCCCGTCTCGCCGCCGACGCTGCTGTCAATCGCCGTGATAGCGTGGGTGTGTTTCGAGCCGGTCACGGTGTTGGTCGTGGCGTAGGTCAGCGTGTCCGGGTCAAGATATGCGCCCGTGCCGTCTAACTTAATCCCGGCATTGGCCGGGAATTTTAGCGATATACCGCTATCCATCTTGAGGCCGCCGTTCGTGGCCAGCGTTACGCCAACCCCGCTCGCGCCTAGCTCTATCGCCTTCCCTGCGTCGGCCTTTACCTTTAGTCCGCTGGACACTTCCAAGCCGCCACTGCTTGCCGGGTTGACCTTGATCGCTTGGCCGGTGACGGTGATGCTGGTGTCGGCCGCGGTAACGGGATCGTGGTCAGAACCGCCGCCCCCTGGCGGCGTAACCGGAGGCGCAACCGGCGGCGTGTTGCCTGATCCGCCGGGAATGGATAGCCGTATCTGCGACGGTGCGCCGATGCGCGTGATAGCCCGGTCAACGGCCGCTAAACGTCGCCCGATTTCGCGCGATTCTGTGGGAACGGCTAAATATGACGGCGTGAGGGTGACGGTAGTTATCGGGACGCCTTGTGAATCAGGCCCGACCTCGCGCCGGATTGACTGGACGTAGAACGTATCATCGATTGAGTAGGAGCCGGTCGGGGCGTCGTATTCAACATCTACCGTTTGCCCCGGTCTGATTTCCATCGCCGTCACACATCGGACGGACAGTTGTTCGGTGGCGTTGGCCCTCTCGCGCATGTAACGAATGGCCAGATACATCAGCCGGTCAGCCGCGGCGCGGATACTGCCTACGCTATCGCCTTCGACTATCACCTCGCTAAATGTGACGGTGCGCTGATAGAGACCGATGCTGGACGTTAGCGCCGTGTCCTCGATATAAGGCGGCGCATACAATCCCAGCCCGGTAGTCTTGACGGTGAATCCGGCCGTGGTCGCGTCAGTAATCGCCGTGTCGCTGCATGAGAATAGCGTAACCCGCGCGTCGCCTGCGACGGGGAATATGGCCGTTATCGGATCAAAGACGCGCTTGTACTCCGGCGGGGATATGATGATGCCCCGGTTTTTGTTGGCTTGCGCCGTGGCGATGTCGCTGGTGCTGCCTTGCACCAGCTTCAGGTTCGCCCCGTCGCCAGCTGCGTCGGAGGTACGTCGCCAGATGATTTCGCGCTTCGGCCCCGGCGTGCCATAGT
>JACFOH010000026.1:0-16277 GCA_019454405.1 Promineifilum sp.
CAATCCCCGGCGCTATGCTACTATCTCAGCATTATCCTTCATTCATCGATCATTTTTTCGCAGGTCTACAGGTCTTATTTTGTTGGTACGAATGATAACTCTCGTTGAGCCGGATTATTTGCCACCGCCGCTCCTGGTGGCGCGCTTCTGATATGCGCTGACGACAGAGATTGATCGCCTCAACCCAGGCCTGTAAACGAGCCGGTTCCCTGCGCACCGGTGGCGACTGATGATGAACGGTGGATGCTATGGTTGCATTCACCTTTTTGTTTTATTGGATCGGTCGCTTGGCGCTCTACGATTAACAATGGATTTATTCTCATTCAAGGGATTTATTATTCATCATGAGATCTCGCACTGAACTTATCTCACGTATCATTGGGGCGATCGTCCTGGGCACGGCGCTGGCTATCGTGGGCGTTCGGCTGGCGAACACGCTCAGTCTTGAGCCGCTGCCTTATAGCATCACGTTTGGTGTTGGCGGTGGGGTGCTGGGCGTGGTGTTCGGCTTTCTCTTCACACCCCATCTGACCATCCGGCCCATCAACTACATCCGCCAATCTCTGTCAGCCATGCCGCTGGAGCGTCTGGTGGCATTGTTCATCGGCATCCTGTTGGGCCTTATCATCGCGGCCTTGTTCTCCATTCCCCTGTCGCAATTGCCGTCGCCACTAAAAGAGATATTACCGCTGGCTTCGGCGTTGGGGCTTTGCTACCTGGGCGCGGTGCTGATGATGAATCGCTACCGCGATCTACGGGAGTTTGCCAAAGGCATCCGGCTGCCGCGCGACGGCGATAAGACGGTGGCGGCCGGCGAGGAAAATGAGGATACCAACGTCATCCTGCTGGATACGAGCGTCATCATCGACGGCCGTATCCTGGATATCGGCCGCACCGGTTTTATTTCCCAGACGCTGTTGGTGCCCAACTTCGTCCTCAAGGAACTGCAGCATATCGCCGACAGCGCCGATAGCCTGCGCCGCAATCGCGGCCGGCGCGGCCTGGATATTCTGGGGATGTTGCAGAACGAATCTCCCGTGCCGGTGCGTATCACCGATATGGACGCGCCGCATATCCACGACGCCGACAGCAAGCTCGTCGCGCTGGCGCGCCGCTTGAGTTGTCCGATCATGACCAATGACTACAACCTGAATAAGGTCGCCGAATTGCAGGGCATCACTGTGCTCAACATCAACGACCTGGCCAACGCGGTCAAGGCGTCGTTTCTGCCGGGCGAGGAGTTCCGGGTGACGATCATTCAGGAAGGCAAGGAGTATGGTCAGGGCGTCGGTTATCTGGATGATGGGACGATGGTCGTGGTGGAAGACGGCTACCGGGTATTGAATCGCACAGAGATGGTAGTCGTGACTAAAGTCCTGCAGACAACGGCCGGGCGAATGGTTTTCGCCAAGTTACAATAACAATTCAAAACCGGGCCTTTCGGATCGGTCCGGTTTTCCAAATACGCATTCGATGGAGTGAAATATGTCGCTCAGGATCTATAACGTATTATCGCGACAAAAAGAAGAGTTTGTGCCGCTGACGCCTGGTAAAGTCAATATCTACGTCTGCGGCCCC
This sequence comes from Promineifilum sp., assembly GCA_019454405.1. Classification (GTDB taxonomy): domain Bacteria; phylum Chloroflexota; class Anaerolineae; order Promineifilales; family Promineifilaceae; genus Promineifilum. The sequence goes on from JACFOH010000026.1 coordinate 1,579, forward strand.
ACCGTTTACGATTATTCCCACATCGGCCACGCCAAGACTTATATTAATTATGACGTCATCGTGCGCTATCTCCGCTTTTCGGGCTACGATGTTCTCTATGTTCAGAACATCACCGACGTCGGCCATATGCTCGACACGGGCGAGGATCGCATTCTGAAGAAGGCCCGCCAGACCTCGGCCCTGCCGATGCAGGTTGTCGAGACCTACACGCGCGCCTATTTCGCCGATATGGATGCGTTGGGCGTTCGCCGGCCGGATATCAGCCCGCGAGCCAGCGGCCATATCCCTGAGCAGATCGCCATGATCGAGCAACTGATCGAGAAGGGGCATGCCTACGTCCAGGATGGATCGGTCTACTTCGACGTCGCGTCGTTCCCCGAATACGGCAAGCTAAGCGGTCGTGTTGTGGAGGAGATGGAGGAAGGCAAGCGCGTGGCCGTACGTGAGGACAAGCGCCACCCGGCCGACTTCGCCCTCTGGAAGAAAGCCGACCCCGAACATATTTTGCGCTGGTCCAGTCCCTGGGGCGAAGGTTTTCCCGGCTGGCACATCGAATGCTCGGCTATGTCCGCCAAGTATCTGGGCGACACATTCGACATTCATGGCGGCGGCATCGAGAATATCTTCCCGCACAACGAGTGCGAGATTGCCCAGAGCGAGGCGGCGCACGGCGAACCGTTCGCCCGCTACTGGATGCTGACCGGCTCGTTGACGCTTGACGGCGTCAAGATGAGCAAGAGCCTGGGTAACACCTTGATGATCCGCGACGCGCTGAAACGCTGGCGGGGCGAGGCGATCCGCTACTTCGTGTTGTCCAGTCATTACAGTAACCCGATCGACTTCTCCGACGAGGCGCTTGAGGCGGCTTTCAAGGGGTGGCAGCGCATTTGGGGCGCGGTGAGCCTGACGCGCGAGCAGTTGCGCCGTGCCGAGCCGGGCGACATCAGCCCCGAGGCTGAGACTATGCTGGCGGCCGCCCGCGAGCAGTTTATCGAGCGGATGGACGACGACTTCAACGCCCCGGGTGCGCTGGCGGTGCTGCAAGATCTGACGCGACAGGTCAATACGTTGATCAACGAAGGCGGCCCGCAAACGCAAGGCACGCTGGCGGCCATCGATACGCTCTATCGTGAGTTGGGCGGCGAAGTGCTGGGCCTCGTGCCTGAGCGCGAAGAGGTCGGCGCAGACGCCGAACGCGAGGATGGGCTGGTGCGCTTGCTGGTCGACCTGCGCAATCAAGCGCGCGCCAACAAGGATTGGGCGACGGCCGACGTCATCCGCAACCGCCTGAAAGAACTGAACGTCACGTTGGAAGATCGGGCCGATGGCACCATCTGGAAGCTCGGCTGAGGCGCTGACTCGCCGGCATCCCGTTCTGGAAGCGCTGCGAGCCGGCCGCCGGACGATTTATCGATTGCACGTCGAACAGTCGAAAGGCCGGCATGCGGACGGGCGCGAACTTCAGTCGATCCTGGAGGCGGCCCGGGTAGCCGGCGTGCCGGTGTCGACCGAGGACAAGAGCGCTCTCGACCGGCTGGCCCAACGGTTCGGAGCCGACGTGAAGCATCAAGGGGTATTGCTCGAAGTCGGGCCGTACCCCTATGCCGAGCCGGACGAGATGTTGGGGCTGGCCGAACGGCGCGGCGAGAAACCGCTGCTGCTGTTGCTCGATTTGCTCCACGGCCCGCAGAATATCGGCACGCTGCTGCGCACGGCCGAGGCGTGCGGCGTCCATGGCGTGATCCTGCAGGACCGGCGCGCGCCAGAGATCACCCCGGCGGTCGTGCAATACGCCGCGGGGGCGACCGAACATCTGCTCATTGCCAAGGTGACCAATATGGTGCAGACGATGCGCGCGTTGAAGGACGCGGGCGTCTGGTTGGCGGGCATGGATATGGATGAGGAGGCGCATGCGTTGGGCAGCATCGATCTCGATATGCCCCTGGGCATCGTCGTCGGCCATGAGGGGGAGGGGCTGCGGCGGCTGGTGCGCGAGCGATGCGACTTTATCATTCGCTTGCCCATGAGGGGACAGGTGGAGTCGCTCAACGCGGCCGTGGCCGGGTCGATCCTGCTCTATGCCGCGTGGCAGGCGCGAGGATTTAATTTAGCCCATGATCAGCAGGGCTGATGCTTTTAGATATGATTGCGCTGAGCGCTCCCCGGCTTTATTTTCGGCCCGCTCGGGTTCGGAGTGGCTGGGAGTGCGGGGTTCGATGTGGTAGAATCTGGACATGCAGTTCGAATGGGACGCCAGAAAAGCGAGAGCAAATCTTCGTAAACACGGTGTCTCGTTTGATGAAGCCGCCACAGTGTTTCTGGACAAGTTTTCTCTGACAGGTTACGATCCAGATCATTCAGTAAACGAAGACAGATTCGTGACGTTTGGGGTTTCCAATTTGGGAAGACTGCTCGTTGTAGCTCACACGGATCGAGACGATAGCATCCGAATTATAAGTGCAAGGTTGACAACTAGATCAGAAAGAACGCTCTATGAAGAAGGCTGAGAAAGATTCCGACGAACTACGATCTGAATATGCCCGTGAAGATTTTGGGTCGATGACGCGCGGCAAATACGCGGAACGGATGAGGGAAGCTTCTAACGTTGTCGTGCTCGATCCTGATATAGCTGAAGCGTTTCCAAATGCTGAGGTTGTCAATCAGACGCTACGTCGCCTGCTTGAACTCGCCCGGTCGAGTACACAAGCTTGATATGGGGTGTGTGACACCCGCTATTGACGCATCAATAAGGCTCATGCGCTCCTAACTTATCTACGTCATCAAAGGCGAAGGAGTAACCCCGTGACCGCGTTAGGTTTGAATGTAAACTACTTATTGATCCAATGTGCGCTTCCGGCTCTCTGACTGCTGCTTTCATTCTTTACCCTGTTACGTTTGCGCCAACGTCCTTTGCCGGCAACAGCCGGCGCGATCTGGGCCGTTTTCATCGTTGTCGTGCCGTTTCTCGGCGCGTTGGCTTTCCTGATCGTACAACCCGGTCGGCAGACACAATAATCTCCCCGATTCCTCCCCGCTAATGTTCCTCGGTCTATTGAAAATAGACCATTTGTGCTATCATTAGGTAATCGCGCCATCGGTATATCGGCGCGGTTCCAACTTAACGCTAATGGTATGTGGTCTGCCGCCATGCTAGAATAACAGATCGGCAAGAACGGTTAGATCACGCGGAGTCTCATCATGCCTGCTCTTCGCGTGTCAAAAAGAAATAAAATGTCACTTGATAAGATCATCGTGCATGGCGCACGCGAACACAATCTAAAGAATATCGATGTTGAGATACCCCGCGACAAGCTGGTGGTCATTACGGGGCTATCGGGATCGGGCAAATCGTCACTGGCTTTCGACACCATTTTCGCTGAGGGACAGCGACGTTACGTCGAGTCCCTGTCGGCTTACGCCCGGCAGTTCCTGGGCCAAATGGAGAAGCCGGATGTCGACAACATCGAGGGCCTCAGCCCGGCGGTATCCATCGACCAGAAGGGCATCAGTCATAATCCGCGCTCGACCGTGGGCACAGTGACGGAGATCTACGACTATCTACGTCTGTTGTACGCGCGCGCGGGCACGCCTCATTGCCCCCAATGTGGCCGTCCCGTCATGCCTCAATCGGCCGAGCAGATCGTCAATAGCGTCATGGCGATGCCGTCCGGGTCCCGCATCCAGGTATTGGCTCCTCTGGTGCAGGATCGCAAGGGCCATCATCAAGGTGTCTTCGACGACGTCCGCAAGGCCGGCTTCGTTCGCGTGCGTGTTAACGGCGAGATTTATCAGGTTGACGACAAGATCGAGCTGGATCGCTACAAGAATCATACCATCGAAGCTGTCGTCGATCGGCTGGTCATCCGTTATACGGCCAGCGACACAAGTGAAGAAGCGATCTCCGACCGTAGTCGCCTGACCGACTCCGTCGAGACGGCGCTGGCGCTGGGCGGCGGCATCGTCATTATCAACGATGTTACCAACCCCGAGAAGCCGCTCGACACGCTCTACTCGGAGCATCTTTACTGCCCCTATGACGGCACGAGCATACCGCCCATCGAACCGCGCACGTTCAGCTTCAATACACCCTACGGCGCGTGCCCCGATTGCCAGGGACTGGGAATACAGAAAGAGATCGACCCCGACCTGGTCGTGCCGAACAAGGAGCTGACGCTGGCCGAAGGCGCTATCACCGGCTGGCCGACCGAAGACAAGGCCGGCTATTACTGGCAATTGCTGAAGGCTACAAGCGAGCATTTCGCCATTCCGCTCGACGAGCCGGTGCGGATGCTCTCGCCGATGCAGATGCGCGTTTTGCTGTATGGTAGCGGCGATGAGACGGTCACGGTCACCTATCGCAACCGTGAAGGCCACACGCGCCATTACCAGACGAAATATGAAGGCGTCATCCCCAACCTGTGGCGGCGCTATAACGAATCCACGTCCGACTACGTGCGCGAAAAACTGGAAGAGTACATGGTCGATCGGCCGTGTCGTTCTTGCGGCGGCTCGCGACTTCAGCCCGTGGCCCGCGCCGTCGATATCGGCGGGCGAACGATCGTCGATGCGGTGCGCTGGCCCGTCGTCAAGACGCTTGATTGGGCGCAATGTCTGGGCGATCTGGAGCGCACGCCTCTGACGCCACGCCAGCAACTGATCGCCGGACCTATTCTGAAAGAGATCCGCGAGCGACTGAACTTCATGATCAACGTCGGTCTCGACTATCTGACGCTGGATCGCTCGGCGGGAACATTGAGCGGTGGGGAGGCGCAGCGTATCCGTCTGGCCACGCAAATCGGCAGCCGGCTGATGGGCGTGCTTTACGTGCTCGATGAGCCAAGCATCGGCCTTCACCAACGCGATAACGATCGCCTCATCCAGACGTTACAAGGCATGCGCGACCTGGGCAACACCGTCCTGGTTGTCGAGCACGACGAAGAGACGATGCGCGCCGCCGACTGGCTGATCGACCTCGGCCCCGGCGCGGGCAAGCATGGCGGCGAGTTGGTGGCCGAAGGCACGCCGGCTCAGGTGGCCAGGAACAAGAAGAGCCTGACTGGAGCGTACTTGAGCGGCCGTAAGTCCATCCCCGTGCCCAAGAAGCGTCGCCCGGGCAATGGGCAATCGCTGGAGGTTATCGGCGCGGCCGAGAATAACCTCAAGGATATCGACATTCGTATCCCGCTGGGCAAATTTGTGTGCATCACTGGCGTCAGTGGCAGCGGCAAAAGCTCTTTCCTGGTGGAGATTCTCAGCAAGCGTCTTAACCAGTATTTCTACGGCTCGAAGGACGCGCCCGGCAAATATCAGGAGATCCGCGGCCTGGAACACCTGGACAAGGTCATCGAGATCGACCAAAGCCCTATCGGCCGCACGCCGCGCAGTAACCCGGCGACCTATACCAACCTGTTCAACCAGATTCGCGATCTGTTCAGCAATCTGCCGGAGAGCAAATTGCGCGGCTACTCGCCGGGACGCTTCAGCTTTAACGTGAGAGGCGGCCGCTGTGAGGCGTGTCAGGGCCAGGGGCAGAACCGCATCGAGATGCAATTCCTGCCCGATATTTACGTGCCGTGCGATATCTGTCACGGAGCGCGCTATAACCGTGAGACGCTGCAAGTCCAGTACAAGGGGCTTAACATCGCCGAGGTGCTCGATCTGACCGTCGACGAGGGATTGGAATTCTTCGCCAACTTCCCGCCCATTCGCCGTAAATTGCAGACGATGGCTGATGTTGGGCTAGGGTATATTCGATTGGGTCAACCTGCGCCGACATTGAGCGGCGGCGAGGCGCAGCGCGTCAAGCTGAGTCGCGAATTGTCGAAGATCGCCACGGGGCGCACGCTCTACATTCTCGATGAACCGTCGGTGGGTTTGCATGCCCACGATGTCAGCAAGCTCATCATTGCGCTGAACAAACTTGTCGACAAGGGCAACACCGTCGTCATCATCGAGCATAATCTGGATATCATCAAGGTCGCCGATCATATCATCGACCTGGGGCCGGAGGGTGGCGACCGGGGTGGGGAGATCGTGGCCGAGGGGATGCCGGAAGAGATCGCGCGTGTCGAGCAATCCTACACCGGACAGTACCTGAAGCCGTTGCTGAATGGCCACGCTGCATAGTGCACATTTCCTCAGAGAGTGATGACCAAAAGGTCATACCATATGACAAATATTGGTCGCTTAATTTGCAATTGAAGATATACTAGAGAGGTGTCATCGGTTGAACAGGTCGATGACATCTTTCCCAGGCGGCATCCCCCATTGGCCGTCCTTTGCTAGATAGCGCACTCTGGAACTCGCCCGAATTCAATTTCGGCGCTCAAAATCACCTTATGAGGAGCTGAGACTATGATCGATCTGACCATCAACGAAGCCGCGCTTGAACGCACCGTTCAACGCGCCCGCGAAAGAAATATTATCATCCCCACTTTTGCCCAGCAGCGAAATCCCGAACTTATCCCCGACCCGATCAAGCGCCGCCTGGCCGATGTTGGCCTTTGGGATCTGGACCCGCTCAACCTGTTCCGCATCACCTGGCGCAACGAGCCGGTGGCCAAAGGCGGTGGGTTCGGCGACGTGAACTATCTGGAATTACCGAAGGAGATCACCGGCGTCGATGCGCGTATCGTCGTGATCGTTGGCAAATGGTTCCCGACGGGATCGCACAAGGTCGGCGCAGCTTATGGCTGCCTCGTCCCGCGGCTGGTCACCGGCCAGTTCGACCCGACGACGCAGAAGGCCGTCTGGCCCAGCACGGGCAATTACTGCCGTGGCGGCGCCTACGATTCGCATCTGCTGGCTTGCGACTCCGTCGCCATCTTGCCGGAGGGCATGAGCAAGGAGCGCTTCGAGTGGCTGCAGGGCGTGGCGGGCGAGATCATCCGTACGCCCGGTACCGAGAGCAATGTGAAGGAGATCTTTGACAAATGTTGGGAGCTTCGTCGGTCGGGAGAGGATCTGGTCATCTTCAACCAGTTCGATGAGATGGGTAACTACTTGTGGCACTATAGTGTCACCGCGCCGGCCATGCACGCGATCCTCAAGTCCATCATGGGGCCGAACGATACGTTCCGTGGCATGGCTTCCCAGACTGGCTCGGCCGGAACGATCGCCAGCGGCGACTATCTGAAGGAGCATTACCCGCACAGCGTGATCTGCGCCAGCGAGGCGTTGCAGTGCCCGACGCTGCTCAACAACGGCTTCGGCGCGCACCGCATCGAAGGCATCGGCGACAAGCACGTGCCCTGGGTCCATAACGTCAAGAACACCGATCTCGTCGCGGCTATCGATGACAACGCCGCCATCGGCATCATGCGTCTGTTCAACGAGGAGATCGGCAAGGATTTCCTGGCCGATCAAGGCGTCTCCGCCGAGCTGATCGAGCAATTGCCTTTGTTGGGTATCTCCGGCATCGGCAACGTGTTGTCGGCGATCAAGATGGCCAAGTACTATGAGATGGGACCGAACGATGTGGTCATGACCATCGCCACCGACTCGATGGAGATGTACGGCAGCCGTGTCGAGGAAGACCGTGAACTGAATGGCCCGCTGAACATGCTCAAGGCCTCCGGTATCTATCATCGTTACCTGATGGGCGAGGATACCAACAACCTGATCGAGCTGACCTACACCGAGCGCAAGCGTATTCACAACCTGAAGTACTACACCTGGATCGAGCAGCAGGGCAAGACCTCGGACGAGTTGAACGCGCAGTGGTACGATCCAACCTACTGGACCAATCTCCATGGCCTGGACAAGGAGATCGACAAGCTGACCGAGAAGTTCAACGAGCGAGTCGGTTTGCTGGCGCAGTTGAGTTAAGCGATCATAGCGCGTGACACATGTGAATGGGTCACGCACTGCAGCCCTTAAAGAAAAAAGGCCTTGCGCAAGCGAGGCCTTTTCTATTGTTAATCCGCCATTCGGTGAAAAGTGATTCTTGCCTCTATTATGAGCTTGGGCGATCATTAGTCTATGCTCCAATCCGGTCAACATATTGAGAATTACCGCATCGATGGCGTCATCGGCGAGGGTGGGATGGGCACCATCTACCGCGCGACTGACGTCAATCTCATGCGGCCGGTCGCCATCAAGGTCATGCATGGCGATCTGGCCGATGATCCAGCATTTCAGGAACGCTTCCTGCACGAGGCTCGCGCCGCGGCTCGTTTAGACCACCCGTCCATCGTGCGCATCTATCATTTCGGCCGCGAAGGCGGGTTGCTTTATATCGTGATGGAATTGGTCGATGGCCTCAGCCTGGGCGCCTATCTGCGCCAACTAGCCAAACTCAATCAGGTCGTCCGGCTGGAGGAGACGTTGTCGCTCATCGCGCAGGCGGCCGACGCGCTCGGCTACGCCCACCGGCACGGCGTGATCCATCGTGATGTGAAGCCCGACAATATTCTCGTCAAGCGCATCGATGCGGCGGTTCGCCCCGGCGACCCGCCGCTACTGGCGATGGTGACGGACTTTGGACTGGCTAAACTACATGAAGTCGAGGGCGATGCGACGGCCGGAATGATGATGGGCACGTTGCCTTATATGTCTCCCGAACAGGTGCTGAACTTGCCCATCGACGGCCGCTCCGATATCTACTCGCTGGGCGTGGTGCTCTACCAACTGGTCACGGGCAAGTTGCCGCTCAATATTCGCACGCCGGAGAGTGCCGTCTACGCGCACCAGTACGAGTCGATCGTCGCGCCGCGCATGGTTCACGCCGGCGTGCCTCCAGCGATCGAAGCTGTCATCATCCGCGCTCTGGCTCGCCGGCCCGAAAATCGGTACCAATCGGCCGAGGAGTTGGCCGCTGATCTGCGCCGAGCTGCCACGGCCCTCGGCGGCCAGGAAGCCGAAGTCTTCGCCGCGGAGACAGATTCCACTATCGTCAGCATGGTGACTGAATTCCCGACACCCGCCCGCCGGCTGGAATGGAGCATGCAGCCGCGCGAGATACGGGGTGAAGGTATATGCCGCGTCGAACTGTTTAATAACGCTCCGACACCTCAGACCATTAACTTGATGCTGGAGACGCCGGAAGGGGGGCTTTACGCCGATAGCGCCCAGAAGCAGATCACACTTGTGCCGGGGCAGAAGGGTATTGTCGATTTTTACTTGTTGCCGATGAAGCAGTCGCTCATCGGTCGCAAGCGAAGGTGGCCGTTTGTGATGCAGGTCGCGCCGACACCTTTGCAGGGGGACGGGATCCAAAGTATCGAAGGGGCTGTCATCAGCACGCCCCGAGTCCCTGTCTGGCTGGCGCTGCTGTTCCTGGCTCTCTTCCTGCTGGTTTGTGGGTTGACGTTGTGGCTGCTCGTCTCACTACCGATAGTTGATAGTCTGCTTTCTTTATTGTAAAGCATAGGCGAATTCTTCGATGGCCTCGCCGGGTTTTGTCTGTGAAAGCACGCTCAATCGGGGGGCTCGTAGGCGCCGTAAAGACGTGTGTAACCAGCTCTGGGATAGGGTTTAAGCGGTCTCAGGCCACTAACCTGTATCCTACTCCCGGCTCCGTCAGGATGAGCTTGGGCAAGGATGGATCCTCTTCTAGCTTCTGACGCAATGCGGCGAAATAGACGCGCAGGTAGTGTGTCTCCTCCACATACTCCGGCCCCCATACTTCGCGCAAGATTTGCTTATGCGTCATCACTCGCCCCGCGTGCTGGATGAGCAGGCGCAGCAAGGCGTATTCGGTCGGCGTCAATTTCACCGGTTCTCCATCACGTGTTACATAGCGACGCGAGAGATCTACTTCGACGTTTCCGGCCTTGAACAGATGTGAATGTGGCAGGGGGCGAAAGTGTCGCTGTGCCGCGCGCATTCGTGCCATTAACTCCTCCAGGCTAAACGGCTTGGTCAGATAATCGTCAGCCCCTGCATCAAGGGCTGCCACTTTGTCGATGTCGGCATCGCGCACCGACAGGATAATCGTCGGCGTTGTCGTCCACTCCCGCAGCCGTCGCAGCACCTCCAGCCCGTCGATATCGGGCAAGCCCATATCGAGGATGATCAGGTCAGGCCGCAGTTGGGCTGCCCGGCTGATCCCTTCCAGTCCAGTGGCGACCTCATGCACCTCGTAGCCGTTCGATTCCAAGCTGATACGCAGGAAGCGCCGGATCTGCACTTCATCATCGATGACCAAGACGCGCGGGCCATCGTTCATGATATAGCCTCCCGTACCGCCGGTGGCTCGCCGAGCATAGGGAGACGGATGATGAAGCATACGCCACCCTTGGATTGGTTCTCGGCCATCAGCGTGCCGCCATGGGCCTCAACCAACCCGCGGGAGATGGGTAGCCCCAGTCCGGTGCCGGTACCGGTTAGTCCTGGAACGCGATAGAACTTGTCGAAGATACGTTCCAGATCGGCAGTCGGAATGGACGGCCCATCATTTGAGATGACTAGCTCGCAATGTCTATTGTGCTCGCGAGCCATGATGCGGATGTTGGCGCCGGCAGGTGTGTAGCTGCAAGCATTATCGAGCAGGTTGACCAGTACTTGCTCGATCAACACAAAATCGATCTTGACGAGCGGCAGATCAGGCGGCACATCAATCGTCAGCGCGCGTTCGGCCAGGCCGTTAGCCAACCGTTGCGCTGCCACACCGATGATCTCGCGCACGTCGCACCACTCGCGCTTGAGTTGCAGCCGGCCACTCTCCAGCCGGGACATGTCGAGCAGATTTTCTACCAGCCGATTCAACCGCTCGGAGGCATCGAGGATATCGCATGCCAGCTGATGTTGAGCGGTCTCTTCCAGCCCGGTTCCGGGGTGGAGCAGACTGTCGGCCGCCCCGCGAATCGAGGCGATAGGGGTGCGCAACTCGTGGGAGATGGAGTTTAGGAGTACGCCAGAGAGACGCTCCGACTCGCGCAGCAGGGCGGCCTGTTCGGCCGCCTCATCCAGAAGCTCACGTTCGACGGCCAGGGTGATCTGGCCGATGAATGTCTCCAGCAACGATTCCTGATCGAACGGTAACCGCTCCGTCGAACGTCGTCGGATGCCAATGACGCCAACAATGCCACCAGCCGTGCGTAACGGATAATAGCGAGCCAGGGCTTTCGGCAGGGTGCCGGTATTACGGCCGGCCACCCGCCCATATTCGTAGACCCATCCGGCCACGCCCTCCTCTTTTTCATCCATTGCCATTGAGCTGGACGGGTGCGACACGACGCCGCGGCCGTCTTCGCGTGGCAAGAGGATGGCAACCTCGGCGTCAAACACGCGGCCGACCTGCTCGACGGCTGTGGCGAGGACAGCATCCATATCCACGGCGCCGGCTGTCTCATGTGTCAGAGTAAAAAGCGCCAGATTGCGTTCGGCATTGGAGCGGGCCTGCAGTTCGCGGATGCGTAACCGGGCGGTCAGGTTACCGGCAAAAAGAGCGATGGCAAAATAGAGCAATAACAGAGCGATGTCCTGTGGCAGAAAGATATGGAACGTGAGGAGGGGCGCGATAAAGAGGTAATTCCAGCTGAGCGCGCTGAGGACGGCCGCCAGCAGGGCCGGACCGCGGCCGACGTAGACCGCGATGAGCAACACGGCCAACAGATCGGTCATCCCTACGAGTTGATAACCAGCGATCGGCACGATGAAGAAATCGGCCAGTGTGACCAGCCCGATAACCCCTGCGGCCAGTAAATAGTCACGCCAGCCAGTATGCCGGTCGATCTTCGGCAGCGCGGGCTGGGCGGCCGTGGGGCGTTCGTCCGACGCCTCGTCTCCGGTCACCACATAGACATCGATGTTGCCGCTGTTGCGAATGAGCCGGTCGACGTAAGAGCCGCCTGTAAATAGATCGGCCCGGCGTTTATGTAGCGGCTTGCCGATGATGATCTGGGTGATGTTACGCTGGTGGGCGAGGCGGAGCAGCGCGTCGGGTACATCGTCTCCAGCAACAGTCATAACCTCTGCGCCGAGCGAGCGCGCCAGCTCGAGGTGGCGGCTTACCATGGCCCAGGCCTCATCAGCCAGTGGTTTCGACGTCTCGACGAAGACGGCCAGCCATGTCGCTTCCAGATTATAGGCCATGCGCCGCGTCCAGCGGATGAGCCGCTCGGAGAAAGGGCCGGGGCCGATGGCGACCATCAATCGCTCGCCAGACTTCCACGGTCCGGCGATGCGCTTCAACTCCATGTAATCCTGAAGCTGGTGATCAACGCGTTCGGCCGTCAAGCGTAAGGCCATCATTCGCAGCGCCGTCAGGTTGCCGACACGAAAGAAGTTGTTGGCCGCCACATGGACACGCTCCGCCGTGTAGACCTTACCCTCGAACAGGCGTTTGCGCAGTTCTTCCGGCGTCAGGTCAATGAGTTCCACATCCTCAGCGAGGTCGATCAGTGTGTCGGGTACGGTTTCGTGAACGGTGATACCGGTGATTTGGCGCACGGCGTCGGCCCGGCTTTCGAAGTGCTGGACGTTGACCGTGGTGTAGACGTCGATCCCCGCCTCTAGCAGGTCCAGCACGTCCTGATACCGTTTATCGTGGCGCGCGCCGGGGGCGTTGGTATGGGCCAGTTCATCGACGAGGACAAGCTCGGGCTGGCGCGCCAGCACGCCGTCGACGTCCATCTCCTCCAGCCACGAGCCGCGATACTCAATCTGTTGGCGCGGGACGATCTCCAGCCCCTCCAGCAGTTGTTCTGTCTCGCGCCGGCCATGCGTTTCGATGTAGCCGACGACAACGTCCAGGCCGTCGTTCTGTAGCCGGCGAGCCTCTTCGAGCATGGCATAGGTCTTGCCGACACCAGCGGCCATGCCGAAGAATATTTTCAATTTACCGCGCCGCCGGCGTTCTTCCTCTTTCTGGATGCTCGCCAGCAGTGCATCGGGGTCGGGTCGTTCGTAGTCCATGTGCGCCTGACCATCATTGTAGACGATCCAGTGCCAAATTGAGAAGCAGAACATTGACGCGCGGCTCGCCCAGGACGCCCAATTGCGGTCCTTCGCTGTAGGTTTCAACCAGACCGAGGACTTGAGCCTCTGCCAGACCGCGTGCAGCGGCCACACGGCCGGCCTGCAGGCGCGCGGCATCGGGGCTGATGTGAGGGTCTAGGCCGCTGGCTGAGGTAAAGAGCATCTCCACCGGGACGGCCATCTCATCCTGCATGTTGTTGGCGGCGCGGAAATCGCTCGCTCGTTGGGTAACCTGCTCGGCAAGTGTCGCGTTTGTCGGGGCCAGGTTGCCGGCGCCGGACGGGAGCGTGCTGTAGCCGGTGGCCGACGGTCGGGGCCAGAAGTAGCGCGGGTCGTCGTTGGCCTGCGCCAGCAGCGCCGAGCCAACCGGGTGGCCGGCGTCGCCTTGCAAGCTGCCGTTAGCTTGTGCCGGGAAGATCAGTTGCGCGATGCCGGTTACCACCAGCGGGTAGATGATGCCGGTCAGGAGCGTGAGCAAGGCCAGCATCACCAGCGCGGGACGGAGTTGTTTAAGCATTTCAGGCCGCCTCCGGGCGGGGGGTAGTTGGTTGATTTAGCGACCGTGTGGCGCGATGTTCCTGCTTCGCCTGCCGGTCCGATGCGCCATCCAGCTCAAATTCACTGACCGGATCGCAATCGATGATCGGCCGCCCGGCGCAATCGCGCGGCGCGGATTGTCGCTCCAGCGCTGTCTGATTGCGCGAGATCCACCCGCCGATTGCGCCGTAGAACAGGAACACCCAGCCGATCAGCAGCCACGTATCGGCAGCCGGTGAAAAGGGCAGGCGTAGTTCCACTACTAGTAAAGCTCCCAATGCCAGGCTGATTTCGACCAGTGACGACCACTGCGGGGTACGATTTTTCGTCATGATAGCGCCTGTCCTTTTATGCTAATCCCAGCCAGGAAACGATCACATCAATGAGCTTGATGCCTACGAACGGGATGATTAACCCGCCCAGACCGTAGACGAGCAGGTTGCGCCGCAGCAGCGCGGCAGCGCTCATCGGCCGGTAGCCCACGCCCCGTAGCGCCAGCGGGATCAGGGCGACGATGATAAGCGCGTTGAAGATAATGGCGCTCAGGATGGCGCTTTGCGGCGACGCCAGACGCATGACATTGAGCGCGGCCAGCGGTCCGGCGGTCGCTCCGTCCAGAGCGTAGAGCATGCCGAACAGCGCCGGGATGATGGCGAAATATTTGGCGATGTCGTTGGCGATGCTGAAGGTCGTCAACGCGCCGCGGGTGATGAGCAACTGCTTGCCGATCTCGACAATCTCGATCAGCTTGGTCGGGTCGCTGTCGAGATCGACCATGTTGCCCGCTTCGCGTGCTGCCTGCGTGCCGGTGTTCATGGCGACACCGACATTGGCCTGGGCCAGCGCGGGAGCGTCGTTTGTGCCGTCGCCGGTCATGGCGACGAGGTGGCCGTCGGCCTGCTCCTGTCGGATGCGTCGCAGCTTGTCTTCCGGTGTGGCCTGAGCCATGAAGTCATCCACGCCGGCTTCGGCGGCGATGGCCGCGGCCGTCAGCGGGTTGTCGCCGGTGATCATGACCGTGCGAATACCCATCCGGCGCAACTGGGTGAAGCGTTCGCTCATGCCGCCCTTGACCACATCCTTCATCTCGATGACGCCCAGCACCTCCTTGCCCTCGGCGACGACCAGCGGCGTGCCGCCCCCGCCGGCGATGCGGTTCACCAGCGCATCCACTTCGCCCGGATATTTCCCACCTTGAGTGGTGACAAAAGTTCGCACGGCGTCAGCTGCGCCCTTGCGAA
>JACFOH010000026.1:16377-21099 GCA_019454405.1 Promineifilum sp.
TTGTCCAGCAGCAACACGTCTACATCGCCGGCGGCTTCCACTGCCCGGCCGCTCGTGGCCAGTACATTGCGGCGGATAAGTCGATCCATGCCGCTGATGCCGATGGCGCTCAGCAGGCCGCCGATAGTCGTGGGGATGAGGCAGACGAGCAGGGCGATGAGCACCGGGATGGTCGTCGTTGACCGGATAATTCCTGATTCGGCCTCGGCGTAGGCGGCGAACGGCCGCAGCGAGACAACAGCCAACAGGAAGATGATCGTCAGGCCGGAGAGCAGGATGGTCAACGCGATCTCGTTCGGCGTCTTCTGTCGTTTGGCTCCCTCGACGAGGGCGATCATCCGATCGAGAAAGGTGCTACCCTGCTCGGAGGTGATGCGAATCACGATCCGGTCGCTGAGGACGCGCGTGCCGCCGGTGACGGCGCTGCGGTCGCCGCCGCTCTCGCGGATGACCGGGGCCGACTCGCCGGTGATGGCCGACTCGTCGACGCTGGCGATGCCCTCGACCACTTCGCCGTCGCCGGGGATGGCGTCACCCGCCTCGCAGACGACGAGGTCGCCTTTCTTCAGTTGTGAAGCCGGCACGCGCTTCTCGCGCTCGCTGCCGCCCGTGAGGCGGCGAGCGGTCATCTCCTGGCGTGCCTTGCGCAGGCTGTCGGCCTGGGCCTTGCCGCGCCCCTCGGCCAGCGCCTCGGCGAAGTTGGCGAACAGAACAGTGAACCAGAGCCAGAGAGTGATTTGCAGATCGAAGATCGGGTCGGTTGCGCCACCACGTGCCAGGTCGACGATCAGAATGAGCGTTGTCAGCATCGCGCCGACGGCTACGACGAACATGACCGGGTTCCTGGCTTGTTGTCGTGGGGTTAGCTTGCGGAATGCATCCACGACCGCCCGTCGCACGATTGGCGGGTCGAACAGCGGCCGTGCTTTTAATCCATGGTCCATTTCATTAGCTCCGAGGTGATCTTGTTTACGCTACATCCCCCGTCCGGCGACCATGAGGAAGTGCTCGACAATCGGCCCCAGCGACAGCGCCGGGAAGAAGGTCAGCGCGCCGACGATCAAGACTACGGCGATCAGCATTCCCGCGAAGAGCGGCTGATCGGTGGGAAAGGTGCCCGGCGAGGGAGGCACGACTGTTTTCCCGACCATGCTCCCGGCGATGGCGAGTGCCGGCAGAATCGCGCCCAGCCGCCCAATCCACAAGGCCAGACCCAGGGTGATGTTGTAGAACGGCGTGTTGCCGTTCAGCCCGGCAAAGGCGCTGCCGTTGTTGGCGGTGGTCGAGGTGTAGGCGTAGAGGATCTCGCTGAAGCCGTGTGGTCCGGCGCTGAGACGGCTCGACAAACCGGCGTCGATGGCTGTCGCTAGCGCGGTGAAGAGCAGGATGGAGGCGGCCGGCAGCAGTATCGCCAGCGTTGCCATCTGCACCTCGCGAGCCTCGATCTTCTTGCCCAGATATTCAGGCGTGCGGCCGACCATCAACCCGGCGATGAAGACGGTCAGGATGACGAAGATGAGCATCCCGTAGAGGCCGGAACCCACGCCGCCGAAGATGACTTCACCCAGCATCATGTTGAGCATGGTGATGCCGCCCGCCAGCGGGCTGAGGCTGCTGTGCATGGAGTTGACCGCGCCGTTGGAAACCGAGGTCGTCGCCGACGCCCAGAGGACGCTGTTGGCGACGCCGATTCGCGTTTCCTTGCCTTCCATGCTTCCCGTTACACCCACGACCGGGTTCGGCGTGAATTCGGACAGGAGCATGACGGCCAGCAGGGCGGTCATCATCGCCATCATGGCGGCGAAGAGCACCCATCCCTGCCGGGACGAGCCGACCATGCGGCCGTAGGTGTGGGTCAGCGCAGCGGGGATGAGCAGCAGTGCAATCATTTCCAGGAAATTGCTCAGCGGCGTCGGGTTCTCATAGGGGTGAGCGCTGTTGGTGTTGAAGTAGCCACCACCGTTCGTGCCCAACTGCTTGATGGCGATCTGCGAGGCGGCCGGCCCCTGCGGCAGTATTTGGGTCTCACCGGTGAGTGTCGTCGCCGCTATGTCGGGATTGAAGTTCTGCACGACGCCTTGGCTGACGAGGATGATAGCCAGCGCCAACGATAGCGGCAGAAGGACGTAGAGCGTGGCGCGGGTCATATCGACCCAGAAATTGCCGACGGTCGTGGCCGACTTGCGTGCCAGGCCGCGCGTCAAAGCCAGCAGACCGGCGATGCCTGTAGCGGCGCTGAGGAAGTTCTGCACGCCCAGACCCAGCATTTGTGTCAGACGGCTCAGGGTCGTCTCGCCGGCGTAGGCCTGCCAGTTGGTATTGGTTACGAAGCTGGTGGCGGTGTTGAACGCCAGGAGCGGTTCGACGCCGGGTAGCTTCTCCGGGTTGAGCGGTAATACGCCCTGCGCCAGTTGTAGCAGGAAGAGAAACAGGAAGCCGAGCGCGTTGAACAGCAGTAAGGCGGCCGCATACCCCTTCCAGCTTTGTTCCTCGTCCATGGCCACGCCACTGAATCGATAAAGAAGCTTTTCGACAGGATGCAAGGCGGGCCTCAGGAAAGTCCGCTCGCCGTCAAAGACGCGCTGCATGTAGCGACCTAGCCACGGCGTGCAGGCGGTCAGTAGCCCAAGAAAGAGGACGATTTGGAGGATGTCCAGGGCGGACATATCAGAATTGCTCCGGCCGAAACAGGGAATAAACGAGGTACACGAACAGGCCGGCGGCACATAGCCCGGCTAAAATTGCGTCAAAATCCATAACAACACCTCTCATGCGTCTTCAATTGTCATTATGGCGCGTTCTGCCGGCCGCCGGGCTAAAGATTTGGCCTAAAGACATCAAGAAAATATCAAGATCAGCGGGCAATGAAAAAGGACACAAAGAGGAAGTCCTCTTTGTGTCCTTATGAGTTGGTGTTGAAGTTGCCTCTGCTTTAGCGGAGTTCTCGCTTCAGTATCTTGCCCGTCGCCGTCATGGGCAGCGCGTCGCGAATCTCGATGATGCGCGGATATTTATAGCTGGCCATACAGTCCCGACACCATTCAATCAGGTCTGCCTCTTCTACGGTCTGACCCGGCTTGAGGATGACGTAGGCCTTGATCTCCTCCCCGTGCCTGTCATGAGGTACGCCGACGACAGCCGCCAGGCTGACCGCCGGATGGGTCAGCATGACTTCCTCGATTTCACGCGGGTAGACGTTGAATCCGCCACGGATGATCATATCTTTCACGCGGTCGGTGATATAGATGAAGCCGTCCTCGTCGGCGCGCGCCAGGTCGCCGGTGTGGAACCAGCCGCCGCGCATGGCCTCGGCCGTGGCTTCGGGTCTCTTGTAGTAACCCTTCATGACGTTATGACCCTTGAGGATAAGCTCTCCGACCTCGCCCGGCGTCACATCGTTGTCCAGCGGATCGACAATGCGCGTCTGTACGCCCCACACGGGCAGGCCGATCGATCCGGGTTTTGGCGGCCGATTCAGGCGGTTGAATGTCGCTACCGGACTGGTCTCTGATAACCCGTAGCCTTCCAGAATCTGGACGCCGAACTTCTCGCCAAAGGCGCGCATTACCTCGACCGGCATGGCTGCGCCGCCGGAAACAGCCAGTCGCAGGTTGCGGACGATCTTTTCCAGGTCGAATTTCTCCGGATTGGGATGATTGAGGATGGCCCAGTACATTGTCGGCACGCCGGCGAAGAGGGTCACATTGTCGCGCTCCATGATGGTCAGTGCGGCATCGGCATCGAAGCGAGGCAGCAGGCTCAGGGCCGCTTTGTTATAGAAGCCGGCGTTCATTTGCACCGTCTGACCGAAAGAGTGAAAGAGCGGCAGAGTGATCAGATGTACATCGTCAGGCTCGGCGTGATACATAGTATCAGTCAGGCGAGCGTTCATGATCATGTTGTTATGCGTCAGCTCCGCGCCTTTCGGGTTACCAGTGGTGCCGCTGGTGTAAAGAATGACGGCCGTGTCGTCGGATTGGGTCGCGATGGTATCGAATGTCGGTGGTTGGTTGGCCATGAGCTGACCCACCGTTTTCGTTCCTTCGATGGGCGACGGCACGGTGGGGTCGACGGTGATCATGAAGAAATGGTCACATGACGGTGTCTGCTGAAATCCCTCAAAGCCAAACTGACCCATCGGCAGATCGGGCGTGCCCTGGAAGCAGAAATACGCCTTGGCGTCGGAGTCTGCCAGATGGTAAGCGATCTCACGCCCCTTGAGCAGGACATTGAGGGGCACGACGACCGCGCCTGCCTTCAGGATACCGTAATAAATGACGGGGAAGTGGGGCAGGTTGGGGCAGCTCAGAGCTACCTTGTCGCCCGGTTGAATGCCGATGCTTACCAGGCCATTGGCAATTTGATTGGCGGCCGCGTTGACAGCGGCGTAGGGCAGCTTCATATCGTTGAAGATGATGGCCGTGCGAGTCGGGGCCTCGCGCGCGCTGTCTTCCAATAGGACGGCTAAGTTAAGCATTTCTCTCTCCTTGAAGGATTCCGCAGACTTCACGGATGATACGGATTTTTCAAGGGGGATTATCCACAGATTTTGCAGATGACACAGATTTTTATGGATTTTGTCCGCAGATCCTGAAAATGATTAAGGGTGATGGCCGTGGATGATGTGGACTGTGGCATCCAGCTGATTCGAGGTCGAGCAATCGGGGATATAATGACAAGTATCCTATGGAGAATAGTTTGCTCAATGGCTATCGATTCAGG
>JACFOH010000084.1:0-509 GCA_019454405.1 Promineifilum sp.
GCTATCAGCTACTTTGTGCAAATTGTAATCAGATCAAAAGATACGAGGAGGGAGAACAATATCGAGAAAGATAACTTACCGTTCCCACGCCTGCTGGCTGATGTCGTTGCAGGCGGCGTTGGCTGTCTCCAAAGTTTGGAGCAGCACGGCGTGCTGTTCGGGCGTGGGTTGCAGCTTGATCTTAGCCGTGAGTTTCATATAGGAAGTATAACGTATCCAACGGAAAGATGCAAGCCAGCGGCTTGCCCGTCTTTCCTCTCCCCCTTAAAAGGGGGAGTATCCAGACGGAGGTTTTTATGACAGAACCGACGGCGACTTACCAGCTTCACGACAATAGCGGCGCGGTGTTGGACGAATCTCTACGGCGCGAGGAAGCGAACCTGATCCGCCGCGTGCGGCAATTGCGGCGCGAGTGCAACGGGCGCGGCCGTTTCGTGATCGACGTGGTATTCATCGACGCGGCGACGGTCATCATGGTATCGACGCCGGGCAAGGTGGAGGTGCTGGGC
>JACFOH010000084.1:519-2153 GCA_019454405.1 Promineifilum sp.
CGATGGTTGACACAGACGCTCTAATAGTTTAGACTGATACTAACTGAATAATCAGGCCGGGCCACCATACCCGGCGACAATGAGCGACACGAAGGGGAATTATCCCCCGACACGGCCCGTTATGAGAGTTAGATACTCCCATAGCGGGCCTTTTTGCGTTTTAGGAGAGGACACAGAATGAGCGCAGACACGGGCCAGGCGCCCACCCCGGAAGTCCAGGTGACCGACGGACAAGCAGTAGTACCAGAACAACAGGATAGCCAGCCAGCGGCAACGTGGGACGAGGCCAGCGCGACGGCGGAGATCAAACGACTTCGCGCCGAGGCGGCCAAGTACCGCAACGAACGAAAGGCGGCAGAGGAAGCGGCGGCAAAGGCGGCCGAAGCTGAAGCCAAGCGACGTGGCGAGTTTGAGCAGCTGTACGAAGGGGCCAAAGCAGAACTCGACGGCTTGCGACCGCTAAAAGAGCGAATGGACGCGCTTCAGGCGCAGACGACCGAACGCAACAGGGCGGCGATAGACAAGCTGCCCGAGGCGATGCGGACGCTAGTGCCGGACTATGACGACCCGTTCAAGCTGGACGCATGGCTGCAAGCCAACGCCGCGATGCTGAGCAAGCCGCAAGCGCCATCGCTGGACGCGGGCGCGGGTGGCATTGGTAGCGGCGGCATCGACGAGGCTAAAGCAAGAGCGCAGGCTATCCGGCTGGGCGTTGACCCAGAGATTTATATCAAAAGCCTGAAGGGGCGATAGGAGAGGGAAATGGCACTTGGAATTCAGTCCGATGCGTCACTGATTAAGCCGCTGGAAGGGGCGATTGTTCGCCGCTTTACCGCTGGCGCGGCGGTGACGGTCGGGCAAGTCGTATCAATGCAGTCCGACGGCAAGGTTGATCCGTCGAACACGACCAGCGCAGCGCAAGCCAATATGGGCATCGCGTTGTCGGCTGGCGGCGACGGCGACCTGATCGACGTTGTGGTCTTTGGCCCGGTCTCGAATCTTGACGACGCGACGCCGGGACTTATCTACGATAACACGACCGACGGGACGGTGGCCGCGAGCAAGGCTGGAAATCAAACGAAGATCGGCGTGGCTATCTCGTCCAGCGTTCTGTTCGTCCAAATCTAAGGGGGTGAAAAATGGCAATTGGGCCTCGTGACTTAAGTCTACTGACGCTCCCGGTTGGTTGGGACGCGGCAGAATTGGAAAAGATTCGGCTGGCGGACGGCACGTCCTACGCCGAAGTCGCGGCGATGGTGAATGGCGCTCTGGCGTCGCTCAACGCCGAAATCGCCGGTGATCCGCTGTGGTCGATGCTGGTATCCTACCAGGCCGACCCGACCCTCGAGTACCGTGTGGGAACTTCCAACGGTTTTGAGGTGCATACTGAGTACGGCCGTCCTGATAGCAAGCGGGCGGAAACGACTGGCCACATGCTGCCGATTCGCGGATTCGACCGCCGGTTGCAATGGACGTGGGACTATCTGCGCAATGCTCGCATCACTCAGATCGAAGCCGACATTCAAGACGCCGTGAAAGACGCCCGTGACCTGTTCCGGGTGCAAGTCCTGCGTCGCCTGATTAAGCGCGGCGACGACAGCGGCGCGGCGATGGGTTTGGGCAGTGGCGGTTAC
>JACFOH010000085.1 GCA_019454405.1 Promineifilum sp.
CAGTCTGGAACCTGGAGTCGATGAGCGAAATAGGCGAGTTGATGCTTCTTCTCAGACCCGCATAGGGCAGGCAGATGGCGCAGAAATTGCTTGGCGACGAACGCTAGCCACAATAACGCCAAATCACGCTTTGGAGCGAGAAATGAAAGATAGACCAGTCGCCGTAGTTACCGGTGCCTCAGGAGGGATCGGGGCAGCCAGTGTCACGCGGCTCATCAAGGACGGGTACTTCGTCTACGGCTTGGACCTGCATGTCCGTGCCAGCGACATCGATACACAGCGATACATCTCAGTGGACATCAGCGACCGATCTGCCTGTCTCGAGGCGTTCAGCGATATCCGGGCCGAGACTGGCCGCATCGACTGCTTGGTGACCTGCGCGATGAAGGCCACCTATGGCTCGATGGAGTCGATGGAGGAGGAGGCGATCGATACCATGTTTGATATCGGCTTCAAGGGCACCTACTGGGCTATTCAGGGAGCAATCCCGGCGATGAAGGCGACGCGAAACGGATCGATCATAACCTTCTCGTCGATCGCAGCGTCAGTCAGCATAAAGAACGCCACGATCTATTCGGCAGTGAAAGGTGCAATTTCCGCGTTGACCGTCCAGGCAGCCATAGAGTTGGCGCCCCACAACATTCGTGTGAACGCCGTTGCCCCTGGCCCCGTGAAGACACCATTGACGCGCTCTCTGCACGATGAAGAAGCTTTTGCTCTCAGATTGTCGCGTTCGCCCCTTGGCTTCCTTCAGGAAACCGATGGCATTGCAGACGTCGTTGCATATTTGGCGTCGAACCAGAGTCGCACGGTGACCGGACAGGTACTGACTGCGGATGGCGGTCTCAGCGTCTACGCCCTGTAGCCTAGACGAATGATCGGGGCGGCATACAGCCGCCCCCAATCGCTCATGCGCCGAGATAGGCGCTTCGGATCTGCGGATTAGCCAGCAATTCGCCACGAGTGCCCGCCGCAGTAATCCCGCCGGAGGAAAGCACATAGCCGCGGTCGCACGCTTCGATTGCCTCGATTGCGCGCTGCTCGACGATCAGCACGGTGATGCCATGTTCCTGATGAAGCTTGCGGATTGTATCGAATATTAGATCTACGAGTGTCGGCGCAACCCCCATCGAAGGTTCGTCCAGCATAAGAAGACGAGGCGACGAGATAAGGCCTCGTCCAATTGCCAGCATCTGTTGCTGGCCGCCGGATAACGTGCCCGCGAGCTGGGTTCGTCGCTCGGCAAGGATGGGGAACAGCGTATAGACGCTGTCGAAATTTTCCCTGACCTGCCCGCGGCCATTCACGGCACCCGACCCTACCAGTAGATTCTCCTCTACCGTCAAATCGGTAAACACTTGGCGACCTTCCGGAACGTGCGCGATACCCATATGGGCGCGCCGGGCCGCGGCGACAGTGGCGAGATCGACGCCTTCGAAAGTTATTTTTCCCGACGATATCGGCAAAGTACCCGAGATGGTTCGGAAGAGGGTCGTCTTACCTGCTCCGTTCGGCCCTATTATCGAGATGAACTCACCCTGCCCGACCTCGATGGACACGTTCTGGATGGCCGAGAACATGCCGTACCGCGCAGAGACAGTCTCAAGTTTGAGCATTGTCCACCCATTTCTTACCCAGATATGCCGAGATGACGGCGGGATTCTTTACCACATCTTCCGGCGGCCCCTCGGCGATGATCGAGCCTTGATCCATCACGATCAACCGATCAACGAGGCGCACCATAGCCTGCATGGTGTGTTCGATAATGACGATGGTCGTTCCGGAGCGACGGAGGGAGAGGATTACGGGCATCATCTGGTCGATATCCTCGGATGCCAGGCCGGCGAAGCTCTCATCCATCAGAATGAGCTTCGGATTGCTCGCCAGTGCCCGCGCCAGCTCCATCAGGCGCAGCTCGTGATTTGTCAGGGAGGAAGCCATGAGCTGGGCGGCTCCAGTCAATCCGACCTTTTCAAGTGCGCCCCTGGCCGCCAGTATTGCGGTCTCATTACGGGCATGTTGGCCAAAAGCACCCACTACGACGTTCTCCAGCAAGGTCAGGCGGGGAAACGCCCTCACAGTTTGGA
>JACFOH010000027.1 GCA_019454405.1 Promineifilum sp.
GGTTGAAGATTGTTCTGCATAGTCATCAGACGAAAAAAGACGGTCGATTGGTTCCTTATAGATTATCTTTCAGTCTTATAGATTATCTTTCAGTGTAGAAGAAAGCGCATGGGGTTGCCATGCGCTCGGGAAACGTTTAGATGATGCTAAGACGACGCATTGCTTGACACCCATTTTGAAATCTGTTATAAAACCGGCAACTTATAATGACATGATAACATCATTACAAGTTTGAAATACAGGTTAAAAGCTTGTCCGCACGATTAAACACGACGATTGACCAGAGTAGTCGCCTGTCCCTCTATGTGCAGGTCATGCAGGCAATTCAGGACTCTGTTGCCGACGGCTCCATCAGCCCTGGAGAACAGTTGCCGGGCGAGCCGGAGCTGTGCCAGATGTTCGGCGTCAGCCGCACGGTCATTCGGCAAGCCTTGCGAGAACTTGAGTACGACGGCGTCATCGTCAGAAAGAAGGGCAAGGGAACGTTCATCGCCTACCCCAAGTTAAAAGAAAGTCTGGCGGCCGAATTGACCGGCTTCTACCAGGACATGGAAGCCAAGGGGCACGCGCCGTTCTCGAAGATCCTTAAGCAGGAGATCGAGCCGGCGTCGCGCAAAGTCGCCGCCTACTTGCAATTTGAAGCGGGGACGCCCGTCATCCGGATCGACCGGTTGCGGTTTGTGCAGGAAGAACCCATCGTGTTGGTCAGCTCTTATCTACCCTACGCCCTGTTCCCCGAACTGGTCAACGTTAATCTATCGCGGCGCTCCCTCTACGAATATCTGGCCGAGGAATACGGCATCGTCATCTCACGCGGGCATCGCTTCCTGGAAGCTGTGACTGCCAACGAACTGGAATCCCAACTGCTGCAGGTGCCCAAGGGCGCCCCCTTGATGCTGCTGGACAGCATCAGCTATCTGGCCGACAACACCCCGATCGAGTATTACCATGCGTTGCATCGTGGTGATCGCTCCCGTTTCGAGGTGGAACTGATTCGCCTGGCCGGCGACCAGAAAGACCTGCACGAAGTATTGTACGACGCGCTGAAAGTTCCTTCAGGGTAGCGCCGACCTCAATAACCTGACGCGGCCGGCCGGTTCCGGCCGGCCCAAGCTTTTTCTGCATCGGCTTTGCTGATTTGGAAGAACGCTCGGTCTAATGAAGAAAACCTTCCCGCTTAGGCCTCTTCACCCTCGCCGAAATTGTGGGATAGCTGGAGATTAAGAACACCGTTTAGTTTAAAGGAGTCTCATGATGATGAAGGTCGGAATTGATAGTTACTGTTTTCATCGCTTCTTCGGCGAAGTCTACCCCCATCAAACCCCGCCGCCGGAGTCGGAGCGGATGACTGTCTTTGATTTCGTCGATCTCGCCAAAGGGTTGGAAGTCGACGGCGTATCGCTGGAGTCCTGCTTTTTCCCGGCCTATGATCAGGCTTTTTTCTCTGACTTGAAAGCACGGCTGGACGCCTACGGCTTCGATCGAGTTTATGCTTGGGGGCATCCCGATGGCCTGGAAGCGGGCAAGAACCGCGATGAGTTCAATTCGATGCTCAAGCATATCGAGTATGCCAAGATGATCGACGCACCGGTCATGCGCATCGTCGCCAGCAGCCTCATGTTCCGTTTCGAGCCGCATGGGCCACAGATCGATATCCTTGCCGGCTGGCTCAAGGAAGCGGTCAAGGTGGCGGAGAGCTACGACATCAAGCTGGCTGTCGAGAACCACATCGACTATACCGCGGATGAGTGCGTCGAGTTGCTCGATCGAGTCAACTCACCCTACCTGGGGCTGAATCTCGACACGGGCAACTTCCTGCGCCTGCTGGATGATCCGGTCGAGGGCGCGCGCAAGCTGGCTGACCGCGTCTACGCCACCCACGTCAAGGATCTCAAGCCGGTGCGAGGTGTCGACGCACGCGAATGGTTCTTCTTCTCCTCCACGCCCGTCGGTGATGGGCTGGTCGATAACCAGAAGCTGGCCCAGATCCTGTATGATGCCAATTATCAGGGCTTCCTCGCCGTCGAGGTCGACTCTATGCATCCGGATTATAAAGATCAGGAGCATTGGGCAGTCGAAAAGAGCGTCTGGGAACTAAAGCGTATCGCGCGTAGTGTGCGCTAAGCAGAATAGCTCGAGCGTGGGCGCGATCTGAGCCGGGTAGCAACAGATGAACGAGGGGCGATGAGTCGCCCCGTCGCCGGACAGAGCGCGCCATCGCCTTAACAGAAAGGGAAACATATGAAAACAATGAATGTCGCCATCATCGGCACCAAGTTTATGGGCAAAGCCCACAGCAACGCCTGGGCCAACACGCCACGCTTTTTCGATGTGGGCATCAAGCCGGTTATGAAGGTAGCCGTCGGCACCGATATGGCCGGCACACAGAAACTCGCCGATACCTGGGGTTGGGAAGAAGCTTCGGTTAACTGGCGGGAAGTTGTCGCTCGCCCGGATATCGACATCGTCGATATCGCCGCGCCCACTAATCTGCACTACGAAATGGCCATGGCCGCGGCCGAACACGGCAAGCATATCTTCCTGGAAAAGCCGTTTGCGATCACGGTTGAGCAAGCGCGGGAGATGTATGCCGCGGCTCAGAAGGCTGGCGTTGTCCATTACGTCAATCATAATTATCGTCGCGTGCCGGCTATCCGGCTGGCCAAGCGATTGATCAACGAGGGATTTGTAGGCCGCATCTTCCACTGGCGTAGCACCTACCTTCAGGATTGGATCGTCGATCCTAACTTCCCCCTCACCTGGCATCTGCGCAAGGAAGTGGCCGGCTTCGGCGTGCACGGCGACCTGGGATCCCACAGCGTTGACCTGGCGCGCTACCTCGTCGGCGATATCCAGACCGTCACCGGCTTCACCTCCACCTTCATCAAGGAGCGGCCGCTGCCCGGTAAGGACGCGGCAACCTTCAGCGCAGGCTCCGGCGAATCCACCGAAATGGGTGAGGTCACAGTCGACGACGCTTCATTCTTTCTGGCCGAATTCGCGAACGGCGCGCTCGGCTCCTTCGAAGTCTCTCGCTTCGCGCCCGGCCGCAAGAACTACAACTACTTCGAGATCTACGGCAGCGAGGGCAGCATCGCCTTTAACCTGGAGCGAATGAACGAGTTGCAGATCTTCAGTCGCAATGATCCGGCCTATGCTCAGGGCTTCCGTACCATCCTGGTGACCGAGGGCGGGCAGCACGACTACATCGCCAACTGGTGGCCACCGGGGCATACCATCGGCTATGAGCACGAGTTTCACCACGCAGTCTACGATTTCCTGAAGGCGATTGAAACAGGCGGATCGATCGAGCCTAATTTCTACGACGGTGTGAAAGAGATGGAAGTGCTGACCGCCGTCATCGAGTCGGCCGAATCGGGTCATAAGGTGTCCGTCGGCTGATCTAGCCCATTCAGGTTACTGGAGAAGATGGCATGGCCGAGAGTTTTCTGACTGAAGCACAACCTGTGACGGAGACCTCATCGTCGGGAGCAAACGATGTGCCGCCCGTGCTGGAAGCACAAAATATCGTCAAGCGTTTTCCCGGCGTCGTGGCTCTGAACGATGTCTCCGTAGCTTTCGCTCCCGGCGAAGTACACGCGGTGGTTGGCGAAAACGGCGCCGGCAAGTCTACCCTGATGAAAGTGCTGGCCGGCGCACACCGACCGGATGAAGGCCGGCTGCTCCTGAACGGGGAGCCGGTGATCTTCAACCACCCTTCTGCGGCTCAGGCTTCAGGCATCAGCATTATCTATCAGGAATTCAACCTACTGCCCGACCGTACCGTGATGGAGAACATCTATCTGGGGCGCGAGCCGCACCGGTTCGGCATCGTCGATTACAAGCAGCTGGAAGTGAACACCCGCAGGGTGTTGCGCGAGTTGGAAGCCGAGAAGCTCATTGATCCCCGCGCCATGCTCGGCACGTTATCTGTGGCCCAGCAACAGGTGGTCGAGATCGCCAAGGCGATTTCGCTGGATGCCAAGGTCCTGATCATGGACGAGCCGACGGCGGCCCTGGCCACACACGAGGTGGCCGTCCTGACCGATCTCATCCATCGTTTGCGCGCGCGCGGCATCGCTATCATCTATATCTCTCACCGGCTGATCGAAGTCTTCGAGTTGTCACAGAAGGTCACGGTGATGAAGGATGGCGAGCTGATCGGTACCAAGCCCACCAGCGACGTGACGATGGGGCAGGTGGTCGAGATGATGGTCGGCCGCGTGCTGACCGACTACTTCCCCGAGCGCGGCCGGCCGGAAGATATCGGCCCGATGGCGCTGAGGCTCGAGAACGCCTCGAACAAGATGTTGCACAACATCGATCTGGAGCTTCGCAGTGGCGAGATCGTCGGCGTCGCTGGTCTGCAGGGGTCGGGCCGCACCGCCCTGGCCCAGGCGATCTTTGGCGTCGATCCGTTTGAGACCGGCACCATGGTCATTCAGGGTGAGCCGCGATTGCTCCGCAAGCCGGCCGAGGCCGTTCGCCGGCGCTTCGGTTATGTAACCGAAGATCGCAAGACCGAAGGGCTGACGCTGAAGCAACCCATCAACGACAACGTCTTGCTGACACTGCGCACGCTGCAAAACAAGCTGGCGCGCGCCTTCCGCAATGGCACGCGCAACGATAAGGACCTGGCGCTGGAACTGGCGCAACGGGTCGATGTTCGCGCCCCCGGCATGGATAGCGAGGTGCAATACCTCTCCGGCGGCAACCAACAGAAGGTTGTGCTGGCTAAATGGTTAGCCACCGATGCCAGTGTGCTCATCTTCGATGAGCCGACGCGCGGCATCGATGTCGAGGCGAAGGCCAGCATCCACGACCGTATCCGCGAGCTGGCCCGGGCCGGCGCGGTCGTCATGATGATCTCGTCCGAACTGCCGGAGATTATCGGCATGAGCGACCGGGTCGTCGTTATGTGGGACGGTCGCATCGTTGGCGAACTGCCTGGCGGCTCCAGCGAGGCCGAGATCATGCAACTGGCGACCGGCTTTGCCAACGGAGGGTTCGAGGGCGTAGCCGCTCCGGCATCGAACCCACAACCGGCCGGATAGAGTTCGCCCCACCGGCAAAACAGATTCCTTAATATACGAGGTTAAGCGTTTTATGGCTGCAATATCACCACCGGCATCCCAGACATCGGCGTTCGACCGGGCCCGGCATTGGCTGCGGGACAGCCGAATCCCCCCGGTCTACGGCATCCTGGTCATCATCTTCCTGGTTTCCATCGTGCTCGACCTGGTCTTCGGTATCGACGATCAGCTCTATATCTTCAATCGTACCATCATGACCAACGTCCTCGTGCGGTCCGTTGCGTTGGGGATCGTCGCCGTGGGACAAACGTTCGTGATGATCGGTGCATCCATCGATCTTTCTGTCGCTTACCTGATCAGCCTGACGGCCGTGGGCGCCTCTTTCCTGATGAACGGCAATCCCGACAACATCTGGTGGTCGGTGCTGGTTCTTATCGGTATCGGAGTCGTTGTCGGTTTTGTTAACGGAACGCTGATCACTCGGCTGAAGGTCAACTCATTGATCGCCACCCTGGGCGTAGGGTTGATCATCAAAGGGTTGTTGAACGCCGCCTTCGATAACTTTGCCGGGTCCGTACCTGCCAGCTTCCAGACTTTCGCTTATGGCAGCATCGGCCCGATGCCGATCTCGGTGCTCGTACTTTTCCTTGTAGTGGCCGTCGGATGGTTTATTCTGCGCCGGATGCGCTTTGGCGCACACCTGTATGCTACCGGCGGCAGCGAGGAAGTCGCTCGCCTCTCCGGGCTGCGCACAGAGCGTATCCTGACCATGGCTCATATCATCTGCAGCACCACCGCCGTGTTGACCGGCCTGTTCGTCGTCAGCCGGTTGCGTTCCGGCGCGCCGTGGGTGGGCACCGACGGACTATACGACCTCGAGTCCATCGCAGCCACAGTCATCGGCGGTACGACCCTCTCCGGCGGTCGCGGCGGCGTCTGGGGAACATTGGCCGGCGTGCTCATCTTCAGCCTTCTCGATACGACGTTTAATCAGATCGGCATCAATGCGTATATGAAGCAGATTTTGCGTGGCGCCATCATCATTCTGGCCGTCGGCTTCTATACCGTTCGCTCGATGCGCGAGGCCGCCTAAGGAGTAAAGACGATGACTCAACTTACCGCGACCACATCCACGGTGGAATCGTTGGCCGGACGCATCTGGCACAGGCTCAGAACGCTCAACCCGGTCTACTACATCGCTCTGGTCTTGCTGATCGGCGTGGTGGTGCAAAATCCGGTCTTCATCCAGCCGGACAACTTTCTCGTCTTCCTTTCCCGCTCTGCACCGCCGATGCTGCTCACGGCCGGACAAGTTTTCGTCCTTGTCTCGGGCGGCTTCGACCTGTCCGTCGGTTCGGTAGTCACTTCGACGGTCATCATCAGCGCCATCCTGGCCAACAACGACCCCGGCACGACCTGGTGGGTGATATTGTTGATGCTGGCCGGCGGAGCTGTCGTCGGGTTGGTCAACGGCATGGTCACCGCTTATCTGAAAGTGCCGTCGCTGATCGCCACGTTGGGCACGTTGCTCATCGTGCGGGGCATTGGCCTCTTCTGGTCGGGCGGCGCGCCGCGCGGTTATTTGCCCGATAACTTCCGCATGTGGGGCCGCCGCGGTATTACCGGATTGTTCGGACTGCGCGAATTTCCCTATGCGGTCATCCTCTTGATCGTGATTGGCGTGCTGCTATGGCTCCTGCTGCACCGGTTGAACTACGGCCGGCAGCTACTGGCCCTGGGCGATAATCCGCGCGCAGCTCGTTTGTCCGGCGTTAACGTCAACCTGGTTCGCATTTCGGCTTTTGTCATCTGCTCCATGACCGCGGTGGTTGCCGGGGTGCTCCTCGGTGGGCGCGGTGGTGTTTCGATTGAAACCGGGACGGGCATGGAAATGCAGTCGATTGCCGCGGCTGTGCTCGGCGGCACGATGTTATTGGGTGGTCGAGGCTCCGTTCCGGCGGCCATGGCCGGCGCGTTGGCGTTGGAGCTTTTATTCAGTCTGCTCAACTTGCTTGGGTTGCCCAAGCCGCTGCGCGATGCTGTGCAGGGCTTGATTATCATTGGCGCCGTGGCTTATGCGGCCTATAGCGCCAAACGGAACCGATAGATAGCAAAAGGGATAAATCTATGAGTACGGGCATCGTACAATGCCGAGGAGGTGATGACTAGCGATCGATGAATCCATAACGCCCCCGTGACCCCTAGTGAGTCATGCTACATCCGTTGAGTATAAACCTTGTTTGAAACTCTAATCTGTCGGAGGAGAATCAATGAAACCGTTTCGTATTTTGTTCTTCGTCTTGGCTGCGATGCTGATGGTTGCGCTCGTGGCTTGTGGTGGCGGCGCGCCGCCGGCTGCCCAGCAGGCCGAACAGGCTGCCCAGCAGGTTGAGCAAGCCGCTGGAGAGGCTGCGCAGGACGTCGAGAAAGCAGCCGATGAAGCCGTCGCGGAGGTATCCGAGGCGACATCCAGCACCAGTGAAGCCCTCGGTTCTGAGGGCGCAGCCGTGGCGACCGAGTTCTATAGCCAGGCCGACTATGAGGCTGCGCTCCGTATGCGGGATCTGAAGCCGTTGAATCCCGACGATCCGGTCTGGGTGCAGTACCTGGAAGAGAACTGGGTTGACACGACCCAGTACAAGAAGGATCCGCCCTATACCGTTTGCTTCTCAAACGCGGGTGTGAACAACCCGTGGCGCGTCGTCGGCTACACCACCATGCAAGCCGAAGTCGATCTGCATCCGGAGATCGAAAAGTTTATCCATGTTGACGCCGAGGGTAACGACGAGAAGCAGATCTCCGACATCCAGGACCTGGTCGCCGGCGGCAACTGCGATATCCTCATCGTCAGCCCGAACACCACGAAGGCTTTGACCCCGGCCGTTGAAGAGGCTTGCAAGAGCTTGCCGGTCATCGTCTTCGATCGTGGCGTGCAGACCGACTGCCCAGTGGCCTTCGTTCAGCCGTTTGGCGGTTTCGCCGGCTACAACTTCGGCTATGAGGGCGCCAAGTTCCTGGTCGATAACCTTCCGGCGAAGGCTAACGTCATCGCCTTGCGTATCTTGCCCGGTGTCGACGTGCTGGAAACTCGTTGGGCCGGCGCTCGTAACCTCTTCGCCGAATCAGACTTGAATGTCGTCGCGGTTGAGTTCGGCGACGGCAACAATGACAAGGTCAAGACGATCGTCACCGACGCTATCCAGAAGTACGGCCACATCGACGGCGTATGGATGGATGCCGGCGCGACGGCTGTCGCCGCCCTCGAAGCCTTCGAGGACGCTGGCCAGCCTTACCCGGTCATCAATGGTGAGGACCAGCAGGACTTTCTGGTGAAATGGCAGCAGGAAGGCCTGACGGCCATTGCCCCGACCTTCCCGACCTTCCAGTGGCGCACGGCGGTTATCGCTGCCATGATGACTCTGAAGGGCGAGCGGGTGAATGACCCGTGGGCCTTGCCGCAACCGGCCATCACCCAGGCCAACCTGGATCAGTATGTGCAGCCCAACATGCCGC
Source organism: Promineifilum sp. (assembly GCA_019454405.1). Classification (GTDB taxonomy): domain Bacteria; phylum Chloroflexota; class Anaerolineae; order Promineifilales; family Promineifilaceae; genus Promineifilum. The sequence goes on from JACFOH010000027.1 coordinate 8,547, forward strand.
CGTTGTTCTACGCGATGTGCGGTTGTGAAACGATGCCCGACTTCCCCCAGCGTTGGGGCGGCACGGCGCCGTAGAATCGATAACGTTTGAGTGATTGAGGCCTGTCAGGTCGTCCCGGCCTGTCAGGCCTCACGTTATAAATGATGAGAGGGGAATATGATCGAGATTGGTTTTCATACAGACGCATTCAATAGCGCTTATTGGAGCTTCGAGCGGTGCCTGGAATGGGCCCACCGTAACGACGTTCACTGGATCGAATGCGGCACGATCGACGGCGTTTCCTGGATCCACGGGCTAGGCTATCAGCCTCATATCGCCCTATGGGAGGATCCACTGGCGTTGCGTCGCAAGATGGATGATTACGGCATACGGCTTTCCCAGTTGGACGCAGCCTTTCCGCTGTCGTTGCCCAATGCCCCGTCGCTGGGTGAAACATACATCACCAACACCATTCGCTGGGCCTATCTGGCCGGCTGTGATCACATCGATACCACTGATAACTACAGCAAGCCCGAAGGACAGACCGACGAACAGGCGCTGGAGATGATGAAGCGCATTTACGGCAATGCCCTCGAGGTCGCCGCGCGCTACAACATGACCATCAATATCGAGCCGCACGGGTATTACACTACCAAGCCGGAATTTATGGAGCGGATGCTCAACTTCTTCGACACACCCCACCTGCGGATGAACATGGACACCGGCAACACCTATATCGCCGGACAAGACCCGGTAGCGTTCCTGGAACAGTTCAAGAACAAGGTGTCTCACGTCCATATCAAGGACGTCAGTCAGTCACTGGCCGCGTCTATGCGCGGCGAGCTCACCGGCATTGCCGTCAGCCATACGGCTATCGGCGATGGCGTGAACGCCGACAATATCAAGAAATGCTTCGATATCCTCGTCGACACCGGTTACGATGGCGTTGTCAGCATCGAATGCGAGGGCCAGGGTGGCCCCATGATCGAAAAGAGCCTGGCCTGGGTCCGCGAAGTAGTCGATGATGCCAACGCGCGACTGGCGGCCAAGAATTAGCGCAAAGGCGTCGCGATATCCCTGAACAATTAATCGACTAATCAACGGCCGCCGGCGCTTCAACCTCAGCCGGCACCCGTTATCCGCCTGCAAGGAGAAAAACATGGCAATTAAATTGGGCGTTAATATGGAATTCGTTCGCCACCACGACAAACCGTTTGACTATGGCGTGCAGGTGGCGGCCGATATTGGCTATGAATATGTTGAGCCGATGGTTCACCTCGGGCGTGAATTATTGAGCGAAGCCCGCTACTTTCACTCGGTGTCGATGTACGACGATCCCCTTTGGGCACGCGAGGTGGCCGACAAGGCGGGCATCAAGTTCTCCGGCCTGTCGGCTCATACGCCGCTGTGCAAACCGGAGATCAGTGTGGAGTATCTGAAGCAAGCGATCCGCTGGGCGGCCGACGCCGGGGCGCCGTGCGTCAACACTGACGAAGGTCCCAAGCCCTTCTGGACGACGAAGGAACAGGATTACACCCTGATGACCTACACCCTGACCGAGGCGGCTCGCGTTGCCGAACGGCACGGCATCTATATCGCTCTGGAGCCGCACCAGCAATACAGCAAGACTCCCGACGGACTGGACAGCATTTGGGCGCTGGTCAAGTCGCCGATGATCCGGATCAACTATGATACCGGCAATAGCTATCTGGCCGGCGGCAGTGATCCTTATGAGTGGCTGGAGCGCGTGCGCGACCGTCTGGTTCACGTCCATGCCAAGGATATCAGCATGGAGCAAGGGACGGCCGAGCGCGGCAAGGTGACCGGCACTCCCGTGGGTTGCGCCTGTGGCGACGGCGTTGTCGACTGGCAGCGGGTGATCGACATTATCCGCCCCGTAGCCCAGGACAAGGATATCGTCCTCAGCGTCGAATGCGGGACGATCCCTGAGGCCGAGCGCAGCTTCGACTACTTGTCCAAGTTGCTTTAGACGTGGCGAACCTGCTACATCTGCTACGAGAGAACGATGGCGCGACGATACCTGATCGGCGTTGATCTGGGCACGAGCAGCACCAAGACGGCCCTCTACCGCACCGACGGTACGCTGGTGGCCGAGGCCGCGGCCGAGGTGCCCCTCTACTACCCACAACCGGGCGTCGTGGAGCAGGAGAACGACGACTTCTACCGTACCGCGGCCGAGACCGTCGGCCGTTGCGTGCGTGAGAGCGGCATCGATCCACGCGATGTGGCCGCCATCGCCTTCGATAGTCAGATGGCCGGCGTGGGTTCCATCGGTGAAGAGTATGAGCCGGCGACGCGATTTGATTCGTGGCTGGATATGCGTTGCCGGCCATACATCGCTTACCTGAACGAGAATCACGCCGACCTGATCACCCGACTGACCGGTTGCGCCCCCACCTGTGACCACGGTCCCAAGATATTATGGTGGAAGGGGGAGCGGCCGGAGCGATACGAACGTATCGCCAAATTTGTCATGCCTTCCGGCTACGTGGCCGGAAAGATGGCCGGGTTGCGGGCTGATCAGGCGTTCATCGATTATACCTTCATTCACTTTTCTGGCCTGAGTGACAATCGCGCCGGAATCTGGTCGACGGCCATCTGCGATACGCTGGGCGTCGATATGCACAAATTGCCCGAGATTGTTGAGCCGTGGCGGGTCATCGGTGAGGTGACTCCTGCGGCAGCGCGCGATTTTGGCCTGGCTCCGGGCATACCCATCGCCGCCGGCTGCGGCGATACGGCGGCCAACGCCCTTGGCGCCGGCATCGTCCGGCCGGGGATGGTCTTCGATGTGGCGGGGACAGCCTCTGTATTGGCCGGCTGCACCGATACTTTCGTCGCCGATACCCGGCACCGGGCTTTGCTGACCATGCGGTCGGTCATTCCTGGCCTGTGGAACCCGTTGGCCTATATCGCCGGCGGCGGTCAGGCGCTGCGCTGGTTCCGGGACCAATTTGCCGGGGAACTACGGCAGGTCGTCGAGCAATCCGGCGGCCGTTCCGATGCTGTCTATGCCGCGATGATCGCCGAGGCTGTTGCCGTGTCGCCCGGCGCCGAAGGCTTGTTCTTCTCGCCTCATCTGGGCGGGCGGATTTGCCCGGCGACGCCGGAGATGCGCGGGGCCTGGCTCGGTTTTTCCTTCAGCCACACGCGCGGTCATTTTTTCCGCGCGGTGCTGGAGAGCATCGCCTATGAATACGCTTATTATCTGCGCATCCTCCAGGAGTACATCCCTAACCTAGCGTTGACCGAGACGCGGGCTGTGGGCGGCGGGGCGCGCAGCGATGCCTGGAATCAGATCAAGGCCGATGTGCTGGGCGTGCCCTATCAACGATTGGGACGCAGCGAATTCGGCACCTGGGGCAGTGCGATGATCGCCGGGAAGGCCGTGGGTATTTACGACGACCTGGCGACGACGGCCATGGAACACGCCCGGCCGGCCGGCGCGCCGATCACACCTTCGCCCGAGACCCACGTGACTTACCGGCCGCTGGTCGATCGTCACATCGAACTGCAGAAACAATTGGCGGAAATATTCGCCTAGGGCCAACCTTCAGAGCGAATTTGGAGAACAATCGTAAATGAAATCAACCGTACGAATCTGTATGATAGGGGCCGGCCGCGTCGGCAAACTACATTCCGGCACATTGAAACGCCACCTGCCCGATGGCGACGTCGTTGCTCTGGTCGATCCGTGGCAGGAAGTGCGCGACGCCACCGGCGAGCAGTTCGGCATCGATCGCCGTTACGCCTCGCTGGAAGATGCCCTGACAGAGTGCGATTTCGACGCTGTGGTCATCACCACGCCCACGCCAACGCACCGGCAGTTGGCTGTCCTGGCCGCCGAAAACGGCAAGCACGTCTTCCTGGAGAAACCGATGGCGCTTAACCTGGAAGAGTGCGACGCCATCATCGAAGCTACTGAGCGCCACGGCGTCATCCTCCAGATGGGTTTCATGCGCCGGTTCGATCCCGACTTCGCCGCGGCCGAAGAGCGTATTCGTGGCGGCGAGATTGGGGAACCGATGATGATCAAGTCGCTGACCCACGGCCCCGGTTTGCCGCCTCCCTGGGCCACTGACCTGAAGACCTCCAACGGCAACCTGGCTGAGGTCAACAGTCACGATCTGGATAGCGTGCGCTGGCTGGTCGGTTCCGATCCGCTGCGAATGTACGTAGAGGTGGCCAACTTCAAGGGGGACGAGCGCGGCGTGACCAGCGAGCATTTCTACGACAACATGTTTGCCACGGTCAAATTCAAGTCGGGCGCACTGGGTAATATCTCCGGCGTCTGCCCTTGTGATTACGGCTACGACAGCCGGGTCGAGATCATCGGCAAGAAAGGTATCATGCAGATCGGCCAGATGCAGGGGGAGGCTATCGTCACCTGCATCGATCGCGACCGTGGCCTGGTGACGCCTATTTTCCGCCGCTGGCCCGACCGCTTCCGTTGGGGCTATATCCAGGAGCTGGAGCATTTCATCGAGTGTATTCAGACCGAGCGCTCGCCCAAAGTGACTGGCGTCGACGGTCGCTGGGCCGTGGCCATGGTCCTGGCCGGCACGCGTAGTTTCCTCGAGGAGCGGCCGGTCTATCTGCAAGAGGTCATGGGCGGCTGAGCGAGGCGAACACATGGACACAATGCTGGCGGCCGTCTATCACGGCCCGGAAGATTTACGAGTCGAAGAAGTTCCCGTTCCTGCAATTGGGGCGGATGATGTTTTATTGCGGGTTCTACGGGCCAACATCTGCGGCACTGACCTGCGCATCTTGCACGGCGGCCATCGCATGTATCCGGCAGGCACAGTGCGCATCCCCGGCCACGAGGTCGTAGGCGAAGTGGTTGCTGCAGGGGAGCGCGTCCGTGGTTATAGAGTCGGGCAGCGTCTGTTCGTCGCGCCCAACATGGGGCAGGGCGACAGTCGTGAGACGATCTCCGGCAACAATAACCTTGACCCTAATTTCGAGGCGATCGGCATCACGATGGACGGTGCGTTCGCTCAATACATGCGCGTGCCGGCGGCGGCCATCCGTCAGGGTAATCTCATGCCCGTGGCCGAAGGTGTCGATCCGGCTGTGGCGGCCCTCACTGAACCGCTGGCATGTGTCTGGCGTGGTCAGCAAAAGGTCAACGTCAGCGCCGGGGATGTCGTTCTGGTGATGGGTGCAGGGCCGATCGGCGTGCTACACGTGATGCTGGCTCGCTTGCGCGGTGCCACGCAAATCATCGTCAGCGAGCCGGCTGCCGGACGACGCATGCAAGCTTTGGCGCTGGGAGCCGACCAGGTCGTTGATCCGCTGAATGAGGATCTGGCCGCGGTTGTCCGGGCCGGGAGCAATGGCCGGGGCGCGGATGTGATCATTACCGCCGCACCGGTCAAGGCCCTCCAGGAGCAGGCGCTCGACCTGGCGGCGATGGGTGGCCGGATCAACTTCTTCGGCGGTCTGTCCAAGAGTGATTCCGTCATCCAGTTCAACAGCAATACCGTTCATTACAAGGAACTTATCGTCACCGGCACGACCGCGTGCAGCACCTACGATTGTTTGCGCGCGGCAGAGATTGTCAACAGCGGACGGCTCGACTTGTCGCCGCTGATTACCGCGTCATTTCCGCTGACGTCGGCCAATACGGCCTTCGCCGCTGCCGCGGACGGCAAGAATCTGCGAGTCACCTTGATACCTTGACCATGAGTGCGACGATCATAACCGTTCTCGGCCCTATGCCGGCCCGCGATCTCGGCGTCACCGATGCCCACAGCCATCTGTATATCGGCCCGGTCGACGGCGGTCCGATCGGCGCCCCGATCCTGACCGATACCGAGGCCGTGGCTCGCGAGCTGACCATCTATCGCGGCCTGGGCGGCGGCGCGATCGTCGATTGCCAACCGAGCGCCGAATGTGGCCGCGACGGCCGAGTGTTGCGCGATCTGTCGGCGCGTACCGGCGTGCATGTAGTGGCGGCCACCGGTTTTCATCGTCGTATTTACTATCCGCCGGACGCGACTTTGTTCACTCTGCCTGCCGAACACGCGGCGGCCAGATTTATGGAAGAGATACGCTTCGGCCTGGTTGAGACCCGCGATACCGACCAGCCGGTTTTCCCCGGCCTGATCAAGATCGCTGCTGAGGCCACACTGGAAGAATCGCCCCGCGCGTTGTTCGAGGCCGCCGCCGCCGTTGCCAATGCCACCGGTTACGCCATCGAGATGCACACCGAGCGCGGCGCGGGTGTCGAAGATTTCCTGGCGTTCTTTGCCGGGCAGAGCGTCTCGCCACGGCGGCTTATCTTCTGTCACGTGGACAAACGCCCTGATTTTGGCCTGCATAAGGAACTGGCTCGTGCCGGGGTCATACTGGAGTATGACACGTTCTATCGTCCCAAGTACCGGCCGCAGGAGACAGTCTGGCCCTTGGTGCGGGCGATGGCCGGCGCCGGACTGGCATCGCAACTGGCCCTGGCGACCGATATGGCCGAGCCTGCGCTCTGGTCGGAAATGGGTGGCGGGCCAGGACTGTCCGGTATTTTCACCGTCATCAAGGCCGGGCTGGAGGCCCTGGGTTTGGTAGACGAGACCATCGCCGCGCTTTTGGGCGGCAATATCGCCGGGCGCCTGACTCTAGAGCAGATGCCTGACCCGGCTTAATCACACGCCAGTGGCGCAGGCTCTCTTTATGAAGGCTTACTATTCACGGCCCGCTGTCATCGGTCTCATGAGGAACCAAGTGTTTTTATGAATAATATTCCCTATACCTTTGGATTGAACGCGCCGGCCTATGTCCCGTCACATTATGATAACTATATTCAGCGCCGGCTGAGCGACATGAAAGGGCAATATCTGGATCAGGGCGCGTTCGCGGCGTCGTTATCGAGCGAGGATATACTGATCTATGAAGTCTACGAGTTGCACCGGCCACAGATCGAGGGTGAGATTTTGCACGGTGTCTCCATCGTCCATCCGGGCAAAGTCGGCGATGAATATTTTATGACTAAAGGCCATTTCCATACCGTGTTGGAGACGGCCGAGATCTACTTCTGTCTGAGCGGCGAGGGCTTCATGGTCATGGAGACTCCGGAAGGGGAGACGGCCGTGGAACCGCTGAGCGCCGGGCGCGTTCTCTATGTGCCGCCCCGCTGGGCGCATCGCTCGGTCAATTCCGGCGCGGATGATCTGATCACCTTCTTCGCCTATCCGGGTAACGCCGGCCACGACTACGGCACCATTGAGCAAAACGGCTTCCGCAAGCTGGTGATCGAGCGCGACGGTCGCCCGGCGATTATCGACAACCCCCGGTGGCAGGCTTGAGGCGCGACTGCGATGCGGTGGAAACCTTATGAAACCACTGAATGAATGCCACATCCTCGTCACGCCGACGTCCTACGGCCAGCATGACGCCCGTCTCAAGGCCGAACTCGAGGCGCAAGTCGGACGCGTGACCTATAACCCGACCGGCAAGCCGCTCTCCTCGGTCCAACTGGCCGCGTTGTTGCCCGGCGTCGACGGATACATCGCCGGACTGGACAGCATCGACAGCGCGGCCCTGGGCATGGCCGATTCGTTGCGGGTCATCGCTCGCTACGGCGTCGGCATCAATAACGTCGATCTGGATGCGGCGCAGCAACGCGACATCGTCGTGACCAATACGCCGGGAGCCAATGCTCGTTCGGTAGCTGAGTTGGCCGTGGCGCTGATTCTGTTGCTGGCTCGACCGATCCTGCCGGCGACGACCGAAACGCGTGCCGGGGGATGGCCGCGCCTGCCGGGCGTTTCCCTGGAGGGCAAAACCGTCGGACTGATCGGCTTTGGCGCTATCGGACGACAGGTAGCCCGGCTATTGAGCGGCTTCGATTGCCGTATCCTGGTCGTTGACCCGCTGCTTGATGAGGCCGCGGCTGCCGTGGCCGGAGTCGAGTGGGTCGATCTGGCCCTGTTATTGGCCGAAAGCGATTTTGTTTCGCTTCACGCGCCGGTGTTGCCGGAGACGATCGGGTTGGTCGACGCCGCTTTCCTGGAGCGCATGAAGCCGGGCGCGAGCCTGATCAATACTTCGCGTGGCGAGCTGGTGGACGAGGTTGCCCTGTATGAAGCGCTAGCCGGCGGCCGGCTGCACGGCGCAGCGCTGGACGCTTTTGCCAACGAGCCGCCCGTTGGCAACCCACTCCTGGCGCTACCTAATGTCATCCCAACGCCCCATATGGGGGCGCACACAGACGGAGCAACGACGGCTATGGGACGCATGGCGCTGCGCGATTGTCTGGCGGTGTTGCGCGGCGAGGCGCCACTTTATCGAGTTATTTAAGTCGGGCGCAAGAGCGCGAATTCCATACCCGATCGACCCTTCACCCGGCTTCGGCAGAAAACTATGAGTAAACAAGAAACCCTCAATCGTCTTCATGATCTGGGACTGGTCGCCGTCATCCGTGGACCGTCGCTTGAGCTAACGTTGCGAATGGTCGAAGCGTTGGTGGAGGGCGGCGTCACGGGCATCGAAATCACCTATACCACGCCCAACGCTACGGAGGTCGTCCGACAACTGGACGGCCGGTTCGGCGACGGCATCCTGTTGGGCATGGGTACGCTAACGGACCCGGGGCAAGCCGTCGAGGCACAGGCTGCCGGCGCGCGCTACCTGGTCAGCCCGTTCACCGATGAAGCGCTGGGCCGGGCGATGGTCGCCACCGGCTTGCCGGTGATGATCGGCGCGTTGACACCTACCGAGGTCTATAAAGCTAATCAACTTGGCTCGGATGTGGTCAAATTATTCCCCGGTTCGGCTGTTGGGCCTGATTATGTCAAGGCTTTGCATGGCCCCTTCCCGCAGATCAAGATTATGCCAACCGGCGGCGTCGATGAACATAACGTCGATGACTGGTTCAAGGCGGGCGTGTTCGCCGTCGGCGCGGGCAGCCAGCTTTCGCCGGCCAGATTGGCCAAAGAGGGTCGCTTCGACGAGATTGCCGCTACGGCTCGTCGCTTTGCCGCCGCCGTTCGTGCTGCCCGGTCCAACCCTTGATTCTCTGTCTGATAACTTATTATGAACCCTCCCTATCCTATCATCACCCAACCCCAGCCGACGATGTACTTCATCGGCGTGACGACGGGCAAGTCGTCGATCAACAAGGTGTTCCCGCTGTGGATGGACGCGCTTGGCCGGCCGGAGGTTGTCCTGCGCGGCATTGATCATCCTGTCCACGACGACCCAGAGCGCTATCGCGCCAGCGTGGCCCAGATCAAGTACGATCCCAACAGCCTCGGCGCGCTGGTGACGACGCACAAGATCGATCTGTTCGCTGCCGCTAAGGATATGTTCGACTACGCCGATCCCTATGCGGAGATCACGGGCGAACTGTCTTCCATCTCCAAGCTGGACGGTCGGCTGGAGGGCCACGCCAAAGACCCTATCACCGCCGGGCTGAGCCTGGAAGCGATTATCGAGCCGGGCTATTTCGGCCGAACGGGCGGACACGTGTTGTGCCTCGGCGCGGGCGGGTCGGCCGTCGCCACACTGCTCTACATCATGAACAAGCCGGACAAGGCTGATCGGCCGGAGAGGTTCATTGTTGTCAACCGGTCGTCTGGCCGATTGCAACACATGCGCGAGATGGTCGAGAAGCTGGGGACGGATATCGAGATTGAATATGTTCATAACGCCGATCCGGTGGTGAACGATCTGCTGATGAGCCGCCTGCCCGATCGTAGTATCGTCATCAACGCCACGGGCATGGGCAAGGATTCGCCCGGATCGCCTGTTACGGACGCCGGCGTGTTCCCCCGCGACGGCATCGCCTGGGAATTCAACTATCGTGGCGAGCTGGATTTCCTGCATCAAGCGTTGCGCCAGGTGGACAGCCGCTCGCTAAAGGTTGAGGACGGCTGGATTTACTTCGTCCACGGCTGGTCACAGGTGGTGGCGCAGGTTCTGCACATCGATTTAACGCCGCAGGTTTTCGACCGACTGGAGAAGGCCGCAGCCACAGTCAGGTAAGCGACCATTAGCGGGAACGCGACGATTCGTGACGCGTCGGCGCCGACCCATGAGGAGAGAGCATGAAAGCGAAACTGGTTCCTGTTTATTTCGATCCCGGTCGGGACGAGGATTTTGATATCCAGTTAGCACGGTTGAACGAGTTGCTGGCTGATGTGGCTGAATTCTTGCCGCCGGCGCCTCTGGGCGGCACGTTGCCGGCCACGGCCGATGCGGTTATCTTCCCCCAATTCCTGGGCGAAGCCTACCGCCACCTGGCTGATTTCCAGGCCATCGACCGGCCCATCTTCGTCGTTACATCTGAGTTTGGCACGTTGAACATGTGGGACTGGGAGATCGTTGCCTATCTGGAATCAGAAGGGGTGACGGCTATCGCGCCTTACACGCTGGAACAGACGAAGATGCTCTGCCGGGCAGCCGCGGCGCGCAGCGAGTTGCGCGGCAGCAAGTTCCTGGTGTTTCAGGATAACCCCGGCGAGGGGTTCCAGCCGGCCATCTTCAAGCGCTTTTACTGGTGGGAAGATGAGGCCGCGCAACGCCTGTTCGACAAGTTCGGCATCACCATCGTCAAGAAGAGCTTCCGGGAATTCGGCACACGAGCCAAGGCGATCCCTAATGAGGCGGCCGCCGCCGAGTGGGAGAACTGGCAATGGCCTGTGGCTTTGTCGGGCCAACCACTATTGAGCGCAGTCAAGGTCTATCTGGCCCTGAAAGATGAGCTGGCCGCGGACCCAGCCATCACCAGTATGGGCATCAACTGTCTGAACGAGTCACGCTTCAGCGACACCACGCCCTGCCTGGCGTGGATGATGCTCTACGAAGAGGGTGGGCTGATGTGGGGCTGTGAGGCCGACACGTTGTCAATGGCCACCAAGTATCTGTTGCACAAGTCGTTGGGTGTGCCGATCATGATGACCAATCTCTATCCGTCGCTCATGTCCGGCCCGGCGCTGAAGCACGAGCGCATCCCTCATTTTCCTGACGTTAGCGGCTATGCTGACAAGAGTCCGGACAACTACCTGCTGGCGGCCCATTGTGGCTATTTCGGGCTGCTGCCGCCCAGCTTCGGCACAGAATGGACGATGCGATCAAAGGTGCTAGCTATCGTCGACGATAACGCTCACGCCATCGACGCCCGCTTCCCGACCGGCCCGGTGACGCTGGCCAAGCTCCACCCCACCATGCAGCGACTGACGGCGGTGGAGGGAACGCTGGAAGGCTATGCCCAGTTCCCCGGCTCCGATTGTCTGAACGGTGGCGTGATTCACGTGCCCGATGGTCACCAGCTGGTGCGCCAGGCGACTTCGCACCATTACCTGGTGACCACCGGCCACAACCTTAACGACATGCGCCTGGTGCTCAAGGTGTTCGGCCTGGGACTTACGGAACTGGGAGGGGGGTAAGGCCCCCTCTTATAGCCACTCCCCGTACCGTTTCACGTAGATCCGCTTGATGATTTCCGTCGACAGGGCG
>JACFOH010000007.1:0-2852 GCA_019454405.1 Promineifilum sp.
ATGCGCTGGATCGCTGAAGGCAAGCACGGCGAAATGGGCTACATGGCTCGGTCGGATCGCGTCATTCGCAGGCAGGACCCGGGCGTGATCCTCCCCGGCGTGCGCTCGTTCGTAGTGGTGGGGTTTGATTACGCCACGGCCGAGCTACCGGCCGATATCGCCAACGACCCGTCGCGCGGCCGTATCTCCAGCTATGCCTGGGGCGTCGACTACCACGACATCATGACGCCGCGACTGGAACAACTGGCCGCCTGGCTACGCAAGCGACTGGGCACCGACGACGTGGGCAGCCGCGTCTATGTCGATACCGGCGCCATCCTGGAGCGCGACAACGGCGAGACAGCCGGGCTGGGCTTCACCGGTAAGAACACCTTGCTTATCGATCCACGACGAGGATCGTGGTTTTTCCTGGGCACTTTGCTGACGACGGCCGAACTGGCCTATGATCCGGTGCCCGAAGAACGACCGGCGATGGTCGGTTGCGGCAGTTGCACTCGCTGCCAAACCGCCTGCCCGACCAACGCCTTCCCCCAGCCGTACGTACTGGACGCCCGACGCTGTATCTCCTATCTGACCATCGAACTAAAAGGCTGGATCCCCCGCGAATTGCGATCGCTGATGGACAACTGGGTCTATGGCTGCGACGTTTGCCAAGAGGTGTGTCCGTTCAACCGGTTCGCCCAGCCGACGGCCGAACTGCAATTCTATGCGCCCGATTGGGATACAGCCGCGCCGCCACTGCTGGAACTGCTGGCGCTGGACGCAAACTCCTTTGCGCAACGTTTCGCCGGCAGCCCCATCAAACGAATCAAGCGAGGGCGCATGGTGCGCAACGCCTGCGTGGCCGCAGGCAACTGGGGCAGCCACGAGGTCGTGCCGGTCCTCATCTCGCTCCTGACCGACGCGGATCCCCTGGTGCGCGGCCACGCCGCCTGGGCGTTGCATCGTATCGGCGGCGAATCGGCTCATGCGGCGCTGGCCGCGGCGTTAGCTGATGAGACAGACGACGAGGTCCGGCGAGAAATCGCTATACCCTGAACCGGGGACAACGGGGGGCAATACTTCAAGCTATACTAAGCGGCGTGATGCGCGCCATGTCGTTCTGAATGGCTCGTGCGGCCTCCCACAAATCCACCGCCTGTTGCGCATTGAGCCAAAACTCAGGGGAATTACCAAACAGGCGAGCAAGCCGAAGGGCCATCTCTGGGCTGACACTTCGGCGCTCGCGCAATAGCTCATTCACCGACTGGCGAGAAACACCAATCGCTTCGGCCAGACTGGAAACCGTAAGGTCATAGTCTGGTAGAAAATCCTCGCGCAGCATTTCACCGGGGTGAGTTGGTTTACGCTTCATGCCGGTTGTATTTGGAATACTCATACCTTATTTCCCATTTCAATGATAATCGCAAACCTCAACGTCGTAAGCATCCCCGTCAATGAACCGGAAACAAATACGCCATTGGTCATTGATAGATATTGCGTACTGACCCTTTCGATCGCCTGCCAAAGCGTGGAGCCGATTGCCGGGTGGGACTTTTAGATCGTCCAACTTGGTAGCCAAATCTACATACTCAAGTTTACGGGCCGCTCGCTTTGCGACATCAGGAGAGAATCTCTTTGCTTTCCCCGTAGCATACAATTCCTGAGTACGTCGATCCGCGAACGACTTAATCACATACTAACTGTACTCTGTCACGTGACAGTTGTCAATCTCTAGCGTGAAATCGCCACAACCCATTCAGGCGGGGGGTTTCTCATCAAGTAGTTGGTCTGTGGGCGGCAACGCCCACAAAATCCCCAGCACGACGATGCCACCAACCGGAACCAGCAACGCTCCGGCGACTAGTATGACAAATACGGCAAACTACTGGAACTCAGCGCGTGTCGCCGGCCTGTTACCGCCTACTTGCCCTATGTTCCCGAAGGCGTCTCCAGCTCGCCAGGGCGACGAAGTTGTCAAAGGCGTGGATCTCAGGCGGCAGATCGCCGGTGAAGGCAGAGCCGTCATCGAGAAGGAGCGAGACGCAATGGTCGGAGTGGCCGGGCGTGTGCAGGATTTCTCCGGTAATCCCGATTTGGCTGAGGAGTTGGCGGCTCCGCTCGACCGGGATGATGACGTTGCCGTCCGCGGTGATATCGACGTAGTTATCCCCCGGCTTTATCCAGGTCTTCATGACGGGGATAGCGTCCACCTGAACATCGAGCACGAGCAGAGGGACGCCCTCCCTCTTCATTTCCTCGGCCAGTCCGGCGTGGTCGATATGATAGTGGGTGGCAAGGGCGTAGCGAATCTCGCGCAGGGGAATGCCCATCCGCTTGAGATTTGCCTTCATGATTCCGAGGGTGCCCGGCCAACCGATGTCGACCAGCAGCCGGGAGGTTCCCGCGCTGATGACCCAATAGTTGGTGGAACGGTAGCCGACGTTTACAACCGTTATAGGCGTCTCTCCGACCATGATTTGTCGAGTGCCGCCGGATATTCAATCAGCCGGGCGATACTGCTTCCCGGAATGCGCGAATGTTGCGCGTCGGCGTCGTGGTCATGATCACGCAGCCCGTGCCCAGCAAGAGCCGCCGGTCGCCCGTCTGCTCGCGCGCGTCGGCGACCTCGGCCAACATATTCTCCGGCCCCTCCTGGTGAATGGTCCACTGCGACACGCCGCCGCTGGCCGCCTCACGAATATACGACAGGCCCTCGGCCAACGAGATGCCGGTATCGCGATCATGCCAGTTGAGGAAGGCCGCCGGATAATCGGCCACCAGATCGAACATCACGCGCGTGCCGTGCAAATGGACGAAGTTGCACCACAGGTCGCCCGCGCTCTCCAGGATCTGCTGATCATAGAGACGAC
>JACFOH010000007.1:2952-8733 GCA_019454405.1 Promineifilum sp.
AAGTTGCACCACAGGTCGCCCGCGCTCTCCAGGATCTGCTGATCATAGAGACGACCAAATATCTCAAATTCATCGCGGCTCAACAACGGATAAACGGCGTGCTGCACCGCGTAATAAATCCCGGCGATTCCCGTCGCGCGCGCCGCGTCGATGAACCGTATGATACTCTCAGTGATCGTCTCGAGGCCGTGACGGAACGCGTCGGGACTATGGCGCATATGGCTGAGCATCGTCTCGTTACCCGCCAAATGCTTGGCCACCGACAAGGGCGAAAAGATGGTAGCGATGAACGGCGTCTCGCTGCCCAACCCAGCGCCGACCAGGCGCAGCGCCTCAATCTGCTTGGCTAACATGCCGCGGCCGGGATCGAGAGGCCGCAATACCTCCCAATCGGTCGTCGATTGAACGGGATAATGCGTCGTCGTGCGTGTGCCTTCGATATGGCCTTCCCAGCGATCGCGCACCCCCCAGTCGACGACAGAATAGCTACTGGCCGGGCCGACCTTTACAACGTCCCAATCGTAATCAGCCTGCCACTTCAGTTGGGCGGCGGCCAATGCGGCGGCGTCCTGGTCATCGCCGGGCCAATGCCGCCACAACGCCACCGGCAACCGGTCGACAGTTTCGCCGGCGACGGCCGCTTCCAGTCGTTTACGTTTGCTCCAATTAGACATAATCCTTCTCTCTGAGATTTCTGCTATGGATTCATTATATCAACCGGGCCGAGGATCAGCCGGTCGCCGATCAGATTGCCCGACGTGTCGGCCATATGCAGCCGTCGCTTGCTGACCATCTCGTAGAGGCCTACCTCGATGTAATACCTTCCCGGAGGCAGGTCGCTCGGCAGGGTGAGGCGGTATGGATCAAGCAATCGTTGCCCCGGCAACCACTTGGGTATCCAAAGGAAGGTCGGCGCAGAGCCGCCCAGAGGCGTGTAATCGAGAGCCATGATCGGCCGATTGTCGCCGTCGATGAGGTGGACAAAGACCGTGTAGCTTTCTTCGGCCTTGGCGATCGCTTGCCATTGCAGCAGCAACTGGATCGTGTCCCCGGGACGCGCCGGCAATGATTCATCCCAGACCGCCGTCCGCCGCTCGCGACCGACCTGCGCGGTGGCCGACACCAGGCCGACGCGCTGCCGGAAGTTGGTCAGCAGGTGGTCAAGGCGCGGCGGTACCTCGTGTCCCGTGACCGTCAGCTCGCCCAACAAATGTCGCCCGGTCGATCCCATATCTGTGCTCAGGTTTTTGAGACCGACCGACACCGGATATATCCCACTGACCAGGTCGTGGGGCAAGGCGAAATCAAATCGCTCGACGATAACCTCGCCCGGCAGCCAATCCGGACTCACGACATGGCTGTCGGTCGTGAAGGCAAAGACCAGATCGCCGACGTAGACGACGGGCACATAATAATCGGCCGTGCCCTCGGGGGCGCGCATGGCCAGCGTCAAGGGAATGTAATCCCCGGCGGACGCGGTGCGTTGCGGCATCTCGTAGGCGATTATCTCGGCAGCCTCGCCCCCCGCAGGCGTGAGGGGCATCAAGCCGGCGGGGATGCTGCTGTCTCCCGGCTCGACGACCTGGTAGAGCAGCCCGTCAGGCCGCAGCCGGAAACCGGCGTCGACTACCTCGTGATGGTAATTGCTCAGATAGACCGGCCCACCGGGCAAGGTGGCAAAAACACTTTCCAGCCACGGCTGGGCGGTGGAAACGAGAACCGGCCGCACATCGTTCTCATCCGGCCGGCGTTTCTCCACAAATTGAGCGTACCATAGAGGCGTCATATGCTCCCAGTCATTGAGCAGCGTCGCGTTCTCGCCGGTTCCCTCAAATCGTTCGAAGACGGCCGTCACGTAGTCGGCCGCATCGGTGAAATGGCGCAACGACACGCGCGCCCCGTTACTAACCAGCTGGAATCCAGGGCCTATCAGGAAGATCGCCGCGGCCAGCGCCGTCAAGGCCCGGCCTGACAAGCGCAGCCGTGGGACGACCAGCATCATCAGACCATAGAGACCAATACCGGCCAGCAGGCCAATGACGAGGACAGGGCCAAGGATATAGGCCATGATGTCCTGTGCCCGCAAGCTCATGACGAAAGCATAATTAAACAGAAACGCCAGCCCATAGAGCAAGGCCAGCTTCCATGATGGAATGATTGGAGAAGTGACGCCCACCAGCCGGCGCTCGACCAGCGGCCAGAAGAGGCCCAGTACAGCCAGGAAAACGGCCGTCTGCGAATATTGCAACCGGAGGATGGTCCAAAAGACGATCATCCGGTTGGGGATGTCAGCCAGGCCGAAGAAAGGCAGGCTCTCGGCCAAGCCTCGGGCCAATACATGGTCAAGAAAACCATCCAGCGTATTCATCGTCGACGGACCAAACTCAGGCCCCATCGGGCTTCGCAAAGGGAAGTAAAGCCATACGGCCAACCCCAGGAGAGCGAACCCAACCATCGCCAACAGCGTGCGCCACTCGCGCCATATGCGCGGTCGCGCCATCAGGATGAAGATGGCGTAGGCCGGAAATGACATGACCGTCAGCGGGTGATGCGTGACTCCCAGCCCGGCTGACACGGCGAAAACATAGAGCCAGCGGTTATCGGTTGTCCCTCGTGTGGCCCAGCGCGTCAGAAAAAACAGATTGGCGGCGAGGAACGTCGCCGTGACGATGTGGGGGTTGGCATGAATCGCATGCTGCCAGAAGTTAACCCCCAGCCCGACTGTCAGCGCGGCAAAGAGGCCGCTAATCAATCCCCAATCGAGGCCGGCATTGGGTTCGTTGCTATCCGATCGCCTCACGAAGAGAACCCGCGTCGCATCGCGAACTGTGCCAAAAACGAACAGCGCGGCCACCGTCGCCACCATCGCCGATAGCAGGTGCATGCGCCAGGAAATGGCGCCAAAGGGGATGAGCGCCTGGAAGAGTTTGCCAATCAGGGTGAAAAAGGCATAACCCGGCGGGTGGGCGATCCCCAGGATGTAGGATACGAACGTGTATTCCGTCGGATCGCCAAAGACAATCGTCTGCGCCAGAGTCGACACGTAGGCCACGGGGATAATCAGGAGCAGGAGCAACGATATGAGGCGCGCCGGTGTAATACGATTAAGCATAATATAAATTCGCTAATCTCTACCTAGGAGTGCGTCGTACAGGCGTTCCGTCTCGCGCGCGGCTCGCTCCCAACTGAAACGGGCCGCCTGCTGCAGACCCAGCGCCTTACGTCTCGCGTACTCATCGCCATCGGTCAGGAGCCGGCCGATAACCGCCGCCATCTCGTCCACGTTCTCGGGATCGAAGTAGGCGGCTGCCTCGCCGCCGACTTCCGGGTGACTGCTGCTGTTACTGGCGGCCACGACCTGGCCACAGGCCATATGCTCGAGTATCGGCAGCCCGAACCCTTCGTAGAGGCTCGGCTGCACGGCCAGCGCGGCCGCACCGATCACCGCCGGCAGATCTTCATCGGACACCCAGCCCAGCGGCCGGACGACATCGCCCAGGCCCTCGGCCTCGATGCGAGCAAAGAAATCATCAAAAAGCCAACCCCGTCCCCCGGCCAGGAGGAGGTAGAGGTCTGGGAAGGATCGGCGAAGAATCTGGAAGGCGTCGAGCAGGCGCATGAGGTTTTTGCGCGGCTCGATGGTACTCAAGTGCAGGAGGAACCGCTTAGGCAGATGATACTTTCGGCTAACGTGGTCGATCCTGGCCGGTGACGGGGGCTTGAAATGGGTCGCGGCGGCCTCATACACGACCGTCACTTTAGCCGGATCGACATTATAAAACTTGACGAGATCTCGTTTGGTAGCCTCCGACACGGCGATGATAGCCGACGCCCGTTCCACGTAGAGGGGCATGGCTCGATTCAGATACCAGTAGTTGAGCCGCTTGTGATAATCAGGAAATAACTTGAAGATCAGATCGTGGACCGTCAACACAGTCGGGACGCCGCGCAAAGGCATCAGCAAATGCTCCGTGCTGTGGAACAACTCGACATCGGGCACGAGGCGGTTGAGCGGGACGTGGCCGAGATGCGCCAGCAGAACAGCCATACGCCATGGCTTGTAGCCCCAATTGATACTTCGCTGGGGCGTATTCGCCGGCAGCGTGTCGGGAAAGCGGCCCTCCCCACCCCGATTGTAGAAGAGGGCGTAACGGTTTGGGTTGCGCTCCAGGAGGGCGCCGGCCAGCCGTTCGCTGTAGCGCCCTAGTCCGGCCTTGCTATGGACGGCGGCCGAGATATCGATATAGATCACGGCGATAGACTCGGCCCGCCGGTCTCGACCTAGAGCGCGGAGAGCGCTCGCCGTGTCAGCACGCCGGCCATTTTAGCCCGGTAAGCGCCGTCGCCCCGAAAATCACCGGGGTGATCAGCAGCCGCCTGCGCTCTGGCCGCCGCTTCGTCGACGGACTGACTAGTCAGCCCCCCGGCGACCGCCTCTTCGGCGGCCGTCAGGCGTCGCGGCAATGAGCCAATACCGGTAGCCGCCAGGCAAATTGCGCCGTCATCCGGCCGCCAGGCGATAACGGAGACGATCGGTTGGTCGTCCGGCGTGCGGGCCACACGCTCCAGCGCCCCGGTTCCGGCCGGCCAGTAGACCAGCAACTCGGCGATCAACCCCGGGAGCAGTTCTTCGGCTTGCAGATAAGCAGCCAGCGATAACGTCTCCGGCGCGGGCAAGCGCAGGCTGACAGTGGCATCCAGCGCGAGCAGCGCGGCCAACAGTTCGCTGTCGGGCAGTCTGGAAGCGACAACGCCGCCGACGGTGGCCGCATGGCGGTAGGTGTTTGGCCCTGCGCGATGGATCGCGTCTTTCAGCAGCGCCGCCGCGCCCTGAATTTCAGCCAGAGGCGTCACCAGATCTTCCAGATCGACCAATCTAACCATCGCGCCAATCCGCAGCAGGCGGCCGCCGTCGGTCCAGGTCAAATTATCAAGGCCAGCGTCTTGCAGGTCGACGACGGCTGAGCTGATGCCTTCTTCGGTAGCCAGCAACGCGGTTCCGCCGGCCAGGGGTACGGTGTTGGGACGGCCCAACAGTTGCAACGCTTCGTCAAGGCTTGAAGGTCGATAATAAGCAGTGGGTTTTTGTGGCATAGGACAAAATCTCAGGGGGTGATTAGATAACAATCTTCGCCATATTAACCCGATTAAGCCTTCGAGGCAAGTTCAGCGCCTCGTCACAGTTATACGAAATAAAATGCGTCAGACCGTTTATCAGGCTCCCGCCCGACTGAATGCTATAATGGCGTTATTGGACGAAGGGGCGCCCTTCTTCACCAGGACGACAACTCTGGTCACATGTTTACCGTATAGAATACGTAACAAGTCATGGCGCGACGATCACGTAACAGGTTTAATTTCATTTGTGGTCCGGCCCGCTGGGACTGGAAGGACAAAAAGAGAGGGACTTATCATGATTGAAGCCATAAGCGGTCTGAGTGCGGCCTTTGGTCTATCGGGTAGCGCCGGACTTAACGCCTATATTCCTCTGCTCCTGGTGGCGCTGGCCGCTCGTTTCCCGCTCAACAACCCACTAATTAAACTGCAACCGCCCTTCGACTTGATGGGCAACTGGTGGATCATCGGCTTGCTTATCATACTTCTGGTCGTGGAGATCGTCGCCGACAAGGTGCCGGCTGTCGACACAGTCAACGACGGCATCCAGACCTTCGTGCGCCCGGCGGCCGGAGCGCTCCTTTTCGCCGGCAGCGCCAATGTGATCACCGATATTCATCCTCTGCTGGCGCTCATCGCCGGCTTGCTGGTGGCCGGCGGCGTTCA
>JACFOH010000007.1:8833-22861 GCA_019454405.1 Promineifilum sp.
GCTAGCGAGGTAACTGACCGCTCTGGGCGATGGCGAGGAGGGAAGCCAGTGTCTCGAGCGCTCGAGAGCGTTCCTCCGCGGTAATGGGCAAAGCGTCAAACTCGTCTTCATCCAGCACCAGCGTTTGCCCTGCCGGCGACGACCACACATCCAGCGCCAGGTCATCGCACCGCACGGCCGTTTCGGTGATCTCCGCCGGCCGGCAAATATTACAGTACCAGCCTTTCAACGCGTCGTTATCCTGATCGTAAACAGCGAACACGTTATACCAGCGATCGTCATAGAAAGTCTCGATGAAACGATCGCCGCGCCGAAACACGGCGTAGCCAAGATCCACATCGTCGCGATTGAAGTAGGCCTCCAAACGCACATAGTCGGGTCCGCGCTCCAGCGTTCGCGCCGGGTATTGCCAGACCGCATGACCCGCGTGATCGAGTTTGAAGACGGTGAGGGTGTTTATATGGGGTTCGTTCATTGGGGATGGGTTAATCCCGTTAGTTGCGAACGGAGCGCGGCGCGAACAGCACGCAGGCTATTCCAATTGCCGCGTTAGGTCGCTGACCGTTGACGAAAGGTCCTGGAGCGCCTGCTGCCGGCTGGTCAACCGGCTATGTTCAGAGCGCACGAACCGGTCAAAGGGCGCGATAGTGTCTTCGACACGTTGGGCACTGCGGCGCATCTCTCGCTCAAATTGCTGTTCCAGGTTGCTGACCAATCGCAGGCGCAGGTCATCCAGCTTCTCGCTGAACTCTCGCTTGGCTTTGCGCTTGCGGGCGGGCAGCACGAGCAGGCCCAGCGCGGCCGCGGCGACGCCGGCGAAGATGCCGGTGAAGTCGAGAAAGGCGGTATGGGCGATGACGGCGATAATAACGCCGATGCTGGCTCCTACGCCGGCCAACCCCGCATTGACCACAGCCTGGCGCGACGACGCCGCGATCTCGGCCGCCTCGCGGGTCTGGTCGTAGGTAGCGACGGCTTCGCGCGTGGAACGGCCGATGGAATCGATGAGCCTCTGACGATCCCAGGCCAGCGTGCCCTCGCGAGGAGCATCGCCGACGATACGCCCCTGGTAGCTATCGCGCCGCCGCCCCAAATGATCGGCCACGGCCGTCCATTGGCGCAAATCCTGCTGGACCATCCAGTCGACCAGTTCGCTTACGCGCTCTTCGATCTGGCGAGGCGTGTCGGCCACGACTTCTTCCTGGAAATCTTGTTCCAGTTGCTTGGAGCGCAGCAGGTCGGGAATACGGCCGATACGCAGCCGGTCATCGAAGAAGTCGTTGCCGCGCTTCTCCATTGACAAGAGCAGACTATCAACCTCACCGATGCGCGCCTTGAAATTGCGCTGCATATCCTCATCGTAATAGGTCATCTGCCCGCGGATGTCTTCAAGCAGCGCGCTGTCCTGGGCTAACGTAGCCAGGTCCACATTGACGCCTTCCAGTTGCTCACGAATAAGACGACTGCCCACGCCGAGTGGATTGAGCAGCTTCAACCGGAAGCGCCCTTCGTCATCCAGCGTATCGCGGATATAGCTTTCCAGCGGCTCGAACCGGCTTAAGGCCCATTTCTCGGGTTGGCCGCTCTTGGACGCCATCGCCAGACGCGATGAAACGGCGAACACTGCGGCCACATTGCCGATTAATTCCCGCACGGAGTTCGTCACGAACGACACAACTTGCTCCAGCTCGGCCTCGCTACTGAGGATATCGACCTTGTTGATGATCAAAACGATCTTCTTGCCCCACTTGCGAATCTGCTCCAGGAAGGCGCGCTCGCTCTCTGTGAAGGGGCGCTCGGCCGAGGTGACGAACAACACCAAATCGCTGCGGGGAACAAACTCAGAGGTTAGCGCCTCATGCTCGCGAATGATGGCATTTGTGCCCGGCGTATCGACAATAGTCAATTTGTTGAGCAGTTCAACCGGCGCGGTCTGGATCCAGACGCCATTATCTCCGGGGATGCGTTGGGCCGTCTCGCCATAGCGTAAAAGATAAATCTGGTCAGTGGTAGGCGTCACCCCTTCAAGCTGCACTTTTTGACCGAGCAGGGCGTTGACAAAGGCCGATTTGCCGGAGTTGAACTCCCCGGCAATGACCAGCAGGAAAATCTCGTCCAGTTGGCGAATCGATTCAGTCAGGGCGATCCGGCCTGCCGGATCAACGCCATCGGATGACAACACGTCGCGCAATAAGCCGAGGGTGTCGCGTGTTTGTTTCAGCAAGGCTTCCTGTGCCCTGGTCAGAATTGCATCCATAGTCTCGTCCGCTCGAGCGATCTGGCCGCTCGTCACAGGCGATTATACTCTGATCGACGCACGAGTTGCGAACTTGTGAACAACCACGCCCCGCCATCGAGTGCATCGCGCCTCGATCAGCGAGCCAGGGCAAATATCGCCGTTCGGGCCAGCAGGTTGGGCGCCCAACGCACTTCACGTTCGCCGGACAAGTAGATCGCCTGTCGGACGGCGATCCCTTGCGTTCGACAAGCATCCAGAAAGTCGACCGCCGTGAACTGCTGGCGGCGGGGCGTCTCGTACCATTCCTGGGGGTAATCGGGAGCCGGCGGAATCCGCCCCCGCACCAGCAGATGAAGCCGGCAACGCCAATAGCCAAGGTTAGGAAAGCTTACCACGGCCAGGCGGCCGACGCGCAACATCTCATCCAGGATCATCGTTGGATCATTGAGATACTGCAGCGTCTGGCTAAGGATGACGACATCAAAACTCTTGTCCGGGTAATCAGCCAACCCTTCCTGCAAGTTGCCTTGCCGGACACTAAGGCCGCGCCGGACGCAGGCCAGCACACCCGCCTCCCCTTTTTCGATGCCCCGCCCGGTGACACCCTTGGCAACCCGGAGATACTCCAGGAGTGCGCCGTCGCCGCAACCCAGATCGAGGGCAGTGGCTCCGGCCGGGATCTTCTTGGCCACAACACGCAAGTCCGGCCGTAGAGAAGTCGATATATTGGCAGACGGAAGCGCAGAGGCGTTTCCCGCTCCCCCAGACCTCCCGTTCCCCCGCTCTCGCGCTGATGAGGAACTCATGGCGTCCTGACCCCTTCCTCATCAGCTAACCGGTCCATAAAGCTCGCGAGCAGGCGCGTCATCGTCTCCACTTCCAGCAGGAAAGCGTCGTGCCCCCAGGAACTCTCGATATCGAGGTAGGTCACATCCGCGCCAACCGCGTGCAAGGCCCGCACCAGGTCTTTGCTATGATAGGATGGGTAGAGCCAATCACTCGTGAAGCTGACGACAAGGAACTTGACCGCCGTGGAGCCTGCAAACGCGGCCGCGAACGTTCCTGTCGGCTGGCTCAGATCGAAATAATCCATCGCCTTGGTGACATAGAGATAGCTGTTGGCGTCGAATCGGCGGGTGAAATTATTGCCGTTATATTTGAGATAACTCTCGACAGCGAATTCGGTCTGGAATTCATAACCGTACTGCTCGCGCGCCTGCAAACGGCGACCAAACTTCTGCTGCATGGATTCGTCGCTCAGATAGGTGATGTGGCCGACCATACGAGCCACAGCCAGCCCGGCATCGGGTTTTTTACCGTTACCGTAGTAATCACCGTTGTTCCACGCCGGATCGGCATAGATGGCCTGGCGGCCGACCTCGCTGAGGGCGATCAGCATCGGGCTATGGCGGGCCGTCGTCGCCAGCGGGATAGCTGCGCGCAGCCGGCCCGGATGATGAGCCGCCCATTCCAGCACCTGCATCCCGCCCATCGACCCACCGGCCGCACATAACAAGCGCTCAATGCCTAAATGATCCAGCAACCGCTCTTGCGCGCGCACCATGTCCCCGATAGTGACGACGGGAAATCCCAGGCCGTACGGTCGGCCTGTGCCGGGGTCGAGGCTGCTCGGCCCGCTGGAACCATAACAACTGCCGAGCACGTTGCTGCAAATGACGAAGAAGCGCTCGGTGTCGAATGCCTTGCCGGGGCCGATACAGTCATCCCACCAGCCGGGTTTCGCATCCTCGGCCGAATGATAGCCGGCGGCATGTGCGCTGCCGCTGAGGGCGTGGAGGATCAGGATCGCGTTGCTGCGATCGGCATTGAATTGCCCATAGGTCTCATAGGCGATAGTCACCGGTCCCAGCGTCGCCCCACTCTCCAGTAAAAACGGCTCGTCTTCGCCAAAGGTGAAGTATTGGGGGGTGACAATTCCGAGTGAAGAAAGCATGGCAGAATCCAATTCGCAAGAGGATGGTTCGAGATGCGAGATTCAAAATACGGTCCGGCAACCTGTGCGCTTCCGCATTTCGAATCTCGTATCTTTCATTCCATATCCGAACTAGGCTGAGGCTCCCAGCGCCTGGTCGAGATCCCACAAGATATCCTCGATATCTTCCAGGCCGACGCTGAGGCGGATGAAGTCGGGAGTCACGCCCGCGCTCAGTTTCTCCTGGTCACTAAGCTGACTGTGGGTCGTGCTGGCGGGGTGAATAGCCAGACTACGAGCGTCGCCTACGTTAGCCACATGGCTAAAGAGCTGCAGACTATTGATAAATTTCTCGCCCGCGTCACGGCCGCCCTCGATGCCGAATCCCAATATAGCGCCCGCCCCCTTGGGCAGAATCCGCTTGGCTCGCTCATAATCATGATGGCTCTTCAGGCCCGGGTAGCAAACCCAATTAACGCGCGGGTGGGCCTCCAGGAACTCAGCCACACGTTGCGCGTTAGCCACATGGCGGTCCATACGCAGGCTCAAAGTCTCGATGCCCTGAACTGTCAGCCAACTATTGAGAGGAGCCTGGCAGGCGCCGATGTCGCGCAGAATCTGCACGCGCGCCTTGAGGATGAACGCCGGCGCGCCCAGATCGGCATAGACCAGCCCGTGATAGGATGGGTCCGGGGTGGTGAAGTTATCGAAGCGGCCGCTCGTCCAGTCAAAGTTACCGCCGTCGACGATGATGCCGCCGATGGACGTGCCGTGGCCGTTGAGGAACTTGGTCGTGCTGTGGACGACGATATTAGCGCCCCACTCGATAGGCCGGCACAGGTAAGAGGAGGCGAAAGTGTTATCGATCACCAGCGGCAAGTTGTGTGCTTTAGCGATGGCCGACACTTCTTCAAACGGGAAAACGCTGATATCGGGGTTGCCCAGCGTCTCGCCATAGATTAGCTTGGTATTGGGGCGGATGGCCTCTTCAAATGCCTCGGGATGGGTCGGATCGACAAAGGTTACGTCGATGCCCAGCCGCGGGAAAGTATAGTTGAACTGGTTGAAGGTCCCGCCATACAGATGGCTGCTGCTGATAATATGGTCGCCCGCGCTGCACAGCGTCAGGACGGCCATCGTCTGGGCGGCGTGACCGCTGCTGGCCGCCAACGCGCCCACGCCGCCTTCCAGGCTGGCGATACGCTGCTCCAGCACGTCGGTCGTGGGGTTCATGATGCGGGTATAGATGTTGCCGAATTCCTTAAGCGCGAACAGATTGGCCGCGTGTTCCGTGTCCCGGAACTGGTAGCTCGCGGTCTGGTAGAGCGGCACAGCGCAACTGCCTGTGGCGGGATCGGGAATCTGGCCCGCGTGTAATTGTCGCGTATTGAACCCGAACGTGCGTTCATTCGTCGTCATTGAAAATCGTTCTCCTTCTAGTATGTTTCAACTGCGCTTTGCTTCGAGCCAGGTGAACGGTGAGGATCAAAAAGACCCTCGGTCAGAGTCCAGAGGGTCGGTCTTGACGAATATTCCGGATTTATGTCAGCGTGTGGGATTGCGCACTTCCCTGTCGCTCTCATCTTCCAGAATCGTCTGCCGGAATTGGCACCCTGATGACTAAACGGATCCCTGCCGTTCAGTCCGGGTTGCCGAGGTTTCATCGGGCCGGTCCCTCCACCTCTCTGGATAAAAGTGACAAATATGCAGTTGTGCGGGGGACTATAGCGAATCGATAGGGGATTGTCAAGCGAGCAAACTATCCAAATCAACATATTCGCACAGTAGGCAACCTGTATCGGGCGAACCGGCAGCGAAACACCTGTTCTGGGGCGCCTCGCGGCCTCGCTTCAACTTGTCGCCCGTCCGGCATGAAGAGAAAATAAGTCGGAGCGACAATCACGCTCGGGCGCACAAGAATCACTCTATTAAGAATCCACCAATCGTCCAATTATTCCAACTTCCAATGTCTAACGATCCATCCATCTCTCACGACCTCCGCGACTGTTTTCTACTCGATCCCCACGTGATCTTCCTCAACCACGGCTCCTTTGGCGCGACACCCAGGCCGGTCTTTGAAGCCTACCAGGAATGGCAGCGCAGGCTGGAGCAACAGCCGGTACAGTTCCTGGGAACTGATATCGGCGCTTATCTGGCCGAGGCACGGGCCGCGCTTGGCCGCTACCTGAACGTGGCCGGCGATGATCTGGTTTACGTGCCCAATGCAACATTTGGCGTCAACGTCGTCGCTCGCTCGCTGCCGCTGGGACCGGGGGATGAAGTGCTGACCACTGATCACGAATACGGCGCGTGCGAAAACGCCTGGGAGTTCATGAGCCGGCAGCGTGGCTTTCGCTATGCTCGGCAACCGATCCCCCTGCCATTATCCAGCGAAGCCGAAATTATCGAGCAGTTTTGGGCCGGGGTAACTCCGCGGACGAAAGTGATCTTCATCAGCCACATCACATCGCCCACGGCCGTCCGCTTTCCAGTCGAGGCAATTTGCGCCCGCGCGCGCGAGGCCGGCATCCTGACCGTCATCGACGGAGCGCACGCGCCGGGGCAGATACCACTCGATCTGGAGGCCATCGGCGCGGATTTCTATGCCGGAAATTGTCACAAATGGTTGTGCTCGCCCAAGGGCAGCGGTTTCCTCTACACCCGGCCGGAGGCGCAGCTTCTGATTCAGCCGCTCATCGTCGGCTGGGGTTGGGGGGAGGGGCGGACCTTCAGCTTTGGCACAGATTATCTCGATTACCTGCAATATCCGGGGACGAACGATTACGCGGCTTACCTGGCCACGCCAACGGCGATCGAATTCCAGACGCAACATCATTGGGACAAGGTGAGGGCTTCTTGCCACACTCTGGCGGCCGAAGCGATCGATCGGATCAACAACCTCACCGGCCTGGAGCCGATCTACCCTGGCCACGAACGCTTTCACCAGATGGCGATCGCGGCTCTCCCGCCCATCGCCGACCTGCCGGCTTTCAAGCGACAGCTTTATGACGAGTTTCGGGTGGAGATCCCATGCATCCAATGGAACGGCCGCTCGTTTATCCGCATCTCGATTCAGGGCTATAATAATAAAGACGATGTCGACGCATTGCTGGCGGCGTTGGAAGCATTGTTGACACGCAACCGATAAATAACGCCGGCCAACGATTGGAGAGTGACTATGGCTAAACGCAAAGGGTTCTTCGGCGGTCTACACGATCTGTTCGACCGAGGAATAAATTTTCTGCAAGGGGAATCGGCTAACGAACCGGCCGGTGACAAGCCTGAACCGGTGACTCGTCGGGTATCGGTCATCATCCATAACCCGCGTATCCCCAGCGCCGGCAACGAGCTCTTGAGCAAGGCACTAGGCTGGAACGACGTCGACAAGCTCCTGGAAGGCTACATCAGCGATCTGCGCGAATGCAGCCATGGCTATCTGAATTACGAGGTCGTCGAGACCATCACCGTCGACAAGTTTCCGCGCAAGGCCGATGGTTTTGCCTACCAGCCTGATGACTTCATGATGGCCTGGCGGGCGCGAAAGGGGTTCCACGACCCCGACCTGGTTGATTATCACGTCCTGATTGATGAGTTCGACATGATCCGCAAGGTCGACGAGAACAAGGTCGATGAGTTTTGGCTATTCGCCTTTCCGTATGCCGGCTATTACGAGTCGCTCATGGTTGGCCCGGGCGCATTCTGGTGTAATTCGCCGCCACTAACCGGGGCTGAGCACGCCTCCCGCAAGTTCATCATCATGGGCTTCAACTACGAGCGCGGCGTGGGCGAGATGCTGGAAAATTTCGGCCACCGCGCCGAGTCAATCATGAAGCACACGTATCGGCGCAAAAAGGGCGATGATAACCTGTGGGAGCGCTTCTTCCGCCACGAGTTCAAGAACCCCGGCCAGGCCGAGGTCGGCTGGATGCACTACGCGCCAAATAGTGAACGAGATTATGATTGGGGAAACAAACGCCGCGTACTCAGCCGGTGGCGTACCTGGCAGAACTTCCCCAACCTCGAAGGTGAAGCCGAGTGGGTCGACTGCCGCGACTGGGGTAACGGAGACATTCGCCTCCATCACAAATGGTGGTTCACATTGCTGCCCCACATCACCGGCTCGGCCAAGGGCATCGATTACAACTGGTGGAAGTATATCGTCGACCCCAATACCGTCCGTTGATCGGCGGGAGGAGATAGTGCCGTGAAACTGTCCTGGACACACGTGTTGCTCATCATCATTCTGTTATTGGGCATCGTGACCTTTTTCCTGTTCACTCGTGACGCCACCTCTCCGGGAATCGACCATACCAACGATGCCCCTCTTTGCCCGGTGGCCACGCCCGAGTTCTTCCTGGTCGAGCCTGTCACCTCGCCAACGGATCAACTCAGCCAGATAATCACCGTCGATTTGGGCAACGGTGAGACGATCACCGTCACCTCTGAATCGGGCGCTGTTGTCGTCCCCTTCGACGCTTTCCCCAAGGAGATCGAGATTCCGCTGCTGCCTAACACTACGCATCATCTGACCGTCGAAGGCAAGGTGCAGAAAGTCGTTCAGGGGGAGTGCGTCTATGGCGACTACATCCTGAGCACGACAACCGATCGGAATGGCGGGCCGTTGGTGATCGAGCAGCGCCAGGATTAGGCATGGAGACAAAGATGAGCCACGGCAGGCTGCGACTATCCGGGCGGGACGAGGCAATGCTGGCGGGCGAGATGGGCGAGGCGACGCAAATGGCCATGCGCATCCTCGTCGCTATGGCCAGCGTCTATGACGCTGAGAGCCTGCTCGACATTGAATCCGCCCACATCGACGGTTGCCTATATCACGGCTATTCCGGCCTGGAGTTCGCTGAGCGACTGGTGGCCGGTGGGGCGCGCGTCGCTGTGCCGACCACGCTCAATGTCGGGGCGATGGACTTGATTCAGCCGGAACTGTTTCGAGGAACGGAGGAGTTCGGCCAGTTAGCCACACGACTGATGCAAGCCTATGAAGCGATGGGCTGCCGGCCGACCTTCACTTGTGCCCCCTATCAAGCCATGCACCGGCCGCCGCTAGGCGCGCAGATCGCCTGGGCCGAAAGCAACGCCATCGTCTTCGCCAATTCCGTACTCGGCGCGCGCACCAATCGCTACGGCGACTTCATCGATATCTGTTGCGCAATCACCGGGCGCGCCCCGGCCGTAGGGCTACACCTGCCGGAGAATCGCGCCGGGCAAATTCTTTTCCGGTTGAAAGATATTCCCACCCACCTGTTGGAACAGGACGTCTTGTTCCCGGTGCTCGGCTACTGGCTGGGGGTGCAGACGGGCACGAAGATACCGGTCATCGAAGGGTTATTACCCCATACAACCGAAGACCAGCTCAAGGCGTTGGGGGCCACGGCGGCCTCATCGGGCGGCGTGGCCTTGTTCCATGCCGTCGGCGTGACGCCCGAAGCGCCGACGCTCGAAGCGGCCTTCCAGGGTCACACTCCAGAGATGATTATCGAGGTCACCCTGGAGGCTCTTAAGGAGACGCGCGACATCCTGTCTACGGCAGACGGCGGCCCTATCGATGTCGTGGCTTTGGGCAGCCCCCATTTCTCCCTCGAGGAGTTTACCCAGCTTCTGCCCCTGGTAGAGCGTTTCCCGCCTCGGCCGGACATCGAGTTCATCGTCTGCACCCACCGCGTGATATTGGCTTTGCTCGAGCGACGCGGCTGGGTGGAACGACTGCGCGCCGCGGGCATAGAGATCATCGTTGATACCTGCGTGCTGGGCACCCCGCTTCTCAAGACACAAGACGGCGTACTCATGACCAGTTCGGGCAAGTTCGCTCACTATTCGCCGGGCAGCATCAGCCGGGATGTCGTCTACGGCAGCCTGGAGGAGTGCGTTCGCTCGGCCGCGGCGGGTGAAGTATGGCGAAACACCGGGTTATGGGAGATCAACGGCGATGAGCAGGCCGCGAGCCGCCAAGCCACAGACTGGAGCACGCGAGAAACCCTCCAGGCATCTTCCGAAGGTGGTTCCGCGACGCCTGACAGCGACCATATCCTTGTTCCCGGCGAAGCTACCGGGCGAGCCTTGGTCCTCGACAAGCCTCTCAGCCTGTGGGGTGGGCTGGACCCGGTAACGGGTGATATCGTCGAGCAGCGCCACCCACAGCGCGATCAGAACGTCGCCGGGCGCGTGCTGGTGATGCCGGTGGGCAAAGGCAGCAGCAGCTCCAGCAGCATCCTGTTGGAGGCGGTACGGCGAGGGACAGCCCCGGCGGCCATCCTGTTGGCCGAACCCGATGCGATACTGGCTCTCGGGGCTACCGTAGCCAGAGAGCTGTATGGTGTCGCTCCCCCTGTAGTAGTCTTGGCCAGGGAAAGCTACAACCGCATAATCGACGGGGAAACCATCACCGTCACAGCGGGCGAAGTTATTCTCGCGTGATCCGATCGCCTCACTCGGCAGGCTCGAACAACAGATACGTTCGCAGCTTTCCATCTTCATCCCGTTCGACGAAGGTCGCCTTCAGCGGACGGCCAATCCAGTCGATATCAGGGCGCAGACTATCGACGCCGGTGACTTGCCCGCTCATGCGCGGCCCTTCCTCCAGTTCGATGATTCCCGCGATATAGGGGTTCGTCCGGTCAAACCCCGCGTCGATCATTGCCGACGTGCCGATGTAAACAGAGGTGAAAGCGGCCAGTTTGCCCCGGCCGGAAAGCTCGACCCACTCCATGTTGTCGCCATGGGTTTTAGGGTCGATCGGTCGCGGCGGCACGAAAACCTCGCCCGTGTCGCGATTGCGCGATCCCATCAGCTTGCCTTCGTTCATGAAAGCCTGAAAAGATGCCGCAGTAAACGGTCGTTCGATCAGTTGTTCCGTCGTCATGGCTCACCTCCGCTCGTAAATATGAACGACACAGGTCTGCCCCGTGCCGCCGACGTTATGAGTTATCGCCAGATCAACATCGCGGTCTACCTGTCGTTCGCCCGCCGACCCGCGCATCTGCTTCCAGACTTCGACCGCCTGGGCCGCGCCAGACGCGCCAACAGGATGCCCCTTCGACTTGAGGCCGCCCGACGTATTGATCGGCTTGAGGCCGTAACGACTGGTCAATCCTTCCTCGGCCGCTTCATGGCCTGTGCCCGGAGCGAAGAAGCCCAGATCTTCGGTGGCGATGATCTCGGCAATAGTGAAGCAATCATGCACTTCGGCGATCTTGATATCGTCAGGCGTCACCCCGGCCATCTCATAAGCCTGTCTCGAAGCCACTTGCGCGGCGCGGATGCTGGTTAGCTCAGCCCGATCATGCAGGGCAGCGGCATCGCTGGCCTGCCCACTGCCGATGACATAGAGCGGATCGTCGGTGAAGCGCTTGGCCAGTTCTTCCCCAACCAGCAAGACAGCTGACGCGCCGTCGGTCACCGGCGAGCAATCGAACAGTCGCAATGGCCAGGCGATGAGCGGGTTGGCCTTGTCATCATGCATAAAATCCATC
This sequence comes from Promineifilum sp., assembly GCA_019454405.1. GTDB lineage: Bacteria > Chloroflexota > Anaerolineae > Promineifilales > Promineifilaceae > Promineifilum. The sequence continues at coordinate 20,490 of JACFOH010000007.1, forward strand.
TCTGTCTGCCAGGTGGGGACGGGCAACCCTCTTTGTTGAGCTTTGGCGATGCGCCCAGCCATCATGTCGGAGATGCTGGCCTGGAATTGGGCCTTGGGGTTGAATTTGCCGTTTTCGTGATTCTTGATGCCCACTTGCAGCAAAGCATCGGCTGACGCGCCGTAACGTTTCATATAGGCTGTCGCCATGGCGGCATAGAAGCCGGGGAAGGTGAAGCCGGCCGGGATCTCAAACAACATATCTCCGGCCGTAGCCAGCGCATCGGTCACCCCGGCGGTCGGCAAGTTGCTCATCTTCTCCGTGCCGCCAACAAGCACCACGTCATAGGCGCCTGAGGCAATGGCCAGGATGCCCTGCCGCAAGGCAACGCCGCTGCTGGCACAAGCATCTTCGATGCGGGTCGCCGCGCGCGGGGCCAGCCCCACCCAATCGGCCATGATCGGCGCGATATGGCCCTGACCCTCAAACAAGTCGCTACTGAAATTGCCGATATAGACGGCCTCAACGTCGTTCGGATCAAACCCCTTATCGACGGAAGCGCTCATATCCTGATAAGCTTCGACGAACAGGTCGCGCGTCGTCTTCTCGGGAAAAGAACCGAACCGGCTCATCCCCGTGCCGACGATGGCGACGCCTCGATTTAGTTTTTTCATCGACTACCCCTCATAGTTATCTTTCTGATTAGCCTTTGATTGCTGACTGACAGCCTGCTCCTCATGGCTGAAAACGTACTCCATACGCCTCACAACCGGCGAAGTAACGTACGGATGGGATCCAATACCTATTATAGCAAGAATGGGGAGGTATTCCGGCTACAATCGCGGTCGTCGTCCGGACTGAAGTGTATAGCTTAGGGCTGCCTATCCGCGTGATAGATGAAGCGACTATGAGCGATCGCTCCATCGGGGACAGGAACTATTAATATGCTTCGGGCGTCTATAAGCAGAGGCGCTTATCGTTAAATGAGTAATCCGACCGCATATTCCCACTTTCTACATTCCCTGATGAGGCACTTGACGGTGACGCTGCTCATCGTCGCCGGATTATCAGTGGCGGCTTGTGCCGCGACACCTCCAGCGGGCACAGGCTCCCCGGCGATTCCATCGCCGACATTATTACCGACGCCATCGGTCAATACGGAAACGCCGGCCGTCGCTTATCCGGGCCAGGCCGAAACACCCATAGATCCGACGCCGGCCGCTTACCCCATCGAGCCAACGCATCCATCGAACACCCCTTCACCGATATCGGGCGGGGCTGAAGCCGATACCTCGAGCGAAGTCTATGCTCCGATCATCGGTTCCGATCCCCCATCCACGACACCGCCAACGGAATCGCCGGCAGAGACTGCCGAGCCGGCAGCAACGGCCGCACAAGCAATCGGGGCGCGCCCCACACCGATCAGCGTCGTCGATTTCGCTGCCGTTGGCAATGATTTGGCGGCACAGGGCAAACAACTAGCCTATAACAAAATCGGGTTCCACGTCACCTTTCTCGAAGACCGTGACGAACTGGACCCTTACATGCAACGGCTGGATAAGGAGGGCGTGCCTTTCTTCCTCAAAAGCGTCGATAACGCGGAACCGCTTTACAAAGCGCAAGAGCTGATGAAACAGAGTGGCGTACCTCATACGCTCGTCTACCGGTCCACCTTGTATGATGTGCCGGACTATAGCATGGATCCCGTCGCAGCGGCCGAGGCCTATTGGGAGCTTGAGAAAGCCATCTGGCCGCCGGAACTTGACCCCGACCGGGTCTGGCTCGAGACGATGAACGAGCCTGACAAGACCCGGGCGGAATGGCTGGCGCAATTCTCCTTGCGAACGGCGCAATTGGCCTTGCGTGACGGCTATCGGTGGGCGGCTTTTGGCTGGGCGTCGGGCGAGCCGGAGCCGGACGATTGGGAATCGCCGGCGATGCTCGACCTGCTGCGACTCATCGCGGCCAATCCCGACCGGCTAGCCATCGCCCTGCACGAGTATAGTTACGTCGCTGAAAATATCGGCCACGAATACCCTTACAAGATCGGCCGCTTTATGGCGCTTTTTCGCGTGGCCGACGAGCACGGCATCCCTCGGCCAACGGTACTCATCACGGAATGGGGCTGGACATACGATCATATTCCGCCCGAGCCGCTGGCAATGCAAGATGTCGCCTGGGCAGCAAGTCTCTACGGCGCCTTCCCCGAGGTACTGGGCGCGGCCATCTGGAATCTGGGCAAACTGGACGGCCTGCTTCTGCCGCTCAATACACAGGTACAAGATCTGGTCGATAATATGTTGGCCATCAGTCTGGATAGCTACTTCGTCGCTCCCGCCCCACCGGAACAGGCGCCACTAAACCCCGAACTATTCCCGCCACCGGCTCGCTGA
>JACFOH010000007.1:22961-87702 GCA_019454405.1 Promineifilum sp.
TCGAAGTTTAACGGATCGGCCGCGAGAGCCTCGGGAGGAAAATAAGCGGCCGTGCCGACGATTTCGTGCAAACGCGTGCTATTCGAATGAAGGAGCTTGATCGCCAGGCCACCGACGAGAAGCATCAATCGAGGGTTAATCAGGCGGATCTCCTGATCCAGCCAGGGACGGCAGAGCGCCTGCTCAAACGGGGTAGGGACCCGATCGCCCTTGCCGTTCTTGCTTGACCCGGGATAGCATTTGGTGACGGCCGTCATATAGGCGTTCGCCCGAAATTCCGTCTCATCCCAGCCGGCTTCCCCCAGCCACTGGAACAGACGACGGCCGCTGCCGGCGTTGAACGGTCGCTTAACCTGCCCTTCGGTGATACCCGGGGCCTGGCCGATCAACATGACCTGCGCCCCCGCCCCGCCACTGAATACCGGTCCCGTCTCGATCCAATAGCCCTCCTCCAGGCAACGACGACATTGGCGCAGTTCGTCATGGAGAGCGGCTAGTTGATGGGTTTTTGACTGCATAATGCAAGGATTCTAGCAAATGATCGGCAAACAAAAGCGCCCCTGTTTGACCATTTCCAGAACTGGAACGATCTCCGGGGCGCTTTCTTTTTCGGGAATGACCGAGCGCCGGCTATGGCACGCTATAAGCGCGTGACCTTCAACGACATCTAATCACTTTAGTAACGCAGAATGGCGCCGATACGGCCGGCAGACTCGAGAGACGGGTTGTCGGAGATCACCTCCACATGCCCCCCCTGAGTCACAGTTTGAGCCATGGCCGCCTCGATGACATCGGCCGTCTCCACCATTTCTGATTCGGCCAGCGGGCTGAGAGCGATGTTCGCCACCAGATAACCGGAGGGTTCGTGGACATATCCCGGGGCGTTATAGCCATCGCTGATGATCAGCGTCTCTATTCGTTTGTCAGAGACAGCCTGGAGCGTTTTATCCAGCCCGACAACGGCATTGGCGCCCTGAGCATTCAGTGTGATTAGTCGTTCGACAAGTTTCGCCTCTCGCTCGGCGTTTACCTCGCGCAATAGATTCAGCGCGCGCTGGCGAATTTCCGGCTCACCAGCATCGCGATCGCCAGGGAAAGTGCCGACCAGGCAACTTTGCAATTGTTTGGGTAGCATCTCGCGAAATTGAGCGACATTCTCATTCGTCCCACTCAAAAACAGCCGGCGGATGGGGCGCGTGGCGAAGAAAGCGTTGGCTCGGGTCGCGCATTCGCGCATATTCCGGGCAGTCACGGCGTCCTCATGCTTGCCACCTTTAGGCCCGGCATCAGCCGCCCCACCGCGCCGCCCTACAGTCGACGACCCGGCGCCATCTTTCAACCGACGCACCTCCTCACCGGTGAAGCTATCGGTGGCCTGGAGCTCGCCCAGATGATACTCAAAGAAACGGCCGCCTACACGATCGACGACGATGACCCCAAAATGGGCGTAGTGGTCCAATAAATGAGCCAGTGGCTTGATATACGGCCGGGTAGTCAATCGTATCCGGTTTCGAAAGGCCACAGGCGAGCGGTAGGCGCGGAAGAACTCGCCGCCCCTGCCGCAAAACAACGCCAAACCGGGCTTAGACCAATCGTAGCTATGATCCAGATAACGTTCGATCATCTGGGCTTCTTTCTCGCGTTGGGGCTGGATCGTTTTCAGGAGAGTTCTGGCAGTCAGTTTTATTCCCTCCACGGACTGGCGAGTGCTATCGGTATCCAGATAAATACTGATGACGCCGTCGCCATTTGCCTCATAAGTAACCAGCTCTTGCATTTGCTCCTGGCTAAACATGAAAACCTCCTACCTGCTTTGCCGCCTTTGGACCGGACGGCCCTTCGACCGCCGGCATGGATGATGGGGCTTCCGCCCATAGAGCGCTCGGGTTATGGGCGTTCGCCTAGTGTGAGAGGCAGCTCCATCTGAGCGCCGTCTCGAATAATCGTTAGCATAATCGTTTGGCCGACCTCAGTTTCGAATACGAGATAGTTGATCAGGTCGTCCGGGCTGGCGATGGGTTGCCCGTTGATGCCGATAATCAGATCGCCGCCGGGCAAGGTTCCGACTGAATCATTAAATCCGCTGGCGTGCAACCCGGCCCGAGCCGCGGGGCCGTTGGGCGTCACATCGGTCACATAGGCGCCGGTCACCTGTGGCAGCTTCATTTGTTGTTGGGCCGACAGATCGAGGGACGTCATCCGAACGCCCATGAAAGGATAATGATAAACGCCCTCGGCGATAAGCGATGGAATAACGCGATGGAGAGCATTCACGGGAATGGAAAACCCAACGCCGGAGTTGGTGCCGGTGCTGGTGCTAATGGCGCTGTTGATTCCGATCACCTGGCCATTCAGATTCAGGAGGGGGCCGCCCGAGTTGCCGGGGTTGATGGCCGCATCGGTCTGGATCACGGAGGGAAGGGAATAACGACCGCCGCCTTCAGCGATCCGGTTGGAAGCCAGGGAGCGGCCCAGGCCGCTGACGATACCTAACGACAGGGAACCAGTTTCGCCAAATGGGTTGCCGATGGCCACGACAAATTGCCCCACTCGCACATCGTTGGAATCGCCTAGCGATACCGGCTGCACACCATCCGGCAACGAATCAACCCGGATCACGGCCAGGTCACTATCGACGTCCGTGCCGACCACTACGGCCGAACGGCGCTGACCATCGGAAAAAACCACCTCTAGCCCATCGGCTCCCGTTACGACATGATTATTGGTGACGACATGCCCCTGCGCGTCATAGACAATGCCGCTACCCGAACCCACAGGGAAAGATTGCCGATCCAGGATATAGATGAGGACGACAGATGGATTAACTTTCTGGTATAGATCGATCATCGACGCTTCCAGATCAGTGCCAACAATCGACAGGGACGCAGCAGGTGTAGCGGTGGCCGGTTGCGCGCCGATCTGGGCCATCACAGTAGCGACGGCCTGATCGACTATCGCCTGCTGGCCGGCGTTGGTTCCGGATTCATCCGTCGTAGTTTTTGGTTGACCGAACGATATAGCTTGACAGGCGAGCGCCGAGAAGGCGAGAAGGGCGATAAGCAATAAGAAAGGCGAGCGTTGGAAACGGTACATTGGCAAAGATTAATCCAAGCGATTTTCCGCCAATATTATTCGCGGAGGGGGATTTAGTCTTGGATCACACTATCTATTCTAATGGGGCGCGAAGGATATCGTCAAGTACTCGCGATCATGACTTAGCCATTTATCAGCCGGGCTGAGTGCCGGCCTCGCGCCGGCCTTCCCGGACAACAAGGACACGCGACAGAGACAGCGTGTTTCTTCTCTTGCCCAAAAAGGGCGGCCACGGAGTGGAACGCGCGCGATCGCCGAACCTCTCCGCAGCCGCCCCTGGATCCGATCAATAGAGAAACATCGGCTTACCGAGCACGTGGCGAACCTTCGGCCGATAGTTCTTAGCGTCATACAGCTCGTCAACATCGACCCGCTTCACACCGCTGGTGACAATACTCATGGGGACATGGGTATACGCGCCGTCGCGCAGGGCGACCATACGCCCGCTGGAGCCGCTGACGATCAGATCGACGGCCAGTTGCGCGTAGTTCGAGCCAACCATCAGGTCAAGCGCGTCAGGTGCACCAGAGCGCATCAAGTAAGCAAGCCGCTGCGTGATGATGTTCTCCCCCGTCAATTTCTTGAGCGCTTCGCCGGTGATCTCCCCGATACCGCCCAATTTGCGATGGCCGTAGGCGTCGGTCTCACCATACTCGACGACTTTGCCCCCGACCATGTGCGCGCCTTCGCTGATCGTGACCATGGCATAGTTGCTGGGATTATTGAGCTTGTCTCTCATGACCAGTTCGGCCAGTACTTCTGGGTCATAAGGAACCTCAGAAATAACCGCCCGATCGACCCCGGCCAGGTAAGAGCTGATCAGGCTCGTCTCGCCGGAATTGCGGCCAAATAGCTCGATAACGGCGATGCGCTCATGCGATCCGGCGCTGGTGCGCAACTGATGAATAAACTGCACGCTACGGGTAACGGCCGTGCTAAATCCGATGCAGTAATCCGTGCCATAGACATCATTATCCATCGTCTTGGGGATCGCCACTACCGGGAAGCCCTCGCGATGCAGCCGCTCGCCATAGCTGAGCGTATCGTCGCCCCCGATAGGGATCAGACGATCGATCTTGAGGAATTCCAGGTTCTTAAGCACGTGCGGGGTGAAGTCGCGCGTGGAATCGTCCGCCGCTTCGGCCTCAGGATGGTCCGGGTCCTTCAGAAATTCAGGCACGTTATCCGGGCGAACCTTGCCGGGATTCGTACGGCTGGTATGCAACATCGTGCCGCCACTACGATCGATCGTGCGAACGACATTGTTATCGAGCATCATCGTGTACTTCTGCACCGTCGCCGGGTCATCGCGATTGATCAGGAGCAAGCCGCCCCAGCCACGGCGAATACCCACGACTTCATGACCAGCATCAACCGCACGGTTGACGACCGCTTTGATGCCAGGGTTCAGGCCCGGCACGTCGCCGCCGCCTGTCAAGATTCCGATTCTCATACTATCAATCTCCTAAACGAAATATATGATCAGAGTCATTCTGTTAATATTTATATGATCCGCCTCGGCTATCCCTGAGGCGTACTCGCCTCTTGCCTGGCCAACAGCCGGGCGATAGGTCTCAAATCATCCATCCACCATTGGCTGATGGGCCGGCTGTGCGCGAAATCCATCAGTTTCGAGATTCCGTCCAGTTCAGTGAACACGATCTCTCCCCGCAACTGACCGATGCACGCGCTCTCGTGAGATCCATTAAGAGCGCGTTCGATGAGATGTTCAATGCAAGCCACCCCCAGGCGCGTGGCGAAGATACGATCAAACGGGGATGGCGAACCACCCTGTTGCATGTGGCCCAGAATCGCCTGGCGGACGTCAAAAAGGTCGCCGCCCTCTTCCTCAAAGAGCATCCGCATGAAGTTCGTAGTGTACACTTCATTAGCCATCTCGTTGCGGATGATTAAGCCCAGACGTTTGCCTCGCTCGAAGCTGCGCTTGAAATCATCGACGTCCTCCACCAGGTCGCGCATGGTCACGCCTTCCTCGTGAAGGTAGACACGTTCGGCGCCGGTCGCCAACGCGCCCATCAGAGCCAGATAGCCGCAATAATAGCCCATGACTTCAACGATGAAGGTGCGCTGCGTGGCAACGGCCGACTGCTTGATCTTGTCTACGGCCATGATGATGCTGTTCAATGCGGTGTCGGCCCCGACACTCAGCTCCGTCCCAGGCAAATTATTGTTGATCGTTGCCGGCAGACAAACCATCGGGATATCGAAGGCGGGATAGTTCCGGCGCTGCATGTAAAGTTCCAATATGGACTCATATCCCGTCCACCCGCCTATCATCAGGATGCCGTCGATCTGATTTTCTTCGAGGTTACGCGCGATCGAATACAGATCGCGCCCCTTCGGGATCAAGCGATTAGTGCCCAGCTCGGAACCGCCCCGACTGGCCCAGCCATTGACGTCCATCCAGTCGACTTCGGCGATCTCATTATTGATCAGGCCGCGAAAAGCATTGCGAACGCCGAGCATAACGTGGCCTCGATCCATGCCAATACGTACGGCAGCACGTACGGCCGTGTTCATCCCCGGCGCGGGACCGCCGCCGTGGACGATGGCGATGCGCAGGCGGCGCTGGCCTGGATCGGGCGGATGCGGCTTGGCCCGAACAAGCGTCTGCACAACCTCAAACGATCGCTTGAAGGTGGCGCCACGCAGTTCAAGGGCTTGATCGAATTCTTTCGCAGCCATAGCTTTGGCTACAGCCCGCGTCTTTTCCAGCGCCACCGCCAACGGAGTCCGCGTCAGTTTGTTGCCCTGCATACCCACGATTAGGGGCTCGTCATGGGGATGCATAGACATAAGAGCATCGACCGCCTCCACACCCAACATCGTGCTCAGGTTGCGATCAAACGCGCTGGGCGACCCTCCGCGCTGTACATGACCAAGCACGGTGATCCGCACATCTTCGCCCAATCGACTCTCGATGACTTCCTTGACATGCTGACTAGTGATGGGGTTGCCTTTGCGGTCACGCGCGCCCTCAGCGATGATGACCATGCTGTCACGCCGCCCCATCTTGCGGCCATTGCTCAGCTTCTCGCACATCTTCGCCCCCCAATCGTCCACATCGGGTGGCGATTCGGGGATGAAGACCCAATCCGCTCCGGAAGCGACGGCCGACATAAGCGCCAGATAGCCACAATTGCGGCCCATAACCTCGACGACAAAGCTGCGCTGATGGCTGGCGGCCGTGCTGGAGATGGCGTCGGTGGCGTCGACGATCCGGTGCAGGGCCGTGTCGGCGCCGGTCGTGATATCCGAGCCGAACATATCGTTATCAATCGATCCGATGATCCCTACCACGGGCAGAGATTTGATCCGCCCAGCCGCTTTCTTGGTCACCTCGCCGTTCTCGACCAGTTCCCGAACAAGGCCGTCCCATTCGGCATGGAGTATCCCGGCGCCGGTCTGGCTGCCATCGCCGCCGATGACGATCAATCCCTCGATCCCATTAAGCAACAGATTTCGAGCAGCGTGCAGACGGCCCGCCCGGTCATGGAACGGTTTGCAACGAGCCGAGCCAATCACTGTGCCGCCTAACTGCAGGATACCGCCAACATCGCCCCAGCTCATGGGTTTAATCCGCTCGCCGCCTTCCACCATGCCCGAATAGCCTTCATAGATGGCATAGACTTCCAGGCCGCGATTAATTCCCGTACGCACCACAGCACGAAGGGCCGCATTCATGCCCTGGGCATCACCACCGCTCGTTAGAACTCCGATTCTTTTCATTGGATAAGCACCGTTGATTGATGCATTGTCTGATTCATGCATGATTACCGATTGATTATTGTCATGTGAACCCGCCTACCTCAAATGAAGAACCGATATTGACGTAGTGGTCGAGCACATTCGTTCAATTCAGACGATCGTGGCCTTTTAACTATCAGCGTACAGCGGAGTGGGATTAAAACAATCCCTATACTATCGAGATCGGCTTACGAGGCAACTTTTCACAGATTAGTGACGACTTCATGGCCAGTAGTCATCATAACCCCAATCGGCTAAAATTGGCCCAATAGTCCTCGTAGCTCAATGGATAGAGCAATCGCCTCCTAAGCGATAGATCATGGTTCGAGTCCGTGCGGGGACATTTCGTGTTTCTACAGGGTGCTCTCCGGGTCGATATCTATCATCCATCCGCGTGGAATGGGCACGTCCTCCAACAGCCGGTGGGGGTCGGGCGTGCGGACGACGATATGCCAGCGGTAGCGGTCATCCAATCGCGAGAAGAACGCCGGCGTCGGGCCTAACAGATCCGTCGCTGCCAGAGCGCGCTCGCGGATGACGCGATGTAGCGCGTTGCCCATCTCCTTGGCCATTCGCTCGGCCCGCTCGTTCACCGGATCGGTCAGTAACAATCGCACGATCCGCCTGAACGGCGGCAAAGCCTGACGGGTTCGGAAGCGCATCTCTTCAACATAAAACCCGGCATAATCATGATCAGCGGCCGCCCTGATGGCGTAGTGACCGGGATCGTAAGTCTGAATAATAACCCGACCGCCCAACAAACCACGCCCGGCTCGCCCGGCTACCTGGGCCAACACCTGAAAGGCGCGCTCGCCCGTATTGTAATCCGGCAGGCCCAGAGCGACATCGGCCGAGATCACCCCCACCAGTGTCACGAACGGCAGATCCAGGCCCTTGGCAATCATCTGCGTACCGACGAGGATATCGGACTCGCGATTGATAAAGCCGGCCAGCAAGGCCTCATGCGAACCTTCCTTGCCGGTCGTGTCGCGATCCCAGCGCACCAAGCGCGCGTCCGGCCAGCACTCGCGCACCAATTCCTCGAGTCGCTCCGTGCCCAGGCCAAAGTAGCGGATGCGCTCGGAGCCACAATTGGGACAGACGGACGGCGGCTGCTCGCGGTGGCCGCACTGATGACAGGTGAGCGTCATGCGCGGTTGGTGATAGGTGAGCGGGATGCCGCAGCGCGGGCACTTCATCACATGACCGCAATCTCGACAATTCACGAAGGTCGATGAACCACGGCGGTTCAGGAAGAGGATGCTCTGTTCACCGCGCTCCAACGTCTCGGTTATAGCCGCGTCCAGCGCGCGACTGAAGATCGAACGGTTCCCGGCCCGCAATTCCTGGCGCATGTCCACCACCTGAACAGGGGGAAGCGGGATCGTCAGCGCCTCGTCCAGTCGCATAATATCCCTGCCCTCGTCGGGAGACAGTGGCGTGTAATGACTCTCCAGATGAAGTCGTTCAGCCTGGCTTTCGATTCGCCGGCGATGGCCCATGATTCGCCTGGGTAGCTCCAGCAGTTGATAGCGTCCTGATTGGGCGCGATGATAGGTGACCACGTCCGGCGTTGCGCTCCCCATGACGACGACTGCGTTGGTAAGTCCAGCCAGGGCGATGGCTGCCTCGCGGGCGTGATAGTAGGGAGGCGGCACAGGCGGCGTATGCTTATAGCTGCCGTCATGTTCCTCGTCGATAACAATCACGCCCAGGTTAGGCAAAGGGGAAAACAAGGCGCTGCGCGGCCCGATCACGATATCAATGAGTCCGCGACGCGCTCGCCGCCAGGTATCGTAACGTTCCCCTTCGCTGAGAGAGCTATGGATCACGGCCACCCGGCCGGGAAAGCGGGCCGCGAACCGCCTTACAGTCTGTGGCGTAAGAGAGATCTCCGGGACCAGAATGATGGCCTGTTGGCCGCGCGACAAGGCAAAATCAATGGCCCGCATGTATATCTCGGTCTTGCCGCTACCCGTGACGCCGTGCAGCAAAAAGGGGAGGGTAGCGGCGTCTGTTGAGTCCGGCAGACCAGGGCCGGTGTCCTCTGCATCGGCAGCCTCGACAGCATCCGGCGCCTCATCATCCGGCGGGCCTTCAGCCACACGTTCCTCTCGCTCGATCATGGCCATTTTAATCCGCCCCCAAACGCGAGCTTGATCCAGCGTTAATTCAGGCGGATCAGCCGGGGCAAAGTCCCGGTCGGCCAGCGAGTCGCGCCACACGTGAACATCGTCCAATCGTATCAATTCCAGATTGGCCAGTTGTCGCAAATGCCGCAGAGTGGTGTCTGTGGCCTCATAAATCGCGCCCACCGGCATAGGGCGCGCTTCCTCGGCCAGGAAATCAAGGATGCGACCATAGCCCTCAGCCTTGCGCAAACGCAGGATATGCCCCATCACCCGGCGTGGCGGGATGGCCAGACTCACGGCGGCAGGTTGCTCTTCAAGGCGCGCCACGCCGGCATCCAGCCATTCGGCCAGTAATTCCGGGCTGGAAAGCTCTCCAGGCTCCAGCGGCAATTGTGCCAGAGCGGCCGCCTGTTCAGTTCGCGGCTCGGCGCCAGGCACAGGCACGACGACAGTCGCGACTGGGATCCGTGTCACCAGCCCCTCATCGACAAGCGTCTGCAAATGCTTCATCTCAGCTCCGGTGGCCTCGAGCACAGTAGCCTCGGCGGGAAGCGGGTCGCGCGAATCGTTGAGATACAGCAAAATATCAGCCGCCTTACTGGCCCGGCCAAGTTGAGGCAGAGCGGCGCGAACGAGAGCTGGGCCGGCAATAAGCTCCGCCGTGCGAATATGCTTGGGGCGTACGCGCGGCGGATCCAGCACCGACGCCCGACGTAAAATGCCCCGGCCCACGAGCTGGGTGGCGGCGTCCTTCGACTTCTTGTCCTTGATGGCGCGGACGATCTCCCGTTCACGTAGGGCGCCCCGCTCGCGCAACAAATCGACCAATCGTTGCTGAAGGTCGGTCAACCGGCCACCGCCCTCCCAAGAGGGGTTAACATCATAAATAGAATCAGACCAGCGCGTCAAGCCGGGCGGCAGCAGCAAGCGGAAGCAAGCGTTGAGCGGCGCCATGTAGCGCTCGCTCAGCCATCGCGCCAGTTCAATTTGCCATGGCCACAGGACCGGATCGGGATCGATGAGGCTGATGATCGGCTTGGTGTCCTCAACCGGAGCCGAATCTACAAAGCCAACAACGGTCCCTTGGGCCAACCGGCGGCCGAATTCCACCTCGACCAGGTGGCCGACACGAAGCGCCGGTCGCAAGTCTAGCGGGATATGATAGGTGTAAGCTTCGGCGAGCGACACCTCAACATTGACAACGACTTCGGCATAGGGCCGGACAATCATAAAGTTAATTTTAACATGTTCCATCTATAGAATTCAGGCATAATGGGCGAACATTCACCCGGCCGTCTCACTGGAGTAAACGGCACACGAGGAAAACCCATCTTGAAACTCGTCACCTATCAGCACGCCGACCGAATCGCCGTTGGCCTGTTACGCGAAGATACTATCGTCGATCTGTCGGCCGTCGCGCCGGATATGGTCGCCCTCATCGAATTGGGAGATGCAGGGTTGACCCGCATCAGGGGGATCGCCGCCACAGCCGCCGCTATCCCGCTAGCAGATGTAACTTTATTAGCCCCTATCCACCGCCCCCGACGCAACGTCATGTGTGTGGGCAAGAACTACGCCGAGCACACCCGCGAGTCGTACGAGGCTCGCGGAGAATCCGTCGAGGCCATCGACTATCCGGTCATCTTTACCAAAGCGACGACCTGCGTCAATGGACCTTATGGCGACATCCCGTTCGATGCCGCAGTTTCAGAAAAGATCGACTACGAAGCGGAGCTGGCCGTCATCATCGGCCGCCCGCTGAAAAACGCGACGCGCGAGGAAGCGCTGGCCGGCGTATTCGGCTACACCGTGTTAAACGATGTGACGGCTCGCGACCTGCAAACCTTGCACAAGCAATTCTTCAAGGGCAAAAGCCTCGACGGCAGTTGCCCCATCGGACCATGCATCGTAACGGCCGACGCAATTCCCGATCCCTACGCCTTACGCATCACCTGCCACGTCAACGGCGAATTGCGACAAGACAGCGCTAACGAGACCATGACGTTTGATATCCCAACGCTCATCGGCCATCTCTCGCGCGGGATGACTTTATTACCGGGCGACATCATCGCCACGGGCACGCCCAGCGGGGTGGGTTTCGCCATGAAACCGCCGGTTTTCCTCCAGCCCGGAGACGTCGTGGAATGCGCTATCGAAGGTATCGGGATTATCCGGAACCGTATCGCCGCCGTCTAAATTCGGACGAATAACGTGCAATAGCGATCGCCGCTGCCGGCCGCGCCGTTTCAGTCTGATTGACACGGTAAGTGGCCGTGGTATAATTGGGAATTGGCTGAGTGGGTTAACGGTCGGGCGGCGAAGAGTTCAAGTGATTGAAAAAACCACAAGATACGACTCGTGCGTACACTTGCGGTTTTACAATTAAGACTCCAAGAGACTATTATGCTGAATAGATAACGCCACCTAACCCTTTCTGAAAGGACACTTTATAAGTGTCAATGGCGTAGGAGCTCGGCCCGTAGTTGTCGCCTTAGACAACAGAGGCCGAGTTTTTGTTTTAGTTAAGGGATCTGCAATCCGCAAAACATAAGCCGTTGTAGGAAAACGTATGTCTGAAGAATCGATGAACTCCTTAGAAGATCTGCTGGACCAGCACGATTATGATATGCCCCAACCCGGAGATATCCGCATGGGCATCGTCGTGACCAACACACCGCAAGGCCTTATCATCGATCTGGGATTGAAACGCGATGGCATCGTGCCCCAGTCTGATCTCGCAAAACTAGAGCCTGAGGAGCGCGAGGAGATTAAGGTAAACGACGAGATCCCTGTCTATGTCGTCCAGACTGAGGACCCCGAGGCGCTAGTCGTTTCCATTCACCTGGCCCGCCTTAATCAGGATTGGGTGCAGGCGGAAGCGCTTCTCGCCAGCGGAGAGATTTTCGAGGGCGAGGTAATCGGCTACAACAAAGGCGGCGTCATCGTCCCCTACGGCCGTATTCGCGGGTTTGTGCCCATCTCGCATCTGAGCGACGTGACGCCCGGTATGGGCGAGCGTCGCCGCCAGCAACGCCTGGCTCGCCTGCGCGGCGAGACGATCGGCGTCAAGATTATCGAGGTCGACCGCCACCGCCATCGTCTGGTCATGTCGCAGCGCGAAGCCCAGAAGGAATGGGAGGAAAAGAAGCGCGGCGAGCTCCTGGAAGTACTGCAACCGGGCGAGGTCCGTACCGGCCGCGTGAGCGGCATGCGCGATTTCGGCGCGTTTGTTGATCTGGGCGGGGCCGATGGTCTGGTCCATATTTCGGAACTTTCATGGCACCGGATCGAACACCCACGCGAAGCCGTCAAGCTGGGAGACGAAATCGAGGTCTACGTTCTGGGTATCGATCAGGAGTCTGGTCGCATCAGTCTGAGCCGCAAGAAATTGCTGCCCAATCCATGGGATACTGTCGCCCAACGGTACGTCCAGAACCAACTCGTCGAAGGCAAGATCACACGCATTCTCGATTACGGCGCGTTCGCCGAAATCGAGCCGGGTGTCGAAGGCTTGCTCCATGTCTCACAACTGTCGCGCAATCCGGTGGAGAATCCCCACGATGTGGTTCATGAAGGCGAGACTCATTTATTGCGTATCGTCAGCATCGATCAGAAGCGCCAGCGCATCGGTCTGAGTCTGAAAGCAGTGACGCCAACGGAACAGATCGAGTGGATGGCCCAGAGGGAATTGGCCGAAGCGTTGCGGCTCGAAGAAGAAGAGGCTGCTCAGGCAGCACGCAGAATTCCGAGCAAGGACGAGGCCCAGGAAGTCCCTGAGGCTGAAGAGGCGGAGTCGCCGGTCGCCGATGACGTGGAAGCCGCCGTAGAAGAAACCGGCGCAATCGTCGAGGAAGTCATCGGCGAAGCCGAAGTCGCTCTCGATGATGTCGAGGCAGCTGTCGAGGATATTGAAGATACCGTTGATGAAGCCGCGGAAACAGTCGAAGGGACAATCATCATTGAAGAAGTTTCCGAACCGGCCGATGAAGGCGAAGCAATCGTTGAAGAACTGATAGAAGCTGTGTCTGAAACGGCCGAGAATGAGGATCCGGGCGAGGCTAATGACGCCCCCCTCGAATAAATAAACGCAGGAGTTTATGGCTAAAAAAGAAGATAAGTTAGAGGTCGAAGGTACGGTCATTGAACTGCTGCCGAATACGCAGTTCACGGTCGAGTTGGATAACGGGCATCGGGTTTTGTCCTATCTTTCCGGTCGCATGCGCAAGCATTACATCCGCATTTTGCTGGGTGACCGGGTACGGGTAGAGATGACGCCTTATGATCTGGAACGCGGCCGTATCACTTACCGTTACCGTCGCAACGTTCAAGCCGCCGAAGCCTGACCTCGACTCAACAGGCTGGGGATTTATCGCCCGGCGATACGGACCCGACAGCCGGCCGTCTACTCAACGATGGCCGGCTATGAAGGTTATCCAATCGCCCGAGACGATAGTATCCAGCACTCTCCCCCCGGCTGAGGCCAGCGCCGCCTCAACATCAGGGCCTTGTTCAACAATAATACCGCTCAGTACGAGCCGTCCATCGGCCACCAGGTAAGATAACAGCCCCTTCTCGCTCAACAATTGAATAATGACCGGGGCCAGGATATTGGCCACAACCACATCCCACGTTTCACGTGATGTTTCATGGCGGACACTATCCAGTTCGCCTCGCCAGACATGGATCGACGGCCGCACATTATTTTGAGTGGCATTATCGATGGTCGCGCGAACGGCCAGTTCATCGGTGTCGAAAGCGTCGATACCAACCGCGCCCAGTTTGGCGGCCGCGACCGACAGGATGCCGGAGCCTGTGCCCGCGTCCAACACGCTTGCTCCCGGAACGATAAGTTCCTCCAGGGCGCGCAAACACCCCTGAGTCGTCGGATGCAGCCCCGTGCCAAAGGCCATTCCAGGATCGAGCACCAGGATGATATCGTCTGGTCGAGCGTCCTCGTCTGATTCACGCGGCAACCACGCAGGCCAGATCTTGAGCCGGCGACCGACGCGAAAGGGCGTGTAGTGTGCTTTCCAGGCATTGGCCCAATCCTCGTCCGCTAATTCACGGAAGACAGGCTCAGGAATGGGATACAGTCGGCCGAGATGGTAGAGGATCTCCTCGATCCGGCGACGCAATGCAGGCGTATCTTCATCGCCGGGCACATAGATGAGCACCGTCACATACGGTTCCAGCGCATCGGGATCGGCCGTCGATTCATCGCCGAGCTGCTGCAAAACCACGCTCTCTTGATAAGCAAAAGGCCGCAGCAGTTCTGCCACGGCCTCGGCGCCCTCGCCGTCGGTTCGTACACTCACTTCCAGCCAGTGCATCGCGCTCATCCGAATAAATCTCCCAATGCGTCTTTTAACTGACCCAGAATACCTTTGCCCCGCTGGGGTACGACTTCACGGCCGAGAGAGCGTGATAGTTCAGTAAACAGGGTCTTTTGCTCATCCGTCAGGTTCTTCGGTATGGCGACGTTCATAATCACCAACTGGTCGCCACGGCCGATATTGGTGCTCCGGCCCGTTCGGTCCAATTTAGGCACGCCCAGCCCGCGCATACGAAAGACCCGACCCGACTGCGTTCCCGCGGGGATATGGAGGTTCATCTCACCATCCACTGTCGGCACGGCGATCTCGTCGCCCAAAGCCGCTTGCGCCACGTTGATTTGCATGTCAAGCACGATATCATCGCCGCGGCGTTGGAAATATTCGTGGGGAGCGACGGTCAGAACGACGAAGAGGTTGCCCGGAGGACCGCCATCAAGCCCCGCCCCACCTTCGTTTGTCAATCGAATCTGTGTGTCGCTATCTACGCCCGCCGGGATCTTGACTTTCTTGGTCACGGTGCGTTCGACGACTTTGCGGCCGCTGCACTCGTGACAAACGTTAGGGATGATCTCTCCCGTCCCGTTACAGGTATGGCAAGTAGTGACGTTGACGAACTGCCCCAGGATCGATTGCTGAACCCGACGCACTTCACCTGTGCCGTTGCAAGTCGTGCAGGTAATCGGCCGTGAACCCGGCTCAGCGCCGCTCCCGTTGCAAATCGAGCACGTTTCCGTACGTCGATATTCGATCTCGCGCTCGGTGCCGAATACCGCCTCTTCGAAGGTGATCGTCAGATCATAGCGCAAGTCCGGCCCGCGCCGCGGGCCATGGCGCCGGCGACGCCCCGCGCCTGCCCCGCCAAATGAGCCAAAAAATTCCTCAAAGATATCGGCAAAGCCGCCGAAGCCCTGCTCATACCCGGAGAAGCCGCCATTCCCGACGCCTGCATGCCCAAAACGATCGTAAGCCGCCCGTTTGTCATCATCCGACAAGACCTCGTAGGCCTCGCTTATTTCCTTGAACCGATCGTTGGCATCAGGTTCATTGTTCACGTCGGGGTGATATTGGCGCGCCAGACTGCGGTACTGCTTCTTCAGCTCTTCTTTCGTCACAGTCCGGGAGACGCCCAGGACTTCATAGTAATCGCGCTTCGATGACATAATATAAGATCTCAGATTCGGCAGGCAGCCGCATCACAGCCGCTACCTGCCGAACCCAGGAAAGAATCAATTGGCGTCGCTGAATTCACCTTCAACGACATCTTCGTCGGAGCCACCACCGGCCTCCGAACCGGTATCAGGGCCGCCATCAGCTTGCGGACCGGTCGCGCCCGCCTGATACATGGCCGCGCCTACTTGCTGTACAGCTTGCTCCAGTCGTTGGGCAGCCTGCCGCATACCGGCTACATCGTTATTATTGAGGGCCGTCTTCACCTCGTCGATCCGGGCTTGCACATCGGCCTTGTGGGATTCGGAAACCTTGTCGGCATTGTCGGCCAGAAACTTCTCAGCCATATAGGTGGTCGAATCGGCCACATTGCGCGCCTCAACCTCTTCCTTGCGTCGCGTATCATCGGCGGCATGGCTCTCAGCGTCGCGCATCATGCGGTCGATCTCGTCCTTGGCCAAGCCGCTGGATGGAATGATCTGCATCGCCTGCTGGCGGTTGGTGGCTTTATCACGGGCGCTGACGTTCAGGATACCGTTGGCGTCGATATCAAACGATACCTCGATCTGGGGCACGCCACGCGGCGCGGGCGGCAACCCGTCAAGAATGAATCGACCCAGGCTCTTGTTATCGCCCGCCATCGGACGCTCGCCTTGCACGACATGAATCTCTACCTGGGTCTGGCCATCGGCCGCGGTGGAGAAGATCTGGCTCTTCTTGGTCGGAATAGTGGTATTACGCTCGATCAGCGGCGTAGCCACACCGCCCAACGTTTCGATACCCAGCGTCAGCGGAGTGACATCGAGTAAAACGACTTCCTTGACATCACCGCCCAATACGCCGGCCTGGATAGCTGCGCCCAGCGCCACGACCTCGTCAGGGTTGACGCCCTTGTGCGGGTCCCGGTTGAAGAATTTACGCACGGCCTCCTGAATGGCAGGCATACGGGTCATGCCGCCGACCAGAATAACTTCGGTGATGTCGCCCACCGACAGACCGGCGTCCTTCAGCGCCTTGCGGCACGGCTCGATGGAGCGTTGCACAAGGTCATCCGTCAATTGTTCCAGCTTGGCGCGGGTCAGCGTCAGGTTCATATGCTTCGGCCCGGCGGCGTCAGCAGTGATGAAGGGCAGATTCAATTCCGATTGCATCGTCGTTGACAGCTCGACCTTGGCCTTCTCGGCCGCCTCGCGCAAACGCTGCAGAGCTTGCTTGTCATTGCGCAGATCGATGCCCTCTTCCATCTTGAACTGGTCGGCTGCCCAGTCGATGATACGCTGATCAAAGTCATCGCCGCCCAGGAAGGTATCGCCGTTGGTCGACTTCACTTCAAAGACGCCATCGCCCACTTCCAGGATGGAGATATCAAACGTGCCGCCACCCAGATCATAGACGGCGATCATCTCGTCCTTGTTGTTACCCAGTCCGTAAGCCAGCGATGAGGCCGTCGGTTCGTTGACGATACGCAACACTTCCAGACCGGCGATCTTGCCCGCGTCCTTGGTAGCCTGGCGCTGGCTATCGTTGAAGTACGCCGGCACAGTGATAACCGCCTGGGTCACCGTCTGGCCCAGGTAGGCTTCGGCGTCGGTTTTGATCTTCTGCAAGATCATGGCCGAAATCTCGGGCGGTGAATATTCGCGACCGTTCATGACCACGCGAACATCGCCATTCGGGGCCTGTTTGACCTCATAGGGTACGTATGCCAAAGCCCGTTGCACTTCCTGATCGTCGAATTTACGACCCATGAAGCGCTTGACGGAATATATTGTGTTTTGCGGGTTGACGACCGCCTGGCGCTTGGCCACCTGGCCCACCAGCCGCTCGCCCGTTTTGGGGTTCACAGCCACCACGGACGGGAACAGCCGGCTGCCCTCCGAGCTGGGGATGACGACAGGCTCGCCACCTTCCATCACGGCGACAACGGAGTTCGTTGTGCCCAAGTCAATACCGATTATCGTTGCCATTGATTCTGTCCTCTTTCAGTTATTGCTTCTCAGGGAGCGACCGTGACGAGCGAAGGCCGAATCACCCGATCGCCCAGCTGGTAGCCGCGTCTCATTTCATTGACAATTATGCCGCTATCATGTTCATCTGAAGGTTCTTGCGATAGCGCTTCGTGGAAGTTGGGATCGAAAGGTTTTCCAATAGCCGGGATCACCTGCACGTTCATTCCTTCCAGAACGGAGAGCATCTTGCGATAGACCAGCGTCACCCCCACGATCCAGGGATCTTCCTTATCTTCTCCCGGCACGGATTCCAGCGCGCGCTCAAAATCGTCAAGTAACGGCAAAAGCTTAGCGACGATTTCCACCGTGGCGTCAACGGAAGCTTCGGCCCGCTGGCGCTCGAATCGCTTGCGCGCGTTGGCGAATTCGGCCTGGGTACGCTGCCACCCGTCGAGATTACGGGCCGCCTCAGCTTGCGCGGCGGCCAGTTGCTCGACCAGAACAGGCTCGGCTGCAGACTCTTCTAGCGCAGCCGCATCGGCCGCGCCGGCCGGCTCATCCCATATTTGTTCATCATTCGTGATTGTCACTGTGTTCAACCTCTATCTGATCCAGGATAGCGCCCGGAGCGTTGCGCCGTGCGACAGTGTCTGTATCCTGTACGAAATATTCATATACAAAGCCGCTCATCAGGTCCGCGACGTAGCGCACTGCGGCGACATTGCGGTCGTAGGGCATGCGCGTGGGGCCAACAACGGCCAGCGTGCCGGAAAAGTTGTCAGTAACGCCGTAGCGCGAGAAGATCATGGTGCAGTCCCGAAGTTCTTCCCAGCGGCCATCGCCGCCGATCACCACCTGCACCCCTTCTCCCCTCTGGATTTTCGTCTCGGCCAGCACCGAAGCCAGCAGCGTCCGCTCCTCGAGGAGTCGCACGGCGTGGCGTGTGCCTTCGTCGTTGAGGATATTCACCAGGCCATCGCGATAGATATCGCTGATCGGCCGGTGGTCCGCCCGATGCAAGACATCGATCACCAATCTGGCCACCTCGTTTTCCAACGTATCCAGGTGGCTATCGGCGATGCACGTGGCGATATCCTCTGAATCCATATCAGGGAATAGCCCATTCAACCGCTCGGCCACTGCGCTTAGACGAGATTGCGGCAACGGCTCGGCCAGCGTAAGCATTTGTTGCTTCACCTCGCCGCCGAACAGCACGATCACCATCAGGACCAGGCGGCCCTGGGTGGAGATCAGTTGCACATGCTTGAAGCGATTGGCGCGAGCCTGCGGGGCGGTGATGAAGCTGGCGCTGCCGGACGTGCGGGCCAGGATAGCGGCCGAGAGGCGCATCCATTGGCCCAACTCCAGACGGGCCTGATGGAATTGGTGGCGGATCATTTGCCGCTCGTGAAGCGGTAAATGGAACTCACCCAACAACTTCTGAACGAAATAGCGATAGCCGCGCTCTGTCGGAATTCGGCCGGCCGACGTATGAAGCTGAGCCAGATAGCCCATCTCCCCCAGAGCGACGAACTCATTACGCACGGTGGCAGAACTGTAATCGAGGCCATAATCCTCGACCAGCGTCTTGGAACCGACTGGCTTGCCCGTTTCAATATAGCTACGGACAACCATGGCCAGTATTCGCTCTTGACGTTCCGTCAGTGCCAGAAATTCAATCTCGTCCACGATACAACCATCGACCGGGCGACCAACCTTTATCGTGGTTGCGCCCCGACCACTCATTCGCCTGATTCCTGTGCCAAGCCTGGCACTCAAATATTGCGAGTGCTAAATAGGCCGGATTGATCATAACATGCCCACCAATCAGGGTCAATTAGAACCGTGTTAGATTGACTCTCGCCCGGGCACAAAATCAATAGCGAGGTCCGTCTTTTTTTCTGGGCGAAAAGATCTGCCAGAGGGTGCGAAGGAGGATTTTAGTATCGAGGAGGATAGACCAGTTTTCCGAATACCACAGGTCATACTTGGTGCGCTCGTTGATGGAACTATCCCCGCGCAAGCCGTTGACTTGTGCCCAGCCGGTCATACCCCCCTTCTCGCGATGGCGGTCCATGTAGCGCGGCACAGATTGGCGGAATTGCTCCACGTAGTAGGCCTGTTCCGGCCGTGGACCGACCAGGCTCATCTCGCCCAGCAAGACATTAATGAGGTTGGGCAATTCATCTACTTCAAGTCGCCTCAGCAACGTTCCCAATCGGGTTTGGCGGGGATCGTTCTTCACCGTCCAACCGGGACCGTCTTTTTCAGCGTCGGTGCGCATCGAGCGAAACTTGATCATCATGAACTCGCGACCATCCAGCCCCATACGCGGCTGGACAAAGAAGACCGGGCCGGGCGATTCCAGCTTAATTGCCAGCGCGGTCAACAGCATCAGCGGAGAGAGTATAATCAGGCCAACGGCCGCGCCCAGAAAGTCTATGATCCGCTTTAACGCCAATAGATAGCCGCGCAAAGCGTAATCGCGCACAGAAAGCAGCGGCAATCCGCCCAGATCGTCTATGCCCGCGGTGGACGTGATGTATTGGAATAAGTCAGGGAACACCTTGATGGTGACGCGGCCACGCTCGCAGTAGGAAACGACATGCATGGTCTCACGGTGGCCCTTTTCGGGGATAGCCACGATGACTTCATCGATCTGATATCGGGTGATCAAATCCGGCAGATCTTCCGGTTGGCCGAGCACCGGCACGCCGAGGATATCGGTCTCATGTCCGCTGCCGTTGACGATACCGACGAGATCATAGCCAAGGTCAGGCGACCACACGATGCGCTGCAGGATCATCCGCGCCGTGTCGCCCGTGCCGACGAGGATCATTCGATCCTTGCCGATGCCGCGATCCTGTAGCCGCTTGCGCATCCAATTGAGAAGAATACGACCGGCGATCAGCAACGCGACGGTCAACAGCCAGTTATAGACAAGCATCGTGCGCGGGTAATCGGCAATCGCCCGGTCATTACGCAAGAAGATAGTCGTCAGGGCGATGGCCAGCAGGATACCAACCGAAACGCTGATGAAAACATAGAGGATCTGGTCGATGCGCGAGACAGCTCGTGGTATATAGTATTGCCGATTGAGAAACAACGCCGCGATGATACTGAACGCCTGGGCCAGGAACATGGGCATATAGTCAGCCAGCGGTAATTGATTCGCCAACGGCTCGGGCCATTCGATAGATACGCGCAGCTGATAAGCCAACACAAAGGCAAGCCCGATCATCACGAAGTCCATGACCATCAAGACGAAGGAGAAGAGAGTGCGTATACGCTGAGTTGACATAATCATTCGCTACAGCTCTTCAACCGGGAATCCGGCCTTGACCTGCTCGGCATGTTGCAGGATCGATTCCGCTCCACTGACGGCTGAGTCGCCCTGCGTGCCCAACATAGCCGCCAGCTCGCGGATACGGCCACCCCTGTCCAGAGCGCTCACATGGGTCATGGTGCGGCCG
This sequence comes from Promineifilum sp., assembly GCA_019454405.1. Classification (GTDB taxonomy): domain Bacteria; phylum Chloroflexota; class Anaerolineae; order Promineifilales; family Promineifilaceae; genus Promineifilum. The sequence goes on from JACFOH010000007.1 coordinate 43,877, forward strand.
TCGTGCACCGATTTACTCACATGAAAATGAGCGTCCCCATAGCCGGCCAGCTGCGGCAAGTGCGTGACGACAACGACCTGATGGTCGGCCTCAGCCGCCAACCGCCATAATTTTCGGCCAACGATGTCGCCGACGCGGCCGCCAATGCCCTGATCGATTTCATCGAAGATCAGCGTCGGGGCGCGATCGACCTGAGCCAGGGCCGTCTTCAGCGCAAGCATCAGGCGCGCCGTTTCCCCGCCACTAGCTACTCGCGCCAGTGGCTTGAGCGGTTCGCCGGGATTGGCCGAGATGAGGAACTCAACCTGATCGAAGCCAGTTTGATCAAAAGAGAATCTTTGCTCGTCACCATCGACGGTGACATAGCAGCCATCGGCGGCGAGTTGAGTCTGAAAATCAACGCCGAAGCGCGCGCCCTCCATCTTGAGATCGGCCAGGTGGATTTCAACGGCCGCGGAGAGATGCTTCGCCGCGGCCTGGCGCTTTTCAGACAAGGCCGCGGCCATTCGTCCGATATGGCGCAAATAGGCTTCTTGCTCGGACTCAAGCTCGGCCGTGCGCACCTCGCTGTTCTCCAGCGTTTCGATCTCTACTGTGGCCCGTTCGGCGGCCGATAACAACCCCGCGATCCCGGCCTCGCCATATTTCCGCTTCAGTTCGCTGATCAGTTCCAGCCGCGCTTCCACACCATTGAGCCGCTGTGAATCGTATTCGAGCGAATCCAGGTAGTCGCGAAGCTCCGCGGCTATCTCGCCAAGCTGGAAGTTCAGCCCTTGCAGAGTGGCCAACGATTCCTCACGTGTTTCATCAAGTTTGGCCAGTTGCCCCATAGCGTGCTCAGCGCGCCCCAGCAAGTCGACAACCGCCGGTCGCTCCTCATCGACGGCCATCAACAGGGCGATGGCTTCGCCGGCAAAACGACCTAACTGTTCAGCATTGGCCAGCCGCACGCGCTCGATGCGCAAGGTCTCTTCTTCGTCCGGCCGCAGAGCAGCGGCCGAGATCTCATCGGCCTTGAAGCGCAGCATCTCCAGCCTCTGGGCCATGTCGCGCCGGCTACGGTTCAGGTCGGCCAGTTCATGCTGAACAGCCCGAAGTCGCTGAACCTCGGCCGCAAGTTCGCGCCGCTGCGTATCGAGACCGCCGAACGCGTCGAGCAAAGGCAGGTGGGCGCGTGGTCTCAGCAGAGAAAGATGTTCGCCCTGGCCGTGGATATCAATGAGCGGATCGGCCACTTGCCGCAACACGGACAGGCCGACCGTGCGGCCGTTCACCCGGCAGATGCTGCGGCCGTTGGCGCGGGTTTCGCGGGCTAGTACGACGTATTCTCCGTCGCCCTCGTCCAGCCCCTCACTCTCCAGAACGGGTTGCAGGGTTTCCAGCAATACCGGATCGAGCCGGAAAGTAGCTTCAACGTAGGCCTCGTCACTGCCGGCGCGTACAATCGTCGTGTCCGCACGGCCGCCCAGCACCAGCGTGACGGCATCCAGAATAATCGATTTACCAGCCCCGGTTTCACCGGTCAGAACGTTGAACCCGGCATCAAGCTGAAGTCGCAGCTCTTCAATGATCGCGAAATTGCGGATGTACAATTCCGAAAGCATGGTATTCCCGATATTAGCGCATCTGCCAGTAGGCCGCGCCGCCGGCGACGAAAAGGTAGATAGCCGGACCGATAAGCGACAGCAACCCGCCTAGATTCCCCATTAGAACAGCCAGGATAATCGGCCAGGCGGGAATGGCCACGCCAAGGATCATCATCGCCACGACGAGGCCCGGCAGGTAGCGGCCACGCCGGCCACCTATGGCCCGTTTCGTTATCCGGCCGATAGCTCCGCCGATCGCCCCGCCAAAGAAAAAGATCAGGAAGAAAAACAGAAACCCGCCCCTGAGATAGTGAACGATTAGATAGCCCGCCAGGAGGCTGATGGTTAACGAGACGAGCGCCGCGACCAGGTAATCGAGCGGCCGGCTATTGAAAAAAGCATCTTCAGCCTCGCGCCGACATTGGGGGCAAATATATCCGACCGGTGTCTTGACCGCGCAACTGCCGCAGATTGGCCGGCCGCAACTGTAACACCGCAAGGCCGTCATACGGTCGGGGTGGCGATAGCAAAACAACACCTCGCTCGCCTCTCCCACATGCGGAGCAGTCGATTCCTCCACCATATCCGTCCTGATCTCAGGTTCCGGCTCAGGAGGGTTCTTTTCGGCTTCGGCTGCGGCCAGGGCAGCCTCCACCTCAGGCGGCACCGGGCGACCGTCGAGCCGCGCCAATCCGGCAATAGCTGCCGGCAAATCGGGCGCCAACTCCAGCGCGCGCTCGAATGCTGCACGCTTCTCCGTCGCGCCGCCCACTACACCTGCCAAGCCCAACCATGCCTCGGCGGTATCAGGCGCCTCGCTCAATATTTGTCGATAGGTCGATTCAGCCGCGGCGTTCTTGCCGTATTCCGCGTTGCGAGCAGCTTGCGCCAGCAAGGTACGAATTCTCGGTTCAGTAAAAGCCATTCAATCCTTCTTAACTGACAAGTGATTTCGATCGATTTTCGGCAGAAACCATAAATCCTCTATCAGAATCTCATGAGCGCCAACTAAGGGCGACTGTCGCGGCTGGGGCCGATACCCAGGTGTGGCCAACTGAATCCCAGCCGCCCCATCAACCGACGATAGAAGTAGCCCGGGCTTTCTACTCTGGCGAAACTACACGTGCGTTCGTGGCGGGCGATAACGATTTCATCGCCATCGGCTACCGGGGTGCTCTTCTGGCCATCAGCCGTCAGGAACGCCTCGTGGCTCATTTCTACCTGTATCGCGATGCGCGCGTTCTCGTGCAATACCAACGAGCGATTCAAACTGAGATGCGCCGCCACCGGCACGACGACCAGGTTTTGTAGCTGCGGCGGCATGAGCGGGCCGCCGGCAGCCATCGCGTAGGCGGTTGAGCCGGTTGGCGTCGACACGATGAGCGCGTCAGCGATATAGGTCGTCACCAGGTCACCATCCACGCGCAGATGCAGATGAACCACGCGTGCCTGGGACCCGCGCCCGATCACCACTTCGTTGAGCGCCGAAAACGGCGCGATCATCTGCCCATCCCGCCATAGCTCGGCATGAAGCATTAGACGCCTCTCAATCCAGAACTCCCCGTTCAACACTCGCTCCAGCTTCTCTGGCCAATCTTCCGGCGTCGCCTCGCTCAGGAAGCCCACGCGGCCGACGTTGATGACGAAGATAGGCACCCCATAAGGCACCGTCCAACGGGCCGCTCGCAGCGTCGATCCGTCGCCACCAAGTACTACGACCAACGATGTCCCCTCCAACCGGCCATCAATATCTTCATCATCCATGGGCGCGGCCGACCATACATCGATGCCGCGCGCCGTCAGCCAGGCCTGTACCTTCTCAGCCAAAGGCAAGGATTCAGCAATACGAGGTTGTCCTATAATACCAATCGGGTTCATCGGGAGGAGTTCGTTCACACTATGGATCGCCAACGGTCAATCGCCGGCATTTGTTTTATTCGCTCAATCGCTCTTCCAGCCATGCGGCGATTCGCTCAACCGGCATACGGGTTTGCTCCTCGCCATCAGCCAGCGGTTTCACCGTCACTTCACCCTGCGCTAGCTCGTCGTCACCGATGATGAGTACGTAGCGAGCATCATGGCGGCCGGCCTCGCGCATCTGGCTTTTCATACTGCGGCCACGGCGAGCGAAAGCCAGCCGCGCGCCGATCCCGGCCCCGCGCAATTCAAAGGCCAATTTCACGGCCGCGGACTTCGTGGCGCCGCCGAAATGCGCCACCAGCACCGGCAGCGGCGCAGCAGACGGAGGTTCCACCCCCTGCTCCTTCATACCCAGAATGATGCGCTCGATGCCACTGCCAAAGCCGACACTGGGCGTTGGCGGGCCACCGATATCTTCGGCTAGCCCGTCATAACGGCCGCCGCCACATAAAGCCGCCTGGGCGCCGATGCCTTCTTGCCACACTTCAAAAACGGTCTTGGTGTAATAATCGATCCCGCGCACCAGGCGGTAGTTTTCGGCATACGATTGCCCTAGCGCCTCCAGCAGGCTGCGCACTTCCGCATAATGTTCGCGGCAATCGTCGCAAAGGTGATCCGCGATATGCGGCGCGCCCCCCAGAAGTTCATCCATACCCGGGGCCTTGCTGTCGAGTACGCGCAAAGGGTTCTTGGTCAAGCGCTCTTTGTCAATATCAGCCAGTTTGTCGATATGGTCGTTCAGATAAGCTACCAACTTCTGGATATAGCCCGGCTTGCAAACTCGACAGCCGGTGCTATTAATCTGGAAAGTCAACCCCTTGAAACCCAGCTCGCGAAAGAGATTCATCGCAACCATCATGACTTCGACATCGGCCGCCGGATCGTCTTCTCCCATGATCTCGCAATCGAACTGGCTATGCTGGCGCAGGCGGCCGGCTTGAGGGCGCTCGCGCCGGAAGCTGGGGCCGATGGTGTAAATCTTCACCGGCTGGGGCCAGCTGGGCATACCGTTCTGGATATAAGCACGCACGAGGCCCGCGGTAAACTCCGGGCGCAGAGTAATGCTGGAGTCGTCCGCTTCCTGGATCGTGTACATCTCTTTTTGGACGAAAAAATCGGAGCCTTCGCCCACACCGCGGATAAACAGTTCCGTGGCCTCGATGATGGGCGTATCAACTCGCTGGAAGCCGTAGCGGCGGGCCAGGTTTTCGGCCGTGGCGATAATCAGATCCCAATATGGACGATCGTCGGGCAGGACGTCGTGCATACCGGTCAATCGCTGGATTTGTTTCGACAAGTAGACCTCCACAGGCGGCAAACGAGTCGCAACTCGGCCGTCGTCAATGACTAATCAGGGTATTATACAGGGAAAAAGAGGAATTGGCCGAGGTTGAGCCGGGGAAGGATCAGGCCAAGCGACGATTGCACGCCGCACGCACACCACAAGCGCGGCAGCGTCGGGGGTCATTATGGTCAGGTTCGGGATCAAGCTCCTCGCGAGTGGCTCGCATGTCATCCAGCAGGTCAAGCAGGTCGGCCTCAAGCTCGTCGGTGTAATCAATAGCAAAAGCGTGATTTTCGTATTGAATAATGCCGTAGGGCGGCCGCACACCATAGTTCTCCTCGACCAGCAGACAATAGGCGGCCAATTGCAGCACATGCCCATCCCGAGGCGCGTCGCGAACGGAGCCTGATTTAAGCTCGACCGGAATGATCGTCCCGTCATTTTGCTCAACAAGGTAATCAGGTTTGCCCACCAGCCGAACCCCGGCGGCATGAAGCACGTCGCGATTGGCACGCCATGCTCCGGTATCGGTGTAGATGACATCCCCTTCCGGCAAGCCGCTTTCGACTCTCATCTGACGTCCCCGGAATAACAGGGTGACCGCCAGGAGCGCGAGAAAGAGCACCAGCGCCAAAGGAAGCCCGCTCATGAACATGCTCATCATCGTTATTTGTGCCGGGTCAATAGGCTCAGCCAGACAGAAGCTGGAAGACGAGGACCGCCACCGCACAGAATAGCACCAGATAGGCCAAGCGACGTGTCCAGACAGACCGTTCGACAAGGCGACCGTGGCGTTCATGATAGGCCGTCCCCGCTTGCATCTCGGCCACGTGGGTGGAAGCTACAGAGCGCACGCGCCGCAGCCACCATGCCCGACGGCAATAGACGTAATCGTCGATCTCGCTAGCACGAATCCATTGATAGCTCATATGTTCTATTCTATAAAAACCAAGCAATAAGTCAAGAGGGAATCGTAAATGAGCGTACCAGCCGGACGGGCAGCTTCGCCTCGTCAGGGTTGCGTCAGGCGATCAGCCACCTGCCGGTTCAGGTAGGCGCCAAAGAGGAGGATGAGACTACTGAAATAAGCCCAGGTCAGGAAGGCGATGATCGTCCCGAATGAGCCATAGACCAGGTTGGAACGCGACAAGAAGGCCGTGGCGAAATAGAGAAACAATATCTTGGCCCACTGCCAAAGCAACCCCGCCATAATCGCGCCCGGCAATACATCTCGCCAGCCGATTTTTACATGGGGGATGAAATAATAGAGCAACGTGAAGAGGAGGATGTTGAGCAAGATGGCCCAGAACCTGGTTGTGAACGGTTCGAACTCCGACAAGACGTCCGGCAGAAACTTATCAAGGACAGCCAATATCGCCCCCTCAACCGTCGATGCCATGAGCAGCAACATGGTGACGATGAGCACCATAAGGATAGCCAGGGTTCGATGGCGCCATACCGACCGCCGATGATTAATATCTGCGCCCCAGATGCGATCCATCGTCCGCGTGATGACGTTGAATACATTGGAAGCAGACCAGAGCAGCATCAAAGCCGCCAGCCCAGTGACCGGCCCGCGCGCGCTGGCGATGTTCTGGAGGTTCTCGCCCAACAGAGCTTCAAACCCCGGTACGACAAATTCCAGCTCGGCGACGATACGCGCTTCGGCCAGGAGCGGATCGAGCCACTTGCTGGCCAGCGCAAAGACAAACAAAGCGAGCGGGAACAGAGAGAGTAAAGTGAAATAGCTGATCGATGACGCGACCAATTGCGATTCAGGTGCGGACGCATCCTGTAATGCCCGGAGGATCATCCGACCCCACAGATGGATGGTCGATAGCCGATCGCCCGGCGCCGGTTGCGGCTGCTGGATCGGCGTCTCGTGTTGCTCTGGGGTTGGATTATCCATTCAAACCACTTATTCCACCGCCTCGCGAGTATAGCCTCGTTACCCATATATTCCCAAACAGCCGGCTATTCACCTACAAATTATTAAACAGCGGTTCTGTTTGAGGATCGCCGCCGGCCGTGCTACCATTCAATTGATATGACACGGCCCGAATCAGTGCGCGAGTTTCGCTGGCTGGTTGCTCCCAAAATGCCGGCCGACTCGTCACTCGAGTCGAGCGGTGACGCCACCCATCCCGTACTCCGTCAGATCTTGTTCAATCGTGGACTGACCCGCCCTGCGGAGATTCAGTCGTTCCTGTCTAACCATTATCTGCTGTCACGCGACCCGTTCAAACTAGCGGACATGGATCGCGCGGTGGATCGCATCACTCAGGCAATAAAGAATGGCGAGCAGATCGTGGTCTATGGGGACTTTGACGCCGATGGGGTAACGGCGACCGTGTTACTCGTCGAGGCGCTTCGTGATCTGGCTGACGACCGGCGGCTCATCGTACCTTATATCCCCGATCGAGTTGATGAAGGTTACGGCCTTAACCTGGGGGCGCTAAGCAACCTGCGCGAGGGAGGCGCCAATCTGGTGATCAGCGTCGATTGCGGCATTCGCTCGCCCATCGAGGCCGCCCACGCGCGAGAGATCGGGCTGGATATGATCATCACCGATCACCACAGTCTGGGACCGGATCTGCCGGCGGCCGTGGCGATTGTGAACCCAAAGCGACCTGAATCGGACTATCCGGAGCGAATGTTAGCGGGCGTCGGCATCGCTTACAAACTGGCCCAGGCTGTCCGGCAGGCTATGCCCGATCGAGTTCGTAGCGATGAATCAGATCTGCTCGACCTGGTGGCCATCGGCACGGTCGCAGATCTGGCTCCGTTGGTCGGGGAGAATCGCAAATTAGTGACCGAGGGTTTGGCCGTCCTGAACGAAGTGCGCCGTCCGGGCCTGGCCGCCCTGATGAACGTCAGCGGTCTACAGCCGGGGCAATTAACGGCTGAAAATATCGGTTTCGCGCTAGGCCCGCGCATCAACGCGGCCGGCCGTCTGGCGCACGCCTACGACGCCGCGCGATTACTCATCACCACCAATACCGTCAACGCGCGGGAATACGCCCTCGCGCTGGACGAGCTTAATCGCGAACGGCAAAGGTTAACGCATCAACTCAGCGTACTGGCGGAGGAGCGCATCGATCCAACCGCGCCGATCATCATCACCGGCGATCCACAGTTCAAGTCAGGCATCGTCGGTCTGGTGGCTAGTCGTCTGGCCGAGAAAATCTATAGACCAACGATCGTCATGGAAGAGGGCGAAACAGAAAGCCGCGGCTCCTGTCGTTCCATCCCGGAGTTCCATATCACCAAAGCACTCGACGAAGTGGCCGACCTGCTCGTTCGCCACGGAGGTCATTCCCAGGCCGCGGGGTTCACCATCCGTAACGAAAACCTGCCCGAGTTTACGGCACGTATGACCGAGATCGCCAACGACAAGCTAGGCGGCCAGGATCTGCGGCCGGCATTAACCATTGAAGCGGATTTACCCCTCAGACAGGTCGATTGGGCCTTGCACGATACTCTGGGGCAGTTGGAACCGACCGGCTACGCGAATCCGCAACCTCTGTTGCTTAGCCGGGCGGTAGAAGTCGTCAGTCACCGGCCGGTGGGAACAGACGGCAGCCATTTGCAATTATTCGTCGTCGACGCTCATCGTAGCGACTCTGCGCGCTATGGCGGAGGTCGGACACAACCGGGCCAGGCATTCCCGGCTATCGCCTTTCGGCAAGGGAATTGGGCTGGAGCGCTGCCACGTTATGTCGATATCGTCTATCGAGTCAACGTCAATCGATGGCAGGGGAAAGCGAATCTGCAACTCGTCGTCGAAGATATCCAGCCCGCTGAGAACGAGAGTTTATCCATATGACCATTCTTGTGACCGGCGCGGCCGGGTTCATTGGCAGCCATCTGGCTGAGCGACTCTGCCAGCGTGGCGATACCGTCATCGGCCTCGACAATTTCAACGATTATTACGATCCCGCCCGCAAGCGCGCCAACGAACATCGGCTGAACACTTATCCGAATTTCCGCATGATCGAGGCGGACGTACGTGACCGGGACCGGCTATTCGAATTATTCGCAACAGAGAAGATCACTGCTGTAGCGCACCTGGCGGCGATGGCCGGCGTTCGTAACGCCGTTCTGAACCCCGATCTGTACGTCAATGTCAACCTGAACGGCACCCAAAATTTGTTCGATGCGAGTCGCGCCGGCGGCGGCGTCGATAATTTTGTGTTGGCGTCAACTTCTTCGGTCTACGGCAACACCACGCGAATTCCCTTCGTGGAAGACGATCCTTGCGACCGGCCACTCCAGCCCTATGCCGCCGCCAAACGCGCGGCCGAGATCCTGGGCTTCAGCTATCACCACCTCTTTGGGTTAAACCTCACCATCCTGCGATTCTTCACCGTCTATGGCCCCAACGGGCGACCGGATATGATGGCCTACTTGCTCGCCGACAGCATCGTCAAGGGCCGGGAGATACCGCTCTACGACAACGGGCAAATGTATCGTGACTGGACCTATGTCGATGACACTGTCAGCGGCATCGTCAGCGCGCTCGATCGGCCGCTTGGTTATGAGATCATCAACCTCGGCCGCGGCGAACCGGTCCTGTTAAGCGATTTTGTGGCAATTATGGAGAATCTGAGCGGACGGAAGGCCAACGTCGTGCCGGCGCCCCGGCTGGCGGCCGATTTCCCACGTAATGAAGCCAACATTGACAAGGCCCGCCGCCTGCTCAATTACAACCCCGTCGTCCCCGTGACCGAAGGCGTGCGACGTTTCTGGGAATGGTATCAAGCGAATGACAGTGAACAGAACCAAACGGCCTGAGACACACAGCAAACCCGATATGGGCAACCAATCGTCCCCAACCACCCTGCCACCCTCCCGCTATGTCGCCGACACCGACGCCTGGGCTGCCTGTCTGCGCGATCTTCAGGTCGCTTCGCGGCTAGCCATCGATCTGGAGGCGAACAGCATGTTTGCCTACCGTGAGCGCGTCTGCCTTATCCAGGTTTCGACAGAGACCACCGACTATATCATCGATCCCACCCAATCTATCGACCTAAGCGGCCTGGGGGAGATCGTCGCCAATCCTGCCGTCGAGAAGGTATTCCATGCCGCCGAGTACGATCTCATCCTGATGCGGAGAGATTATGGCTGGCGCCTTCATAATCTGTTCGACACGATGTGGGCGGTACGAATCCTTGGCTATTCCCAGATGGGCCTGGCCGGTCTGCTGGAAAGATTTTTCGGTGTTCAAACCAGCAAACGCTTCCAGAAGGCTAACTGGTGCCGCCGGCCACTGTCAGCGGCCGAGCTGGCTTACGCCCAGATGGATACCCACTATCTCTTGCCGTTGCGCGACCGTTTGGCGGCCGAACTGGAAGCCGGCGGCCACGCCTCGGAAGCGGCCGAAATATTTCGGGAGCAATCCGACGTACGGCTGCCCAATAATGGCTTTGATCCGGACGGCTTCTGGTCCCTAAACGGGACGCTTGACCTGAGGCCGGAACAACAGTCCGTTCTGAAGGAGCTATATCTCTTCAGGGATCGCGAGGCCAAGCGTCGCAACGTCCCCCACTTCAAGGTGATGGGTGACCGGACCTTGCTGGAAACGGCCGACAAGATGCCGACCAGCTTCAACGAGCTGGCCGACGTCCACGGCATGACCAAACAGCAATTGCAACGTTATGGGCGGACAATGCTCGGTCTGATCGCCGGAGCTCGCCAAGCCTCACCGCCAAAGCCGCCCAAGCGGACGCCCCGGCCACCGGAACACGTTCTCAATCTCTACGACCGTGTGCATCGTTGGCGAAAAGCACGCGCGCAAGAGCGCGGAGTGGAATCGGACGTCATTATCAGTCGCGACTCTCTCTGGTCGATCGCCCACGCCAATCCCCAGTCGATAGATGAACTTGCCGCGCTCGGCGCCCTCGGCCCCTGGCGGCTGGAAACATACGGTGAAGACATTTTGCGCCTGCTCAGATAATAATTACGAGCTATTGCCTTCTCGCCAAGGCAGGAAGAGAAACAAATAAATGGACATCACATTTTATGGCGCGGCCCGCACGGTGACCGGATCGCAACACTTGCTCGACATCAACGGCCACCGGATCTTGCTCGATTGCGGCCTCTATCAGGGCCCGCGCAACGAGAGCAAGGAACGCAACCGGCATTTGCCGTTCGACGCGCGGTCGGTAGATGTGATGATCCTCTCCCATGCCCACATCGACCATAGCGGCAATATCCCCAATCTTGTCAAAAATGGCTTCACCGGCCAAATCATCTGCACCTTCGCCACGCGCGACCTGTGCAACATCATGCTCCGTGATAGCGCCAAAATACAGGAAGGTGATGTTGAATATCTGAACAAAAAGCGCCAACAGCAAGGGCTGCCGCTCCTGGAGCCGCTCTACACAATGGCCGACGCACTGAAAAGCCTGAAGCGCTTTGTAAGCATCGGCTATGAACATCCCTACCACGTCGCCCCGGGCGTGACCCTGACTTTCTACGACGCGGGCCACGTCCTCGGATCGGCGATTACCGTCCTGGATATCGAGGATGAAACCACCAGAGAATCGAAGCGACTAGTCTTCACCGGCGATCTCGGCCGCGCCGGCCGGCCGATCCTCAACGACCCGGCTCAATTGGACCGGGCCGATATCCTTATCATGGAAAGCACCTACGGCAACCGCGATCACCCGAGCGACCAGGATACCGACGAAATGCTCAAGGACGTCATCCGCGACACGATACGGCGAGGCGGCAAGGTGATTGTGCCGGCTTTTGCCGTCGGCCGGACGCAAGAGCTGGTCTACCGGTTGAACAATCTGGTTGAAAGCGGCGAGCTGCCTTCTGACCTGGCGGTCTATGTCGACAGTCCCTTGGCCATTGACGCCACGAGCGTCTTCAAAGCGCACCCCGAGGCTTATGATGAGGAGGCAGCCAACATGCTGCTGACCGACCATGATCATAATCTATTCGGCTTCCGAATGATGCACTACACCCGCTCGACCGAGGAATCCAAAGCCCTCAACAGTCTGAAGCGGCCGGCCGTCATTATCAGCGCCAGTGGTATGGCCGAGGCCGGGCGCATTCTGCATCACCTCAAGAATAATGTTGAGGACGGGCGCAACACTATTTTGATCACCGGCTTTCAGGCGCCCAACACACTCGGTCGCCGCATTGTCGAGAAACAAAAGCGGATCCGAATCTTCGGCGAAGAGTACGATCTGCGGGCGCAGGTCGTCAATCTGACGGGCATGAGCGGGCACGCCGACCGAACAGAGTTACTGGCCTGGGCCGATCATCTGAAGCCGCGTCCCGGCCATACATTCCTTGTTCACGGCGACCCGGACGCGGCCTTTGAGCTGGCCGGCAGGCTACGCAAGGATTTGGGCTTTCCTCAGGTAGAGGTGCCCGAGTTAGGCCAGCGGTTTACCCTATAACGCCCAACTCTCGCCCAACCCGGTTGAACGTCTCCAAGGCCGTCTCGATGTCGCTCAGGCTATGGGCGGCCGAGTTCATAACCCGGATACGCGCCTTACCCTTGGCCACGGTCGGATAGCCGATAGCCATCGCGAACACCCCTTCTTCGAAGAGGCGGCGGCTGAACTGCTGAGCCAACGACGCTTCGCCTAACATAACCGGGACGATCGGAGTCTGGCTGAAGCCGGTGTCGAAGCCCATCGCCTGCATCTCCTTGCGGAACAGGCCGGCATTGGACCATAGACGATCGATTAGTTCGGTCGATTCACTCAGAATCGCCACCGATTCGATACAGGCCGCTGTATCGGGCGCAGTCATGGCGCTGCTGAAAAGGAACGGCCGTCCCCGCTGGCGCAGCCATTCGATGATGATCGCTTTACCGGCCACCAGTCCGCCCACGACGCCGAAAGCTTTGCTCAACGTGCCTACTTCGACATCGACGCGGCCGTGCAAACCAAAGTGATCGACAATGCCGCGGCCGCCCTGCCCCAACACCCCTTCTCCATGAGCGTCGTCGACCATCAGCATAATGCCGTGCTCTTCGGCTACCTCGGTGATCTTATCCAGAGGAGCGATATCACCGTCCATGCTGAACACGCCATCAGTGATGATCATCCGGCGTTTAAAATCATCTCGGCCGGCGATCTTTTGGCGTAAATCGTCAACATTGTTATGGGTGTAACGAATCACTTCGGCGCGGCTCAACCGGCAGCCATCGATAATACTGGCGTGATTGAGTTCGTCGGAGAAGATGAGGTCTCCAGGTCCGACGAGGGCGGGAATCGTCGCCAGATTGGCCGTAAAGCCGCTCTGGAAAGTGATGCAGGCTTCGGCGCGCTTGAATTCAGCCAATTTCTGTTCAAGTTGCGTATGGAGCGACATCGTCCCAGCGATGGATCTGACCGCGGCCGGGCCTACCCCGAAAGCCTCGATACCTCGTTGAGCGGCTTCGCGAATTCGCGGGTGGTTGGCCAAGCCAAGGTAATTATTGGCGCAGAAATTGAGTAGCCGGCGGCCGTCGATGGTCACCCAGGCATCCACCGGCGATTCAATGGTGCGGATATAATTATAAAGGCCGGCCGCTTTCAAACTATCGATTTCTTCCTGCAGCCATGCGGTGCGTCCATCTTGCGTTGTCATGTCACTATCTCCCTACATCGTTCATTGAGGCTTAATACAGGGCGATTGACGATCGCCTTATCTCTCGAGTATACTCTCACGGGTATGAGCAGTAATGGCGTATTGCAAGAGCCAGTGCTCATTCTGAACGTGACATACGAACCCATGCACGTTTGCAGCACGAAGCGCGCTCTGGCTCTGGTACTTTCTGGTAAAGCTGAAGTCGTCGTCAATGGTCGGGGGACCGTTCGTAGCGCTACCGCTATATTTGAAATCCCCTCTGTCATCAAACTAAGTTACATGGTACGGCGGCCCCGGCCGCGGATTGCGTTGTCCAAGCGCGAGATCCTGCGACGCGACGAGTACACATGCCAGTATTGCGGCCGCAAGACGCGCACTCTGACGCTCGACCACGTCATTCCCCGACGGGTAGGAGGCGCGCATACCTGGGAAAACCTGGTGGCTGCCTGCCCATCATGCAACCGGCGAAAGGGTGGCTATATGCCGGCCGAAGCCAATATGATGCCGCGGCGAATCCCATTCGAGCCAAGCCCTTCGGCCGCCTACCGCTTCGGGGGTCTTCTCGAGCAACGCCGGGAGTGGGCCCAGTTCATCGAGGGCTGGTAACCAGAGCAACCTCACCCACATCCCATATCTATTGAAACCTATTAAGGTTCGGCCTCGCCTGTCCTGCCCGTCCCGCTCTTCACAGTTCCGTTCGCGTTTTCCCGTGCCAGCGTGATGATTCGATCCAGGCCCTTATCGATCACCTCGCTAAGGCTTGAATACATCCGTTGATATTCTTCAAACGGGCCGCCATAGGGATCGGGGACGTCATAGCTATGATCGATCATCTCCGTGAGCATAAAGACCTTGTGGGCATAGGCATGGAATTCAGCCCGCAAGGCTTCCGCGTGACCTGTCTCCATTGTGAGCACCAGATCGGCATCGCGCACATATCGCTCGTCGACCATCCGGGACCGATGGTCGGTGATGTCAACCCCATTTTGCTGCATCACCTCAATGCTATATCGAGAAGCTCCACGCGAGACCATAGCCCATGTCCCAGCGGAGCTAACCGTCCAATCGCTCAACCCTCGCTGCCGGAGCCGGTCGCGCAACAGGGCGGCGGCGACCGGCGACCGGCAGATATTGGCCGTACAGATAATGAGAATATTGGCCATATACAGCTACAGAACGTCTCTAACCCATTTCGGGTTGGAGCAATCCAAACGACCCGTCACGACGACGATAGAGCACGTTCACCGCGTCGTCGTTAGCGTTGAAAAATACGTAGAAATCGTGGCCAAGCAGTTCCATCTGATCGATGGCCTCCTCCGGGGACATGGGGTGGAGGGCAAAGCGCTTGAAACGCACAATGTCCTGCTCTTCCTCGACAAATTCTTCGGCGATCGGTAAAGGCTCGCCCAGCTCCAGTTCTTCCCCTTTACCGCGCACCTTACGCCGTTTCTTGCCCCGATAACGTTCAATCTGGCGGTAAAGTTTGTCTACAACGGCATCAATGGCGGCAAACATATCGCTGTTTCGTTCTTCAGCACGAAGGATAGTGCCGCGCTCATCGCGAATGGTGATCTCCGCTACATGACGCTGAACGGCGCTGCGCGTGTTTTCCATGGCTAGTTCGACCTGAACACTGGAAAGATTAGGGAGATAGCGATCCAACCGCGCCGTTTTCTTCTCCACATAATCGCGCAACCGTGGAGTTACTTCCATATTATTTGAGAAGATCTGTAGTTCCATATAGCTACACCTGTTCCTTTGGATAAATTTTGGTGAGAACCAAATCAGCCAATCGGCTTACGTTCGAATGAGTCTATATCACGACCGAATTGTCGCCATTATCCCATGACTAGCTAACCCGCGCCAAACAATAGGCCGAGACGCTTGCCGCGCCGGCGGATAACAAGGCTTCGGCCGCCGACCGCATAGTGGCGCCGGTGGTCAACACGTCATCGACCAGCAATATATGGTGGCCGGCAACGCATGGATCGGCCGAGAAAGCGCCGCGCACGTTGTCGCGTCGCTCCTCCGGCCCCAGGCCAACCTGCGGTATTGTGTGACGCACTCGATGCAGGGCCTTGGGCGCAAAGGCAATACCCAGAGCCTGGCTCAACGGGCGCGCCAGCAACGCGGATTGATTATAGCCGCGTCGCCTCTGCCGCCGCGGATGCAACGGGATGGGCAGGACAAGATCAAGCGGCTGCTCCCAGGCAGGCCACCCAGTGATCAGATATTCAGCCAATGGTTCCGCCAGGGCGAAATACCCCTCATATTTGAATCGGTGGATCACCTGATCGAGCGGGCTCTGATAGCGTAATGGAGCGCGCATCTGCGCCACAGGCGAAGGGTGTTGCCGACACTCTTGGCAAAGTCCGTCATGAGCATGTTCAACGGCGAACTTCTGAAAACGGCCACATCGGAAGCAAATAGAGTCAGGCACGGCAACCATCTGGCCCCGGCAATCGGAGCACAAGATCGGCCCCATCCGCCGGCAATGAACACAGACAGGCGGGAATACGACATCCCATACGAATGCCAGCCAGTGACGCAATCGAGCGCCGGTGTTGGCCCGGGCCTCAGGATCAATCACGATGGTGGGTGAATCAATTCAGCGACGATCGCTTCAAGCAGTTGACGCCTCTCCGAACGATTAGCGACAATTCCTTGTTCTTCCAAAAGAGCGTCGATACGGTCGTGGGCATAAGAACGCAGTTGGGCAGGATGATCAATATCGCCGGTTAGCCTGAGTTCTTCACGAATCCGATCGGACAATTTATTCTTCAGTTCCAGAAAAGCGTCGCGCATACCTTGTGTGGGCGAATCCCGACGAACACGAATCTCGTGTAATTCATCCATATTGGCTGCTTCATCTTTATCCGGCTTTGCCGCCATCGCTACACTCCCTGGACACCTTGCAATAAAAAGCACTAGCTGCCGATAAGTTGGCGAATCCATTCAGCGGCGTTGTTCAGCCATTCGCCAATATACGGCCCCAACAGAGCCAGGACCGCGATCAAAACAACCGCTATCAGGACCAATACCAGCGCATAATCGATTAAGGTTCTATTGTTCTTGTTCTGAGAGAAGCCCATTCTCCCATTCCTCCACGATAGTCGACCCGACGAAAGCAGCGATTAAAACGACGAAGATGAATCCAGCCGTACCCAACCATGCCGCAACGCATAGACGGCCGCCTGCGTGCGATCGTCAACATGTAATTTGCGCAGGATAGCTGTCATATGATTCTTTACGGTCTGTTGACTGATATTAAGTTCGAGAGCAACCTCTTTATTACTGGCGCCGCGCGCCACCATTTCCAGCACTTCCATCTCTCGCGGTGATAATGGGGTGAACGATTCAGCCGATTCCACATTCCCGGAAGGATCATAATGGCCCAATCGCCGCTCCGCCCATTCGATAACCGCGTCATAGGTCATCTGTCGTCCATGGACGACATAGCTGCCGGCGTGGACAGCGTAAATCGTCTGTAACAACTCTTCAGGCGGGATATCTTTCGAGCAATAAGCTGTTGCCCCCAGGCGCAGCGCGTGAAAGGCCTGATCTGTATCGTCATAGCCGGTCAGGATGATCACCTTGGTATTGGGCAACGTGCTGAGGATCTGCCGAGTGATTTTCAACCCGTTAGCGTCGGGTAAATTAACATCCATGAGGATGATATCAGGCTGATGCTCCAACGCACGCTGGACGGCCGAGTCTCCGTCGGCAGCTTGCGCCACCACGTTCAGGCCGGGATCCATTTCCAACACATCGACAAGCCCCTGACGAAAGAGAGGGTGATCTTCGACGATAAGTATCTTAATGGGATCCATAGTGTAGAACGCTAAACTTTGGTCAGTCGAGTATAACACGATCTCCGCAATCGTTCTATTCACGGCGGCATATGAAGGTCCTCAGATCTCCAAAGTTCACCGGTATGGCGGCCTCGCGCAACCCCAGGCGGTTGACAGCCGAACGGGCAAAACGCCCCAACCCGGTATTCATACCCGCCAACCGCGAAGCCAAATAGCCCAGGCGCAGATAACGCCCCTGCGTACCCTGCCAGACGATTTCGTAGCCGTGGTCGACCAGCATTTGGCTCAACGTTCGCGCGCTGAAGAAGTAAAGATGCATATCCATCAGCCAAGGCCAGCGACGCCCCATCAATCGGGCAATTGGGGCATCGATGTCCATCGTATGGACTACCAGCCAGCCGCCGGGCCGTAACAAACGCCGCGCCTGTTCCAGCTCGGTTGCCGGATCGGCAAAATGTTCGATCACGTCCCAGAGCGTCACCACGTCAAATGACTCGCTCGGCAACTCAGTCGATTCCAGTGTGCCGAGGCGGACGTCCAGACCGTGTCGCTGGGCCTCGGCCGCTGCCCAATGCGACGGCTCGATGCCCTGAGCGCGCCAGCCGGCCGCGTTGGCCATCTCAACGAACACCCCGATATAGGCGCCCACGTCAAGAAGCGCACGCCCATCAGCCGGACCAATGATGCGTTCCATATCGCGCAGGTGATGGCGAAACGTTAGCTCGCGCCCGATGCGTTCCTCGACATAGGTCTCATCTTCGACGGCCGAGTAGGCATCGAGTACGACGTCAGACGGCCAACGTGGGTTGGTGTAAACCAGGCCGCAATGATTACACTCTACGATCTGCCCGTGATGGCCGTAACCGGAATGGGTGCAGCGGAAAGCATCGACGCGAAGTACGTCACCATCTGCGGTGGCCGGGAATCGCACGTGATAGTCGTCGCGGCCGCACAGATTACAATTGACTTTTATCATTACTAATAACAGGGGAAACAGATATCGTCGGACGGCGTGGTTCTCCACCACGCAAACGGCGCAGGAACAGGCGAAAGATTGTGTATTGTGCCTTGAAAATCTCTTGCCGGGAAATCTTGGTCTGACCCTTGCGGCGATCCTCAAAGATGATGGGCACTTCCCCGATCTGCCAACCGCGCCTTTGACAAAGAAAGAGCATCTCCACCAGGAAAGAGTAGCCGCTGGAGAAGATTTCATCGAGGGGGATCGACAACAGCACCTCGCGTCGATAAAGCCGGAAGCCGGCCGTGGCGTCTCTGGCCTTCAGCCCCAGCAAGGCGCGAGCGATAAAATTCGCCCCCAGACTCAGGATAATCCGTTTGCGGGTGCAGTTGCGGGTGCCGCCACCGGAAACATAGCGCGAACCGATGACGACGTGCTTGCTCTGGCTCATTGCCAACATATCGGGTATGTAGCGCGGGTTATGGGAGAAATCGGCGTCCATCGTCAAAATACGCTCGGCGCCAATCTCATAGAGCGCTTTCTTGAAACCCGCGATGTAGGCCGTTCCCAGCCCCATCTTGGACGGCCGGTGGATCACATAAACGCGGCCGGGGTATCTCTCCGCCCATCGGTCAGCGAGATCGCCCGTGCCGTCGGCCGAATTATCGTCAACAACGATCGCGCCGATCGAGGTGGGCAGTGCAAGCAACTGCTCCAACAACTCATCCAGGTTGTCAGCCTCATTATACGTGGGCACGATCACATAGGTATCGATAGACATGGAAGATGCTCCGAACAGGCTGGATTTTAACGAGAAGCGAGAGGACGGTCAAAGTCGCTCAGCCAAGAGTAGCCTATCCGGCCAGTCAGATGGACAATTGAGACCATCATGCGTATCGGCATTCTTTCCCGCAATCCAACACTCTATAGCACCCAACGACTGGTCAATGCAGCGCACGAGCGCGGCCATCGGGTCGAAGTCATCGATACGCTTTCGGTGACCGTCCACATCGGCCGCACGGATGCCCAACCTGGCAAGCCTCAACGTCTGGTCGGTAACGCAATCGGGCTAGCAGGCACGACCCTGTTACCCGAGTTTGACGCGCTTATCCCCCGCATCGGCACATCAGTGACCTTCTATGGACTGGCAGTTGTGCGCCAATTCGAGGCGATGGGCGTCATGATGACCGCATCCTCCGACGCCATCGCCCGCTCGCGCGACAAGCTCCAGAGCCTACAGCTAATGGTCAAGGATGGGTTGCCCATTCCGCGCACAGCGATCATTGCTCAACCTGACGCACTTTACGCAGCTGTCGAAGCCATCGGGGGGTTGCCGGCCGTGGTCAAACTCATCCGCGGGACGCAGGGGCGCGGCGTGTTCCTGGCCCACCAGTTGTCAACGATCGCCACTCTGCTGCAGCGCGTGGGAGAACTGAACCGGCAAGCCATCCTCCAGGAATTTATCGCTGAATCACGCGGCCAGGACATGCGGTTGATCATCGTTGGCGACCGTTGCGTGGCAGCGATGGAGCGACGTGCAGCGCCCGGAGATTTTCGTGCCAACCTTCATCGGGGCGGGTCCGCAACCGCGCTCGAGCCGGACAAAAGCACCGTGGCATTGGCGGTAGCGGCTGCGCGTGCCCACGGGCTGGGTGTAGCCGGCGTCGATCTGCTATCTTCAAAGCGCGGCCCACTTCTCCTGGAAGTTAATTCTTCACCAGGTCTGGAGGGGATCGAAAGCGCGACCGGGGCCGATGTTGCTGGGGCAATCATCGACTATGTAGAGAAAATGGCCGCAGTCAAACGCCGATAGAATAAAAATTGCCGGCTCAAGGCCAACGATTCATCATCAACGAATGACTTTCTGGGCAATATCCCGCCCCTTACGGGCGGCGATATTTTCAGGCGTCAGCTTGCTGGCTCCACTCTCGCCCATCTCCAGCCAATGACAGGCAGCGTAATGGCCGCCTCCATAATCTCTCAAGACGGGTTCTTCCTTCGAACAGCGGTCGAAAGCAATTGGGCAACGGGTATGGAATCGACAACCGGATGGCGGGCGTAACGGGCTGGGTACATCGCCTTCCAGAATAACCCGCTGCCGCTTCGCAGTCGGATCGGGGACGGGAATGGCCGACATTAACGCCTGGGTATAAGGGTGGAGAGGATCGCTGTAAAGTAGATCTCGCGGGGCCATCTCCATCATCTTGCCCAGGTACATGACGCCAACGCGCTCGCTGAAATGCTCGACGACGCTCAAATTATGGGCGATAAACAGATAAGTCAGGCCAAAATCGCGTTGCAGCTCGTGTAGAATGTTAAGAACCTGGGCCTGAATCGACACGTCAAGAGCCGACACCGGCTCATCACAAACAATGAATTTGGGCTTCAAGGCCAGGGCACGAGCGATGCCAATGCGCTGCCGCTGACCGCCGGAGAATTCATGAGGATAGCGCCGGGCGTGCTCCGCACGCATACCGACTCGCGTGAGCATCTCCACCACGATATCATAGCGTTCTCGGGCGCTCTTGTTGGTATGCACACGCAAACCTTCGGAGATACTTTCCCCAATCGGCAACCGTGGATCCAATGATGAATAAGGATCCTGGAAGATAATCTGCATGTCGGCGCGCATCTTCTTTAGCTCGGTCGCGTTAAGGTCGAAGATATTCTTGCCGTTCATGACCACTTCGCCCGAGGTAGCGGGAATGAGACGAAGGATCGTGCGGCCGACGGTCGTCTTGCCGCAACCGGATTCACCCACTAGTCCGAGAGTCTCGCCTTCATTAATGAAGAAGGAAACGTCATCGACAGCCTGGACCCATGCATTCACACGTCTCATCAGCCCGCTACGAACAGGGAAATATTTAACGAGGTTGTTGACCTCGATCAATTTTTTACGCTCCGTGGGTGCTTCAACCACGGCTGTTTGGTTCAACTCATCAGCCATTTGCCCCTCCTGCCTCCACACCGTCGCTTGAGGCGTCATATATTCCTGCTTCCCGTGCCCGCCGCATTTCAGGGATATCTTCATAGATCCAACACCGGACGGTGTGACCAGGGGCGAGTTGCTTCAATTCCGGTTCCTCATGCAGGCAGATCTCCAGACCATACGTGATGCGAGCCTCACATCTCGGATGGAATTTACATCCGTTCGGCAAATCAACCAGGTTGGGCACGGAGCCGGGGATGGTCGTCAACGGTTTGTCAGCCTGCCCCAGGACGGGGGTAGAACCGATGAGAGCTTTAGTGTAGGGATGTTTCGGATGTTTATACAATTCGTTGACGGGCGCCTGCTCGACAATCCGCCCAGCGTACATAACATTGACGCGGTCGCACATTTCGGCCACTACTCCGAGGTCATGGGTAATCAGAATAATGGCCGTATCCATCTTCGACCGCAGGTTACGCATAAGATCGAGGATTTGCGCCTGGATAGTCACATCGAGGGCCGTCGTCGGCTCGTCGGCGATCAACAACTCGGGCACGCAAGCCAAGGCCATAGCGATCATCACACGCTGGGCCATGCCGCCCGACAGCTCGTGGGGGTAGGACTTGACGCGAGATTCGGGATCAGGCACGCCAACCATCGCCAGCAGCTCGATGGCACGCTTCTCGCCTTCCTCCTTGCCGATTTTCTGATGAATCTGCAAGACTTCGGAGAGCTGATCGCCAATCCGGAAAACGGGGTTCAAACTGCTCTGCGGCTGCTGAAAAATCATCGAGACGCGGTTGCCGCGAATATTGACCATGCGCGACTCAGGCAGCTTCAGCAGGTCCTGGTCATCAAAGATAATGCTGCCTTCAACGACCCTGCCCGGCCGGCCGATGAGGCGCATGATCGATAATGAGGTAACGCTCTTGCCGCAGCCCGATTCACCCACCAGTCCGACAACTTCGCCGCGCCTGACATTGAAATCAATGCCGTCTACGGCATGCACAACACCAGCCTCGGTGAAGAATTGTGTTTTTAGATTTTTAATGTCGAGTATGACGTTCTTGTTATTTTCCAATGCGTCCCGTTTCCAGATAACTACTGCACAACTGATAAGCTAGCCTGATCCGTCTCAGGCAACGATAACCTGATGATACCAAACGTGGGCGAATATCGAAAAGTATACTCGCCCAATAAGACACAATTCGCCTGCCGGCCGGCAAGCGAATTGTTCTTTGATCAATATGCGGCCCTGACGACTATCGATCGTCGTGCCAATCGTCCTTCCGTTTCCGGCGTGCCTCGCCCACATGCGTGGCTACACCAAGAATTCCGAGGAAAATACCAACGGTAGAAGCCCCATACGCCACAAAATTCAGAAAGAATGTCGACGGCAAGATATGGAGAACGATCAGAAACGGTAAGACAGCTCCGATCACGACCAATATCATGCCGACAACAATCAATCTATTAAATGGCATGTCCTTTTTCTTCGTCGTAGAGCCAGCACGCAACCAGATGCTTCGGTGTAACCTCTATGTTGGGTGGCTCAAGCACGTCACATATCCCTTCCATCATGTACGGACACCGTGGGTGGAACCGGCAGCCCTTCGGCGGGTTGACCAGGCTGGGCGGTTCGCCCTTGGGGATCTCTCGCTGGACGAGGGCGTTATCCGCGTTGGGATCGGAAGATGCCTCCAACAAAGCAAGGGTATAAGGATGCTTGGGATTGTCGAGCAGATCCTCCATTCGCGCGAATTCCACAATCTGACCGGCGTACATAACAAAGATGTACTCCGAGAAGTAGCGCACCGTGGAAAGATCGTGGGTGATGTAGAGGACAGCCAGATGATGTTCTTCCTGGAGCTTACGCAACAAGCGCAAGATCTCGACACGCACCGAGGCGTCGAGCATCGACACCGGCTCATCGGCCACCAGAAGCTTGGGCTCCATGATCATAGCCCGAGCGATGACCACGCGCTGCTGTTGCCCACCGCTCAACATATGCGGAAACTTGGGCAAGACTTGCTCAATAGGCGTCAGCTTCACTTCTTCCAGGATTTTCTCGATACGACGCCGGCGCTCCTGCTTGTCTTTGATCCCGTTGATGATCATCGGCTCTTCAAGAATGCTTTGGACATTCATGAAAGGCGGCAATGCCCCGAACGGATCCTGCTGAATATAACCGATCTTGGATCGGTAACGGCGGAGGTCTTCCCCTTTCGTTTGGCTCAAGGATGTATTATCAAAGATCACATCGCCCTTGGTGGGGATATTCAAGCCCAGAATGGTCTTCATCAGGCTTGACTTACCGCAACCACTCTCGCCGACGCAGGCGATAGCCTCGCCCTGCTCCAGAACAAAGCGAACATTATCGACCGCGCGAACGTAGCCGGCATGCCCAAAGCCGAAACGCTTCAGTTCATACCAGACATGCAAATCCTTGATTTGCAGCAACGCCTGGTCGTTTGTTATATGGTCTACTGCGCTGATTTCAGCGTTAACGTCACTCATATCGCTGGTCTTCCTTTTGGTTTGACGTCATCAAGGCCTTATACATAAAGCCAGCACTTCACTTTTCGATCGCCGTCGACCAGAACGGTCGGCGGTTCCTCATCACACTTCTCAAAGCGCTTGGGGCAACGATCCTTAAAACGGCAGCCCGTGGGCGGGTTGAGCAAACTCGGAGGTTGGCCGGTAATAAATTCCGGCTCGATGGTCTCACGCAGGCGAGGCACGCTGGCCATCAGGGCATGAGAGTACGGATGAAGCGGCTTGGTGAAGAAACGGCGAGCATCACTCACCTCGACAACCTGCCCGGCATACATAACGGCCACGTTGTCGGCCAGTTCGCTAGAGGTGGCGATATCGTGGGTGATGAGGATGAAGCTCGTCTCCAGCTCTTTCTTCATTCGCTTCATCAGATTCATAATGGAAGCCTGGGTCAGAACGTCCAGCGCCGACGTCGGCTCATCCAGAATGACTACGTCGGGTAACGTCACCAAGGCCATAGCCAGGGCTGAACGTTGCCGCATGCCGCCGCTCAACTCGAACGAGTAGCGATGGAGGAAGTCAACCGGCACGCCGACATGCTCCAGCATGCGCACGGCGGCCTTCGTCGCCTCCTCCTCGTTCATGTTCATATGAACCATCGCCGGTTCGGCGACTTGTGTGCCGATTTTAAGCACCGGGTTCAGAGCATTCATGGCCGCCTGAGGCACCATCGAGATCCGCTTCCAGCGAATTTCCTTACGGAAGGATTCGTCATCCAGCTTCATAATATTCTTATCATGGAGCCAGACTTCGCCATCATAGGTTCCCGCATTACGCGGCAACAAACGCAAGATAGCCTTGGCCAGCGAACTCTTGCCGCAGCCGGACTCACCGATGATGACCGTGGCCTCGTTCTTGCGCAGATCAAAATCCACACCGTCAACGGCCTGAACAGGACCGCTGTGTGTGTTGAAGTACAACCGAAGGTTCCGCACCTTCAGTACTAATTCGTTTTGTTGTTCCATTAGTTTTACAACTCACGCAATCTCGGGTTGAACACCCGGTCCAAGGCAAAGCCAACCATGGCGAAGGCCAGACCAGCAATCATGAGCAAAGCCGCCGGTTGCAGGATCCAGTAATAGTAGCCACTGAACAATGCGCCTTGCGTGTTGGCATCATTGATTAGCTTGCCCCAAGTGGGTACGAAGGGGTCGCCCAGTCCTAGCACAGCCAGCGAGGCTTCCAGGAAAACGTAACTGGGGACCAGAATGACGATGGCAGGGATGACCAGGGGCAAAATGCGCGGAATCAAATAGCGGAAGATAATGCGCATGTCACTGGCCCCATAGGCTCGGGCAGCATCGATATAGGGCGACTCCTTCACTTGCAGGAAAATAGCCCGATAATTCTTGATGCCCAGACCAAAGATGCTGAGCAAGATGACCAGCCCCAGCATAAGCCAGACGCTCCGGCTGTAAAGCGTGCCCACCATGATCAAAATGGGCAGGAGGGGAATAATGGAATTCACCTCCGTGATGCGCTGGATGACGGCATCGACCCAACCGCCGATCCAGACACCAAACGCGGCAATACCCATCGTAGTAAACGTGGTGAGCAAAGCCGCCAATAACCCAAAGGCCATAGCGATTGGCGTTCCCCACAACAAGGCTATGGTGAGATCGCGCCGTTGATGATCCGTGCCGGCGATGCCATACACCTTACCGTAGCTGACGAACGCCAGATCAAGGCTGGATTCCGGTTCGAACAATAGCGCTGTAGCGTCGAGCCGGTAGGTACCTTGCAAGACCTGCACGCCTTCCTTATTAGGGTCATCAAATAGCCCCTTGATGACCGATATCCCCTTAATTCCGGTCTCACGCTCCAGGCGGCGCTGCAAACGTGTATCCTGGTCGAAGCGCACCGAGGTGCTGGCGCCGGAGGAAAACTCTCCAGCGCGAATTTCCCGGCCGTCAGGCGTTATCCAGGTCAACTCAACGAAAGGCTGCTTATCTTTATAGGCCGCCGAGGAGAACAAAATAATCTCGGGCGGAAATGTGTCATAAGGAAAATCGAATTCGAACGAGAAGCGTGCCTCACGTGTATCGGCCGAGATCGGTTCGATGACGGGTTCAACATCCCCTTTGGCGCTGTCGATAATGACGGTTCCAGCCAGGTCAGTGCTCCTGAACCAGTTCGTCCAGGCCGGAGAAGCATTGCGTGGATAGTAGCGCCACACGGCTTCGCCGCCACGCCACATCTTCACAGCCTGGTTGTAGGGCAAGACAATAGGCGTGACGATAGCGACGATCATCAATATAACAATGACGATCAAACCGATGATGGCTGTCGGATATTGGCGCAGTTGCCGCAGGCCACTCAGGATCCCTTTCATTGTTTGTGCCCTCCACCTTCGATTCTAACGCGTGGGTCGACCAGAGCGTAGATAAAGTCCAGCAGGAAAACCGTCAGGGCCAACAGATACGCATAGAGTACCACATTGGCCACGATAACCGGGGTATCAAAAGCGCTAATCGCCCGATAGTAGAGTTGGCCAATTCCAGGCCAGTTAAATACAGTCTCGAAGATAATGGCCCCAGTCCAGAGGGTGATCAACGTCAGAGCAAAGCTGGTGATGATGTTGGGTAACGTGGGGCGCAGAATATAGCGGCGTTCGATCATCCCGTCTGAGAGGCCCTTAGCCTTGGCCATCTCGACATAATCTTCACTAGCATAGATCAGGAAAAATGTACGCCAGTTATAGATAGTCAGGAAAATCGAAGAAATAAGCCATGCAGCCAGGGGCAAGATCATATGCTTGCCCAGGCTAAGGGCGTAATCAACAGGGTTGTCGGGTGGCGGCGCGTCCACCATCCCACCAAACGGCAACATCTTGAGCCACGCGGCAAAGATCAGGATCAGAAACAGTCCATAGAACCACGCCGGCACAGCTGAGGATGGCGCGAGGGCCAGAACCAGCTTATCAAAGAAGCTGCCGTAGCGCCGGGATAGACTTAGCCCGGCGAATAATGCCAGGAAAAACAAGATCAGATTCGCCGTCCCAAACAAGAGCAAGGTGGACGGCAATCGTTCCAGGAGGATATTCCTCACGAAGCGCGAGCCACTATCGCTCATCAATTGCTGGGCGTAACCGAGGTTTAGCACCATACCGTCCCTCAGATACTCAAAGCTGCGGATCATAAATGGCCTGTCCAGGCCGAGCCGCTTTACTTCAAGTTCGACTTGACGGTTAAGGTAGTTGGTGCGCTCTTCAACCGACATATATTTGAATGCCGGATTAGCCGTGGCGGCCAAAGCAGCGCTTTCACGGATAGTAGCCAAGCGTATCTTATCCACCGCGCCGCCCATATTTGCCACGAGAATCGTAATGTAAACGCCGATGGCGACCGTGAATACCAGTGCAACCAGTTTCAGGAACGTATAGCGCAAGAGGCGCTTGGTACTCTGCAAACGAGCCTTACGAGCCGAAGACTCGATGGATTCGACGTCTACCTCGGCACTAAGGTCGAAGTCGCCAGTGATAGCGTCTGTGGCCATGGTATCACCTCTCTAATGTTGCGAGAAAACGCAGGATGGCAAGTCAGGAGGAGGTGACTCGAAGGTCACCTCCTCAACTGCTTGCTCGATATTCTAGCACATACGATCCGATGTGCTACTGATTAAACAACGGATACTACGGGGCGGTCACGAACTCGTGGCTGGCTGTGCCGGGAATGGCGACCAGCTTGGAGACGACGACGATATCCAGACGGTTTGAACCCTCAGCGAAGCCGCCGGTGACGTCGCTGCCCAGGGTGACCTGCCAGAGACCGTCCTCAACAGCTTCGGCCGTACCTTCGGCGACCAGAGACCCATCGGCACCGAACACCAGGTACTTGACGGAGTCCATATCAGCAACCGGGTAAGGTCCGTCAAAGACGTCGATGTAGATGTCGAAGGACGCTTCCTCGCCGATCGTCACGCGCGCGGGTCCGTCGATCTCAG
This sequence comes from Promineifilum sp., assembly GCA_019454405.1. GTDB lineage: Bacteria > Chloroflexota > Anaerolineae > Promineifilales > Promineifilaceae > Promineifilum. The sequence continues at coordinate 71,460 of JACFOH010000007.1, forward strand.
TGACCGGGAAGGCCGGAGCAGAGAAGGCAGACCAGCGGTTGGCCGGATCCGGATGGGCGTCGTAGTGCTGCAGCACAGCTTGACCCTGGACCGGGAACACGCCGGACAGGAAGTATGGGCCAGTGCTGATGTAGTAGTGACCGTTACGACGGACGAACTCGGTCAGATTGGCGTAGCGAGCAGCCGCGTCGTCCGAGGAGATGTACTGACCCAACGTCGGAGCATAGGGGATGTAGTTTTCCTCAGTAGCAGCGGCCAGCTTCTCAGCCAAAATGTCGAGCGTCGGGCCGGCGATCAGGTTGACGCGCTCGACCTCGCCCGCGGCGGCTTTTTCGTCCGTGAAGGCGAATCCACCGTCAGCGTCACCCAGCAGCATGATAGCCATGTTGTGCCAGGCGGCGTCAGAGTAGTCGTAGTTCGGCCACCAGGTATTGACGGCGTTCTCGGCATCCAGGCTACCAGCGTTAGACCAGGTCTCGATTACGAGCGGGTCAACGGAGGCGACGCGCATAGCGACGAAGCTCGACAGGAACTGCTCGCGAGTCGGCACCAACGCCTCATCGTAATTCGGGCTGGCCGGATCGCCCAGATCCAGAACCGTGATCAACGGCATAATGAAGTCGGCGGCGCTGATGGGGCTGCCGTCATGCCAGGTCACAGTGTCATACAGGTCGGCCGGATAGTAAACGGTCGATTTACGCAGAACGGTTTGCGTCTCGGTATAGACTTCGCCAGCGGTCAGGAAGACCTGGTTCTCGGCATCCCAGCCGGCCCATGCGTCGTCCGGAACAGCGACCTCGGGTACGAAGTTGAGCGTGACCCAATCGGAAGAAGCGGTCATCGGATAGCCCTCGCGGACATCCAATTCAGCCTTCTCGATGCGACCACGAACGCCCAGACCGGTATTCGGATCCGAGTAGATACCCTGATCGTTGATACCGCGGATGACCATCTGATCAAAGACCCAGTTTGAACCGCCGAAGGGGTTCCAGGGTTCGGTGAAGACACTGGGCAAGCCAATGCGCATGGAACCGCCGACCTTGTCAGCGAAGCGAATGGTCTTGGACCACAGGGCGGCGCCACTGATACCGCCGGCCAGGTCGGTCGTCACCGAAACCTCATTGCGGAACGGGACAACGGTCAGACGGCTGGTGATCCAGTTGCGGGTCGCGTATTCCATGGACAGCGGCAGGGCCGTGCGGAACAGCTCATTGCGCTCTTCGATGGAGGAGAAGTCGCCGTTGTAGATCTTCTGCGAAGCCTCATCCAGAGCCGCGGGCGGGGAGTAGAGCGCCCACAGCGGCCACGGCAGAACGCGGTTGGTGTAGTACTGCTCGAAGGAGAACGTGGATTCGCGATCGATAGCCGTCTGGCTCCAGGCGCCGGTATAGAGGCTCCACAGACATTCGGCCGGATCGCTGGAGACCCACAGCGGGCTCAGATCAGCCGCGGGGCGGATCATACGATCGACGGTGAATCCGGCATCCTCAAGTTGGGTGGCCAGGTAATCGCCGATGAGCGCACGGGTATCCTCGGAGCGAATCAGGAAGATAATGTTGACGGGCTTGCCGTTGTAGGTCCACACGCCGCCTTCGAGGGTAGCACCCATGCCTTCCATTTCGCTGGCGATGAGCGCGCTGCCCTTGTCAAAATCGTAACCCCACTGGGCTTCGATCTCGCGGATCTCCTTGGCAAAACGAGCGCGGTCAGCGCTGGCCTCGGCAATCGTCGTGTACTTGGGCGTAGCCAAACCCTGATACAGTTCCTGAGCAATATATTCGCGGTTCATGATGTAGTTCATGGCCTGGCGAATCTTCTCATTCTGGAACGGGTTGAGCATGGTCTCGTCCGCGCACGTGGCGATATTGAAGGTCAACTCGTCAAAGAGACCGTACTGGGTACGGGTCTGGATTTTGTCGGAGTTGATAGCCTGCAGAGCGGCCTCACCACCTACGTCATCGGCATAGACATCCAGGTCGCCAGCTTCCAGACGAGCGATAGCCGAGTTGGAATCAGGCTCCTGGACGATCACGATCGTGTCGAGCCAGCCACCCATACGATTGGCTTCCTCTTCGTTCACGACCGGAACCTCGACGACACGAGTGACCTCGACCGTCTCGGCCTCGCCCTCGACGACGCGCGTAACTTCGACCACTTCGGGTTCCTGTTCCACGACTTCCGTCTCGGTAACAACGCGGGTGACTTCCACAACAGTCTCCCCGCCGCTGGTGCAGGATGCTAACGCCATCGCACCAACCAATACAAACAGCGCCAAAAGCGCCCAAACTTTTCTCGACATGTTAGATTATCCTCCTCTAACGATAGTCAGGTCTGCGTTTCGGCCTATATACCTTATCGATCAGGCCGAATTTCTCGACGTGTTTTAACTCTGTAACAAGAAACTCGATACTTGTCTTCTCAGATAACGTTCCCTGTCTCTGTCTAAGCATCACCTCCTCTCATAATCCCTTGCAAATCCCTTTCCTGAAAACAAAAAACGCAGCCAACATGAACGCGCCCTGGCGCTGTGTCAACTGCGTGATCTTCTTGCGGGATTGTTTTCAACAAGCGTCGGGACGGACAGTCTCATTTGATTGATGATGGATCTCGACTTGATTCCATCAGTATAATACACGCCAGGTTTCCTGTCAAATGAGTGGCATTTGAGTGACGAAAGGGCGATTGATGGGAGCGCCCCCGTGACACATCGGCCAACTGAGCGCGCAGCCGCAGCGCCTTGTTTAGTCAGCATAAAGAGAACAGGCCACCGTATTGGTGGCCTGCATTGAGGAAATCCTCTGCTGGTGGAGATGGCGGGAATCGAACCCGCGTCCGAAAAATTCGACCTCCAGATGTCTACAAGCTTAGTCGACCTTTTTAGTTTCGTGGTCGGGCGCCCCGGTCAACTGGGTCAGCCGGCTCACTAACCGATCACCCCCGAAAGGGCCTCTCTAGCCGCGCCTATCGGTATCCGCGCGGAGCACGTCGGCATTGATGTCGCCCGCTAGCGTCCGACCGACGAAAGGACAATAGCGAACGGGTTCCTTGTTTAGGGGAACATCTGGCTATCCCTTGGCTGGATTAAGCAGCCATCGGGAGAGCGCTGTAAGCATGGGTGCGGTTGGCACTTATGCGTATGCTTCCAGTTTTACGAGATGTAAAGCGTGCTCGGCTTGCGATCCAGGGCCAGCCTTCCCCGTCGAAGCCAGTCATCCCCGAATGTGTCTACAGTATATCATGCTCGACCTCGGCCGTCTATCGGAGAATGATTAGATTCCGGCTAGCGGTCTACTTCCAGCGGGTCAGAATCGTCTCGCGCTGGAATAACCGGATCGCCAGATAGAGCAAAACGGCATCCAACACCAGAACGCCCAACCCCAGCCACAGCATGAACTGGCGATTGATCAGGATCAGCCCCACGGATTGGCCGATGATCAGCAAGACGACGGGCAAGACAACCACAGCCGATAGTTGTTCGGCCACACGAGGATCCGATACGCGCGAAGAAACGATGACAGCCAGGCAGGTCGACAGGATGGTCATCAACGGCGAAACCAGAAAAATGGCCAGCAACCAATGGGCCGAGAAAAACTCGGCGAAGACGGCTGGGGGAGTCATAAATTTCGCGCCGACCAGGAATACACCAAACGCGACCCAGGTGGCGACGATGGCGGGCACGACGGCGGCGATGATCTTCGCGCTGAGCAGTTCAATGGTCGTGATCGGCGTCGCCAGCAACGGCTCCAGGCTACGAGTGGTCTTCTCGCCCACGATGCTGTAGGCAGCGATCGTCACGGGGATAGCCACCGGCAAGACCATGAACATCAGCACGAACAGGTTCAGCGTGTAGACGAGCGCGCAATCCGTCTCGCTGAGGCCGGTGCACATCTCTCCGGCCAGAGTCATGATCGACGGATCGTTCATCTCGGCGCTCATCCCCTCGACGCTATTAAAGGCAACCAACATCCCCAGCGGCATGATAGCCAGGAGGAGCGGTAAAAAGAGGACCGTGAAGAAGACCATTTTGTTCTTGAACATCTCGGCCCATTCTTTGCGAGTGATGGTGATAATTTTATCCATGGATATATCCACTCCGCCTTATCAGGCCTTGGTCACGTCCTCTTTCATCAATTGCAAGTACACATCTTCCAACGAGTAGCGCAACTCGCCCACGAACTGGATAGCCGCGCCCGCGGCCACCAACGCCCGGATGATGTCGGGATTATGGGTCTCGGGGTCATCCAGCGACAGGATGAGCTTGTTGTCAGACAGTTTAGCCTCTTTAATGTAAGACAGGGGCTGGACGATCGGCAAAAAGGCGTCCGCGGAGCCGGCCAGATGAAAGGCGATCTGCCGGCCATAAACCTGCTGTCGCAATGAACTCGGCGCATCGAGCACACGCAGATGGGTCTTGAATACGGCCACACGGTCGCAGAGTCGGTCGGCCTCATCCAGGTTGTGGGTACACAGGAAAATAGTACGCCCCTTGCCTTTTAACTCATTAATGAAGTCATGGACCAGGCGGGACGCTTCGGGATCGAGGGCGGCCGTCGGCTCGTCGAGAAACAACGCCCGAGGCTCATGTAACAGGGCGCGGCCGATGGCCAGCTTCTGTCGCATACCCTTGCTGAATTCGCCCACCGGATCATCCCGCCGCTCCCAGAGGCCCAGCAATTTGAGGTACTTTTCCACCTGGTAGTCCACGTGCTCGACTTCATAGAGTTTGGCAAAGATGGTGAGGTTGCGGCGTGCTGACAACCGATCATACATGCCGGGCGTCTCGGTCAGTATGCCGACGTTGCGACGGATTTGCTGGTCGTCGCGGCCAACCTCATAGCCCAGAACGTGCGCGCCGCCGGAGGTGGGTGAGATAAGGCTGGTCAACATACGAATCGTGGTCGTCTTGCCCGCGCCGTTCGGCCCCAGAAAGCCGAACACTTCCCCCTCGGGAATCGTAAGGCTCAGCCGATCGACAGCAACCTGGTCGCCAAACTTTTTCGTTAAGTTGTCTGTTTGGATCATGTGATTAGCTCCGCAATTGATTGCACTGTAACGCCGCCGGATCGGCCTGTCAAGAGCATTGAGCCACAAATTATTGCCTCATCAGGCGGCGAGTGTGCTATCATGAAAGCTGGAACAGGCTATGGATACCGACCTCCTCTATACGGATACGGAATGGCGCGATCGCGTCAATGAATTGCAAACCATTCTGGACGAATTACGACCACGACTGATCGACGCCGAGGCGCAGCTGGCCGAACGGCTGGCAGCCGTTAGCGCCTTCGAATATCGGCTTCGCGCTCGGCTGGATCCGCTCTACCGGCGGCTCGACTCTCTGCAGGCTGACATCGACGACCTGCGTCGCCAACTACGGCGCCTTTCAGTCGCCTGGCTGGATCAGGATGACGCAAGTCCTGTCGGGGAATCCTGGCGCTTTGAAGAGAGCGCCGCCTCGGCCGGCTCTTTTCGCTATCGAGCCAAAGTGGAAGAACCTACTCCATCACTGGAAGGCAAGCGCCTGGTCTCGCTGAAGCAACTCTATCGCAAGCTGGCTCATCGCTTTCATCCCGATCTGGCGCCGAACGAGGCTGACCGCACCTATCGTACCGACCTGATGATGGCCATCAATGCCGCCTACACTGCCGGCGATCTGGAAGCGCTGGAGCGGTTGGCCAACGAACCGGACAGCATCTCGCGCGTCCCCCAAACGCTACAGGAGTTGGCGGCCGCCCTGGAACGCGAGGTCGAGCGCTGTCGCCATCGCCTTCACGAGATCGCCAGGGAATTGGCGACCCTGGGGAAGCATCAAAGCGCCCGACTGATGGAACAGTTCGAGCAGGCCCAGGCACAAGGGCGCGATCTGCTGGCGGAGTTGGCCGCCAATCTACGGCGACGCATCTCTGAAAAGCTGGTCGAGCGAGATGTATTGGAATCCCAACTGGATGAAGTGGAGCAGGGCGGCGCGGAGGTGGACGCTAGCGATCTGGCCGATATCGTCTATAACTTGGGCCTGGAGCAGGCAGATGAGGACGATCTGTTCGGCAACGGTCACAGTTGGCGGCCGCGCCGGCCGCGTCCCTGGGAATCTAACGACGGAGAGGATGAAGACGGCGTACCGAACGATTTTTAGCCACGCTCCGCTTTAAGAGACGGGCAGGCTACGGCCCATAGAAGTCAAGGACCGGGGCGTAGACGGCATAACATTCGCCGCCATTTGAACAACCTTCCAGCGGTAATTCGGGGACGTTGTCGAAATCATAAACCCCTTCAGCCGCCCGACAGACGGGGCACGCATCGAGGGCGACGAGAATGCGCACTTTAGTCGCCAGGCCATTTCGTATCCGCTCCAGGGCGGCCTTTTGCTCAGCCCGACGTTCTTCTTCCGTTTTTACTTTTGCAGTAATGGCCACAGCTCGCTCCTATCATGCGGCAATCTTGTCCGTTCAATGCCGTTCGGACCTGATTATACGTTTGCCCCGTCCCTGGGGCAAACCAGACGGCATAAATGTGATAGAATTATCCTTGCCATGACGCTCTCAATGGTCATCCCCGATCTCCTGATGGTCGAGGCCGGACGACTACTCATGGCCAACGAGCTTGCCATCGTGCAAACCTATTGGCCCGATCTTCGCCTGTCAACCGAGGCAAGGGCCGTGCACGAGACGCGCAAGGCGATCCGGCGCACGTTCACGCTTTTTAAGCTATTCGCCCCGTTTTTCGCCGGCGGAGAACTGGACCCACACCGGCGCGGCCTGCGCAAGATCATGCGACGACTGGCTCCCTGCCGCGATACAACCGTCTTCCGTATGAAGCTGGCAATCTATAACGAGACCGCCGAACGGTCGCTAACTGAGCTGGCCGGCGATTGGGATACGAAACAGATCGCGGCCGATGATGCCTTGCGCCAATATCTGGCCCGACCTTCGGTCGCCGCTGTTCTCGAACGTTATGCACAATTGACAGGCACCGCCGGTTCGGGGTTGCCCGCCGCGAGCGACAATGCCGCCCCTGTCCGAGTCCGCCATGCCCTGCCTGCGATGGTCTTCCAGAGACTCGGGACCGTGCAAGCTTACGGGGATCTGCTGCCCGACGCCACCGAGGACCAACTTCATCAATTACGTATCCAGTTCAAGGAACTGCGCTATACGCTATCTTTCTTCAAAGAAGTCTTGGGAGAAGCGGGCAACGCGTTCATCGAGGTCAGCCGATCGATGCAAGATTTCCTGGGCGATCTGAACGACGCCCGCGTCGCCGTCGATCTGATGGCCAAGACAGAGGAACATCGCGAGGAAGCGGCCATCTATCGCGCGTTCCAGCAATCCAGGTTGGAGGAACTGATGGCCGAAGCGCCGGAACGCTACGCTGATTTCGATCAGCCGGCACTGCGCCTGGAACTGGCGACGGCTTTGGCCACTTTATAAATCCAATTTGACATAATGGGAAACGCGATCGCTTTAATCACGCCGGTTATGCCGCTCGCGCCGGTGTTCCAGATAGAGCAACGTGGCCGAGAGAATCCCCGCGGCCGAGACAATGCTCCAGCCCAATTGGCTGACACGCTTCTCCATCTGCTCCTGCCGGTGCAACGCTTCGTGGTCTGTCTTTAACTGGACGCGCAACCGGCCCTTCTCAGCCTCCTCCAACAATCGTTGGATGCGCAGCGGGGTTTCCAGGTAGGGGCGTATGATCTCCACCAGACCGAACAATCCACGCTCGCGCAACTCAGCCAGACTCTGGTCCTGAATGAGCCGGCGGCCGAAGCGTTCCATCGTTCGCCACGGATTGATCTGGGGATCAAGCTGTGAAACCAGCCCGGAAATCATCCCCAGGGCGCGGCCAAGATAGATGAAATCCTGAGGGATCTGGAACGGGAAGGAGAACAGAAGATCGCGAAACTCGCGACCGATAGCTTCGACTTCCTTGGGATCGGGTTGAGTCAAATCGAGCAGGTTCCGGCCCCAGATATGATTGAGGATAACCTCCTGGGCCTCGGTAATCCGATCTATGTCCGCGCCCGGCAGGAAGAAGCCCAAATCATGATAAGCCTCGGTAAGCTGGCTGGCGCTACGCTGGCTGACGCCGATGAGCACCTTACGCAGATTCTCTCCGACAGTCTCCGGCAAGCGAACCGCCATACCGAAATCGACGAAGATCAGCTGAAAGCCTCGTTCGCCGTCAGGTTCAGCAGGGGTGAGAGGCGTCGGCCGGACGAAGAGGTTGCCGGGGTGGGGATCGGCATGAAAAAACTCGGCCACAAATACCTGCTTGAAGTAGGCCTCAAGCAGCAGACTGGCTACATCCCTGGAGTCAATCCCCGCGCGAGTCAAACCGTCCACGTCAGCGATCTTTAGCGCTTCTACGTCCTCCAGCACGACGACGCGGCGAGTAGAATGTTCGCGGTAGACCTTGGGGATGTAGATGTTGGGGTTATCGGCATGGATACGGGCAAATTCTTCGGCGTTGTCCGCCTCAGACTCATAATCCAACTCTTCCCAGAGCGTGCGAGCGAACTCCTCCATGAGGGCCGGGACATCCGCTCGCTTGCGAATCGGCTTGTAGCGCATGAGCCAGCGGGCGACAACCCGCAACGCGGCCAGATCGGTACGCACCAGAAATTCGATCTGTGGTCGCTGCACTTTGATGACGACTGACGCGCCCGGCCCGCTCTCGCCGCGCGGGGGTTTCAGTCGGGCGCGGTAGACCTGCCCCAGAGAGGCAGCAGCCAACGGCTGTGGCTCAATCGATTCAAAGCGTCGGTCGATATCGCCTAATTCCTGCCGCAACAAGCCCATGATGATCTTTGTATCGGCCGCCGGCACTTCGTCTTGCAGCCCTTTCAGTTCTGCGGTCACCTCCAACGGCAAGACATCGACGCGCGCGCTAAGGAACTGGCCAAGCTTGATCATCACCCCGCCCATCTCGATGGCCAAACCGCGAAATTCACGAGCCAGTTCGCGAAAACGCTCCGGCCGGGTAGCCAGCGCTCGCTGGCGTGCCACCGGCAGCCGGCGCATCATCAGGTCCCACCAGACGATGTTGGCGATGACGCCAGAGAAGAAGCGCAGAATTCGCCGGTAGCGATATTGGTCGATTTGGGTCGGATTATCCATTCCGTGGTACGACGGCCGCCGCGGGAACGATCACTTCCCTTTTCCTGCCAACGACGGGCCTCGATTTACCCACCATTGTAGCAGATTCCGCCAGGGTTTGCCTCGTTCCCTCCACCCGATTCAGACGAAGAAACCAGAATCGTTCATCTAATCGCTAATGCCTGTAGAAAGCAAAATCCGCATGTACGACTACATGCGGATGATGCCCCATAGGGGACTCGAACCCCTGTTTCGGCCTTGAGAGGGCCGCGTCCTGGGCCACTAGACGAATGGGGCCAGCGAGGAGGAATTCTAACAGAGGCGAGGGTTGGTGTCAAACAGCGAGAAGGCCACCTCTCAGGTCGCTGGCGGCTTGGCAATCAAGACCTTATCGATACGATTTCCGTCCATATCGACGACCTCGAAGCGATAATCTTCCCATTCAACCCGATCGCCAACCCGTGGCAAACGGCCGATCAGCGATACGATGAACCCGCCCAGCGTCTGGTAATCTCCCTCGTCGGGCAACTCATCAACGTCAAGCAAATCCTTCAGATCATCGACATCAAGCGAGCCGTCCACCAGGTAGGAACCGTCTTCGCGCTCGACGATCGGCGGTTCAGCGATCTCTTCCGCCGTCGGAATGTCGCCGACGATGGCTTCCATCATATCGATAAGCGTCACCATGCCTTCGACGCCGCCAAACTCATCGACCAGCAAGGCCCCCTGTATCCCCGTCTGTTTAAATCGTTCCAAGGCCCGCAGAGCGAGCATCGTCTCGGGCAGGAACAGAGGCGGCCGGAGGACGGCCCTGAGATCAAACGGCTTTCCGGCCCAGCTATCGGGCAGCAGATCCTTGGCGTCAACCGTGCCGATGACCCGATCGAGTGTGCCATCACATACCGGGAAGCGGGAATGATGGGATTGGCTGATCGTCTCGCGAATGACTTCTTCCGGATCATTGATATCGAGCCAGGCGATCTCCGTTCGCGGCGTCATTAACGAGCGCAGTTGCTTGTCGCCGAAACGAAAGATACTTTCCACCATGTCGCGCTCCACTTCCTCAAAAACCCCAGCCTGCGCCCCCTGTTCCACCAGAACCTTGATCTCTTCCTCGGTGACGGTCGTCTCGCTCAGATCGCCTTTGATACCGAGAACGCGCAAGAAGAACATAGTCGCCAGGGTGAGCAAACGCACGAGCGGCCGGGCAACACTCGCCAGGAGACTCATCGGCCGGGCTAGCGCAGCGGCAAAACGCTCCGGGTTGCGCAAAGCCAAACGTTTGGGCACCAACTCGCCCAATACCACATTGAAGAAAGTAATCGTGCCCACAACCACAGCCAGGGCGATCGTCCGGCTATAAGGCTCAAGTACCTCTACATGCGCGATCAGTTGTGCGAGCGCGTCCGTAAGCGAAGCGCTGCCAAACGCGCCGATCAGAATGCCGATAAGTGTGATGCCAACCTGTACCGTCGATAGAAAGGCGGTCGGTTCTCGCGACAGGTGAAGGGCCATCAGCGCTCCCTTATCGCCATTATCGACCAGCATTTGTAATCGCTCGCGACGGGAAGACACAATGGCCAACTCCGCCATCGCGAGAACGCCGCTGATCAGGGTGAGGATGACGAGGACAGAAACTTCTATAAATAATCGCGATTCCATAGGCCGCCAAATGCCCGGATATGACCGCAGCACCTGATAAAAGTATAAACGATGATGCCCAGGCGCGGGAGACTGAAAACAGCTTTGGCTGTCCCAAAGCGCTCGATGTAATAGAATTGGTTATATGGATTTACTTGATAACCTGAACCCGGCCCAACGTGCGGCCGTCGGCGCGCCTCCCGGAGCCATCCTTGTCGTCGCCGGACCCGGCAGCGGCAAGACCCGCGTCCTGACCCATCGCATCGCCTATCTGATCAGCGCAATGCACGTCTCCCCTTGGCACATCATGGCTGTCACCTTCACCAATAAGGCGGCGCGGGAGATGGAGCATCGTATCGAACAGCTGCTCGACGGACGGCCGCAGGGGCTTCTCATGGGCACTTTCCACGCTATCTGCGCCCGCATCCTGCGCCGTGAAGTCGATAATTTAACGCATTATCAGCGCGACTTCGTCATTTTCGATACGGCAGACCAACTCCAGGTTGTGAAGCATGTCCTGGCAGAACTCAATATCGACAACAAAAAATTCCCGCCGGGCAAGATGCTCAACGGCATCAGCAGCGCCAAAAACGATCTGATATCGCCCGCGGAATATACAGCCACAAACTACGTCAGCGAGGTGACCCGCCGCGTCTACGAACGCTACCAACTGACGCTTCAGGCTAACAACGCGATGGACTTCGATGACCTGCTGATGAACACTGTGCTGCTCTTCGACGAGCGGCCGGACGTATTGGCAAAGTATCAGGAGCGTTATCGCCACATCCTGGTCGACGAATTCCAGGATACAAACGCCACGCAATACCGCCTTCTGCGCCAGTTAGCCGGCGAACAGAACAGTATCTTCGCCGTCGGGGACTCCGACCAGTCGATCTACAAATGGCGCGGGGCCGACTATCGTAACATCCAGAACTTCTACCGTGATTTCCCACAGTCCCAGACGATCCTCCTCGAGCAAAACTACCGGTCGACACAGGTCATTCTGGACGCAGCCATCGAGGTGATCCGCCGCAATCGCGACCACATCCCCAAGAAGCTTTTCACCGAGCGACCGGGAGGCTCGAAAATCATCATTCGCGAGGCCTATAACGAATCGGACGAGGCGGCCACGGTTGTCAACACCATCGAAAGCTTGATGCTACAGGGCTATAACGGCAACGCCTTCGCCGTGATGTATCGCACCAATGCCCAATCCCGCGCTATCGAGGAAGCTTTCGTGCAGGCGGGCATCCCGTATCGGCTGGTTGGGGCCACCCAGTTCTACCAACGGCGCGAGATCAAGGACATCATCGCCTACCTGCGGCTCGTTCACAACCCGCTTGACGCCGTGAGCTTCAACAGGGTAATCAACACTCCAATGCGCGGCATTGGACAGCAGACCCAGACGCAGTTTGCCGCTTGGGCGGCCGCCCTGGAATTACAACCGGGAGAGGCGCTCGTCAGGTTGGCGACCGACCCCGACGTGCAACACCCGTTCAACGGCCGCGCCTACAGCGCCCTCTACGCGTTTGGAGGCCTGTTCGCCGGGTGGCTGGCTTTGCGCGACCGGGTCAGCGTTGGCGATTTGTTGGATGCCATCCTGGAGCAAACAAACTATCGCGCCTACCTGGAAGACGGCACAGAGGAGGGCGAGGAACGCTGGGCCAACGTCATGGAGTTGCGCAGTGTGGCGGAGATCGGCGGCGACATAGCTCTGAGCGACTTCCTGGAGCAGGTGGCCCTCGTGGCTGAGACCGATAACCTCGACCATGAGGCTCAGGCTCCGACCCTGTTAACACTCCATGCCGCCAAGGGGCTGGAATTTCCCATCGTCTTCATCACCGGCCTGGAAGAAGGCCTCCTGCCCCATAGCCGATCAATGGATAGCGAGGATGAATTAGCCGAGGAACGCCGCCTGTTCTATGTCGGCCTGACTCGCGCTCGTGACGCTGTTTACCTGTCACACGCGTTCCGGCGGACATCGTGGGGCGACAGCTCGGTGGCCGTGCCGTCGCGCTTCCTGGCCGATATTCCCGAAGAGTTCATCGACGGACAGCGGCCTAGCGCACGCCGGCGCGAAAGCATCGACCGGGCCAGCACATGGGATACAGGCCGGAAAAGCTGGAATAACAACCAGGCACGACAACAGACGGCCTGGGGCGATCATGAACGCCGCTCGCCAGCCCGGCCTGAGCAAGCCCGGCCGGCGGAATCGCGCTTGCCGGAGCCGTATAGCCGGACGGAGGAGCCACGAGCGGACCGCCCGGCCAACCCAAACTTCAAAACAGGTCAAAAGGTACGCCACGGCAAGTTCGGCGAGGGCACGGTGATCGAGAGCAAAATAACCGGCTCGGATGAAGAAGTGACCGTAGCCTTCCCCGGCATCGGCATCAAACGACTGGCGGCCAGCATCGCCGGACTGGAAGCGGTCGGCTAGAGGCGATGAACTACCTGATCGACGGCCATAACCTGATCGCGCGGACGCCCGGTCTGTCGCTGGAAGATCCCGACGACGAAGCCCAACTGGTGCAACTGCTGCGCCGCTGGGCGATGGCCGATCGGCGTCGCAAGGTGACGGTGATCTTCGATGCCGGGTTACCAGCCGGGGTAGACAAACAGCTGTCGGGCGGCGGGGTCAAAGTCATTTTCGCCCCCAATAATTCGTCGGCCGATGCCGTTCTGATCCGTCGCATCAAAGCCATCGGCAACCCGCCAGAATATATAATCGTGACCAGCGACCAGGAAATAACCAAGGCGGCCGCGCGCCGGCGGGTACCTGTGCAAAGCTCGGAAGCGTTCGCCGCCGAAATGATCACCGATCGCCGTCTTAAGAAGGACGAGGCAGAACAGACAGAGCGCCCGGATGCTTCGGCCATGAGTCCGGAAGAGCTGAAGGAGTGGCTGGCGATCTTCGGCCCGGAACCGGAAACGCCTCGCCCGCAACGGCGCGCCCCCAAGCCAAAACCAGCCACGCCGGCGGCGCCAAAGCGCAAATCACAAGAAGAGCGAGAGGCCGAAGAGATAGAGGAATGGTTGCGACTCTTCGGATACAAAAAGTAATACCTGCCGCGCCGGCTCTCTCATCCACACTGTGAAAACAGGTGAATTTATGTCAACTTCTTATAATGGATATCCGATAGCCGGCGCAAGCGATCGGCCGCCTGCTCAGCAGTCAGATCGCGCTGAGCTTCCCCCAACAACTCGTAACCGACCATAAACTTTCTGATGGTTGCCGAGCGCAACAGAGGCGGCAGAAAATGAGCGTGCAGTTGCCAATGATCCTGGGAGTCGGGCTGATAGGGGGCGCCATGCCAGCCCATCGAATAGGGGAATGAGGTATGGAAGAGATTATCATAGCGGGTGAGGAGCCGCTTGAGAATCTCCGCCAGAGAGAGGCGTTCGCCTTCCTGTAAATCGGGCAGGCGCAGGATATGACGGCGACGCGGCAGCAGAAGCGTCTCAAACGGCCAGACCGCCCAGTAAGGCACAACGACCAGCCAGTCATCATTCTCGATAACGACCCGCTCACGTAGTTCAAGTTCCAGCGCAGCGTAATCGACCAACAACGGCCGTCCCTCGGCCGCATAATACTCCCATTGGCTCCGGTCCTCTTTAGCCGGTTCATTGGGCAACGTATCGATGCCCCATACCTGGCCGTGGGGATGCGGATTGGAGCAGCCCATCATCTCGCCCTTGTTCTCGAACAACTGAACCCAGCGATAATCGCGGCCCAGATCGAGCGTCTGCTCGATCCATGTCTCGACAACGCGAACGATGGCCGTCAGATCCATTTCCGGCAACGTCAGATCGTGGCGGGGCGAGAAACAAATGACGCGGGCAGTTCCGGGGACCGTCTGGGCGCGCAATAAGGAGCGCGGACCGGCATCAGCCAGGCCGGTTACCGGCGGAACATTGGGCAACACGGCAGCATAATCATTGGTGAAGACAAAGGTATCGCGGTATTCCGGGTTGCGGACGCCTCCGGCCCGCTCATTTCCCGGGCACAGATAACAGGTCGGATCATACGGCGGGCGCACCCCGTCATCGAGGTCTTCAACCTGGCCCTGCCACGGCCGTTGAAGGCGATGGGGCGACACTTGCACCCATTCCCCGGTCAATGGGTTACGGCGACGATGGGGATAAAGAGTTGGATCGAAGGTCATAGGCATGCTTATGGTAGCGCGAATAGATCGCCGGGACAATGAAAGCAAACACGCCGGTTGCCGTATCCGACCGTCACTGGTTTAATCCCGGTCATGGCCGTTATCCGCGCTTTCATTGCCGTACAATTGCCCGTCGAAGTGAAAGAGGCTCTGGGGAACGTCTCCCGCACCCTGGATAGTCAAGTCACGCGGGGCGCGGTGCGCTGGGTTCGGCCGGAACAGATGCATCTAACGCTCCGCTTCCTGGGCGATACAGATGTCCAATCATTGCCGGCCGTGCAGGCGGCACTTGACGCCGTCGCCACCGGCTACAAACCGTTCACCTTGCAGCTAGAGGGAATTGGTTGTTTCCCCAACGCGCGACGGCCGCGCGTCATCTGGGTAGGGTTATCAGACGACGCAGGTCACCTGCAACCGCTTAAGGTCGCGTTGGATGAGAGGCTTGACCCGCTCGGTTGGCTGCCGGAAGACAAGCCTTTTCGCGCCCATCTGACACTCGGTCGGGTGAAGGACGAGCGAGCCGCACAGGGCGCCGCCTGGACAGGCGACGTTCCACGCCTGCCCGTACCGGTCGACGCTATCCACCTGATCGAGAGCCGGCTACAACCGTCCGGCCCCGTTTATACGTTGCGTCACTCCAGCCCATTAACCGGCTAAGCACGCTAACGGACAAGGCGACAGATGCGTTGCCCGTCAGCGAACCCGCACCAGGTGGAACTGGCGTTTACCCTTGCGCAAGATGAGGAAGCGCCCTTCGATAGCCTGCGCTAACCCTGCTGTCATTCCATCTGCGACGCGCTCGTTATTCAGGTAGATGCCCCCACCCTGGATGGCGCGGCGAGCATCGGCCTTGGAACTCGCCAATCCGCTGCTAACCAGCAAATCAACCACCGCCACGCCGTCGCTCAGGGCCTCTCTCGCAACCTCGCTCGATGGAACCTCGGCGAAGATATCTTCGATATCGGCCGCGCTCAGGCCAGTAACATCGCCGCCAAAAAGCGCCAACGAAGCCTGCTCCGCCCTGGCCAGAGCTGTCTCGCCGTGGATCATCCGCGTCACTTCGCGAGCCAATGTACGCTGCGCCTCGCGTTGCTCTGGTTGGTCAAAGACTTTCTGCTCCAGTTCGGCGATCTGACGCTGGTCGAGCCACGTGTAGTACTTGAGATACGTCCCTACGTCGGCATCGTCGATATTGAACCAGAACTGGTAGAATCTGTAGGGCGAAGTGTATTCAGGGCTAAGCCAGACACTAGTACCCTCGGCCGTCTTGCCGAACTTCGAACCATCGGCGTTAGTAATCAGCGGATAGACTAGCGCGTGGGCTCGCTCGCCTCGTGTCCGGCGGATGAG